>JBFMHA010000065.1:0-21085 GCA_040753075.1 Thermodesulfobacteriota bacterium
GGGTGGGCCTCCCCGGCGCAGAAGTCCAGGCGCAGGGCCGCCAGGGCCGCCAGGTCCGGCGGCCCGGCCGGGCGGATGGTCAGGCGCGCCGCCAGTTCTCGATCCATGCGAACATCCCGGGTTGTGCTGTGGACGCCGCGGCTGCGGCGCTACTTCGCCTCGATGACCGCGTCGGCCTCGATCTCCACCAGCCAGCCCGGATGGATGAGGGCGGAGGTCCCCAGGAGGCTGGCGGCCGGCTTGATCTGGCCGAAGGCCTCGCCGTGGGCCTTGGCCGCCTCTTTCCAGCGGCTCATGTCGGTGAGGAGGATGCGGGTGCGGATCACCTGGTCCATGCTCGCGCCGGCCTTGGCCAGCACGTCGGCGATGATCTCCAGGCAGCGCCTGGTCTGGCCGTAGAGGTCGCCCGGCGAGTTCAGGGAGCCGTCCGGGTTCATGGGCGCGGCGCCGGTGACCGCCACGATGTTGTCCACGCGGCAGGCGCGGGAATAGCCGATCTCGGTCTCCAGGGGCTGGCCGTAGGTCACGGTCTGGCGCATGGGGGTGTCCTCGCGGGTTGGGGTTCGGGCCGGGGGGCGGGCGCGGGGCTCTTCAGCAGATGCGGGCCGCCTGGCCGGCGCAGAGTTCGGCCAGGGCGGCCTGGACCCGCCGGGCCGAGGGGGACGGGGATTCGGACATGGGTTCTCCTACCGGGCCATGAGCCCGCCCACGATGGCGCCCACCAGCAGGGGGCCGACGTTGCCCGCCAGGAGCAGGAAGCTGCCCGCGCCCACCATGAACCCGAACAGGGGCAGGCCGGTGAGGGCCGTGGAATAGAGGAACAGGAAGCCGGCCAGGATCACGCAGGGCAGGAACACCGCGGCGATGGCGCTGCCCACCCCTCCGGACTTCTTGCCGCCCACGGCCCCGGCCAGGAGCGGCCCCAACAGCGGCAGCCAGAAGAGCAGGACCAGGATGAAGAGCATCCATGCCGATCCTCGCGCCACGCCGCCGCGCTCCGTCTTGAAATCCACGCTCATGCAGCCTCCCCGCGCCGGCGGGAGAGCCGCCGGCGGCCGACGGTCTACCAGAAAAGGCCCGGACTGGAAATCCTCCCGGCGGAGCGGGGTCCGGCCCGGCGCAGGGGCCGTCGGGCGCGGCGCAGGAGGGGGGGGCGCATACTTCGGCTTGCCTCTATGGCCCGGGCCGGGTAGGAACAGCGCATGAGCGCCGACTGCCTCATCCTGGGCATGGCCGCGGGCTACCATTTCGGGGACCTGCGGCCCTTTGTCGCATCCCTGGCGGCCTCCGGATTCTCCGGCCGCTGCGTGCTCCTCGTGTCCGCCGCCACCCGGGGACTGGAGCATCTGGCCGCATTCGGCGTCACGGCGGTCCGCTTCGCCCCGCCCCCGGGCCTGGAGCACCTGCCGGCGAACGCCCTGCGCTACTTCCTGTACCTGGAGTACCTGCGCCGGGAGAAACGGGCGTTTCGCCGCATCCTGCTCACCGACGTGCGGGACGTGGCGTTCCAGGCCGATCCGTTCTCCTTCCCCTGGCCCGAGGGCCTGAGCCTGGCCCTGGAGTACGGGGGCCGCACCGTGGGCGCGTGCCCCTACACCAGCCGCTGGGTGCGGCAGCACCTGGGCGGGGCCGTGCTGGACAAGCTCGCCGGCAAGCCGGTGTCCTGCTCCGGCACCACGGTGGGGAGCTACGCGGCCGTGCTGGACTACGTGGTGAAGATGATCGCGCTGCTCCTGCCCTTCACCCCGGCCGCCCACATGGCGGGCTACGACCAGGGCGTGCACAACCAGCTCCTGCACTCCGGCGTCATCCCGGACGCCACGGTGTACGACAGCGCCGGCCCCATCCTGACGCTGGGCTGGCGCAAGGACCCGCCCGCCGTGGCCGGAAACGGCGACATCCTCAACGACGCCGGACTCCCGGCCGCCATCGTCCACCAGTACGACCGCCACCCCGCGCTGCTCAGGGCGGTGCGGAAGCGGTGGACCTGAGTCCTACGCCGGAGTCTCGCCGGCCAGGGGCAGGGTGAAGCGGAACACGCTGCCCTGGCCGGGGGCGGATTCGGCCCAGAGGCGGCCGTGGTGGAGCGCCACGATGCTGCGGCACAGGGCCAGGCCCAGGCCCGTGCCCCGGGGCTTGCCCGTGAGCACGTCCCCGAGCTGGGTGAAGGGGGCGAAGATCTTTTCCAGGGACTCGGCCGGGATGCCCGGGCCGGTGTCCCGCACCGCGAACTCCACCGCGTTGTCCCCCGGCCGGACGGACAGGGTGATGCGTCCGGCGTCCGTGAACTTCAGGGCGTTGCCGAGCAGGTGCAGGAGGACCTGGTGCGCCCGGTCCGGGTCGGCCATGACCGGGGGCAGGCCGGGCTCCACCCGGACCTCCAGCTCCAGCCCCTTGTCCGCCGCGGCGTCGAGCGCGGCCCCGTGGGCCCTGGCCGCCAGGTTCTCGGCCCGGACCGGCTCCGGATGCAGGGGCTGCACCCCGGACCCCAGGCGGGACAGGTCGAGCACGTCGCTGATGAGCCGGGTCAGGTTGTCGGCCTCGGCCTCCACCACGGCCAGGTTGGCGTCCATGCGCTGCGCGGCGCGGTCCGCGTCGCCCCGGCCCGGGGCCAGGGCCGGCCGGACCTTGGCCGCGAGCTTGCGGCGGGCCAGCTTGGCGTAGCCCGTGACCGAGGTCAGGGGCGTGAGCATCTCGTGCGAGACCACGGACAGGAAGTCGTCCTTGAGCCGGCTGGCGGCCTCGGCCTCCTCCTTGGCCCGAGTCAGGGCCTCCAGGGCTTCGTGCTGGGCGGTGACGTCCTTGACGATGCCCTCCAGGTAGAGGATCCGGCCCTGCTCCGACCGCACCGCCCGGGCCGAGATCGTTCCCCAGAAGACGCCGCCGTCGCGGCGCAGGAAGCGCACGTCCATGTCCGCCACCTGGTCCTGCCGGCCCAGGCTTTCCAGGAGCCGGTCCCGGTCGCCGGGGTCGGCGTAGATCTGGGCGCGGATGTCCCGGACTCCATCCACGAGATCCCGCGGGCCGGGGTAGCCGAACATGCGGGCCATGGCCGGATTGGCGCCGATGAAGGTCCCGTCCGGACGGGACTGGAAGATGCCCTCCACGGCGTGTTCGAAGATGGCGCGGTACTTGGCCTCGGACTCCCCGAGCCGGCGGCGGGAGGTCTCCAGGCTGTCCATGAAGTGGTTGTAGTAGGCCGCCAGCCGGCCGAACTCGCCGCCCTGGGCCTCGTCCAGGCGCCGGGAGAGGTCGCCCCGAGCGCCCGCGGCCAGGCTCTCCAGGAGCGGGGCCAGGGGCCGGGTCACGGCCGCGCCGATCCACCAGGTCAGGGGCAGGAGCACCAGGATCATGCCCGCGGCCATGGCCGCGGTGCCGTAGGCCAGGACGTGGAGCGGGTGGTAGAACTCCTCCAGGTAGCTGGACGAGGCCACGATCCAGCCCATCTCCGGGATGGAGTTGAAGACCACCAGCTTCTCCCGGGGCCGGGGCTCGCCCGGGTTCCGCCAGGGGTAGACGATGGTCCCGTCCTTGCGGCGCAGCATCTCCCGGATGAATTCCCGGCCCGCCGAGTCGGTGGAGGCGGCGATGTTGGTCCCCTCCAGCGCGGGGTGGATGACGAGGGTCCCCGTGAAGTCCATGACGTAGGGGTAGCCGGTCTCGCCGAAGGTGATGGAGAGGATGCGTTCGCGGAAGTCGTCCACCCGCACCAGGCCGCGGAACTCCTCGCGGTAGGACGAGGCCGAGATGATCCAGTCCCAGGGCTCGAAATAGGTCATGTACAGGGCCTTGGCCCGGGGCGCGGCCTCGCCG
This sequence comes from Thermodesulfobacteriota bacterium, assembly GCA_040753075.1. GTDB lineage: Bacteria > Desulfobacterota > Desulfovibrionia > Desulfovibrionales > Desulfovibrionaceae > UBA6814. Next base: position 3,814 of record JBFMHA010000065.1, read on the forward strand.
GGGTTGGCCCAGTCGTACTCCACGTAGCCCTCCCTGCGCCGCGTCTGCTCGCGGATGAAGGCGTGCTCCGAAAGGTCCTTGCCCAGCAGTTCCGGGCTGGGATGCGCCTGGATGCGGCCCCGGCTGTCCACGCAGTAGATGTAGCCGGTGGTGCCGATGGTCTGGCTGAGCAGGACCTCCGCGGCCCGGGCCTTGGCCTGCTGTTCGGTGAGCGCGCCCTTGGCGGCCTGGGCGTGGAAGTGGCGGACCACGTCCAGGTTCTTCTCGGCCGCGGCCCGGAGGTGGTTGCGGATGGAGGTGTCCACCGAGGTGTGGACCAGGTTGAGGATGGCCGTGGTGGTGGTGGAGAGGTGGTTCTCGATGTCCCGCTCCACCATGCCCTGCAGGCTCAGGAACAGGAGCAGGCTGCCCGCGCCCACCACCAGGAGCCCCGCGGCGGTGTAGCCGTACAGGAGCTTGGCCCGGACGGACAGGCGGCGCAGGGCCAGGACGAGGCGGCTCACGGTCGGGCCAAGCCGGTCCGGGCCGCGCAGGGTGGGCAGGGAAGGGGAGTCATGTCGCAAGGCTACACCATGCGCGGGGCCTGTTCAACACCGGCCGGGAGGGCGCGGGAGGAGACGTCCGGCCGGGCGCCGGGTGCGGGCCGCGCGGGCCAGGGGGCTGGACCAGGCCCGGGGCCGGGTGTCCGCGACGTCGCAGCAGAGGTAAAGCCGGCCGGTTTATCGGGGGATGGGCGTCTTCTTCTCAAACAGTCCGAGTCGCCGTTGGCGTTTCCATGAGCGCTGGAAGACCGGTCACCTTCCGCATGAGGGACGGACCCATTCTCGTGCATCTTCCATGGAGCAAAAAATCCTGACTTTCCAGCGGGATTCACTCATGGCGGATTTGTACGACTCTGCCGCCTTCAAGGCTTCCCCCGTTGGGGCGACCACGGCGACAATCAGGCGAGGGTTGCTGAGGGTCGCCGCTTCGTCCATGGCGGCGGCCGTTTCCACGGCTTCATTGGGCAGGTTGAATCGCTCAACTTGTGATATGTCGACAATCTGGTAGCGCAGATCGTCGAATCGCGGATCTCCATAGATATCCAGGTTGGCTTGTATGGCGTCTTCCCCTGTGAACACGCCAGAGAACGTCCAGATTACGCCTCCAGGTCTCCAGGTAGTTTTGTAAGGCATTTTCTCGGCTCCAAATAGTCATTGATGCCGGAAACCATACATGGGATTTGCAAAGAGTAAAGAACTAATCCCGCAGAGATGCGTAATGTATCTGCATGGATTCGTCGGCCACTGATTGCTGCAGGTTGTTTCGCCGAAGCGCGTCTAACCCGCCAGTACAGTCGGGGCTTGCTCCTTCTCTGTCCCATGCGCATTCATCTGCAGTGATTGCAGCTGGCTAAACAGCGCTCTTCAGCATCGGCGTCAACGCCCGGCTCGTCATCCGGCTGGCCAGGAAAGAGAAAAGGAGCGGTTAAACTTTCGTCTAACGGCTCCTTCTTCTTGGAAATATGTGGTGGAGCTGAAGAGAATTGAACTCTTGACCTCTTGAATGCCATTCAAGCGCTCTCCCAACTGAGCTACAGCCCCACGCTCAAGAGGAAGTACCTTCTACCCGCGGCGGCCCGGACTGTCAACGGGGGAAGAGGTTCTCGGGGCGGCGGGGCGGTCCCCCTTCACAAAGCCGGGGTTTGGGAGCAGTATGCGCACCTCGCGCAGGGGGAGCGCAGCATGTCCGACAAGCCGCACGTTTCCGGGGCGCTGGCCGCGGTCTTCGCCTTCCTGGCCTGGGGGCTCCTGCCCGTGTACTGGAAGGCCCTGGCCGCGGCGCCGGCCTTCGAGATCATCTGCCACCGGGTGGTCTGGTCCCAGGTCTGCACCGCCCTGCTCCTCCTGCCCCGGGGCGGGCTGGCCGAGGTGCGCGCCGCGCTGCGCTCCCGCCGCGACCTGCTTTTGCTCGCGTGCAGCAGCAGCATCATCGGCGTGAACTGGTTCCTGTACATCTATGCGGTGAACTCCGGCCAGGTGCTGGAGGCCAGCCTGGGCTACTACCTGAACCCCCTGGTCAACGTGCTCTTCGGGGTGCTCTTCTTCCGGGACCGGCTGCGGCCGGTGCAGATCCTGGCCGTGGCCCTGGCCGCGGCCGGGGTGGCGGTGCAGGTGGTTTCGCACGGCGCGCCGCCCTGGCTGGCCCTGGGCATGGCCGTGACCTTCGGCGTCTACGGCATGGTGCGCAAGCTCATGAGCCTGGGCTCGCTGCCCGGCCTGTTCGTGGAGACCGGGGCGCTCACCCTGCCCGCGGGCGGCTACCTGGCCTGGCTGTGGCTGAACGGCCAGGGCGCCTTCCTGCATCTGGGGCCGGAGCTGGACCTGCTCATGGTCGGGGCCGGGGCGGCCACCACCGCGCCGCTCCTGGCCTTCGCCTTCGCCGCGCGGCGCATCACCCTGACCACCCTGGGCGTGCTCCAGTACCTGGGTCCCACCGGCATGTTCCTGCTCGGGGTGCTGGCCTACGGCGAGCCGTTCGGCCCGGCCCACGCCGCCACCTTCGGCCTCATCTGGGCCGGGGTCGCGCTCTACACGGCCGAGGGCGCGTGGCGGTTGCGGCAGATGCGGCGCGCGACCTTCCCCCGCTCCTGACCCCGTCCGGCCCGGCTCCGTCCGGGCTCCCCGGCGAAACATGCCCCCACCCCCTGGCTTGACAGCGGGCGCGGGAGGCAATTATTGAGGTACCATGCGGCATTCCGGTTTGCCCCGGGCGCTGCGCGCGGGTCCTCAACCTGTAAGCGGATAAGGAGACGGCGATGAAAGGGAACAGGTTGTTCTCCCTGGTCGTTGCTGCTGCTGCTGCGGTCCTGCTCCTGGCCTTCCGCCCGGCCCTGGCCCAGGAAAAGGCGGCGTTGACCACCCTGGAATGGCCCCCCTACACCGGGGACGCCCTGGCGGACAAGGGCGCCAGCGCCAAGATCGCCCGGGCCGCCTTCGCGGCGGCCGGAGTCAACCTCTCGGTCCAGGTCTTTCCCTGGAACCGGGCCGTGCAGCTGGCCAAGACCTCCCCGGACTTCATCGGGTACTTTCCCGAATACCATTCCGCAGAGATCGCCGCGGACTTCATCTTTTCCGAGCGGATGGGCGACAGCCCGCTGGTGTTCATCGAGAACCCGGCCAAGCCGGTGGTCTGGAACGCCCTGGCCGACCTCAAGGGCGTGACCATCGGCACGGTCTCCGGCTACGTGAACACCGAGGAGTTCGACAAGATGGCCGCCGCGGGCCAGCTCGCCGTGGACCCGGCTTCGGACGACGAGACCAACATCCGCAAGGTGGCCGTCGGCCGCCTGGCCCTGGCGGTCATCGACGCCAACGTGTTCCGCTACCTGGTGGCCAACAAGCCGGACCTGGGCAAGCTCAAGGACAAGGTCCAGGTCAACGCCAAGATCCTGGAGAACAAGGGCCTGTTCATCTGCTTCCGCAAGAACGCCCAGGGCGAGAAGCTGGCCAAGGCCTTCAAGGAGGGGCTGGCCAAGATCGACTACAAGAAGATGCAGGACGAGTACTTCGCCACTGTCCTGAAGTGACCCCGCCCTGCCCGGCGGCAGGGAGGGCGAAGCGGACGGGCGGCCGGCGCCTCGGCCCGGGGGCGACTCCGGGGCGGGAGCGCGGGGCCGCCCGCTCGTTTTCCCCGGCGCGGGGCCGGCGCGTCCGGTGCTGGCCCCGGTGCTGCGTTTGCGAAGCGCCGTGCTCTGCCGGGCCAACCCAGCATGCCAGAATTGCAGCCTTTCTCCACAAAAACCAAAAGGCATGTTGTGGGCGCTCCGCTAGTCCTCCTCTTCCAACTCCTTGACCAGCTTCCGCAACTCGCCGGCGAGCGCGGTCAGGTCCGCCAGGGACCGTGAGGCCAGGGCCATGCCCTGGGCCGTGCTGGTGGTGATGGCGTTGACCGATTCGATGCTGCGGTTGATCTCCTCGCTGGCGGCGGACTGCTCCTCGGAGGCGATGGCGATGGAGGCGACCTGGGTGTTGGTGGAGGCGACGAGCTCCTGGATCCGGACCAGGGCTTCGCCGGACTTGCCGGACAGCTCCGTGGCCCGGGACACGGCCTGGGCCGAGGCCTCGGTGGTCTGCATGCTGGTCCGGGTCCCCTCCTGGATGGCCCGGATCGAGCTTTCCACCTCCTTGGTGGCGTTCATGGTCTTCTCCGCCAGCTTGCGCACCTCGTCGGCCACCACTGCGAAGCCGCGCCCCGCGTCCCCGGCCCGGGCCGCCTCGATGGCCGCGTTCAGGGCCAGGAGGTTGGTCTGGTCCGCGATGTCCGAAATGACGTTGAGGATCTGGCCGGTGTCCTGGGCCCGGGCCTCGAGCTGGCCCATGAACTCCCGCAGCTGCTGGGCCTGGCGGTTGACCTGCTCGATGGCGGACACGGTGTCGCGGACCACCTGGGCTCCGGCCAGGGCCTGGGTCTTGGCGTCCTCGGAGCGCTGGGCGGTCTCCGCGGCGTTCCTGGCCACCTCCAGCACGGTGGCGTTCATCTCGGCCATGGCCGTGGCGGTCTCGGCGATCCGCTTGGCCTGGGTGTCGGCCCCCTGGCTCACCTCCTCCACCTGGGTGGAGATCTCCCGGGAGGCCGAATTGATGCGCTCCACGATGCCTTCCAGGGTGGCGGCGGCCTGGGCCATGCCCTCCCGCTTGGCCCGCTGCGCCTCCTGCTCGGCCCGGCGGGCGGCCTCGGCCGCTTCCTGGGCCAGCCGGGTCTGCTCCTGGGCCTCGCGCTGGCGCTCGTGCAGCTCCTCCACCTGGGCGGAGAGGCGGCAGACCATGGTCTCCAGGGCCGCCTTCAGGCGCCAGAGCTCTCCCCGGAAACGGCCCTCGGCCATGACGCACCCCAGGTTGCCTTCCCCGACCTCGCTGGCGAAGGCTTCGAGCTTCTCCAGGGGCCGGATGAGATAGCGCCGGATCAGGAAGACCAGGGCCAGCACGATGAAGGCGTCGATGACCACGGTCCGGACCAGGACGCCCAGGAGGGATGCGGCGAGCTGCTTCTCCATGAAGCGCCGGGTGACCAGGACCCGGACCGAGCCGATTTTCTCGGTGCGCAGGATGTCCATGGCCTGGCTCACGTATTCCTGCTCCGGGGGGGTGCTGGCCTGCACCGGCTTCCAGTCCGGGTCGCGCATCAGGGACGCGAAGACGGTCTTGCCGTCGGCGTCGAGCGCCGCCACCCCCAGGATCAGGGGATTGTGCATCTCGCTGGCGATGATCTCCTCGGCCCGGGAGGTGTTCATGTCCCACAGGGGATTGACGAGGTTCGAGGCCAGGCGGGCGCAGACCGATTCCGCGGTGGCGGTGAGTTCGCGTCCCAGGGCGTTGCGCTGCTGGGTGTAGTCGACCCCGCCCATGGCGCCCAGGACCGCGGTCACCACCACCACGATGACCAGGGATATCCGCAGCTGCAGGCTGCGGCCTGCGGCCGAGGCGGAATCCCCGGCCTGCGGCCCGGACGGGGCGGGAGCCGGCGACGCGCTGCCGAAACGCTGCTGCATGGCCACTGCGCTTCCTCCTGTGTTGCAGGAACGGGAGGCAACCGGGGCCGCCAAGGATGCGCCCGCAGGAGAGAGCCGCTGCCGGTCGCCGGACAGCCTCTCCTCGCCGCAGGCCCCGGGCGATCCCGGAACTTCCCTGGGGTCAGGCCGTGTTCCGGAAAAGGGATGCTCCGGCAGCATACTCCGGACAGAGGAGCGTGCGCAACGAAAAACAGCGGAATGGGCGCCGTGCAGCCCGGGTCGCGCCCGGGGGGGGAGAGGCGGAAGGTCGGGATGCCCGGGCTACTGCCGGGGCAGCATGACGTTGCCCGGGCCGCAGATGACCACGCTCGGGATGTGCGTCCCGATCTCGTCGTCCCGCAGCAGGGCGTAGGCGCAGACGATGACCCGGTGGCCGGGCTCGGCCTTGCGCGCGGCCGCGCCGTTCAGGCAGACCTGGCCGGGCTCGCCCTCGATGGCGTAGGTGGTCAGGCGCTCGCCGTTGTCCACGTTGTACACGTCCACCTGCTCGAAGGGCGCGATGCCCGCGGCGGCCAGCAGTCCGGGGTCGATGGAGATGGAGCCCACGTAGTCCGGGTCCGCGGCCGTGACCGTGGCCCGGTGGATCTTGGCTCGGAGAAAGGTGCGAAGCGGCATGCGCCGCCCATAGTCCAACCCGCCCCGAATGTCGAGCGCCGCGAACGGGTTCGCCGCGGCGGTCAGGCCGGGAGGAGCCCCAGCAGGCGCAGGCCGTCCCGCGCGAGCAGGGCGGCGAAGGCCAGCAGCAGCGCGCCGAGCAGGCGCATGGTCCAGGCGTAGGCCGGACCGGCCAGCAGGCGGCGCGAGGCGCCGGACAGCACCGCCACCAGGAGCTTGGACCCCACCAGGGCCGCGTAGAACAGGGCCAGGAACCCGGCCGCGGCCAGGGGGCTCTGCTCGTAGCCCTTGAGCATGGTGGGCGCGCCCACCGTGATCCAGAAGAGGTAGGGGTGGGGGGAGAGCAGGTTCACCGCCACGCCCTGGCGCAGGGAGCGCGGGGCCGCCGCGGCCGGGTCCAGCTCCAGGCGCGGGGCGGCCAGGCTGTCCAGCCCGAGCTTGGCCACGAAGGCCGCGCCGGCCAGGGACACCGCGGCGAGCATCTCGGCGTGGCCCTGCGCCTGGGAGAGCGCCAGCAGGCTCACGGCGATGATGGGCAGGTCGGTGAGGAGCGGGGACAGGGCCACCTTGGCCCCCTCGCCCATGCCGTGGCGCAGGGACTGGGCCACCACCAGGGCCAGGAGCGGCCCGGGCGACAGCCCCGCGGTCAGCCCCAGCACCGCGCCCGCGGCCAAGGTCTCGAACATTGCGCCCCTCCACGCGGAATTGCGGCCAGGCCGCGGGCCGCAGAGTGGCCCCGGCCGGCGGAAAAGGCAAGCTTCGGCGGCCGGGGCCGGTTCGGCCGGGAACAGCCGCGCCGTTTGCGGCGCTGGAGAGACCGCCAAGGGAGTGAGCCAGAGGCCGGCCCCCGCACCCTCCGCTTGCGCCGCAGGCCATCCTGGGCCGGCCGGGCTTCACCAGCCGCCAGCCAGGTCGACGCGGGGCTCGGCCCTTGAGTCCCTTGCCCCCCTGCTCGCACGGTCCCGCGACCGCCCGCTGCATGGCGGAGAAGCTGCTCTGCCTGCCGGGCCGGACCCTGTCCGGCCGGCGGGGCGCGGACTCGGCTGCGCCGGGGGCAACGCGTCCCCGGCCCTGCCGCCGTTCCTGTCGCCGCCCCAGGCTTGACGCCGGAGAACGGGGGCGCTAGGAGGGTAAAATGAACATGTTCAGTTTATGAACGTGTTCACATCGCTAAGGAGGAGGCATGCGCCAGCGTTCGATCCGCCAGGAGACCCGCCGCCTGATCCTGGACGCGGCGTGCGCCCTGTTCGAGGAAAAGGGGTTCCGCGAGACCACCGTGCGCGAACTGGCGGCCCGGGCCGGGGTGGGGCTGGGCACCATCTTCCAGCACTTCCCGGACAAGGCCGCGCTCCTGGCCGAAGCCTTTCTCGGCGACGTCGGCGCGGAGCTGGAGGTGGCCCTGGCCGGCATGCCGGAGCGGGACATCCGGGCCCAGCTCGGGCACGTGGCGCGGGCCATGTACGGGTACTACGCCCGGCGGCCGGGCCTGTCCCGGGAGCTGGCGAGCCAGGTCTACGCCACCCGCGGCACGGCCGGGGACCGGCTTCGCGCCCAGATGGACGACGGCCTGGAGCGGGCGGCGGGACTCTTCGCGGCGGCCAGGGCGCGGGGAGAGTTGCGGCCGGACGCCGACTGCCGCGCCGCGGCGCTGGCCGCCTGGTCCTATTACGTCGCCTGCCTGAACCTGGGCCTGTGGGAGCCCGAGCCGAACCTGGCCGCCTGGGCCGACCGCTTCGACAGCCTGCTGGGCCAACTCCTGGCCGGCATCGCGGCCTGAGTCCGGAAGGGAGCCCGCACGCCGCGCCTCGAGTCCGGCGCAGGCGGGGCCTGGTCCTAGGGCGCGGCCCGCATGCCGAACAGGGGGCGCAGCGCGCGCACCCGGGCGACGCCTGCGTGCAGGATCCCGATGCCGGCCAGGGAGAGGCCGGCCAGGAGAGTGAACTTGGCGGCCACGTTCAGGTCCCAGTCCTGCATGGCGTAGCCCAGTCCCACGATCACGGTCTGGTGGAGCACGTAGAAGGGCAGCACCGCGTCTCGGGCCCGGCCCAGCCAGGGAGTGGCGAATCCGAGATGCCGGCTGGCCAGGCCCAGCAGGGCGGCCAGCCAGTACCAGCAGGCGCAGGCGCGCGCCGCCGCAAGCGCCGCGTAGCCCTGGCCGGACTGGGCCAGGAGCAGCCAGGCCGTGGCCGCCAGGGCCAGGACCAGGGCCGGGCGGCGGGTCCGCACCAGGGCCTGGACGAGCCCCTGGTTTCCGGCCAGCGCGCAGCCCGTCAGGAAGACCGCCAGGTATGCGGCCGGGCTCCAGCCACCGAAGGCCCGGATGCCGACGCCTTCGGGCCAGAGGTTCACCAGCAGCTCCACCCCGCACAGGGGGAGCGCCCAGAGCAGCGGGGCCCAGCCGCGGGCCAGGAGGGGAGGCCCGGCCCCGGGCGCGGTCCGGCGCAAAAGCGGCGCCAGGGGCAGGACGAGCAGCGAGAACAGGAAGAGCATCGCAAGGTACCACAGATGCAGGCCCATCCAGGCGAAGTTGCCGCCGAAGGCGTAGAGCCCGTCGAAATAGTGCGGGTAGAAGTCCAGGAAGGAGCCGTCGAACTGGCCGTGGCTTGAGCGCTCCACCCACACCTGGAAGGGGATGGACGCCGCCAGGGTGGAGAAGGCGAAGGGCAGGAGCAGCCGCTGCGCCCGGTTGCGCAGGAACTCCCCTGCGCCGCGTCGGCGCAGGGAGAAGGATGCGCTCATGCCCGACAGGAGGAAGAACAGGGGCATGGCCCATTGCCCCACGAACTGCACGAACAGGGACAGGAGCGGGGACAGGACCGCGTTCTTCACGTGCCAGTCCTCGGCGTTGAAGTACCGTGCGCAGTGGAACAGGAACACTGCGGCCATGCCCAGGACGGTGAGCCAGTCGTTGGCGTGGCGGCGGTTGGGGGCGGTCGGGGTGTCCATTGTCGCGCCTGCGGGGGATGTCCAGTCCCTGCCCGCAACAGGCCGGGATGTCAAAGGGAATCGAGGTGTTGGAGGGCGAGCGGCGCCGCGCTGCGCCGGCCTGGTCGGCCGGGTCATGCCGCGGGAAGCGGGGGCGATCCGAACGCGCCCGGAATCGGGATTGCGGAGCTCCGGGGCAGGGCCTATCCTCAAGGAAGGCGCGTGAACGCCACGATCATGGAGGTCGGCATGCTGGACATCAGGGAGGCCGGGCAGGCGGTCAACGCCTTCCGGGAGTTGCTGGACCGGACCCCGGACGCGGCGGCGCACGTCCGCGTGGCCCCGGACGCCTGGACGCTGGCGGAGATCGTGGGCCACCTGATCGACTCCGCGGGCAACAACCATCAGCGGTTCGTCCGGCTGAGCTTCGGGAGCCTGGAGGGCTTTCCCGGGTACGAGGCGGAGCAGTGGGTCAGGGCGCAGGGGTACGACCGGTGCGATTTCCGGAAGCTGTGCGCGCTGTGGCTCGGATACAACGAACTGCTGCTCCACCTGGCCGGGACCCTGCCCCGGGACGCCATGGGCAACGCCTGGAGCGGTCCGGAAGGACCCGTGACCCTGGGGTTCCTCCTGGAGGACTACTACCGCCACCTCCGCCTGCACACGGAGCGCTACGACGCCCGCCTGCGCGAGGTCCTGGCCGGCCGTCGCTGAATAGCCCTTCCTGGAAGCGTTCAACCGCGGGCCGCCGCACGCGCGTTGCGCTCCCTGCCCGACGGGCTCGCCGTGCTCCACGGCCCGCCGTTCGGAGCGCCGTCACTGGCGCGAAGCAGCCTGCTTAGCAACTGCCTGGTGGGTCACTGTCCCGGGAATGGATCCCTCGCGGGGGCGGAAGGCGCGCCCGCGGCAAGGATGCGGCGTCAATGGGCGGCCGCCTTGAGTCCCTCCATGTCTCCCTTGCCCACATGAGCGAGCCACCACTTCTTGAGCAGCTTGAGAGTTTTCAGTGCGGCATCGAATTCATCCGCAACGGCCGAGGCTCTTATCTGTTTGATTGTGCTCATCGCGTGCTCGTTGGACTTGCGATAAGAAAACGATTTTTCATCGTCTGCCTCATGCAAAATCATATGGTCCAATTCCGTATAGTCAAGGAATAGCTCCTCAAGGTCTTCCAGCAGTTCAATGACCGTCAGTCTCTGCTCTTTCCCCTGCAGATAGGCAAACAATGCATTCATTATGTTGATGATCGCCATGCGCTGTTCATCGATGTCCCGGACGCCCGTGGAAAACTTGTTGTCCCAGACGAGCATGTTCAAATGTGACCTGTCGCCTAGCAAGGAAGCGAACCGCGTTATGTAGAATTTCTTTGCCTTGGCCTGGCTCTTGTCTACTGTCTTGGAGATGTGTTCAAAATTGCTCATCAGAACATTCAAGACTGTCGCATCGATCAGATTTTTGGCTTCCAGGCTCTTGAGGAATTTTTCGATGTCCTTTCTTGGCATGGCCTTTCTGTAGGGCCGGTCCTCATTCAGCGCCGTGAAGATGTCCGCAACGGCCATGATCCGGGCGCCGAGGTCGAGACGATCTCCAGAAAGGTGAAACGGATATCCCGATCCATCCAGCCTTTCGTGGTGGTAGGCGGCCCAGGGCGTTATGGGTCCAAGGCCGTCGATCTGGGACAACAGGTCATGGGTGAAGTACGTGTGTTGCTTGATGATCTGGAACTCGTCCTTGGTCAGCCGGCCGTTCTTGTCCAGCACGTAGTTGGGGATCTTGAGCTTCCCCAGGTCATGGAATTTGCCGGCGATTTCGAACAGGGTGACCTCGGCGTCGCTGAAGCCCATCAGCCGGGCGAGGCGGGCGGCGCACTCGGAGACGCCGGTGGAGTGGGTGATCGTGAAGCTGGAGCGGAAATCGATGATGTCTCCAAAGATGTTCGCTATCTGCATGAATTCTTCGGACAGCAGGTCCACATTCCTGGGCGGCAGGGCCTCAAGCATCTTCTGCGGCAGGTTGGGGTTCATCATGTCCAGCCAGAAGCAGTCCTGTCTGGACACGTCCATGAACGTCTCCAGAACGGCGGGGTGCAGCATGTCGTGCGGACTGGACTTGATGTCGTCTATCACGTCGCTGTTTTGATGAAGGATGTATTCATTTCTATCCAGCTTGCGTTCGGTGAGATCGGATATGAAAAGAATCTGTATGGCCTTGAGCAGGTTCTCCTCCAACGCCAGCTTTTTGTCACTCAGGTTCTTGTATGTTGTATGATGGTGGCGGACAATCAGGGAGGCCGGCTTGAGGCGGGGAATGCAGGAAAGAATGAACTCTCCTTTTACGCAATGGCTCAAGGTGTCGACTTCCTCGAATTGATGGATCAGCACTTTTTCTTCTGGAGTGAGCGCCCCGATGTCATGCAAAAGCGCGGCGATGAGCAACTGATCCTTGACGGCGTCAGGCAACGTAAGGTCATCGGCCAGGACCTTTGTGATATACGCGGTGCGCATCTGGTGGTGGTAGATTGCAGGAGCGGCAAGGTCCATCGCATTGCATATCGCGACGATCAGTTGCGGGAAGTTGACCGCACTGCGAAGCTCCATGGCAACCCCCAAAAACCATTGTTAAAAATAGTGGAACAGTAAGATAGGGATTTTACCAGTTATGACACTAAAACAATAACAAGAAAGGATGTCAAGAGGTTTGCAGCGTCTTGGGATGGTTGCTTGAGCACAGGCAATCTGTTGAAAAGTCCTCGAACCCATCGATTGTCTGTCTGTCCAGAGTAAGGACAGGAGGTGCAGCAGGCCTATCGGCCGCAGCATCGGGCGTCATGACGTGGTTCCGGCCGCGGGGGCTGCGCGGTTCGGGCGGCGGAGCGCCCTTCTATTTCGCGACAGGGGCGAAGGCCGCGCCGGTCAGGGCGGCCAGGTCGGAGGGGGCGAGCTCGATCTCCAGGCCGCGGCGGCCGGCGCTCACGAAGATGGCGTCCTGGCCCTCGGCCGTGGCGTCGATGACCGTGGGCAGGCGCTTCTTCTGGCCCAGGGGGCTCACCCCGCCCGCCACGTAGCCCGTGGCGCGCTCCGCCAGCTTGACCTCGGCCATGGCGATCCTCTTCGCGCCCACGGCCTTGGCCAGCAGCTTCAGGTCCAGTCGCCGCGACACCGGCAGCACCGCCACCACCAGGTCCCCGGGCCCGGCCGCGGCCACCAGGGTCTTGAACACCCGCCCCGGGTCCAGGCCCAGCTTCTCCGCCGCCTCCAGGCCGTACGATTCGGCCGCCGGGTCGTGGGCGTACTCGTGGATGCGGAACGTGATCTTGGCCCGCTTGGCCGTCTCGATGGCTGGGGTCATGGCTCGCTCGCAGAAAACGGGTTTCGTCGGCAAGGCGCCGATCCTGGCCGAACTTGCGCAGGAGCGCAACGGCCGGGGCCGGCTCGGCCCAAAGAAAAAGGCCGGTCTTGCGACCGGCCTCGTTCCTGGCGTGGTGGAGCTGAAGAGAATTGAACTCTTGACCTCTTGAATGCCATTCAAGCGCTCTCCCAACTGAGCTACAGCCCCACGCTCAAGAGGAAGGTCCTCTTCCTGCAAATGGCGGCGTTTGTCAAGCGGCCGGGTGAAAAAAACGCGGGGGTCACTCGCGGCCCAGGCGGAAGAGGGCTTCCCAGTCCAGGGGGACGAGGCTTTTGCGGTTGCGCTCCTGGAGCACGGGCCAGCCGTCCGTCGGCACGTTGCGGGCCAGCACCCGGTTCACGAACTGCCGGGTCCCGCCCGCGCAGCAGGCGCAGGCGAACCCGCACACGTCGCAGGCGCAGCCCCCGGTCTTGACCATCTCCTTGAGGGTCCCGCTCTTGTCGCAGCAGGCGTCGCACAGCTTCAGATGCGCGTTGCCCGGGGCGTCGTCCGGGATCATGGCCGCATCTTCCGCGCGGCGGGCCGCGGGGTCAAGGCCCCCTTGCCAGGAATCGATACCGTACCTACAGTCCCGGCCATGCGCGCCAAGGACCATGCCGTGTTCCTCCGCGACCCGGACCTGCCCTACATGGAGGCCCGGCACACCCACCTGCGCGGCTCGCACTACGAGCTGCACACCCACGAGTGCTTCACCTTCGCGCTCATCAAGGCCGGCTGCTCGGCCTTCCGCTGCCGCGGCGGCCGGACGCCCATGGGGCCGGGCGCGGTCATCGCCATCCTGCCCGACGAGCCCCACGCCTGCCTGCTCGACCGCGGCCAGGACCTGGCCTACTCCCAGTTCTACCTGGACAGCGGCTGGCTCTCGCAGCTCCTGGCCGAGGACCTGGGCCGCGCCCCGGACTTCACCGCCCTGGCCTCGGGCGTGGTCACGGACCCGGGTTCGGTGCGGTCGTTCCTCAGGCTGGAATCCCTCATCGGCTCCGGCCTGCCGGCCGTGGAGAAGGACGCCGCCTTCCGCGAGCACATGCGCGGCATCCTCGCCCCTGCGCTCGCGCCCGCCCCGGCCCCGCGCCGGGTCCCGGACCGCCGGCGGGAGGTGCTGGCCGTGCGCGAGCACCTGGCCGCCAACCTGGGGCGCGCCGTGCCCCTGGAGGAGCTGGCCGGGGTGGCCGGGCTATCCTCCGGGCACCTGGTCCGCACCTTCCGCAGCGTCCTGGGCCTGCCCCCGCACGCCTACCAGAACCAGCTCCGGGTGGAGCGGGCCAAGGGCCTGCTGGCCGCGGGCCTGCCCATCGCCCAGGTGGCCCAGGACACCGGCTTCACCGACCAGAGCCACTTCCACCGCACCTTCCGGCGCTTCGTGGCGGCCACGCCCGGGCAGTACCAGGCCGCGGGGTAGCGGGGACCCCGCCGGCGCGGGCGCGCCAGCCGCCCTTCCCCATTTCCGCCCGGGGCCGCCTCTCCCCGCGTCAATTTCGTACAATACCCCGGCCGCGTTCCGCCCTATGGTGCGGGCATGGACGCCAAGAAACCCCTCCTGCTCCCGTACCTGGCCCTGGCCTCGGCCGTGCTGCTCTGGGGCCTGTCCTTCGTGGCCACCAAGATCGCGCTCGCCGGGCTGCCGCCCCTGTGCATCCTGTTCCTGCGCTTCGCCCTGGCCTCGCTCTTCTTCCTGGCCTGGTTCGGCCGGCGCGGCCTGCCCCGGCTCTCCCGCGCCGACCTCCTCCGCGTGGCCCGCATCGCGGCGTTCATGCCCGTGGCCTACTTCATCCTGGAGACCTACGGCATCAAGTTCACCACCGCGTCCAAGGCCTCGCTCCTGGCCGCCACCATCCCCCTGGTCGTGCTCCTGGTCTCGGCCTGGGGGCGCCGGGAGCGGCCGAGGCCCCGGGTGCTGGCCGGCGCGGCCCTGTCCCTGCCCGGGGTGGGGCTCCTGGTGGCCGGCGGCGGCGACGCGGGGCTGCTCTCCGGCCCGCAGCTCGGGGACCTGTACATGTCCGGCGCGGTGCTGGCGGCCGCGGCCTACATGATCCTGGCCGGCCGGCTGGGCCCCGGCGTGTCCTGCGTGGACCTCACCGGCCTGCAGATGATCGCCGGCGCGCTGGTCTTCGCCCCCTTCTTCCTGGCCGGCATGGGAGACGTGGCCTGGGCCGACGCCGGCCGGCCCCTGGCCGCCACCCTGGCCCTGGCCCTGGGGCCCACCATCGCGGGGTTCCTCTCCTACAACTACGCGCTCTCCCGCATCCCGGCCCCCCGCGCCTCCCTGGGCATCAACCTGGTGCCGGTGGTCACCGCGGCCGGGGCCTGGGCCCTGCTCGGCGAGCGCCTGGCCCCGCTGCAGATGGCCGGCGGCCTGCTGGTGCTCCTGGCCGTGGCCCTGGCCACCGCCCCGGACCGGAGGCTGCGCGCCCCGGCCGCCCGCGCGGCCGAGCCCGCAGGCGCCCGGCCGTGACGCGGCTGCCGGCCGCGCATGCGGTGGAGCGGCGAAGCCCGGCCGGCCCAGGAGGGTTCCTGGAGCCGACCTGGCCGTTGCGGGCCGGCGGTTGAAAAACCACGTGGTCTTGTCGGACGGGAAGGCCCGGGCATGGCTGGTCCGCCTTGCCGCTCCGGGTCGGCCTTGGCAGGCCGCTGAAAAGCGGCCTGCCGTGCGCCAGGGACAGCGCGCCGAATGGCGATCCATGGAGCATGGGGAGCCGCTCTGGCAGGTCGCTGCAAGCCGCTTGCGGCAACCTGCGGTCGAAAAGTCCAGGAAGGACGTTTTCACCGGCCGGTCGGCGGGCGCGAGTGACCGCCGGGCGATGCGCGAGCCCCGGGCGGCGATGGCGGGCCGCCCGTCCCTGCCCCGCGTTGCCTCCGCCCCGGGTTTGGCCTATGGTCCCGGGCCATGCCCGCACTGCTCAAGCGCCTGCTCGCCAAGGTCCTGTGGATCGGGGTCATCTTCCTGGGCATCACCGTGCTCTCGTTCGCGGTCATCCATCTGGCCCCGGGCTCGCCCACGGACATGCAGACCACCCTGAACCCCCAGACCACCGGCGACACCCGCGCCCGCCTGGACAAGCTCTACGGCCTGGACCGGCCCCTGCACGTGCAGTACCTGGACTGGCTCTCCCGCCTGGCCCGCTTCGACTTCGGCCGCTCCATGGGCTCGGACTCCCGGCCCGTGCTGGACAAGATCGCCGAGCGCCTGCCCCTCACCTTCGGCATGAACGTGGTCTCCCTCATCCTCACCCTGGCCATCGCCATCCCCCTGGGCGTGGCCTCGGCCGTGCGCCGGGGCTCGGCCTTCGACCGGGGGGTCACGGTCTTCGTGTTCCTGGGCTTCGCCGTGCCCGGGTTCTGGCTGGCCCTGCTCATGCAGTACCTCTTCGGCATCCACCTGGACTGGCTGCCCATCTCCGGCCTCACCTCCCTGGACCACGGCCGGCTCTCGGCCTGGGGCAAGTTCTGGGACGTCTGCGCCCACCTGGCCATGCCCATCTTCATCTACACCGTCACCTCCCTGGCCGGCCTGTCCCGCTACATGCGCACCACCATGCTGGAGATCCTGCGCCAGGACTACGTCCTCACCGCCCGGGCCAAGGGCCTGTCCCAGGCCGCGGTGGTCTACAAGCACGCCCTGCGCAACGCGCTGTTGCCGGTCATCACCATCCTGGGCCTGTCCATCCCCGGGCTCATCGGCGGCTCGGTCATCGTGGAGAGCGTGTTCGCCCTGCCCGGGCTGGGCCAGCTCTTCTACCAGGGGGTCATGGCCCGGGACTACCCGCTCATCATGGGCAACCTGGTGCTGGGCGCGGTGCTCACCCTGGCCGGCAACCTGCTGGCCGACCTGGGCTACGCCCTGGCCGACCCCCGCATCCGCACCGGGAGCCGCCGGGCATGAGGCTCTTCCCCTCCGCCCTGGCGCGCCGCCTGCTCTCGCGCAACGCCATGCTCTTCGCCGGCGCGGGCATCGTGCTCTTCATGTCCCTGGCCGCGGTCCTGGCCCCCTGGCTCGCGCCCTTCGACCCCGCCCACCTGGACGTGAACAACATCCTGCGGCCGCCCTCCCTGGCCCATCCCCTGGGCACCGACACCCTGGGCCGGGACATCCTCTCCCGGATGCTCTACGGCGGCCGGGTGTCGCTGTGGGTCGGGTTCGTGGCCGTGGGCCTGTCCGCGGCCATCGGCGTCGCCCTGGGCCTGGCCGCGGGCTACTTCGGCGGGATCGTGGACGAGCTGGTCATGCGCTTCGTGGACATCATGCTCTGCTTCCCGTCCTTCTTCCTCATCCTGGCGGTCATCGCCTTCCTGGAGCCCTCGCTCACCAACATCATGGCGGTGATCGGGCTCACCTCCTGGATGGGCGTGGCCCGGCTGGTGCGCGCCGAGACGCTCTCCCTGCGCCGCCGCGACTTCGTGGCCGCGGCCAGGCTGGCCGGGGCCGGCCCCCTGCGCATCATGTTCGCGCACATCCTGCCCAACGCCCTGGCCCCGGTGCTGGTCTCCGCCACCCTGGGCGTGGCCGGGGCCATCCTGGTGGAGTCCTCCCTGTCCTTCCTGGGCCTGGGCGTGCAGCCGCCCACCCCGAGCTGGGGCAACATCCTCATGTCCGGCAAGGACGTGCTGGAGATCGCCCCCTGGATGTCCACCTTCCCCGGCCTGGCCATCCTGGTCACGGTGCTGGGCTACAACCTCCTGGGCGAGGCCCTGCGCGACAAGCTCGACCCGCGCCTGCGGGACGAGTAGGGCGGGCGAGAGGGGAGGGGAGCCCCCTCTTTTGAAAAAGAGGGGGCT
>JBFMHA010000066.1:0-20865 GCA_040753075.1 Thermodesulfobacteriota bacterium
GGTAATGGAACGCCAGCCGGTAGCCCTTGTCCAGGGACCGGTACTCGGCCAGGCGCACCAGGTCCAGCCAGCGGAAGCTCTCGATCGCCTCGCCTCCCGCGCGCTTCTCCAGGGGCTGGCCGCGCCGCGCCACCCGGTCGAGCCGGACAGTCGAAAAATGCCTACAAAAGACCTGAAAAGGGACGAAAAGAGACGCGAAATGGGGGTTGACGCGATCCGGCGAAGGCGGCGGCCCCGGGAGGGCCGGACCGGGGCGCCGCCCCGGACCCCGGCAAGGGGGCTCCTCGCCCCCTTGCATCCCCCCGCAAGGGCCTAAGGCCCTTGACCCTGTCGGCGTGGCGACGCCCTGCCCGGCCGGCAGCCGGGGCCGCCCGGGAGAGGCGCGGAAACCGATGGGGATTCCAAAGGGCCGACGGCCCTTTGGCCCCCGGAGGGAAGCCTCTTCCTCCTACGACAGCCTGTCGCGGAAATCCGCGTAGCCGAAGGTGCGCACGATCTCCAGTTCGCCGGGGTCGGGCCGCCAGAGGCAGATGGAGGGGAGGTTGACGCCGTTGAAGGTGTTGGTCTTGACCATGGTGTAGTGGGCCATGTCGGTGAAGACCAGCTTGGACCCGATCTCCAGCGGCTCGTCGAAGCTGTATTCCCCGGCCACGTCGCCGGCCAGGCAGGAGGGGCCGCCGATGCGGTAGGCGTGCTTCTTCTCGCCCGGCTTGCCCGCGCCCACGATGTTGGGCCGGTAGGGCATCTCGATGCAGTCCGGCATGTGGCAGGGCACGGCCGCGTCCATGATGGCGATGGGCATGTCGTTCTCGGTCAGGTCCAGCACCGTGGCCACCAGCACGCCGGCGTTCAGGGCCACGGCCTCGCCCGGCTCCAGGTAGACCTGCACCCCGTACTTCGTCTTGAAGTCGCGGATGAGGCGGCAGAGCAGGTCGATGTCGTAGTCGTCCCGGGTGATGTGGTGCCCGCCGCCGAAGTTCACGTACTCCAGGCCGGGGACGAACTCCCCGAAGCCGCGCTCGAACGCGGCCAGGGTGCGCTCCAGGCAGTCGGCGTTCTGCTCGCACAGGGTGTGGAAGTGCAGGCCGGAGATTCCGGCGAGGTCGCGGCCCGCGAAGTGGCGGCGGGTGATGCCCAGGCGGGAGCCCGGCGAGCAGGGGTCGTAGAGCGGGGTGTGCCCCTCGGAGTGCTCGGGATTCACCCGCAGGCCCAGGCCCACGCCCGGGGCCAGTTCGCGCAGGAGCGGGGCGAAGCGGTCGTGCTGGGAGAAGGAGTTGAACACCAGGTGGTCGGCCAGGCCGGCCATCTCCCGGACGTCGTCCTCGGAAAAGGCCGCGGCGAAGGCGTGCACCTCGCCGCCGAAGTCCTCCCGGCCCAGGCGCGCCTCGTGGACCGACGAGGCGCAGACCCCGTCCAGGGCGGTGCGCAGCAGCGGGAAGGTCCGCCACATGGCGAAGGCCTTGAGCGCCAGCAGGATGCGGCAGCCGGTGCGCTGCCGCACCCGGTCCAGCACGGCCAGGTTGTCCCGGAGCGCGGCCTCGTCCACCACGTAGGCGGGGGTCGGGACCGCGGCCAGGTCCAGGCCTAGGAGCATGGCGCGTCCTCCCCTTCTTGCAGGCCGTTCAAAAACCGCGAGGGCAAGGCGCGAGAGCGCGTCAAGGCCGAAGCGTATTCGACATGCGTGAGGGTTTGACGTGGTCGAAGCAACGTGGCCCTATAGCCGTTAGACGAGGCTTCGAGTCTTACGGATATAGAGAGTGTAACCATCGCGGGATTTTCAACGGCCTGCTAGGAGAAGTTCTCGACCCACGGGAGCCCGCGCTTGTTCAGCTCGGCCATGAACGGGTCGGGGTCCATCTGCTCCATGTTCCACACGCCCGGCTGCATCCACTTGCCGGTGGCCATGAGCATGGCCCCGATCATGGCCGGCACGCCGGTGGTGTAGGAGATGGCCTGGGCGCCGGTCTCCCGGTAGGCCTCCTGGTGGTCGCACACGTTGTACACGTGGTAGGCCCGCTTCTTGCCGTCCTTGATCCCCCGGACCCAGCAGCCGATGCAGGTCTTGCCCTTGGTGAGGGGGCCCAGGGAGGCCGGGTCGGGCAGCAGGGCCTTGAGGAACTGGATGGGGATGACGTCCTGGCCCTGGAAGCGCACCGGGTCGATGCGGGTCATGCCCACGTTCTGGAGCACCTCGAGGTGCTTCAGGTAGTTGTCCGAGAAGGTCATCCAGAACCGGGCGCGCTTGAGGGTCGGGAAGTGCCTGGTGAGCGACTCCAACTCCTCGTGGTAGAGCAGGTAGAGCTTCTTCTTGCCGATGCCCGCGGGGAAGTCGTAGGAGCGCGACTTCTCCATGGGCTCGGTCTCCACCCACTGGCCGTTCTCCCAGTAGCGTCCCTTGGCCGTGACCTCCCGGATGTTGATCTCGGGATTGAAGTTGGTGGCGAAGGGCTGGCCGTGGTCGCCGGCGTTGCAGTCCAGGATGTCCAGGTGGGTGATGCGGTCGAAGTGGTGCTTGGCCGCGTAGGCGGTGAACACGTTGGTCACCCCGGGGTCGAAGCCCGAGCCGAGCAGGGCCATGATGCCGCGCTCCCGGAACCGCTCCTGGTAGGCCCACTGCCAGGAGTACTCGAACTTGGCCACGTCCAGGGGTTCGTAGTTGGCGGTGTCCAGGTAGTGGACCCCGGTCTCCAGGCAGGCGTCCATGAGGTGCAGGTCCTGGTAGGGCAGGGCCAGGTTCACCAGCAGGTCCGGCTTGAAGTCGCGGATGAGCGCCACGGTCTGCTTGACGTCGTCGGCGTCCACCTGGGCCGTGCGGATGGGCCGGGGCAGCATGGCCGCTATCTTGTCGCACTTGGCCTTGGTGCGGGACGCCAGGCAGATGTCGGTGAAGACCTCGGGGGCCGCGGCGATCTTGTGGACCGCTACCTGGCTGACGCCGCCCGCTCCGATGATGAGCACTCTGGCCATGGCATGCCTCCTTGGGGGACGGTGAACTAATCCTTGAAATAGGTGTAGCCGCGCATGCCCGACTTGAACATGCGCAGGATCTCGCTGCGGTCGTTGGCCGTGATGCGGCCGCGGCGCACGGCGCGCTCCGCGGTGTTGCGGAACTGGGCGAGCAGGGTCTTGGGGTCGTACTCCACGTAGGAGAGCACGTCGCCCACGCTGTCGCCCTCCACCTCGCGCACGAAGTCGTAGTCGCCGTCCGGGTCCACCCGGATGGTGACCACGTTGGTGTCGCCGAGCAGGTTGTGCAGGTCGCCCAGGGTCTCCTGGTACGCGCCCACCAGGAACACGCCCAGGTAGTATTCCTCGGCCTCGCGGTAGTCGTGCAGGGGCAGGGCGCGGCCCAGGCCGTGCGGGTCGATGAAGCGGTCGATCTTGCCGTCGCAGTCGCAGGTGATGTCCGCGAGCACGGCCAGGCGCTTGGGCTCTTCCTTGAGCCGGTGCACGGGCATGACCGGGAAGAGCTGGTCGATGGCCCAGGCGTCGGGCACGGACTGGAACACGCTGAAATTGCAGTAGTAGATGTCGGCCAGGGCCACGTCGATGTCCATGAGGTCGTGCGGCACCCGCTTGAGGTCGCGAGTGATGCGGGCGATGTCCTGCACGATGCGCCAGAACATGTTCTCGGCCCGGGAGCGCTGGCGCAGGGTGATCTGGCCCACCTTGAAGAGCTGGCGCGCCTCGTCGCGGTAGTAGAGGGCGTCGTTGAAGCACTCCTGCACGTTGCGCAGGGACAGGCTCTTGGCCGCGGCCAGGAGGTTGTGCAGCACGTCGGGATCGTCCTCGGCCAGGGAGGCGGGCAGGGGGTCGGCCTCGAACTTGGTCACGTCCAGCACGTTGAAGAGCAGCACCGAGTAGTAGGCCACCAGGGCGCGGCCGGACTCGGTGACGATGGTGGGGTGGGGGATCTCCCGCTCGTCCATGGTGGCCATGACCGCCTCCACCACGTCGGTGCAGTACTCCTCCAGGGAGTAGTTGCGGGAGTTGGTGAAGTTGGTGTGGGAGCCGTCGTAGTCCACGGCCAGGCCGCCGCCCAGGTCCAGGTAGCCCATGGGCGCGCCCTCGTCCACCAGGCCGGCGTAGAAGCGGGTGGCCTCCAGCAGGGCGGAGCGGATGTCGCGGATGTTGGGGATCTGGGAGCCCAGGTGGTAGTGGAGCAGCTTCAGGCAGTCGAGCATGTTCTCCTGGCGCAGCCGGTCCACCACGTCCACCACCTGGGAGGTGGACAGGCCGAAGATGGAGCGGTCGCCGCCGGACTCGACCCAGTGGCCGCCGGCCTTGGAGGAGAGCTTGAGGCGCACCCCGAGCAGGGGCTTGATGTCCAGGGCGCGGGAGCGCTGCAGGATGAGGTCCAGCTCGGCGGGCATCTCCACCACGAAGAAGCACTTGAAGCCCATCTTGCAGGCGTACAGGCCCAGGTCGATGAAGGTGCGGTCCTTGTAGCCGTTGCAGACGAGCAGGGCCTCGGGGTCGCGCAGCATGGCCAGGGCGGCGATGAGTTCGGCCTTGGACCCGGCCTCCAGGCCGTGGTGGTAGCGCGAGCCGAACTTGGTGACCTCCTCCAGCACCTGCTGCTGCTGGTTGACCTTGATGGGGTAGACCCCGCGGAATTCGCCCCGGTAGCCCAGGGTTTCGATGGCCTTGCGGAAGGATTCGTGCAGATGGGAGATCTGGGAGTCGAGGATGTTCTCGATGCGCAGGAGCACGGGCATTTCCAGGCCGCGGTCCTTGATCCCGGAGATGATGTCCGGGATGGGCACCTTCACGTCCTTGTTGCCCAGGATGGGCGTGATGACCACGTCCCCCGATTCGGACACGTCGAAATAGCCAGCGCCCCAGTTGCGGATGCCGTAGGTTTCCGAGGACTGCTCCACGGTCCAGCGCTCCAGGGGGGAGCCGTTCTTCTTCTTGGCCACTCGTCGATCCTCGGCGCCGGTTTTCCGCCCGGGGGCGGGAGCGCGAAAAAGGAGCCATTCATAGGGATGACGGCGGGAAACGTCAAGCATCGCAGCAAACCCGCCAACCGTCCGTATTTCCTGCCCCCAGCCGGGGATAATCCGTTTCAACATAGCCTGTCGGCCGCACGGTGTCCATGGCGCGCCCAGGATTCTCCGCTGCTCGGCCGCGGGGCTCTGCGCCGGCGCGGGAGACCCTTCGCCCTCCCGGGGGGCTCAAGGGCCGACGGCCCTTGAGAATCCCCATCGGTTTCCGCGCCCTCCCGGGCTACTCCAGCCCGAGGCGCTGCGCGTTGTCCGCGAGCCAGGCCGCGGTGCGGCCGGGGGGGTAGGGGGTGCGGCGCAGGCGGGCCCAGAGGGCGGCCAGGTCGTCCCGGGTGTCCAGGTCCGGGAGCAGGGGGAGCAGGGCGTGGGTCCGGCCCGCGGCCTGGAGGCGCTCCAGGGTGAGGGGCAGGACCCGGGGGGTGCTCCAGGGCATGGCCGTGAAGATGTCCGGGAGCGGGGAGTCGTTGCGCGCGGCGATCAGGGAGTAGCCGCCGTCGCCGGCCGGGGCCAGGGCCAGGCCGTGCAGGTCGGCCGCGGTCGCGGCCCTGACCAGGTCCGGGGGCGCGAGCTCCGGGATGTCACCGCCCGCGAGCATGACGCAGCGGGCCCCGGCGGCGAAGAGGTCGGCGCAGGCGTTGAGCATGCGTTCGCCCAGGTCCGCGCCGCGCTGGGGCAGCATGGGGAGGTCCGCGCCGAGCCAGCAGCGGTAGCGGTCGGCCGGCGCGTCGTCCATGTGGAGGACAGTGACCGGCACCCGGGCGCGGGCCGCGGCGTGCATCTCGTCGGCCACGCAGGCGGCGTAGAGTTCGGCCGCCGGCCGGAAGCCGATGGCCAGGCCCAGGCGGGTCTTGACCTGGCCGGGGATGGGGAACTTGAGCAGCAGGCCCAGGCGCGCGGTCACGGCCGGTCTCCGGGAACCCGCGGCGGGTAGAGCCGGGCCAGGCGGGCGGGGTCCGCGCCCAGGGCGAAGCGCAGGCGCAGGAGCGCGTTGCGCAGCACGGCGCGGAGCAGGCCCTCGGCCTCGTAGCGTCGGGGCGAGGTGGCCACCCGCTCGGGCAGGATGCGGATGCGCATGCCGCGAGCCTTGGCGCGGCGCATGAGGTCCACGTCCTCCATGATGGGGATGTCCGCGAAGCCGCCCAGGGCCTCGAATGCGCTGCGGCGCAGGAAGATGGCCTGGTCGCCGTAGGGGGTGCGGGTGAGGCGGTTGCGCAGGTCGCCGGCCCGGGCCAGGAGGCGCAGGGCCAGGCGGGGGGAGGCGAAGCCCAGGCCGAAGGCTCCGCCGGCCAGGGCCGGTTCGTCCAGGACTTCGGCCACCCGGGCGAAGGCGGTTTCCGGCAGGGTGGTGTCCGCGTGCAGGAAGAGCAGGGCCTGGCCGCGGGCTGCGGCCGCGCCGGCGTTCATCTGCCGGCCCCGGCCCGGAGGGGAGGCCAGGGTGCGCACCCCGGGCCGGGCGGCGGCGGCCAGGGTGTCCCGGCGCGCGGGGTCGCCGTCCACCACCAGGATCTCCACGGGCCAGGGCGCGGGGAGAGCGGCCAGGCGCTCCAGGGCCGGGCCGATGGTCGCGGCCTCGTGCAGGGCGGGCACGACCACCGAGAGAAGGGGTGCGGCGCTCTCCATGGGGGGCTGGTATCGCGTCCGGCCAGGGGTGTAAACGCCCCTGCAGAAGACGATTGCGTATCCTCCAGATATGGTACACACTCGGAGAGGTCGAATACCTTTCGAGGTGCGCATGCGCGTTCAGGTTCTGCAACACGTGGAATTCGAAGACGCGGCGGGCATCGCCGACTGGGCTGCGGCCCGCGGCCATGCGGTCGCCGTCTCCCGCCTGTTTGCCGGAGACCCCTTGCCCGAGATGGCGGCGTTCGACTTCCTGATGGTCATGGGCGGGCCCATGAACGTTTACGAGCACCAGGAACACCCGTGGCTGGAACAGGAGAAGCGCTTCCTGCGCCAGGCCCTGGATGCGGACAAGGTGGTGCTCGGAGTCTGCCTGGGCGCGCAGCTCCTGGCCGACGTGCTGGGGGGCTCGATACGCCAGGTGGTGCACAAGGAGATCGGCTGGCTGCCGGTGCGCTCCACGCCCGAGGCCCTGGGGCGCCGGCTGTTCAAGCGGTTCCCCCTGGACTACACCGCGTTCCACTGGCACGGGGAGACCTTCTCCATTCCGCCGGGCGCGGTGCGGGTGGCCGAGAGCGAGGCCTGCCACAACCAGGGTTTCGCCCTGGGCGACCGGGTGGTGGGGCTGCAGTTCCACCTGGAGGCCACGGCCCGGAGCCTGGAGCAACTGATGGCCAACTGTGGGAGCGAACTGGTGGAGGGACCCTACATCCAGCAGCCCGACCAGTTGCGCGCCGGCCTGCACAACGCCGAACAGGCCCACCGGCTGCTGGCCCAGCTCCTGGACCGCATGGCCGAGGAGGCGAACGCATGAAGACTCCCCCCTCCCGCAAGCCCGGGCGGGAGATCACCGACCTGGCGGAGATGGAGGAGGTGCTCGCCCGGGCGCGGGTCATGCGCCTGGGCCTCACCGACGGGCAGTGGCCCTACGTGGTGCCGGTGAACTTCGGGTACGAGCCCGGGAGCATCTGGCTCCACTCCTCGCCGGCGGGCTTCAAGATGGACCTCATGGCCGCCAATCCCCGGGTGTGCTTCGAGGTGGAGGACGACTGGTCACTGGTCACGGGCGACAAGCCCTGCGACTGGTCCACCCGCTTCCGCAGCGTGATCGGGTTCGGCACGGCCGAGGTGGTGCTGGACTCCGCCCGGAAGGCGCACGGCCTGGACGTGATCATGCGCAGCCACGGCTTTGCCGGAGAACTCTCCTACCCCCCAGAAATCCTCGACAAGGCCGCGGTGGTGCGCATCGGCATCACCTCCATGACCGGCAAGAAGCACCACTGGTCGTAAGGCCGGGCCGGGGCTTCCTGCACCAGCGCATCCATTCCGCAACTCTTGCCGTCGCTCCGGCGGGCGGGTCCGCTCCGCGCGCCCGAAGCCGCATCCCGGGGCGGGATCTCCGCCCGGGGCTCCCCGTCCCTGTGCCCGGCGGCGCGACACCGGCGTTCGCAGCATGGGGTGGGCCGGCCGGAGGCGGGCCGGTGCGAGGCCGTTGGACTGAATCCCTTCACGGAATTCAGGGAATATTTCTTGCGCCGGTTGAAGTCCGGCCATTTTCCTGTAATCTTCCATCTGGACTCACGAACGGACGCCGCCAGATCTGGAGAAAGCCATGACTGAAGAGCAGCCCTCTGGCCGACAGCCGACGGCCCCGCCCGCCGAAAAGCCTTCCCCTGCCCCGGCGGCCGACGGCCGTCCGGCCGGACAGGCTCCTCCGGAGCTAGGCGCGCCGGACCAGGCCGCGCCCGCCGGGCAGGCCCCCCCTGCCGAAGAGGGCGTCCAGGCCCCGTGCCCGAAGGAAGTGAAGGAGAGGATGGTCGAGAAGCAGCTCGACCTGTTGACGAAGCGGCTCAAGTCCATAGACACGTTCCGGCTCTTCAGCGAAGCGGAGATCAAGGCCCACCTGCTCCCGGCCTGCATCGTGAAGCAGTTCAAGGCCGGCGACGCCATCATCAAGGAAGGCGCCATCGGCAGCCACGCCTTTTTCATCATCAGCGGCCATGTCAAGGCCGTGAAGCGGGGAGTCTCCCTCTTCCAGATGCAGCGCCGCGGGGACGTGTTCGGGGAGGAGGCCGTCATCGACGGCTCGCCGGCCCCTGCCGCCGTCATCGCGGTCAAGGACACGACCTGCCTGGCCTTGGCGGCCCGGCTCGTGGGGTCCCTCAAGGACGACAGCCTGGGGAAGTTCCACAGCATCCTGTACCGGGTCTTCGCCGAGAAACTCGCCGAACGCCTGCGCGAATCCGACGTGATCATAGCAAAGCTCAAGGAGGAGATCCTCCGGCTGCGAAAGGCCGGGGGCGCAGCGGCTGCGCCCGGGCCTCCTGGCGGAAGGGAATAGGAAAGGCCCCGGGCGGCTGTCGGCTCGGGGTCGACGGGAGGGCGCGCCCGGCGCAATGCGGCTGCGGCGATGCCCGTGACTGGCGTGAACGGCGGAGCGGATCGGGAGAATGCGGGGATGTCGAGAGCGAAAGGCCCCAACGAAGCCTACCAGACCCTTGTGGCCAGGACCTGCGCCAAGCTCAAGACCTGGCGGTTCTCCGAGATCAGGATGAAGCACGCCCCCGAGGGGCGCGGGCCGGTGGCGATCCGTGGCCAGGTTCCGGACCTGACCGGGGTCCTGGAGGAAACCCTCTACATTTTCGGGGTGGAAACCCGGGGGTCCCTGGGCGGCGACGCCGCCCATGCCCGGATGGCCGCCTTTTCCCAATACGCCGTCGAGAAGCGGGCGGTTTTTGTCCTGGTGGTTCCCGGGGAGCTGGAGGACGCCGCCTACCAGACCGTCCGCCTCCTGGGCCTGCCCAATACGGTTGTCTATCCCGTTCCCCAGTGGCCGGCCTCCAGGTCCGATTCGACCTCGGCCCAGAGACCGGCGCCCTTCGCGCTGCGGCGCAAGCCGAGCTGACCCGCGGGGAGCCGCGGCAGGACCCGGCCAGGGCGCGGGGCCGCCGGGGAGCTACTCGAACACCATGGTCCGCGGGAAGAACGCGGTCCAGGCGAACCACATGGAGGGGACCGCGATGACCGGGGCGAGGCTCCTGCCGCGCAGGCGGCCCTCGGTGCAGCGGCCGCGCACGTCCCAGGTGGAGCGGGTCTCCTGGTCCAGGATGGCCGCGCCCTGCACCGTGAAGTGCAGGGTGTCTCCGTCCAGGGCCGCGGAGTAGACCCGGGCGGTCTCCAGGTCCGGGTCCCAGAACGCGGCCAGGGGGGTGAGGCCGAAGGGCACGTTGGCGGCCCTGGCCTCGCGCACCGCGTCCAGCACGATGGCCACCGTGGCCTTTTCCGAGCGCACCCCGAGGATGCGGGCCTTGGCCGGCAGGGAGAGGTTCACGTTGGTCAGGGGGAAGTACGAACCGCCGGTGTCGTAATAGGTTCCGGGTTTCTGGTAGGAGCCGTAGGGGTCGCGGCCGTAGTCCCGCTTGAACCCGGTCTGGCGGGACAGGACCCGGGCCTGGGGAAAGGCGGCGAAGGCGTTCCGCCAGGTGGTCCACAGCAGGGGCAGGCCGGCGAGCTCCTGGCCCGCCAGCTTGCCCTTGATGGCGATGCCGGTGTGCTGGATCCAGGTGCTCAGGGTGGAGCGGTCGTACATGAGCATGACCGAGTTGAGGATCCGGCCGGTGGGGCCGAAGGTGGTGTCGAATACGTCCGCCTTGCCCAGCCAGCAGGCCGCCGCGCCCGCGAGCGGGCTGTAGGTCACGGACAGCCGGGCGCCGCCCAGGCGCAGGTTGCACACCCCGTGGTGGACCAGGACCTTCTGGGGGAAGACCAGGGGCTGGCCGTTGTCGGGCGGGTTCTCCAGCACGAACACCGCCTCGGACCGGTCCAGGTACAGGGACGCGTCCGCGGCCGGGATGAACTGGGGGCGGTCCAGGGCCGGCGGGTTCTCCCGGACCAGGTCGCCGCGGGTGAACTCCTCGTAGATCTTGAGCTGCTCGGGCGAGAACTCCCAGGCCTCCGCGGGCCGCGCCGCGAGCAGGACGGCCAGGGCCAGGGCGAGAAGGGCCGGGGCTCGGCGCATGGGCTGCATCCTTGGGGTTTCCGGTCACGAAAAACGGGCCTCCCGTCGCCGGGAGGCCCGTTCCTTGTAGCAGAAGGCGGGACGGGAGGCTAGGAATTCAGGGCCTCGTAGACCTTGCCCACCAGCTTCTCGCCGGGGGTGAGGGTCTTGTCCCCGGGAGTCCATCTGGCCGGGCAGGCCTCGGCCGGGTGGTCCTTGAGGTAGATGTTGGCCTTCATCTTGCGCGCCAGCTCCTCGGCGTTGCGGCCCACGTTGTAGAAGTTGACCTCCGAGGAGACCAGCACGCCCTCGGGGTTGATGATGAAGGTGCCGCGCAGGGCCAGGCCGGAGGCGCAGTCGTAGACCCCGAAGTAGCGGGACACCGCGCCGTTGGGGTCGGCGGCCATCTTGTAGCGGACCTTCTCCAGCAGCTTCTCGTCCTGTTTCCAGGCCATGTGCACGAACTTGGTGTCCGTGGACACGGAGACGACCTCCACGCCCGCGGCGGCCAGCTCCGGGTGCTTCCCGGCCAGGTCGGCCAGTTCGGTGGGGCACACGAAGGTGAAGTCCGCAGGATAGAAGAAGAGCACGGTCCATTTGCCGGCCTTCCTGATCTCCTCCAGGCTCACCGTGCCGAAGAAGCCCTCGGTCGGGTCGTAGGTATCCATGGTGAAGTTCTTCACTTCCCTGCCCACGCGGGCGTGTTCGATGACCGGATGGTGGGCGGGTTTCACGTCGGTTTCGCAGCGCATTGTCGTCTCCTTATGGGTGTTTTTCGGTTGGTCGGCATAAAAGATAATCATATTCATTCCTAATAACATGTTTTCACGCTGCGTCAAGGAAAAACGGAAAAAGAAGAGGATCAGGAGACGCGCAGGAGCAGGCCCTTGAGGTAGGACCCTTCGGGAAAGGCCGCGGCCGCCGGGTGGTCCGGGGCCTGGGAGAGGCGGGCCAGGATGAGGGCGTCGCGGCCGGCGTCCAGGAAGGCGTCGGCCACCACCTTCTGGAACAGGTCCGGCTCCATGAGCCCGGAGCAGGAGAAGGTGAAGAGCAGGCCGCCGGGGGCGAGCAGCCGGGCGGCCGAGAGGTTCACGTCCTTGTAGCCGCGGCAGGCGCGCTCCAGGGCGGCCTTGGAGTCCGCGAACTTGGGCGGGTCGAGCACCACGAGGTCGAAACGTTCGCCCGCGTCGCGCAGTTCGCGCAGCTTGGCGAAGGCGTCGGCCTCCAGGTACTGCGCGGGCACGTGCTCCACGTGGTTGAGCGCGGCGTTCCGGCGGGCCAGGTCCAGGGCCGCGGCCGAGGTCTCCAGGTGGGTGACGCTGGCCGCCCCGCCCAGGGCCGCGGCCACGCCGAAGCCCCCGGTGTAGGCGAAGCAGTTGAGCACCCGCCGGCCTGCGGCGTGGGCCGCCACCAGCCGGCGGTTGTCGCGCTGGTCCAGGTAGAACCCGGTCTTGTGCCCGGCGCGCACGTCCACCAGGAAGCGGGCCGGCCCCTCCTCGATCTCCACCAGGTCCGGGGGCTCGACCCCGCGCAGCACGCCGGCGAGCGGGGTGAGGCCCTCCTTCTCCCGGACGTCGGCGTCGGAGCGCTCGTAGATTCCGGCGCAGCCGGTCAGGTCCAGGAGCGCGTCCGCGATCTCGGCCTTGAACCGCTCCACGCCCGCAGCCAGGAACTGGCACACCGCGAAGTCCGCGTAGCGGTCCGCGATGAGCCCGGGCAGGCCGTCGGCCTCCGCCGCCACCAGCCGCCGCGCCGCCGGGGGCGCCCCGGGCAGGTCGCGGGCGGCCAGGGCGCGCTCCAGGCGGCGGCGGAAGAAGGCCGCGTCGATGGCCTCCTTCTGGTCGAAGGTCCAGATGCGCACCCGGATGTTGGACTCCGGGGAAAAGGCGCCCCGGCCCAGCCAGCGGCCCTTGGCCGAGACCACGTCCACGGTGTCCCCGGGCCGGGCCCGGCCCTCCAGCCTGGCGACCGCGCCGGAAAAGACCCACGGATGGCGGCGCAGCAGGGACTTCTCACGTCCCGGGGCGATGACGATCTCGGCCATGGGCGGGGCCTAGCGCATTTCCGGGATGTCGGCAATGCGGGACATGTGCAATCCCTTGCACCGTGTGCAGGCGTTTCTGTGCACGGGCTGCACCTCCAGGGTCGCGGCGGGGTGGGATGTTTTTGATAATTGCTCGAAATTCCGTGGTTTTGTTGTTTGGCACGGCGTATGCTTTAGTCAGGGCGAACGGGGAACACGTCCCTGTCCAAATACGCCAAGGAGATAGACCCATGAAGACCAGAACCCTCCTCACCTCCCTCGCCGTGGCGGCCCTGCTGGCCGCGTCCGCGACAGCCTTCGCCGGCCCCGGCTACGGCCCCGGCCCCGGCCGCGGCGGCTTCGGCTGCCCGGCGGGCTACGGCTACGGCGCCGAACTCACCGAGGAGCAGCAGGCCGCGCTCAAGACCGCCTATGCGGAGTTCGCCAAGAAGGCCGCGGCGGTGGGCCAGGACCTTTACGCCAAGAACCTGGAGCTGGAGGCCGAACTGGCCAAGGCCGCTCCCGACGCCAAGAAGGTCGCCGCCCTGACCAAGGAGGCCAACGACCTGCGCGGCGCGATCTTCGCCGAGCAGACCGCCTTCCGGGCCAAGCTGGCCAAGGACTTCGGCATCCGCGGCGGCGGCGCCGGCTGCGGCGGGTTCGCCGGCGCCGGCTGCGGCGGCGGCCGCGGCATGATGGGCGGCATGATGGGCCGCGGCTTCGGCCCCGGCAACTGCCCGGCCTGGGGCGCGCCCGACGCTGACGACAAGGCCAACTAGCGAGAGTTTTCCGCGCCACCCTCCTGAGACGGCCCGGGGTCTTGCCTGGGACCCCGGGCCCCAGAAACCGCCTGACGGCGAATCCCGCCGCAGGATCACATAGAGCCCCTCCTCAACTGCCTCGCCTCCTGATGCGCGTCCCGGCCCGATCCCCCACGGGCCGGGACGCAACCTTTCCGGGCCGGGGCGCTGATGTGAAAAACCTTGCACATCGCGGCCGGGCGTGCTGTACTCAAATTTGCACATGTCCCGGCCTCTGGGGCGTTTCTCGCTGAAATCATGGAATAAAATATTGGCACAAACCCTGCTACACCACATCGCATGGACATCCGCTCCCGTCCGCCCCACACCAACCTCCTGCTCATCGGCGCCCTGACCCTGGTCTTCCTGGGGGCGGGGCTGTCCTTCCTCACCTGGCAGAACGTCCGGCGGCAGGAGGCCACGGTGCGCGAGCACCTGGACCTCGCCTCCCGGGTCATCCTGCGCGGGGTGGAGGGCAACCTCGTGCGCGAGCTGCGCTCCCGGTTCATGGGCCGCATGCACGGCGGCCCGGGCCGGGGGCCGGGGGGCGGCATGGGCCAGGGCCGCGGCCCGGGGCCGGGAGCCGAGCCGGGCGGGCAGGCCTTCGACCACGAGGCCGCCCGGGCCCGGGTGCAGGAGATGTTCCGGGACCTGACCGAGAGCGAGGACATTGTCTACATCGCCATGTACGCGCCCGACGGCTCGGTCATGGTCTCCTCCTCCGCGGGCGGCGTTCCGGGCTTCAGCCTTGAGCCCGCCGACCTGCGCGCCCTGGACGAGATGGGGGAGTGGAGCGGCCTGTTCGCCGCGGCCGGCAAGGACGTCTACGTGGCCGCGGGCCGGGTGCGGGCAGGCCTGGCGGTCCTCTGCCTGCCCGACGCGGGGGCCGGACAGGCGGACTGCCCGGGGCCCCAGGGCGACGCTCCGGTGCTGGTGGTGGGCGTCAACGCCAGCCGGCACATGGCCCAGTTCCGCACCTACCGCCGGGCGGCCCTGCTCCAGACCGGCTACCTCCTGGTCTCGGCCGCCCTGCTCCTGGGGCTGGGCTACGCCACCCTGCGCCGCCGGGAGCGCGACCGCGCCCTGCGCCACCTGGAGCGCTTCCACTCCAGGCTGCTGGACTCCATGCCCGACGGCCTGCTCACCGTGGATCCCGAGGGCCGCATCAGCGCGGCCAACCCCGCGGCCCGCGGCATCCTCGGGGACGGGGGCGGCAAGGCCGGCCCCGGAGACGGCGGCCTGGTGGGCGCCCGCTGCGAGGACCTGCCGGTGCTCCAGCAGGCCATGGACAGCGCGCACGGCACGGGCTGGGTCCAGGCCGAGCACGCCGGCCGCAGCCTGGAGGTGCTCTGCCTGCCGGTGCGGGAGGCCCGGGAGTCCGGGGAGCCCGGGGAGGGCGGCGAGGCCGGCTTCGAGCGCCTGGTGCTCCTGCGCGACCGCACCCCCATCGCCGCCCTGGAGCGCGACCTGGAGGAGGCGCGCAAGCTGGCGGCCATCGGCCGCCTGGCCGCGGGCCTGGCCCACGAGATCCGAAACCCGCTCTCGGCCCTGCGCGGCTTCGCCCAGTTCTTCGCGGGCAAGCTCAAGGGCCAGAAGCCCGAGGAGGACTACGCCGCCACCATGGTCCGGGAGGCGGACCGGCTGGACAAGGTGGTGGGCGACCTGCTCTACCTCTCCCGGCCGCGCACCCCGGAGCGCCGGCCCGTGGACCTGGCGTCCCTGGCCCGGGAATTGGAGACCCTGCTGGCCCTGGACCTCGGCCGCAAGGCCGCGCGCCTGCGCGCGGAGTTCGCGGCGGACCGGGTGCAGGCCGACCCGGACCTGCTCAAGCAGGCCCTGCTGAACCTGCTCATCAACAGCCTGGACGCCCTGCCCGACGCCGGCGGCGAGATCTCTCTCACCTCCCGGCCCCTGGCCGACGGCCGCATCGAGCTGGCCGTGGCCGACACCGGCCGGGGCATGGACGAGGCCGAGCGGGAGCAGGCCCTGGAGCCGTTCTCCACCACCAAGAAGAAGGGCACCGGCCTGGGCCTGCCCATGGTGCTCAAGATCGTTCGCGACCACGGCGGGACCCTGGAGATCGCATCCGCGCCCGGCGCGGGCGCCACGGTCCGGCTCGTGCTGCCCGGCGGCGACCAGGATGCGCCGCCAGGCGCTTCATAACAAAACAACCAGGTTGGTTTGGACGATGCCCATGCGGGAAAAGAGCGAAGGCGACACCCGGCGCACGGTCCTGGTGGTGGACGACGAGCCCGCCCTGCGGCTGGTGGCCCGGGCCGTGCTCGGGGAGGCCGGCTGGGAGGTGCGCGAGGCGGGCAGCGCCGAGGAGGCGCTGGACCTGCTGGGCCGCGGCCTGGGCCGGGAGGTCAACGTGGTGCTCCTGGACATGCGCATGCCGGGCATGGACGGCCTTGCCGCCCTGCCCCTGGTGCGACGGGCCGCGCCCGGGGCCGCGGTGGTGATGCTCACCGCCTACGGGGCGGTGGGCTCGGCCGTGGAGGCCATGAAGCAGGGGGCCTTCGACTACCTCAGCAAGCCCGCGGACAACGAGGAGCTGGCCGCGGTGCTGGGCAAGGCCTACGAATACACCCTGCTCCTCAAGGAGAACCGGGAGCTGCGCGAGCGCCTCGCCGGCGACGGGGCCGCGTCCGGGTTCATCGGCCAGTCCCCGGCCGCGCAGCGGGTGCGGGATCTCATCGAGCAGGCCGGGCCCAGCGAGGCCACGGTGCTCATCCTGGGCGAGAGCGGCACGGGCAAGGAGCTGGTGGCCCAGGGCCTGCACCTGGCCAGCCAGCGCCGGGACTTTCCCCTGGTCAAGGTGAACTGCGCGGCCCTGCCCGGGGAGCTCCTGGAGAGCGAGCTGTTCGGCTACGTGAAGGGGGCCTTCACCGGCGCGGCCAAGGACAAGCCCGGCCGGTTCCAGTTGGCCCACGGCGGCACCCTGTTCCTGGACGAGGTGGGCGACCTGCCCCTGTCCCTGCAGGCCAAGCTGCTGCGGGCCATCCAGGAGCGGGTGGTGGAGCCCCTGGGCTCGGTGCGGCCGGCGCCCACCGACGTGAGGCTCCTGGCCGCCACCAACCGGGACCTGGCCGCGGAGGTGGCGGCGGGCCGGTTCCGCGAGGACCTGTTCTTCCGGCTGAACGTGCTGGAGGTGCGCATCCCGCCCCTGCGCGAGCGGGCGGAGGACATCCCGCTCCTGGCCGCGCACCTGCTGGCCCGGCTGGCGGCCAAGAACCGCCGGCCCGAGCCGCGCATCTCCCCGCGCTTCCTGGAGGCGCTGTCGCGCTACCCCTGGCCGGGCAACGTGCGGGAGCTGGAGAACGCCCTGGAGCGCGCCCTCATCCTGTCCCGCACCGACACCCTGCGGCCCGACGACCTGCCGCCCCAGGTGGCGGACCCGGCCCTGGCCGCTCTGCGGCCGGGCGGCCCTGCTTCGGCCGTGGCCGCGCCTCCGGCCGCGGCCTCGCCCCCTTCATTGGAGGAGGCCGAGCGCCAGGCCCTTCTGGCCGCCCTGGACGCCCACGCGGGCCACCGCCAGAAGACCGCCGACGCCCTGGGCATCAGCCGCCGCACCCTGCAGTACAAGCTCAAGAAGTTCGGGTTGCTGGGCCGGGACGAGGAATAAGCCGGGAGTCCCGGCCCCGGCTCAGCGGATGACCGCGGCCGCGCCCTGGATGATCCAGTCCGGGATGGCGACGCCCAGGCGCTCCGCGGTCTTCAGGTTCACGATGTGGCGGGGCCGCACGTAGGCCAGGGGGATGGCGGCCGGGTTCTCGCCATGCAGGATGCGGTCCGCCACCCGCGCCGCCTCCCGGCCGGTCTCCTCGTAGGGGGCCACCAGGCCGATGAGCGCGCCGTGCTCCAGAACGAAGGGCTCCACGGCGGCCACCGTGGGGATGTGGTGGTCGTTGAGCAGGGCCACGACCTCCCTGCCGTGGCTCACGACGAACGAGTCCGAGGGCAGGATGGCCGCGTCGATCCCATGGTGCGCCAACGCCTCGGTGGCGGCGCGGATATCCTCGCCGGGAACGATCTCCTGCTCCGCCAGCCGGACTCCGGCCCGTTCGGCCAGGCCGCGCAGCCGCTCCACCGCCACCTGGGAGTTCTTCTCCCGCGGGTTGAAGATGACCCCCACCGTCCTGGCCTGGGTCAGATCCAGGAGCAGGCTCAGGAGCGAGGACTCGGCCACCGCGTGGGTGGCCCCGGCCGCGTTGCGGCCCGAGCCGGAGAGATCCTGCATGATCCCGGTCCGGTCCGGGTTGCTGACCATGCTGAACACCACGGGCCGGTCCCGGAACGTCCGCAGGGCGGCCAGGGTCACGGTGGTCCCGAAGGTGTAGACCAGGTCCGGCTCCTCCCGCGCCAACTCCTTGATGTTCGCCTCCAGGCGGGCCGGGTCCTGGCCGGCGTCCGCCTCCAGGTACTGCGGAGCATAGCCCAGGCGGGCCATCTCGGCCTTGAACCCCGTTTCCGCGTCCGTGGGGCCGCGCCAGGTGAGCATGGCCACCTTGGGCGAGCGGCCGGCCTGGGGGCCGGCCGGGGATTGGGCGGAGGCCTGCGGCGCATGGGCCGGGAGGGCGGCCGCGAGGCAGGCCAGGAGCAGCCAGAGGACGAGGCGGAGCGGATGGGGCGACGGCATGGGACGGTCTCCTCGGGCGGTTCGGTTTCCCATGGGCGGGGCTCTGGGCTGCCGCCGATCAATCGGCGACGCCGTAGGCGCGCAGGATCTCCCGGTAGCGGGGCGACGCCTTGAACGCCGCCAGGGCCCTGGAGAACTCCGCCGCCAGGCGTTCGTGGCCCCGGGCCTTGGAGAACCCGACATAGAGCTTCTGGGTGTGGATGGGCGGCTCCAGGAAGCGGAGCTTGTCGCGCACCCCCAGGCGGGCGGCCGAGGCCATGGCCACGGCCTGGTTCTCGGCCGCCAGGTCGTTGCGGCCGCTGACCACCCGGTTGATGAGGATGTTCACGTCCACCGCCGGCTCCTTGTCCAGGAACTCGGCGTTGTCGAAGGCCTCGCCGTAGCTGAACCCGAGGATCACCCCGATCTTGAGGCCCTGCAGGTGGGCCAGGTCGCCGGCAAAGGGCACGGCCTTGTCCGCGGCGGTGAAGAGCACCGTGCGGGAGGTGCTGATGTGCTCTTCGGGATAGAGGGTGTACTCCGCGCGCTCCGGGGTCAGCAGGAGCGACACCAGGGCGTCGGCCTGACCTTCGGCCAGGCTGGCGAGGCAGCGTTTCCAGGGGAATCCGACGAACTCGGCCTTCCGGCCCATGCCCTGCAGGACCTCGCGCAGGATGTCGATCTCGAATCCCCGGGCGGCGCCGTTTTCGGTGAAGGTGTAGGGGAACCATTCGGTGTAGACCACCGTGAGCCCGGGGGCCTCGGCCCGGGCCGCCAGACAGGGCGGGAAGGCGGCCAGGAGGGCGGCGGCGAGGAGGAGGGCGGCGGCGCGTTGCATGGCGTGGTCTCCTTTGCGCAGGGGGACGGCCCGGTTCAGGGCGCTCCCTCCTGCGCCGTTTCCGGCGCGAGGGGCAGTTCGAGGATGAACCGGCTGCCCCGGCCGGGTTCGGACTCGACCCAGATGTCCCCGCCGTAGTGCTCCACGATCTGGCGGCAGATGGCCAGGCCGAGCCCGGTCCCGGGGCTCTTCTCCCCGGTTTCGGACACCTTGTGGGCCTGGAAGAACGTGTCGAAGACCTTGCCCAGGTCGTTGCGCCGGATGCCGATGCCGGTGTCCTCCACGCACAGGCGGAGCACGCCGTCGCCGGCCCGGGCCGACACCCGCACTGCGCCGGCGGGGGTGAACTTCATCGCGTTGTTCACGAGGTTGAGCAGGAGCTGCTCGAAGCGGTCCGGGTCCAGGAGCATGCGGGGCAGGTCCGCGGGGATGTCGGCCGCGAGGGTGATCTCCGGCCGGGCGGCCAGCTGCCCGGAAGCGGCCTGCAGGGCGTGCCGGATGGCCTGTCCCGGGTCCGTGTCGATCTCCCGCCACTCCATGCGTCCGGACTCGATCCGGCTCAGCTCCAGGAAGTCGTTGATGAGCCGGGTCAGGCGCTGGCCTTCCTCCTCGATGATGCCCAGGTTCTGGCTGATGGTTTCGGCGCGGCGCTCGTGGTCCGCATCCAGGGGCGGCGCGGACTGCACGAGCTTGAGAAAGTTCTTCCGGGCCATCTTGGCGAAGCCCAGGACCGAGGTCAGGGGGGTGCGCAGTTCGTGCGACACCGAGGTGATGATGGCGGACTTCATCTCGTCCAGCTCGCGCAGCCGCTCGTTGGCGGCCTGCAGCTCCTCGGCCTGGCGGGAGAGGTCCCGGGTGCGGCGCGCCACCTCCTGTTCGAGGG
Organism: Thermodesulfobacteriota bacterium; assembly: GCA_040753075.1. Lineage (GTDB taxonomy): Bacteria > Desulfobacterota > Desulfovibrionia > Desulfovibrionales > Desulfovibrionaceae > UBA6814. Next base: position 19,786 of record JBFMHA010000066.1, read on the forward strand.
ACTGGCTGTGTGACTGGAGACGCTGCTCCCGGGACCGGACCTCGCCGATCATGGCGTTGAAGCTGGAGACGAGTTGCCCCATCTCGTCGTTGCGGTGGCCTCCGGCGCGCACGCTGTAGTCCTTGTCGCGGGCGATGCGCCGCGCGGTCCGCGCCAGGGCGAGCAGGGGGGCGATGAAGGCGCGGCGCAGGTAGATGTAGAGGCCCAGGACGATGAGGATCTCCAGCAGGGCCATGCGCGCCAGGGAATCCCAGAACCGCTCCAGAAGCCTTTCCTGCTGGAACTGCGGGGTGACGCCCACCCGGATGGAGCCGAGGCGGGTCCCGCGCACCTCCAGTTCGACCTCGTCCCAAACACCCTGCTCCAGTCGGCAGTTCGGCGTCTGCCGGGGCTGCCAGTCCCCGTCACGGCCCAGGGCCAGGACCGGTCCCTTGCCCGGGGCCTCCCGGAAGACCACGCAGGCCAGGTCGCGGTTCTGCATCTCGGAGTGCATGATCTCCAGGATGAGCTGGGCGTGCATGTCCCAGGCCGGGGTGCGCAGGGAGATGGCCAGCCGCCGGGCGCTGCGCTGGGCGAGCGCGAGCAGGTCCTCCCGCATCTCCTGGCGGGCGCGGAGGTAGTCCAGCGCGCCGAAGCCCAGGAGGGCCAGGGAGGAGAGCAGCACGATGCCCAGGCTGACCCGGGCGTTGAGGCCCAGGCCCCTGCGTGGGGATGAGGGCTGGGTGGGCGGGTTCGTGTTCATGGTCGAGCTGATCCCGGTGCATGGTCCCGGCCCGTATCTTGGCCTCGGGCGGCCCGATGCCGGAGGCCGGGAGCGGCGACAGGGCGGGGAGCTTAACGCGAAGGTACCTCAGAATAATGGTAACCGCCAGGGGAGACGCCCGGTTTTCGACCGGAAGGGGAGGGGCCTCCCTTTTCCCGGTCGCCGGTTGGTGCTAGGTCCCTGGGCATGGACCGCAATGTTCTTGCCGCAGCCGCGGCCGGAGGGGCCGCGGTGGTGGGGCAGGCGGCTCTGGGCCGGGAGGTGCTGGGCCTGTTCGCGGGTCTGGAGCTGGCCGTGGGGCTGCTCCTCTTCTTCTG
>JBFMHA010000067.1:0-20434 GCA_040753075.1 Thermodesulfobacteriota bacterium
GGCCTGCGGCGGGGCGGGCCTGGCCCTGTCCGGGTTGGCCGCGGCCCTGCCCCTGGCCGCGACGGGCGGCTACCTGCCCCTGTTCCTGCTGCGCCGGGCCGCGCGCAGGCGCACCGCGGCCCTGGAGCGCCAGCTCCCCGACGTCCTGGACCTGGTGGCCCGCGCCCTGCGCGCCGGGCACGCCTTTGCCGGGGCCCTGCGCCTGGCCGCGGACGAGTTCCCCGACCCCATGGGGCCGGAACTGCGCACCGTGGTGGAGGAGGTGAACCTGGGCCTGGACCTGGACGTGGCCCTGGCCGCCCTGGCCCGGCGCTTCGACCTGCCGGACCTCACCTTCTTCGTGGTTTCGGTGGCCATCCAGCGCGACACCGGCGGCAACCTGGCCGAGATCGTGAACACCATCGCCCGCCTGGTGCGGGAGCGCTTCAAGCTGCACGGCAAGGTCCGGGTGCTCTCGGCCGAGGGCCGGCTGTCCGCGGGCATCCTCTTGGCCCTGCCCTTCCTGGTGGCCCTGGCCATCTTCGCCCTGAACCGCGGCTACCTCGGCCTGCTGGCCGAGCACCCCCTGGGCCGGGCCATGGTGGCCCTGGCCCTGGGCATGATGGCCGTGGGCATCCTCGTCATCCGCAAGATGGTGGCCATCAAGGTCTAGGAGGTCCGCCATGCTCGATCCCGCGTATGCTCCCTGGATTTCCGCCGGTCTGGCGGTCCTGGCGGTGTTGCTCGGTTTTTCGGCCCTGGCCGGCCTGGCGCGCTCCCGGCGCGAGGCCGGGACCGTGGCCGCCCGCGCCGCGTCCCTGGCCGGGACCGGCCGGGAGCGGGAAAGCTCCCTGGTGGGATTCCTGGAGTCCCTGGGCCGGCGCGCGCTGCCCGGTGACGCCGAGGAGCTTACCGCCAGCCGCCGCGCCCTGGTCCAGGCCGGACTGCGCTCGCCCCGGGCGGTGTTCCTGTTCTGGGGCGCGCGCTGCCTGCTGGCCCTGGGCCCGGCCGCCACGGCCTTCCTGGCCGGGGCCGCCTCGGGCAAGGCCGGGGTGGCGGCGCTCATGGGGGCCAGCCTGCTCGGCCTGGCCGGGTTCCATCTGCCCCGGGTGTGGCTCGGCCGCCGCACCGCGGCCCGGCGCACGGCGTTCGCCCACGGCCTGGCCGACGCCCTGGACCTGCTCACGGTCTGCGTGGAGGCGGGCATGGGCCTGGACCAGGCCCTGCAGCGGGTGGCCCGGGAACTGGAGGCCGGCTGCCCGGTGGTGGCCGAGGAGCTCAAGCTCCTCAACCTGGAGCTGCGCGCGGGCAAGGCCCGGGCCGACGCCCTGCGGGCCATGGCCGACCGGGTGGGCCTGGAGGACCTGCACAACCTGGTGACCCTGCTCATCCAGGCCGACGCCTTCGGCACCAGCGTGGCCCAGACCCTGCGGGTCTATTCCGACGCCCTGCGGGTCAAGCGCTTCCAGCGCGCCGAAGAGGCCGCGGCCAAGCTCCCCGCCAAGCTCATGGTCCCGCTCATCCTGTTCATCTTTCCCGCCTTGTTCGTTGTCATCGGCGGCCCCGCGGTGATCTCCCTCATGCGCGTGGTGGCCGGCCTGAAGTAGGAGGTAGATCCCATGTCCAGACTGCTCAGCACCATCCTGTGCCTGTCCCTGCTGGCGATCCTGGCCGGCGGCTGCGCGGCCCGCACCGCCGACCTCGGCGGCGCCCGGCCCTCGGCCGCGGAACTGGAGCGCCAGGGCGACGAACTGCTCACCCAGGGCCGGCGCGAGGCGGCCTTCATGTCCTACGCCAAGGCCCTGGCCGCAGACCCGGCGCTGCACACGGCCCGCTTCAAGCAGGGCCGGCTCTACGCCGACCGGGGATTGCACCGCGAGGCCCTGGCCGCCTACGCCGCGGTCCTGGAGCAGCGGCCCGCCGACCTGGCGGCCCTGGAGGCCGCCGGCCGGGCGGCCATCGAGGCCGGAGACCGGGAGGCCGCCGCCGACTTCTTCCGTCGCGCCCTGGCCGTGGACCCGCAGCGGCCCGAGCCTCACGTGTTCCTGGCGGTTCTCGCCAGCCGGGCCGGGGATCATGCCGCGGCCGAGGCCGGGTTCCGCGCCGCCCTGGCCATCCGGCCCGACTGCGCCGAGGCCCTGAACGGCCTGGGCCTGGAGACGCTGGCCGCCGGCCGGCCGGCCGAGGCGGCGAACCTCCTGGTGGCGGCCCTGCGCGCCGGAGCCCCGGCCCAGCGCGGGTTCAACAACCTGGGCCTGGCCTTGGCCGCGGCCGGCCGCGAAGAGGAGGCCCTGGCCGCCTTCACCCGGGCCGCGGGCGAGGCCGGCGGATTCAACAACCTGGGCCTGGCCCTGCTCGGCCAGGGCCGCACCGCCGAGGCCGCGGCCCTGTTCCAGCGCGCCGCGGACCACTCGCCCACCTATTACGTGCGCGCCCATCGCAACCTGGAGCAGGCCCGGCTGGACCTGGGCTCCCTGACCCTTGCCGTCCCCCATTCCCTTGCCCCCCAAAACCCGGGCCCGGTCCCGGCCGTCCCAATGCCGCCGGCTCCCCCTGGCGCGCGGAAGGCGGCCGGGGCCGTGGTCCGGACCTCCTTTTCCGAGGCGGACCTGGCCGAGCCGGCCCTGGGCCGGCAACCCGGCCGCATTGCGCCCGCGTCCGCGGCTCCGGCCGCCTCGGCCCAGGGAGGGGCGGATGCGGAAGCCCGGGCGGCCTCCGGTTCGCCGGTCAATCCGGAGACGGCTTCGGCTCCTGATCCGGCCGCCCGGCCGGCGGGAAGCTACGCCGTGCATCTGGCCTCCTTCCGGGAGGCCGAGGCGGAGCGGGCCAGGGCTCTGGCCGCGGAGTACGGCCGCCGGGGCGTGGACGCCCTGGTCTATCCGTGCGAGGTTCCGGGCAAGGGGACCTGGCTGCGGGTGGCGGCGGGTCCCTTTGCGGAATACGCACAGGCCGGGGAGGCCGCGGATCGTCTGCGCGCGGACCTGGGCCTGGACTACGCCCGGGTGGTGCGGCTTGCGTCCGGGGCGGACGGAGGCCGTTGAGCCCGGCCTTGCGCGCCGCACGCCGCCTCGGGTAGAGTGGAGGGAAGACGGGAGAAGAATGGCCGAGAACCAACGCAGCGTGGTGGGCCTGCTGGTGGTGTCCGAGTCCGAGGACGCCGCCGCGGCCCTGGTCCGGGCCCTGGAGGCCGCGGGCGTGGGCGTGGCCCTGGGCCTGGTGTCCGGGGCCATGGCCCTGTCCGCGGCCCTGCTCGAGGAGCCCTGGGACCTGGTGGCGGCCCAGGACGGGGCGCCGGGCCTGCCCTGGCGCGACGCCCTGGCCCTGGTCCAGGCCGCGGATCCGGACCTGCCCTTCCTGCTGGTGGCGGAGGCCCCGGACCCGGAGGAGGCCCGGGCGGCCATCGAGGCCGGAGCGCACGACGTGGTGCTCCGGGAGGACTGGCGGCTGGCCCCGGCCGCGCTCTCGGCCCTGCGCCGGGCCGCGGAGCGCCACACCCTGGCCCTGTCTGCGCAGCGCCTGCGCGAGGCCGAGGGCCGCTACCGCAACATGGTGGAGAACGCGGCCCTGGGCATCTTCCAGTGCACGCCCTGGGGCGGCCTGCTCTCGGCCAACCCGGCGCTCCTGCACCTGCTGGCCGCGCCGTCCTTCGAGGCGTTGCGCGCGGCCTGGAGGGAGGACGTGTTCCTGGACCCCGCGGAGTGGGAGAAGCTCACGGCCGAGGCCCGGGAGCAGGGCCGGGTGGGCGACCGGGAGGTCCGCGCCCGCTGCCGGGACGGCCGCGAGGTCTGGCTTTCCCTGTCGGTGCGCGCCGTGGGCGGGGGCAGCGGCGAGGTCTCGCTCCTGGAGGGGGCGGCCGAGGACGTGACCCGGCGCAAGGCCGTGGAGGCCATGATCGTGCGCGCCAAGACCGAGTGGGAGCGCACCTTCGACGCGGTGGGCGAGCCCATCGCCATCGTGGGCCTGGACGGGCGGCTGCGTCGCCTGAACATGTCCCTGGCATCCCGTCTGGGCGCGCATCCCAAGGCGGTGGTGGGCCGGCCCTGCGCCGAGGTCTTCGGCCCGGAGCTGGGCCTGCGCCTGCGGGGCCTGGCCGCGGAGCCGGGCAGGGCCGCGGAGCTGCACCTTCCCGCCCTGGGCGGCGACTTCCTGGTCATGGCCGCGCCCTTCGCCCCGGAGGGAGCCTCGGAGGGCTACGTGCTCACGGCCCACGACGTGACCCGGCGCAAGGCCCTGGAGGCGCAGCTGCGGCAGTCCCAGAAGATGGAGGCCGTGGGCGCCCTGGCCGGGGGCATCGCCCACGACTTCAACAACATCCTCGGGGTCATCATGGGCTACACCGAGATGAACCTGGACGAGGCCCCGGCCGGGAGCAGCCTGGAGCGCCGCTCCCAGGAGGTGCTCCTGGCCGGCCGCCGCGCCCGGGACCTCATCGCCCAGATCCTGGCCTTCTCCCGGCGGGAGGAGGCCGAACGCAAGCCCCTGCGCCTGGCCCCGGTGGTCAAGGAGGCCGCGCGGATGCTGCGCGCCTCCCTGCCTTCGTCGGTGCGCATGGAGCTGGCCCTCGCGGCCGAGAGCGACACGGTGCTGGCCAACCTCACCCAGGTCCACCAGGTGCTCATGAACCTCTGCACCAACGCGGCCCAGGCCATGGGCGCGGAGGGCGGACGCCTGCGCATCGGTTTGGCGGAAGTCGAGCCGCCCGCGGAGGCCGCGGCGGGCGGGAGCTGGTTGGCGCTCACGGTGCAGGACGAAGGGCCGGGCGTGCCCGAGGGCATCCGGGAGCGCATCTTCGATCCCTTCTTCACCACCAAGCGGCCGGGCGAGGGCACGGGCATGGGCCTGGCCATGGCGCACGGCATCGTGGAGGCCCACGGCGGGGAGATTAGGGTGGACAGCCCGCCCGAGGGCGGCGCGCGCTTCACCGTGCTCCTGCCCCTGGCCGGGGAGCCGGCCGCCGAGGCCTGCCCGGCCGAGGCCCCGGCCGTGCCCGGCAAGGGCCGGGTGCTGGTGGTGGACGACGAGCCGGCCCTGGCCCGGGCCCTGGCCGAGATGCTCGAAGGCCTGGGCTACTCGGCCCGCGCCGAGATTTCCTCCGAGGCGGCCCTGGCCGCTTTTGCCGCGGACCCCGGGGCCTTCGACCTCCTGCTCACCGACCTGGTCATGCCCGGGCTTTCCGGCCTGCGCCTGGCGGCCGAGGTCCGGCGGAAGAGGCCGGGCCTCCCGATAGTCCTCTGCTCCGGCCGGGCCGACACCCTCACGGAGGCCGACCTGGCCGGCCTGGGCCTGGGGGCCGTGGTGCAGAAGCCGGTGCTCAAGCGGGAGCTGGCCGCGGCCATGGCCGCGGCCCTGGGCCGTGCAGGAGCGGGAGCCCCCGGCGCCCCGGGGGAGGGCGCATGAGCGGCGAAGCGGCCCTGCGCCGCCTGCGCAAGCCCCTGGTGGACTTCCTGGACCAGGACCGGGGAGTGTTCTTCGTGGTGAGCGACGACGCGGCGTTCGTCGCCGAATTCGAGGATATGCTGCTCAAGGGGCTGCTCCTGCCCCGGGAGCGGGTGCGCGCGGCCGGGGACGGCGCGGATTTCTTCCGCCAGGTGCGGCAGCCCTTCTTCGCGGACAAGCGGCTGCTCCTCATGGTGGAGCGCCGCCTGGCGGGCGGCGACGTCCGGGAGTTCGTGCGCCAGGCCCGGGCCTATCTGGACACCTGCCGGGTGCTGGTGCGCACCGCCCAGGTGGACCGGGAGGTGCTCACCCTGCTGCACGAGGAGGGGGTGGACAATTTCGTGGCCCGGGGCGCGCCGGCCGAGGTCCTGTTGGAGAAGATGGCCGCCACGGTGCGGCCCGCGGGCAAGCTGGGCCAGGTCCTGGACCAGGGCCGCGCCCTGGTGGGCCGGGGCCGCTGCGAGGAGGCCCTGCGCCTGGCGGACAAGGCCCTGGAGCTCAAGCCCGGCTCGGCCTCGGCCCTGGTGCTCAAGGGCGACGCCCTGCGCGGCCTGGCCCGGCCGGAGGCGGCCCGCGACGCCTACCTGGCCGCGGCCGAGGGCGCGCCCATGTTCCTGGAGCCCCTCAAGCGGCTGGCCGAACTCTACCGGGAGCAGGGGGACCGGCCGCGCCGGCTGGAGTGCCTGGCCCGGCTGGACGCCCTGAGCCCCATGAACGTGCGGCGCAAGGTGGAGCTGGGCGCGCTGCTGCTGGCCTCCGGCGAGCGGGAGCGCGCCGTGGCGTGCTTCGACGCGGCCGTGGCCCGGGTCACCGAGGAGGCCATGGGCCTCATCGAGGAGGTGCGGCTCTCCATCGCCGACGCCTGCCAGGAAAAGGACCCGGCCCTGGCCGAGCGGTACTACCGTTCGGTCATCGAGGCCCGCAAGGAGGGGTTCCGGCGCTCGGACGTGTCCGTGTTCAACCGACTGGGCCTGGCCCTGCGCCGCCAGGGCCGCTGGGCCGAGGCCGTGGCCGAGTACAAGAAGGCCCTCCAGGTGGCCCCGGGGGACGAGCACCTGCACTTCAACGTGGCCGTGGCCCTGGCCGAGGGCGGGGAAGGGGCCTCGGCGGCCGCCACCCTGGACTGGGTCCTGGCCAAGAACCCCGGGTTCGGTGAGGACTCCGACGTCCTGTCCTACCAGATGGGGGCCATCCTCGCCGCCTCCGGCCGTCCGGTCGAGGCGAGGGCGCGTCTGGAGCGCGCCTTGGCCCTGAACCCCGGCCACGAGGCGGCCCTGGCCATGCTGCGAGTCGTCTAGTTTTTTTCTAGATTATATCTGTCATTAAACAATACGATACGTTACCGTTTCGTCAGCACGTACCGGGTGGTGGGGCCGCGGCCCACGCGGGTGAGCAGGCCGCGCTGCACCAGGTCCTGGATGTCGTAGCTGGCCGTGCGTTTGGACACGTCGTGGCCGAGCAGGGCCTCGTAGTCCTGGCGGGTGATGCCCCCGTGCTTGAGCGCGTGCCCCATGGCCGCCAGTTGGCGGGGGTTGAGGTCCGCGGGAAGCTCCGGGGCCTGGGCCGCCGGTGGGGCCGCCGGCGGAGTCGCTGGCGGGGCCGCCGGCGGGGGGGCGGGACGGGCGGGCGAAGCCGGGAGGGCCGGGGCCGGCGACGGCGGGGCCGGAGACCGGTGCGAGGCCGCGGCTTCGGTGGTTTCCAGCATGAGCTGCTCGGCCTGGATGGTCTTGCCCTCGGCCATGACCACGGCCATGGTGATGGCGTTCTTGAGCTCCCGTACGTTGCCCGGCCAGGGATGGCGCTTGAGCTTCTCCAGCGCGCCCCGGGACAGGGCCAGCCCGGAGCGGCCGGTGGTGAGCTCGGCCTCGCGCAGGAAATGCGCGGCCAGGATCGGGATGTTCTCCGGCCGCTCGCGCAGGGGCGGCGCCGACACGGTGATGACCTTGAGCCGGTAGTAGAGGTCTTCGCGGAATGTCCGCGCCTCGATGAGGGCCTTGAGATCGGCGTTGGTGGCGGTGATGAGCCGCACATCCACGTCGTGTTCCTGGTCGCTGCCCAGGGGCTTGATCTTGCGCATGGAGAGCGCCCGCAGCAGGGCCTGCTGCACCCGGGCCGAGGCGGACTGGATTTCGTCCAGGAACAGGGTGCCGCCGTGCGCCTCCAGGAAGGCCCCCTTGCGGTCGGTCTTGGCCTCGGTGAAGGCCCCCTTCACGTGGCCGAACAGGGTGTCCAGGAGCAGATTCTCGTCCAGCTCCCCGCAGTTGATGGAGATGAAGGGCCGGTTGGCGCGGCGGGAGAGCCGGTGTACGGCCTCGGCCGCGAGTTGCTTGCCGGTCCCGGTCTCGCCTGCGACGAGCACGTCCACGTCCACCTGGCCGGCCTTGGCGATCTCCGACTTGAACTGCTCCATGGCACGGCCCTGGCCGATGATCTCGGGCATCTGATCGGTCCTGTCGAACCTCGCCGCTTCGGCTTCGTCCAGAGCCGCGGGCTCCTTGAGCGCCACCGACTCGATGGCCAGGTCCTTGGCCCGGATCTCCTCGACTTGGGCGCGGATGGTGGCCAGCATGGCGTTGATGGCCTCTTGGATGAGCCCGGCCTCATAGCCCCCGACCTTGCGCAGGCGGATGTCCTCCAGCCGTCCGGTGGCCTGGATCCGCTTCACCTCGTCGGCCAGCTCCAGCATGGAGCGGGTGGTGGCCCTGGCCGCCAGCACGATGAGCAGGGTTATGGCCACGGTGGCCACCAGCATGATCACGAACATCACGTCCAGGTGGCGGTAGCCTGCGAGAACCGTGAGTTTGCTGCGGTCCAGGAAGGCCACCCCGCCGAATGTCATGGGCTCCTTGCCCGGGGCCGTGCTGAAGCGCACCGGGGCGTACGCCAGGAAAAAGCTGGAGTCCGCGGTGTCGCTGAAGGGTTCTCCCCCCACGCTGATGATGCCCTGCTGGTGCGCGGCCACGGCCTCCACCATGGTCCAGTGCTGGGTCTCCTCGGCCAGGGGGCGGAATGCCGAGGGCATGCCGGGCCGGCCCAGGGTCCCCTGCTGGCCGGCGCGCACCTGGACCGTGGCCAACTCGGCATCGGGCAGGGTCACGGCCTCGGACTGGAACAGAATCCAGCCCTCGGGGTCGAAGAAGAAGGAGAACCGGGACAGTTCCGGGTTGCGGGCAAAGGCGAAGATGGGCGCCTTGTTGGACATGTACAGGGAGAGGAGGTTGCGCAGTTGCCTGCCCTCCAGGGCCAGGTACATGTACCCCTGCAGGTCCCCGCCCGGGCCGTAGTACGGCGTGAACATCCGCCAGACCTTGGCCGCGATGCGGTTGTTGGGGCTCTCCGGGGTGGGGAAGGGGTACTCCACCTCCTCCAGGCGGGTGATCCAGACCTCGTTGCGGCCCAGGTTCCGGAGGTTTTCCAGGAGCAGGGTGGGGCTGGGCCGGATGTCGGCCACGGCGTTGCCCGGCAGGCGCACGATTTCGTCCCGGCGGGTGACGAACACTATGTGCTCGCCGTTGCGCAGCATGATGAGGCCGAACTCGATGTAGGGCGTGCCCCCCGCGTCCCGGTTGTCCGCCAGGAAGCGGCGCATGGTTTCCGGCGTCTCGGGCTGGCGGGCTGCGTAGATCAGGTCGCGCTTGCACCGGTCCAGGAACTCCTCCACGGCGTGGGCCGTGGACAGGTTGTGGACCCGGGTGATGCGCTCCAGGGCGATGGAGATGTACTCGTAGGACACCCGGTAGGTGGCCCAGCCCGTGGCCATGAGGATGAGGATGGCCGAGGGCACCAGGGCCAGGAGCAGGCGGGTGCGCAGGCTGCTGCCGCGCAGCCCTTCGGGCAGGAGGCTCAGGAAGCCGGTGGAGTAATCGAAGACGCCCATGCGGCCCCTCCGGAAACCGTTCCAGATTTTTTCGTGCAATATCTTGCAAGCCTGCACCCCGTCAAGGGCCGTATGCCTGCCTGGGGCGGGTTCTGGGGAAAAATTTTTATTAAAAATAAAAATGTTGCGTCTTAGGTCGCGGCGAAGGGCATGTCCTCGGCCGCGACCCCGTCGGGGTGAGGCATGGCGTGCAGCGTAGTGCAGACGGTGCATTCTGCACGTCATGCGCCTGCTGCAGGGTCCAGAGGATTAAAAATAATCATTTAAAATCAATAAGTTGTCATGCAGTCGCAAGGTGCATGATGATTCCGGCACGAGGGTTGCTTTCAGAGGGGTGTGCAACACACCGGCGCTCCCGGAGGAATGGCATGCGGCGCCGGAGGCTGCTGGCGGGAGGGGAGAGCCGGTCAGGTCCCGCCTGGCGGCGTCCGGGAAGGCAACACAGGAGGATGACGATGAAGAGAGGAAGAGGAATCTGGACGGCCCTGGCGATGCTGGCCCTGCTCCTGCTCCCGGTCGTGGCCGAGGCGGCCGGCGGGGGCAAGCTGGCCCAGGTGGTCATCGTGTCGGACACCCGGGACCTGAAGGGCATCATGGCCTGGTGGGGCGACCTGTACAACCACAGCCATGTGTACTTCACGGCGCTCACGTGCATCATCATCCCGGTGACCGGGGTGATCTTCGGCACGCTGGCCGACCTCATCATGCACAACATCGGGATCGACCTGAAGTCCCGCGAACTGGCTGAGCACTAAGCCGGGGCAAGGAGGGTACGCACATGGAATGGTTGTACGTGCACATGCCCATCGCGGGCGTCGACATCTTCTGGCCCGGGCTCATCATCCTTGGCGTGGGCGTGGGCGTCATCGGCGGCTTCTTCGGCATGGGCGGCGCGTGGATGGTGACCCCCGGCCTGAACATCCTGGGCTTCCCCATGGCCTTCGCCATCGGCACCGACATCGCGCACATGGCGGGCAAGTCCCTGGTCTCCACCATGCGCCACGGCAAGTTCGGCAACGTGGACTACAAGCTCGGCGTGATCATGATCGTCGGCACGGTGGCCGGCTTCGAGGTCGGCGCACAGATGATCATGTGGCTGGAGCGCCTAGGCAGGGTGGACGTGGTGGTCCGCTGGATCTACGTGGCCCTGCTCTCGTTCATCGCCTGGATGGTGTTCCACGATGTGAACAAGCGCCGCCAGAAGGAGAAGGCGGCCAAGGCCGCGGGCCAGGACGTGGACAAGCTGGCCACCGGCATCGAGTGGCACAAGACCCTGCACAAGATCAAGATCCCCCCCATGGTCACCCTGGAGGTGGCGGGCGTCCACTGCTCCATGTGGCTGCCGATCTTCGTGTCCTTCCTCACCGGCTGGCTGGCCGGCATCCTGGGCATCGGCGGCGGCCTCATCCGCATGCCCGCCCTGATCTACATGATGGGCTGCCCGACCCACGTGGCCGTGGGCACCGACCTCTTCGAGGTCATGATCTCCGGCCTCTACGGCGCCGCCACCTACACCTACAAGGGTCGCACCGAGCTGGTGGCGGCCATCATCATGCTGGTCGGCGCGTCGGTGGGCGCCCAGGTCGGGGCCGTGGCCACCAAGTACATCAAGGGCTACGGCATCCGCATCGCCTTCGGCCTGGCGGTCATCGGCTGCCTGGTGTCCGTCGTGCTCAAGCTCATGCGCAACTGGCTGCCGTCCTACAAGACGCTGCTTGACAACAGCGCCACCGTGCTGGTGCTCGGCCTGGTCACCTGCATGTCCCTGTACATCCTCATCAAGATGATCCAGGGCGCCAAGCGCGAGATCGCCATGAAGAAGGCGCGGGCCGCGGCCTAGGCCGGAACCGGGAATCCCAGGATACACAAGGAGAACACGCAATGATAGCCAGACGCATCCTGCCCCTCCTGCTCGCCCTGGTCGTCCTGCCCGCACTGTTCGGGTGCAAGCAGGAGTACGGCAAGGTCCTGCAGGGCCGGGTGGTGGAGTACGACGTGGACAAGCGGCAGATCACCTTCATCACCGAGGTGGCCCACGACTGGAAGAATCCCCGCTACAAGGGCCTGCCCCCGGTGACCATGACCCTGCCCACCGACCCCATGGAGATGGGCCCCGAGCCCAAGGCCGGCGGCCGCATCGAACTGGATCTGCCGGCCAGCAAGTTCCTCATCTACGACAAGGCAACCCAGGCCTTCAAGGACGTGCCTTTCACCCTGGTGGACAGCATCAAGAACGTGGAGGGCGAGCATCCCCTGCTCATGGACGCGGCCAGCGGCCAGCCCAAGAAGTTCCCGGTGGTGGACAAGGAGAAGAAGACCATCACCGTGTACTCCAAGCGGCAGAAGCTGCTGACCGTGGTGCAGGTGGCGGACGAGTACCTCTCCCTGCCGGTGAGCACCTGGGACGCGGGCGACGAGATCCGGGCCTACTACCTCGAAGAGGGTAAGATCGCCCGGTTCATGAACATGACCAAGACGGACATCTTCAAGAAGTAATCACCCCCACCCCATGCGGCGCCGGCCCGGCACGTCCCCGCCGGGCCGGCGCCCAGAATAGAGAACCGAGAATGCAGAGCAAGGAGAACAGCATGGACGCCGCAATCCAATCATACCGCCGCAAGCGCATGACGGTCATCATCGCCGCCGACCTGGCCGCCCTTACCGAAATCGTGCTGGCCATGCGCCAGGCGGTCCTCTCCCCGGGCGACCTGACCAGCGCGTTCGTGTCCAGCTTCTTCAGCATGTTCCTTCCCACCCTGGCCCTGACCATCGGGGCCCTGGTGTTCCTCCGTTTCCGGTACGGCAAGGCCGTCCGGGCCGCGGCGGAGACGGCCGAGCCCGAGGTGGACGAGGGCGGGCTGGTGGTCTAGGGGCGCAGGCCGCCGCGCCTTCGGGCCGGGCCGGGTCGCGGGCGGCCGCGCCGGACCGGGAGCGTGATCCTCCAGAGGCCGCCTCCTTTCGGGAAGGAGGCGGCCTCCATTCATTTTTTCGGGATCTCGGGCGGGAACTCAGGAAAAACGGAAAATTCCGGCCCGGGTTTTGACAAGGCCCTAAAAAACGCGTCTATTGCCGCCAAAGGGCCGCGTGCGGCCACGGGAACGATGCATGGAAGATGTGGAGCGGATTTTTCTGACCCCGGCCGAGGCGCTGGCGGCCGTGCGCATGGACGCGGACCTCTACGGGCCGCAGCCGGACCTCTGGGCCGGGCTCTTGCGGCTTCTGGCCCGGCGCACCGGGACCCGGCCTGAGGAGGATGAGCGCTGCGGCGGCATGCCTCCGCCCGATGGACTGGCGGATGCGGCCTGCGCCGAACTGGCCGCTTGCGCCGCGGACCTGGACATCCTGGCCGCGGCCGTGGGCCTGGTGTTCGAAACCCGGGCCGAGCCCGGCGCGGGGCCGGACGGAGAGCCCGGGGTATACGTCCGCACCGGGATGGAGGGGTTCGATTGCGGGCGCTGCGGCCACTGCTGCCGGACCCTGAGTTTCCACGCCGAGTGCGAGGAGGAGGACCTGGAGCGCTGGCGCGCCGCCGGCCGGGACGACATCCTGGCCTGGGTGGGCGGCGGCGGGGAGGAGCCGGGCATGCTCTGGGTGCGGCCCGGCGCCGGCCTGCTGACGGAGCAATGCCCCTGGCTCTTCCAGGAGCCCGACGGCCTGTTCACCTGCACCATCCACGACCTCAAGCCCGCCCTGTGCCGTGATTTCCCCGGCTCTCGCAAGCACGCCCGGCTCACCGGATGTCCGGGAATGAAGCCTGCCTGACGACGCACCACCGCCTGCGCGACGCGAGATGCGGAGATTGGGCGCAAGGGCGCGGCGACGCCGTGTCATGAAACATGACAGAGCATGTTTCCCGCCACGGCCGGAATAGGCAACGGAGCCGTTGCATTTCCGGGAGATGGAGAGGACTCGTCAGTTTGTCCGATGCGGCCAAGCTAGGCCAGCCGCCCCGCTCCCACCAGCACCACGTCGCCGGCCACCGTGGCGGACAGCTCCCCGGCCGCGCCCTCCCGCACCGTGATCCGCATGTCGCTGGGCCGGCCCAGGAAACGGCCCTGGGACAGGACCATCTCTTCCCCGGCCCGGGCCGCGCCGTGACGCACCAGATAGGCCCCCGCCGGGCCGGCCGCGCTTCCCGTGGCCACGTCCTCCACGAGGCCCAGGTTGTCCCAGGTGCGGCCCTCCCGGGCCGCCACGTCCAGCACGTAGGCGAACTTGGCCCCGATGCCGGCCAGCAGGGCCTCGAACCCGGGGATGCGGACGCCCGTCCGGTCCAGGCCGCCGCGCACCGGCAGCAGGAGGTAGGGCAGGCCGGTGGACGCCACCTGCAGGGGGAAGTCCGGGTGCAGGTCCCCGGGCGCAAGGCCCATGGCCGCGGCGAAGGGCTCCGCGGCCGCGGCGTCCAGGGGCGGGCCGAAGGACGCCCGGCCCTGGTCCATGGCCGCCTCGCACCAGGGCCCGGGGCAGGAGGTGCGCACGGTCACGGTCCCGGCGTCGAGCGCGAAGCGCCAGGCGCGTTCCCCGTCGCTCCCGGCGCGCAGGTGCAGGGCCGCTGCCGCGCCGAGCACCGGGTGCCCGGCAAAGGGCAGCTCCTCCTCCATGGTGAAGATGCGCGCCCGGACCGTGTCCGGCTCGCCGGTCCCGGCCAGGAAGATGGACTCGAACTGGCGCATCTCCCGGGTCAGGGCCTGCATGGCCTCCCCGGGCCAGCCCGCGCAGTCGAGGAAGACCGTGAGGCCGTTGCCGGACAGGGGCCGGCGGGTGAACACGTCCAGGTGCAGGTACTCGGCTCCGGACCAGGGGGCGGAAGAGTCGGGCATGGAAACCTCCGAAGAAAAAGGGCCCGGAGCCCCTTGTAGCCTGGCGCGCCAGGGAGGAATCTAACTCCCGGCCGGCGGCTTGGGAGGCCTCTGTCGGGGACTGGGACCCGAACCGTTCGGATTCACTTACTGCCCTGCGCCGCGAGGCGTCAATTATCGGTCCCAGGGGGCCAGGGTCACATAGCGGCCGGCCAGGACCTCCACCCCGGGCTGCACTGTCCAGATCACCCGTCTGAGGCCGCTTGAAGGGTCGAGCAACGGGAGCATCTCCTTGAGAGTGGCCGTCCCGACCACTTTCCCGCCGTCCATGATGCTGGTGGTCGCGCCGGGGCCGAGATTCGCGGTCATGTCCAGCGGGATGTCGGTGGAGAGCTCCAGGCTTGAGGTGTCCGAGAGCTCCAGTACGGCTTTTCCTCGCGCGGCCATCTCGCCCACGTTGGCCTCCTTGCGGGAGACCACGCCGGGAAACGGCGCGAGCAGGGTGCAGTCGGCCAGCTCCAGGCGGGTTTTTCCGAGCTTGGTTCTGGCCTCGTCGAGGCGTATGCGGGCGTACTCGGCCTGGAACTCGAGGTTGCGGTACTGTTCTCTGCTGATGAGTTCTTCCTTGAGGAGCCGCTCGTGCACGCTGAGGTCGTGCAGAATCTCCTTGAGTTGCGCCTCCGCGGCCTGCACGCCGATCTCCGCGGTAGCGACCATGGCGGCCGGATGGCGCGAGTCGAGTTGGCCGAGCGCCTGGCCTTTCCTCGCCACGCTGCCCTCGGGCGCGAGACTGATGATGGCGCCCTCGCGGGGGAAGGACAGCAGGGCCTTCCGCGCTGGGCTGACCACCCCGCCTACTGCTTGGGCCAGGGGATCGGCTGCCCATGCGGCCCCTGCGGCCCCTGTGACGAGGACCAGAAGGACCAGGCCGAGGCCTTCGACTATCCGCTCAAGCACGCGCGAGTTCACAGCCACAGGTCAAACCTCACTATGGCTTTGAGGTGTCGCCAGACGTGCCGCCACAGCGGACGGGGCTGGCCGAGGATGAGGGCCTGGCCGGTCAGGCCAAGGGGCGGGAGGGCGCGGCCCTGGACCTGCTCCAGGCGCACCCGGACCTCGAAGCGCTGCTGCGCGCCCTGCTTCTGGGCCACCGGCGCGATCCGCTCCACCACCCCCTCCAGCGGGCCGTGCAGCGCTCCCGCCAGGAGGACCCGGGCGGCGTGGCCCGGGGCCACGTCCTCCAGGTCGGCCTGGTCCAGGGTCACGCTGGCCATCCGGGTCCGGGCGGAGGCCAGGGTCAGGATGGGAGCTCCCTGGGGAAAGAAACGGCCGATCAGGGTTTCGCGGGGGGGGCCGTCCACGGTCCAGGAGCCTGGGGGAGCCGGTATGGTCAGGGCGCGCTGGCGCTTCTCCAGGGAGGCGGCCTCGGCGTCGAGGGAGGCCTCGCGCGCGTTGAGGCGGCGCAGGGCTGCGCCTTCCCGCTCCGCTCCGGCCAGGCGGCGCTCCTGGTCCAGTATGGCCTCCTTGGCGGCCAGTTGCGCCGCCGCCAGGGCCAGGTCGGGCGAGGAGAGGGCCAGCAGCGTGGAGCCCGGCGCGCCGGAGAGCCTCCGGTCAGGCCCGAAGGCCGCTTCGGCGACGAAGCCCGCTTCGGGCGCATGGACCACCAGGACATCGGAATCCACGGTGCAGGGCGCGCTGACGCGCATGCGCGGCGTGGCGACGAACAGGGCCACGAAGAGGGCGAGCAGCCCGAACTGCGTCGCCCTGCGCCGGCGGCCTTTCCAGAACAGGGCGCCGCACGCCCGGCCCAGGGTGGCCGGCCAGGAGCCCAGCATCTTGCCGAGGAGCTTGCAGGCGATGAAGGCGAAGAGGAGCACCCCGGCGACGCCCAAGGCGTGCGACAGAGCGCCGTATCCCATCTGGCCGATCTTGCCGAAAACCGTGCCCAGGTAGGCGACCATGAGCGCCCCGTAGACGAGAAACAGGCGCGATTCGCGCGGGGTGGGGTAGAGGGGCGGCTCCTCCTTGAGCCGGAAGATCACCCGCTTGAGGGAGTACGAGAGCCAGGCAAGCGAGTTCTGGCGCAGGTTGGGCATCTCCAGCCAGTCCGCCAGCAGATAGTAGCCGTCGAGCTTCATGAGCGGATTGAGGTTGAAGAGCACGGTGGCGGAGATGCAGACCGTGATGACCACGAAGGCCAGCATGCCCGCCAGGGTGTTCACCTCGGTGAAATACCAGACGTACACGGCGACAGAGCCGAGGAGCAGTTCGAAATAGATGCCGGCCATGACCGTGAAGATCTTGTGGCGCTTGTTTTCGAACAGCCAGGCGTCGTTGATGTTGCAGTACATGCAGGGATTGATGAGCACCATGAGCAGCAGGCCCATGTCGTGCACTTCGCCGCCGAAGTGCTTGCAGGTCAGGCCGTGGGCGAATTCGTGCAGGGCGATGACCACCAGGATGAGCGGCCAGGCCGTGAGAAAGCCGGCGAGCGAGCCGAAGACGTAGGCCGACACGGCCAGGAAGTCGTGGGCGAAGCGCTGCCCCTCGATCACGGTCAAGGCCAGCGCCGAGAGCATGAAGAGCATGCACAGCCGCACGAACGCTGGGCGCCAGAAGAAGGCCAGGGGTCCCGCCAACCTGTCGAAGAGCGCATCCGGGTCGTAGACGTGGAAGCGCATGAACAACAGCGACCCCTGGCGCTGCATGAACTTCTGCTTGCGGGTTTCGCGCAGTCGCTCGCGGAGCGCGGCCTGCTCCTCGTCCCGGGTTCGCTTGAGGAGCTTGTTGGCCCGGGCCGCGGTGTGCAGGCTCCGGGCCGAATCCAGGTCGTATTCGTATTCCTCGCTCCTGGCGTTGAAGACGTCCACCAGACGCGCGAGCGCGGTCTTGCCGTCGAAGCTGGCGAGCATCCCGTACTGCCCCTCGTCGAACCGGAAATAGGCCTGGGCTTCGGGCTCCTTGACCACGTAGCAGACCTCGCCGTGCAGGGTCTGTTTGCGGATGCGCAACTCCTCGCGCAGGGGCTGGGGCACGATCTCGGGCATGGGGCGCTCGCTCTCCGGCTAGGGGCCAAACCAGAACACGAAGGTGTTGGCCACGCGCAGCCAATGCCGCTGGAGCGTGGACACGCCGGGGGTCATGATCCGCGCCTTGCCGGT
Organism: Thermodesulfobacteriota bacterium; assembly: GCA_040753075.1. Classification (GTDB taxonomy): domain Bacteria; phylum Desulfobacterota; class Desulfovibrionia; order Desulfovibrionales; family Desulfovibrionaceae; genus UBA6814. The sequence continues at coordinate 17,253 of JBFMHA010000067.1, forward strand.
CATGCCTGGCCTGAGCGCCGCCGGGCTCTCGAACACCTCGACCTCGGCCAGGAAGCCTTTTCTTCGGATGTCCTCCTCGCTGGAGTCCTTGGCCACCGCAGCTTCGGGCGGCAGGCTCCAGGCCCGGCCGATGTGGGCCACGCGCCCCCGGAAGCGCTGGCCCGGGGCGGAGCGGACCACGCCGACCACCTCCTGGCCCGCGGCGACGCTGAGCACGTCCTCCTCCTCCACCTGCACGACCATGGTGAGCTGGTCCGGGTCGGCCAGGCGCATGACCTCGGCGCCTGGTCCAAGCGCGGCGCCCTCGAGCTCCGAAAGCCTGGGGGTGAGCACGATGCCCTTCCTGGGCGCGCGCACCTCGACCTTGTCCAGGTCTTCGGCGGCCTTGGCCGCCTCGGCGCGCAGGGCCTCGCGCTCGGTGAGCAGGCGCCGCATCTCGGCCGGATTGGCCATGGCCCTCGCCTCCACGATCTTCCGCTCGATCACCGCGAGTTGGGTCATGGCCTGGGTATGGGCCAGGCGGAAGAGCAAGGGATCGAGCCGGGCCACCACCTGGCCGGCGTCAACCTGGTCCCCCTCCTTGACCAGGACGTGGGCCAGGGTCCCGCCCACCTGGAGGAACACTCCGTAGCCGAGTCTGGCCTCCACCTCGCAGTCGCCGGTGACCGACTGGAAATAGGGGGTGAAGTGCAGCACCCCGGCCGCCAGGACCAGCACGGCCGCGGCGGCGGCCCACTTGCGCCAGGCGCCGAACGCCTTCTGGCTCTTCTCGGCCACGCGGCCCAGGGTGTCCATGAACGGCACCCGGTGGTACAGGTTGGCGTTGCGCACGGCCACGCCCGCCTGGTTGGCCAGGATGGAGAGCAGGTCGGCCTTGCCGCCCTCGGCCAGGCGGGGCTTGTCGCTCTCGAACCAGAGCACGCCGAGGACGCCCTCCTCGTCCGCCAGGGGAGTGCCCCAGGCCGAGACCAGGCCGCCCGTCTCCATGTACGCGACGTACTCCTCGGTCTTCGGGCGCTTGCCGAAGGTCTCCAGGTCTTCGACGGACACCGTGCGGCCGGCCTGGCGGATGCGCTCCATGAGAGCCAGGAGCTGCTGCTGGCGGGCGTCCTTGGGGTCGATCTCCCGCTGGTGCGAGAGTTCGGCCAGGGCCAGGCGCTGTTTCTCGTCGTCCCAGAGGGCCGCCGCCCCGCCGGTCATCTCGACCAGTTCGCCGGTCATGTTGACCACCATGGCCAGGACCTGGTTGAGGTTCAGGGTCGAGGATATCTCCCGCGAAATGCGCAGCAGGATGCCCATCTCCTTGACCTTGCTCTCGGTCTCGATGAGCCGCGCGTTCTTGATGGACACGGCCGCGCTGTTGGCCAGGTCCTCGACCAGGAGAATGTCGTCGGGGCTGAAGCGGTTTTCGAAGCCCCCTTTCTTGTTGATGACCTGGATGGCGCCGTAGACCTGGGCGTCAACCACCAACGGGACGCAGATCATGGAGCGGGTCTGGAAGCCCGAGGCCTTGTCCACCTCGGCGTCGAAGCGGCGGTCGCAGGCCGTGTCCAGGACCACCTCGGGCTGTTTCCCCCGGATGACCTCGCCCACCACGCCTTTGCCGGGAGGAAGCTTCAGGCCGATGACCTTTTCCTTGGCCGGCCCCTCGGCCTGGTGGCAGACGTTCTCGCGGGTGCGGAAATCCACCAGCCACAGGGAGCCGGCCTCGGCCCCGATGGCGTTGAGCACCCGCTCGAAGATCACGCCCATGAGTTGCTTCAGGTCCGTTGTGGACACGAATTCCTTGGTCAGGTCGCGGGAAAGCGTGAGGTGCCGGATGCGGCGCTCCAGTTCGAGACGCTCTTGGTCCGCTCCGGCCGGCGCCGCGACAGCGGCTGCCGTAGGCGGGGCCGGCGCGGGTTGGGCGGTCGCGGGGCGGGTGGCGCGCTCCGTGACTGCGCGACTCCAGGCGCTCTTGGGGCGCGCGGAGCCGGAGTCGGGACCAGCGGCCGACTGTCCGGAGTCGTCGTTCCTGGCCATTCCTCTCCTCGGCAGGGCATGAGGGGAATTGGGGCTAGCTTATCTTGTAGCTCACGAAAGCAGATTAGGAAAGCCTTCACGTCCGCGGGGAAGGACCGCCCCGGCCGATGGCCGGGGCGGTCTTCCGGAGGTTTCCCTGAAGCCCTCGCAGAGGGCCGCAGGAGCGGTCTACGCAGGCGGCGCCGTCGGCGGCGGGCCGATGTCCACGGTCAGGGTGATGGTGCCGTCGCCGTTGTCCGCCATGTTGGAGATGGGCCAGGTGTTGATGGTGTACGTGCCGTCGCCGTTGTCCGTGGCCTCGGGCGGGAGGTTGGTCGGATCGCCGACCATGTCGCCCGGGATGACGATGTGGCCGCCCTCCAGGTCCACCTGGTCGGGGGACAGCGGCAGGGTCCAGGTGCTCTCGGCCGGATTGGCCTCGTTGTAGTTGAGGCCCCAGGCTGGCTCTCCCTCCGCGCCAGCCGGAGCTCCCTCGAAGAGGGGCTCGATGAACGGGTTCACGAAGCCCGTGGGATGGGGCGGGGGAACGTGGCCCTCCATGCCTTCCATGCCCGGTCCCATCTCGCCGGGGCCATGCTCCATCCCTTCCGCGGGCTCCCCGCGGCCCATGATCTCCTCGGCAGTCAGCCCGTCAGGCGGGAAGGGGGGGGCCCCATCGGCCACCCAGGCGTCGAAGTTCTCCTGGAACCCCTGGCGAATCTCCTCGAGGGGAGCGCCTTCGGGCAGGCCCTCGATCCAGGTGTTGAAGACCTCCTGGACCTGTTCCGGAGTCATCTCGCCTGCCAACTGGGAGCCGAGTTCGTTGAGGTGCTCCACAGCCTCGGGCGGCATGTCGCCCAGGTCGCCCGGCTCATGGCCCTCCATCCCCGGCTCGCCCATGCCAGGCTCGCCCGGGAAGGCTCCGCCTTCAGGAGGCGGCCCCTCGCCCTCAGGCGGAGGCGGCATCTCGCCCTCAGGCGGAGGCGGCATCTCGCCCTCAGGCGGCGGCGGCATCTCTCCGCCCGGCGGCGGCGGCATCTCGCCCTCAGGCGGCGGCGGCATCTCTCCGCCCGGCGGCGGAGGCGGCATCTCGCCTTCAGGCGGCGGCGGCATCTCTCCGCCCGGCGGCGGAGGCGGCATCTCGCCCTCAGGCGGCGGCGGCATCTCTCCGCCCGGCGGCG
>JBFMHA010000068.1:0-20412 GCA_040753075.1 Thermodesulfobacteriota bacterium
CCCTCGATCTGGTGGAACATGGGGGTGTGGGTCAGGTCCGAGTCGCGGCGGTACACCTTGCCCGGGGCGATGACCGCCACCGGCGGCTTGCGGGCCAGCATGGAGCGGATCTGCAGGGGCGAGGTGTGGGTGCGCAGCACCACCGTGTCGGTGACGTAGAGGGTGTCCTGCATGTCCCGGGCCGGGTGCTCGGGGGGCATGTTCAGGGCCTCGAAATTGTGCCAGTCGGACTCCACCTCGGGGCCGCTCACCACGTCGAAGCCCATGCCGGTGAACACCGCGCAGATCTCGGCCATGACCGTGGTGATGGGATGCCAGGAGCCCAGGTCCGGAGTGCGGCCGGGCAGGGTGGGGTCGAAGCCGGCGAAGGCCGCGGACTCCCTGGCGGCCTTGAGGGCGGCCAGGCGCTCGTCGTGCAGGCGGGTCAGCTCGATCTTGGCGGCGTTGGCGGCCTTGCCGGCCTCGGGCCGCTCCTCGGGCGACAGCGCGGGCAGTTCGGCCAGAAGCGCGGCCAGCCGGCCCTTGCGGCCCAGGTACTCGACCCGGGCCTCCTCCAGGTCGGCCATGGAAGAAACCTGGTCCAGGGCCGCCTTGCAGCCCTGGACCAGGTCATCGAGCTTGGTGGTGAAGCCCGTGTACGGGGACACGGCCTACAGCTTGGACTTGGCCAGTTCGGCCAGCTTGGCGAAGCCGTCCTTCTCGCGCACGGCCATGTCCGCCAGGATCTTGCGGTTCAGCTCCACGCCGGCGGCGGCCAGGCCGTTCATGAACCGGCTGTAGGACAGGCCGTGCTCGCGGGCCGCGGCGTTGATGCGCAGGATCCACAGCTTGCGGAACTCGCGCTTCTTCACCTTGCGGTCGCGGTAGGCGAAGGTCCAGCCGCGCTCCACGGCCTCGCGGGCGGTTACGAACAGCTTGCTCCGGGCGCCGCGGTAGCCCTTGGCCAGCTTCAGGTATTTCTTGTGCCGCTTGTGGGCGGCCTTTCCGCGTTTGACGCGCATGTCGGTTCTCCTTGGTGCGAGGCGCTGGCCTCGGCGGGACTAGAGGGTCGGGACCAGAGCCCGAACCGCCCGCTCGTTGGCCTTGTCCACCAGGGCGCCCTGGCCCAGGCGACGTTTGCGCTTGGCGTTCTTCTTGGTCAGGATGTGCCGCAGGTTCTGCTTGCGGCGGCGGATCTTCCCGCTGCCGGTGGCCTTGAAACGCTTGGCGGCGCTGCGGTTGGTCTTCATCTTGGGCATGACGCTCTCCTTGGGTCGATCGGGGCTAAGCTCACGCGGCCGGGCTTGCGAAGGTCCCGCCCGCGAAATTCCTTTGTCCGTGGCCCGCGGCCGCTCACTTGGCCTTGGGCGCGAGCAGCAGGAAGAGGGTGCGACCCTCGGCCCGCGGCTCCTGCTCAACCTTGGCTATGTCCTCGACAGCCTGCACCACCCGGGTCAGGATCATCTCTCCACGATCCTTGTGCACGATCTCGCGGCCCCGGAAGAAGACCGTGACCTTGCAGCGGTCGCCGTCCTCCAGGAACCGGCGGATGTGCTTGACCTTGGTGTTGAAGTCGTGCTCGTCGGTCTTGGGGCGGACCTTGATCTCCTTGATCTGGACGACGGTCTGCTTCTTACGAGCTTCCTGCTGCTTCTTCTGCTGCTCGTACTTGTACTTTCCGTAGTCCATGACCCGGCAGACCGGGGGTTCAGCGTTGGGCGCAACCTCGACGAGATCCAGGCCCTGTTCTGCAGCCAGGGCGAGGGCCTCGTCCGTGGGCAGAATCCCGACCTGCTGGCCTTCGGGGCCGATGACGCGCACTTCGCGCGCCCGAATCTGCCGGTTACACCGCGCTTGCACAGCTGTCGAAACGATAGCTCATTCCTCCGCGCTTGAACGGTTCGGCGCAATCCGCCGCGATGAGGGCCGCGACCTCCTCCAGGCTGCGCGACCCCAGGTTCTCTCCACGCAGGCGCACGCTGGCGCCTCCGGACTCGACTTCCTGGTCCCCCACCACCAGGACGTAGGGGACCTTCTCCACCTGGGCCTCGCGCACCTTGTAGCCGAGCTTCTCGTTGCGAAGGTCGGCCTCCACGCGCACGCCCCGGGCGGCCAGAAAATTCTTCACCGCACCGGCGTGCGCATCGTGCGCGTCGGTGACGGTGAGCACCCGGGCCTGCACCGGAGCAAGCCAGGTGGGAAAAGCGCCGGCGAAGTGCTCGATGAGCACCCCCAGGAACCGCTCGATGGATCCCAGGATCACCCGGTGGAGCATGACCGGCCGGCGGCGCTCGCCATCCGAATCCGTATACACGAGGTCAAAACGCTCCGGCAAGGTGAAATCGCACTGGATGGTGGCGCACTGCCAGCGGCGGTCTAAGGCATCCTTGAGCTTGATGTCAATCTTGGGTCCGTAGAACGCGCCGTCGCCCTCGTTGATCTGGTAGGGCAGGCCCACGGTCTTGAGCGCGGTCTCCAGGGCGGTGGTGGCCAGCTCCCAGTCCGCGTCCGAGCCGATGGACTTCTCGGGGCGGGTGGACAGCTCCAGCTCGTACTCGAAGCCGAACAGCCCCATCACGTCGCGCACGAACTCGATGACCCCGATGATCTCGCCCTGGACCTGGTCCGGCCGGCAGATGAGGTGGGCGTCGTCCTGGGTGAAGGCCCGCACCCGGGTGAGGCCGTGCAGCACGCCGCTGCGCTCGTGGCGGTGGACCAGGCCCAGCTCGAAGTAGCGCAGGGGCAGGTCGCGGTAGGAGCGGAGGCGGCTCTTGTAGATGAGCATGTGCGAGAGGCAGTTCATGGGCTTCACGCCGTAGCCGGTCTCGTCGATGGCCGTGAAGTACATGTTCTCGCGGTAGTTGTCGTAGTGCCCGGACTTCTCCCAGAGCTCCTGCTTCAGGATCTGCGGCCCCTGCACGATGTGGTAGCCGCGCTTGAGGTGCTCCTTGCGCTCGAAGTCCTCGAGGATGGTGCGCACCAGCGCGCCCTTGGGGTGCCAGATGACCATGCCCGGCCCGGCCTCGTCGGAAAAGGAGAACAGGTCGAGCGCAACCCCGAGCTTGCGGTGGTCGCGGCGCTTGGCCTCCTCCAGGCGGTGCAGGTAGGCCTTGAGCTCCTTTTCCGTGGCCCAGGCCGTGCCGTAGATGCGCTGGAGCATCTTGTTCTTCTCGTCGCCGCGCCAGTAGGCGCCGGCCACCGAGAGGAGCTTGAACGCGCCCAGGAGACCGGTGCCCGGCGCGTGCGGGCCGCGGCACAGGTCGGTGAACCCGCCCTGGGTGTAGAGGGAGTACTGCTCCGCGCCCAGGTCCCGGATGAGTTCGAGCTTGTAGTCCTCGCCCATGCCGCCGAAGAGCTCCTCGGCTGCGGCGCGCGAGGCGACGCGGCAGCGGAAGGGATGGTCCGCGGCCACGATGGCGCGCATCTCGGCCTCGATGGCCTCCAGGTCCTCCGGGGTGAAGGGGCGCTCGTAGTCGAAATCGTAGTAGAAGCCGTTCTCCACCGACGGGCCGATGGTGACCTTGGCCGTGGGGAAGAGCTTCTTCACCGCCTCGGCCATGACGTGGGCCGCGCTGTGGCGGATGACGTCCAGGCCCGCGGGACTGTCGGCGAACACCGGCTCGACCCCGTCGCAGCCGGGCTCCAGGGGCTTGAAAAGGTCCAGGAGGCGGTCGCCGCAACGCACCGCCACCACGTCCTTCATCTTTTTCTTGGACAGCCCCCTGGCGAGGACCTCGCCGAAGGATTCTCCGGCATGGGCCTCCACGGCCTGTCCCGCAATGCTCACCTGCACAGCCGCATCCTCCGGGGCCCGAGGCCCCGCTGCACCCGAAAGAGAAAAAGAAGGGAGGCGATGCGCCTCCCTTCGGGGAAATCTGGTAGGCCCGAGCAGATTTGAACTGCTGACCCCTTGCGCGTCAAGCAAGTGCTCTCCCCCTGAGCTACGGGCCTAGGCGATCTGCCAATCGGCGAATCGGGTAGACGGGCCTTCTAGCAGCCGCCCCGGGGGCTGTCAAGGAATTTGGAGAGAAGTCCGGCCGCCGGCGCCTTTTTCTCAAAAACCTTCCCGCCGCGGCCGGCGCGGCCTTGCTTTTTCAAGGGTTTCTCGCGTATAGGCCCATGCAATCCTTACAACTCCAGGCAGGAAGCCATGCCGCCCATCACCACCTCGGTCTTCGAGCTCTTCTCCATCGGCCCCGGCCCGTCCAGTTCGCACACCATGGGACCCATGCGGGCCGGGCTGGACTTCCTGGCGCGCTGCCGGGAGCTGACTCTGAAGGAGCGCCGCCGGGCCGAACGCTTCGAGGCCCGGCTCTTCGGCTCCCTGGCCGCCACCGGCCGCGGCCACGGCACGGACCGCGCCCTGCTGGCCGGACTCCTGGGCCATGCTCCCGAATCCTGCCCGCCTGGCCTGCTTTCCAGCCTGGATCCGAAGGCCGGGCACGAGCTGGCCCTGAGCCCCCGGAACGGCGGCCCCTGCCTGACCATCCGGCCGGAAGACCTGGTGTTCGACGCCCTGGACCACCGGCACCCGCACAGCAACACCCTGATCCTGCGCCTGCTGGACCGGGCCGGGAAGCCCGTGTACCAGCGCACCTACTATTCCATCGGCGGGGGGAGCATCGCCTTCAAGCGCCAGCGGGAGCAGGCGCGGCCCGAGCCGCCCTTCCCCTTCGCCAGCATGGCCGAACTGCGGGAGCGCATGCACCGCCGCCGCAAGCGGCTGCCCGAACTCATGGCCGAGAACGAGATGGCCCTGTCCGGCCTGGACCGGGCCGGGCTGGAGGCCGGGCTGGACCGGGTGCTGGACGCCATGCTCGCCTCGGTGGACCGCGGCCTGTCGGCCAGCGGCAAGCTGCCCGGGCCGCTGGGGGTGTACCGCAAGGCCGGGACCCTCTACCGCAACTCCCTGTCCCGGGAGCACCGGGACCGGTTCCTGCTCGCGCTCAACGCCTTCGCCCTGGCCGCGGCCGAGGAGAACGCCGCGGGCCGCACCATCGTGACCGCGCCCACGGCCGGGTCCTGCGGGGTGGTGGCGGGCTGCCTGTACCTGCTCAAGGCCCTGTTCCGCCTGCCCCGGGACACCCAGCGCCGGGCGCTCCTGGCCGGGGCGGCCATCGGGCTCCTGGCCCGGCACAACGCCAGCGTGAGCGGGGCCGAGGTGGGGTGCCAGGGCGAGATCGGGGTGGCCTCGGCCATGGCCGCGGCCATGCTGGCCCAGGCCGCGGGCCTGGGGGTGCGCATCTGCGAGAACGCGGCGGAGATCGCCCTGGAGCACCACCTGGGCCTCACCTGCGACCCCGTGGCCGGCTACGTGCAGATCCCCTGCATCGAGCGCAACGCCATGGGCGCGGTCAAGGCCTACAACGCCTACCTCATCGCCGCGGCCGAGATCCCCGCCCGCCACAAGGTCGACTTCGACGCCGCCCTCGCCGCCATGGCCGCCACCGGGATGCACATGGACAAGCGGTACAAGGAGACGGCCCAGGGCGGGCTTGCGGTGAGCATGCAGGGGATATGTTAGGGAGCTCCACAGGTGACGGGGGGATTGCGCGCATGTCACAGGCGCCGGCAGTCGGCTTCTCCTTTATCTATCTTATCATCACGCTCTTCTTCAATAGGGTTGCCTGGAAAGACCGGGAAGACCAGAGCACCTGGGTCGGGATACATGCGATTGCCGCGCTGCTGGCCCTGACTGTGTGAAATACGGCATATTTCTGGCGCAATCATGGGATATAAACTCATGGAACAATAACTTTCTCCGCGGGTTTGTAAATATAATCACACACGATGGCAAAAAAGTCATGCCAAGCACTTCTGTTATTTCACTCACAATCATATACTGACCGTATTTCTTGATACTGCAAAGCGCACTGTGCTTCATCAATTCGGCAAAATACCTCAGAAAGAACCTCTTCAAAAAGCCGATCAAGGCCCCGGTCGAGGAGCCGGAGACCACGCAGCGCGTCGCAACCACCAAGGCCCCCTGGTTCCATCCCTGGGAATGATGCACCGCTCCCAGAAATCCTGTTCCACCTCGCGGGCCGCCGGCTACAGCCCACACCTGAGGTTGCGGCATGTTGAACCGCTCCCGGCCCTGCGCAGTGGGTGGAGCCATTGACACCACCATCTCGACATCATAGTGATATCATCATGAACATACGGAGATACCCATGACCACCTCCACCACCTTCCGCACCGAGGCCGAGAAGCTGGAGCGCGTGGACGCGCTGGCGGAGTCCATGCAGCGCAGCCGCAACTGGCTCATCAACAAGGCCGTGGACGACCTTCTGGAATACCACGAATGGTTCCTGGCCGAAGTGGAGAAGGGCAAGCAATCCGCCGCCGCCGGCCGTTTCGCCTCGCCGGAGCAGGTGGAGACGGTCTTCGCCAAATATCGCCGGAAGTAGCCAATGCCTCAGTGGACCCCTGAGGCGTTGCAGGATCTCGACGCGATTTTCGCCTATATTGCCGCCGACAATCCGGACGCCGCCGCCGAGGTGGCGGAGCAGGTCGCGGAAGCCTGTGGCCGGCTGGATGTCTTCCCTCTCCTGGGCCGGGCAGGCACGGCCTCCGACACCCGCGAGCTGGTGCTGCCCCGCATACCTTACCTCGTGGTGTACCAACTCCTCGACGGTGTCCCCTCCATCCTCCGCGTCCTGCACGCCAAGATGCGCTGGCCCATCTGATGCCCCCTCCCTCCCCCCTCTCCATCCTTAAGAACGTCTTCGGCTTCCCCGCCTTCATCGGGAGGCAGGAGGAGATCATCGCCCACGTCGCCTCCGGCGGCGACGCGGTGGTGTACATGCCCACGGGCGGGGGCAAGTCCCTGTGCTACCAGATTCCGGCCCTGGCGCGGCCGGGGGTGGGCGTGGTGGTGAGCCCGCTCATCGCGCTCATGCAGGACCAGGTGGCGGGGCTGAAGCAACTCGGGGTGCGGGCCGAGACCCTGAACTCCAGCCTGCCCCTCCCGGAGATTGCCCGCATCGAGGGCCTGCTGCTGCGCGGGCGGATCGACCTGCTCTACGTCTCGCCCGAACGCCTGGCCCAGCCGGGATTCCTGGCCACCCTGGAGCGCCTGCGGATAGCCCTCTTCGCCATCGACGAGGCCCACTGCGTGTCCCAGTGGGGGCACGACTTCCGGCCCGAATACCTGGACCTGGCGCAGCTTCCCGACCGCTTCCCGGGCGTTCCCCGGCTGGCCCTCACGGCCACGGCCGACGGCCCCACCCGGCGCGACATCCTGGAGCGCCTGCGCTTCGCCGAGGCCGGGGTCTTCGCCGCGGGCTTCGACCGGCCCAACATCCGGTACCTGGTGGAGCCCAAGGAGGACCCCCACGCCCGGCTGGCCGCCTTCCTGGCCGAGCGGCCGGGCGCCTGCGGCATCGTGTACCGCATGACCCGGGCCAGGTGCGACGAGACCGCGGCCTTCCTCCAGTCCCGCGGCGTCCCGGCCCTGGCCTACCACGCCGGCCTGGACGGGGCCGAGCGCAGCCGCCGCCAGGAGCGATTCATGAGCGAGGAGGGCGCGGTCATGGTGGCGACCATCGCCTTCGGCATGGGCGTGGACAAGCCCGACGTGCGCTTCGTGGTCCACCTGGACCCGCCCAAGAGCCTGGAGGCCTACCACCAGGAGACCGGCCGCGCGGGCCGCGACGGCCTGCCCGCCGACGCCCTGCTCCTGCACTCCCTGGGCGACTTCGCGGCCATGCGCGTGCTCCTGGACCGGTCCAACGCCCCGGACCAGGTCAAGGCCCTGGAGCAGCAGAAGCTCTCGGCCCTGGCCGGGTTCTGCGAGACCACCCGCTGCCGCCGCCAGGTGCTGCTCGGCCACTTCGGGGAGCATCTGTCCGAGCCCTGCGGCAACTGCGACGCCTGCCTGTGCCCGGCCGCCACCTGGGACGCCACGGTGGAGGCCCAGAAGGCCCTGTCCTGCGTGTACCGCACCGGCCAGATGTTCGGGGTGGGACAGCAGGTGGCGGTGCTGCGCGGCAAGGAGAACGCGGCCGCGCTGAAGCACGGGCACCAGGACCTCTCCACCTTCGGCATCGGCGCGGACCTCACCGGCCGGCAGTGGCGCTCCGTCTTCCGGCAGCTGGCGGCCGGGGGATACCTGGACGTGGACTGGCTGGGCCACGGAGCGCTCAGGCTCAACCCGCGGAGCTGGCGGGTGCTCAAGGGCCAGGAGCCGGTGCTCCTGCGCCGCGACGCGGCCTGGGCCGACGCCGAGGCCCGGGAGGCCCGCAAGCGGGACCGGGCCGGACGCCGCGCGGCGCGGAAGGCCGAGCGGGCGGCCCGGGGCGAGGGCCGGGCCCACTGGACCGACGCCCACCTGCCGGACCCCGCGGACCGGGAGATCTTCGCGGCCCTGCGCGCCTGGCGGCTCGATGCGGCCCACGCGCAGGGCGTGCCGCCCTACCTGGTGTTCCACGACAAGACCCTCCTGGCCCTCTGCCTGGCCAAGCCCCAGACCCGGGAGGACGTGGCCGCGGTCCCGGGCGTGGGCCAGGCCCGGGCCTTCGCCCACGCCGACGACCTGCTGGCCCTGTTCCAGGCCCACTACGACCGGCACGGCCGCGGCGAATCCCGCGCCCTGCCCCGCGACGCCGTCCCGCCGGTCCGCCCCCCGGACCCGGCCAAGCCCCTCACCGCCACCGAGGTCGAGACCCTGCGCCTGTTCCGGGACCTGGGCGACATGGCCCGGGTGGCCGCGGCCCGGGGCCTGGGCCTGCAGTCCGTGTGCAACCACCTCTGCCGCGCCATCGCCCGGGGCGACATCACCGCGGCCGAGGCCACCGGCCTGCCCGGCGCGGACCTGGACCGCATCGCCGACGCCGCCCGCGCCCTGCGCCAACGGGGCGACCCCGGCCTCGCCGCCCTGCGCCAGGCCCTGGGCGGGGACTGCCCCTATGAAGTGCTGAAATGCGCGCTGGCCGGGCTGGACCCCGCCTGACCCTGGCATCGTTATTGCTTCTTCCTTGGCAAACCGTCCGAGGTCCGACGCATGGCCGCACCGCTGTTCTCGCTCATCACCCCCAGCCGGGGAGACAGGCCCCTGGCCCTGGGCCAGACCATCGACTCCGTGGCCGCGGCCATGGCCGCGGCCGGGCTCGACGCGTCCCAGGTCGAGATGCTGGTGGGCTTCGACGGCGCGCGCGGACTCCGGCCCCGGGACCTGCCCTTCGTCCGCTGGTTCGACCTGCCCCGGGACGGCGACTACGGCAACCGGATCCGCGACACGCTGCTGCGCATCGCCCGCGGCGGCCGCCTGGTGTTCCTCGACGACGACAACGCCCTGACCCCCGCGGCCTTCCCCGCCTATCTGGCGCATCCCGGGGCGGACATGCTCATCTGCCGCATCGACACCTCCCGGGCCTTCCCGGACACCCCCTTCCTGCCCCGCCCGGACGACGGCGAGACGGTGCGCCAGGCCAACGTCGATCCCCTGTGCCTGTGCCTCTCCCGCCGGCTGGTGCTCGACCGCTGCGGCGGCTGGACCAGCCAGGGCGGCTACGAGGCCGATTTCGTGAACATGGCGCGCTACCGCCGCCGCTCCCGGCAGACGGAGCTTGACCAAACCGTGGTGGGAGTCTACGACGCGGGCCGTGGGCTCGACGCCGCGGCCATGCAGCCCTGGCAACAGAACGCCCGCGGCGCCCGACAGGCGCCGGCATGACCCGGCGACGCCCGGCCCTGGACATCGGGGAGCCAGGACTTATCTCCCCCGGGTCCAGCCAACACCACCAGGCCTCGGCCTGAAGGAGCGACGACGATGAGCTTCAACACCTACGAAACCTGCGAGACCGAACGCCACTGCCCGCACTGCGGCGCGAAGCTGGAGTCCTGGATCGGCCCGCCCGAGACCATGTGGGGCCTCATCCTGGTCTGCAACAACAATTCCTGCTCGTACTTCCTGAACTCCGGGGAAACCGTGGAATCCTTCGGCGGGCACCCCAACCTGAGCTTCCGCTACGCCGAAGACCCGGAAAACGGCTTCGCCTGCTTCAACCTGCTCTCCTACTGCCCCGCCGATCTCAAGAAACCCGAAGGCGGCTGCGGCTGCGGCTAGCCTCCCGGCCATGACGGCCCAGGCCCGCCCCCCGTGGGCGGGCTTTTTTTTCGTCCTGCGGCCGCCGGGCCGACCCGTTGACAGCCGGGTCGAACCGCGCCAGAAGAAAAGGCAAGGACGCCGGCCCGTCACCCCCCGGCCGCCGCCCGACGCAGATCAAGTCCCAGCACCGGGCCGGGAGGTCCCATGCAAAAGCATCTGGTCTTCGTCTACGGCTCGCTCCGCGCCGGCTCCTGGTATCATTCCGCCTACATGCTCGGCGCCGACGTCCTGGGCCGAGGCCGCACCGTGGACAAGTACGCCATGTACTTCTCCTACGTGCCCTACGTCTACAAGCACGAAACGCAGTCGCACATCACCGGCGAGGTCTATGCGGTCAACGGTCACGGCCTGCGCCGCCTGGACGAGTTGGAGGACCACCCCACGGTCTACCGCCGCGAGGAAGTCGAGGTGGCGTTGGACGACGGCCGCCGGGTCACGGCCTGGATGTACTTCTACCCGGAGCGGCCGGGACGGCTCGTGCCCTCGGGCGACTTCTTCGACCTCGGGGAGGAGGCTCGCCGGCCCATGGCTGAGAAATGACCTTCACTCCCGGCAACGGTTCGCGCCCCAGCGCCACCGCCATTCCCAACCGCCCCGGACCGGCCGGGGCGGTTTTTTGCGTCCGACGGGCGTTTTTCCAGGAGCATGGCGAAGAATTGAATGCTCCATCTCCGGAAGGAGTTTTCTTTCCGGGTAAATGCGCATAGGGTTCCGCCAAGGCGGCGCCTCGGCCAGACGGCGCACTCCGCCCCCGGGAGGATCGGCCTTGTCCCATTGCCTGCGCCCTCCTGCGGGGGCGGTCTTCTTCACGGGTAGCGCCGCTGCTCGCGAGCGGCGGATGGAGCAACCTTTATTCACGGAGGCTTGCATGAAACGCGTAGCAGTTCTTCTCCTGACCCTGCTCCTGGGCCTGGCCCTGGCCCCCTCGGCCCAGGCCGCGGGCAAGACCCTGCGCTGGGCGCTGGACGCCGACCCCGTCTCCCTGGACCCCCATGTCCAGCTTTCCGGCGGGATGCTCCAGTACTCCCACCTGGTCTTCGACCCCCTGGTGCGCTGGACCAAGGACATGAAGCTGGAGGGCCGGCTGGCCGAAAAAATGGAGCGCATCAACCCCACCACCGTGCGCTTCACCCTGCGCAAGGGCGTCACGTTCCATTCCGGCAACCCCTTCACCGCGGCCGACGTGAAGTGGACCCTGGACCGCCTGAAGACGAGCCAGGACTTCAAGGGCCTCTACGAGGTCTTCGAGAGCCCCACCGTGGTCAGCGACCTGGTGGTGGACATCAAGACCCGCGAGCCCTACTCCCTCATCGAGGCCATGGCCACCTACATCTTCCCCATGGACTCCAAGTTCTACTCCGGGACCGACGACAAGGGCCAGCCCAAGGACGCCATCGTCAAGGTCGGCCCCTCCTTCGCCCTGAACAACGAGTCCGGCACCGGCCCCTACAAGGTCACGGCCCGCGACCAGGGCGTCAAGTGGGAGTTCGCCCGCTTCGCCGACTACTGGGACAAGGCCTCCAAGGGCAACGTGGACAAGATCGTGCTCACCCCCATCAAGGAGGAGGCCACCCGCGTGGCGGCCCTGCTCTCGGGCGACGTGGACTTCATCTCCCCGGTCCCGCCCCAGGACTACGACCGCCTGGGCAAGGAGAAGAACGTCCAGCTGGTGACCATGGCCGGCTCCCGGGTCATCACCCTGCAGCTCAACCAGGAGCGCCGGGCCGAATTCAAGGACAAGCGGGTGCGCCAGGCCATCGTGCTGGCCACCGACAACGTCGGCATCGCCAAGAAGATCATGAACGGCAAGGCCACCCCCGCCGCGCAGCAGTCCCCCAAGGGCTTCGCCGCCTACGTGGAGGACCTCCAGCCCAAGCCGGACCTGGAGAAGGCCAAGAAGCTCATGAAGGAGGCCGGCTTCGACAAGGGCTTCACGGTCACCATGATCGCGCCCAACAACCGCTACGTGAACGACGAGAAGATCGCCCAGGCCTTCGTGTCCATGATGGCCAAGATCAACATCAAGGTCGAACTGAAGACCATGCCCAAGGCCCAGTACTGGGACGAGTTCGACGCCCGGGTGGCCGACATCCAGATGATCGGCTGGCACCCCGACACCGAGGACTCCGCCAACTACTTCGAGTACCTGCTCATGTGCCCCAGCAAGGAGACCGGCTACGGCCAGTACAACTCCGGCCTCTACTGCAACCCCAAGATGGACGAGCTGGTCGTCGCCTCCCAGCGCGAGGGCGACCAGGCCAAGCGCTCCAAGCTCCTGCAGCAGGCCGAGCGCATCGCGGCCGAGGACGCTGCGTACGTGCCCCTGCACTGGCAGCACCTGTCCTGGGCCGTGGGCAAGAAGGTCAAAAACATCACCGATGTGGTCAACGTCATGGACTTCCCCTACGTTGGCGACATGGTTATGGAATAGCGCGAAGCGAACGCCGCCGGGGGGCCGCCGGCCCCCCGGCCTCTTGTTGCAGGAGGCGCATTTCGGGTGGACAAGGCCCGGGGATGCGGGTATCGCCTCCCCGCCGACGCCGGCCGCCCAGACTCAAACCTCCAGTCCGCGGCCCGGGCGCAGGGATTCCCAGCAGCGGCCCCGCGCCGCCGCGATTCTCGGAGTGAATTCACACGTGTTCGCCTTCATAGTCCGCCGGGTGGCCCAGGCCCTCGTGGTGATGCTGGTCATCAGCGTCATCGGCTTCGCCATCAAGACCGCCATCGGCGACCCGGTGCGCGACCTGGTGGGCGTGTCCGTCTCCGTGGAGGAGCGCGAGAAACTCCGCGACGAGCTGGGCCTGAACGATCCCCTCTTCACCCAGTGGGCGCGCTTCGTGGCCGGCGGCGCGCAAGGCGACCTGGGCCACTCCTTCATCTTCAAGCGCCCCGCCCTGGAAGTCATCCTGGACAAGGCCCCGGCCACCCTGGAGCTGGTCATCTGCTCCTCCCTGCTCATCGTCCTCCTCTCCGTCCCCATCGGAGTCTTCGCCGCGGTGAAGCCGCGCCACCCCCTGGCCCGGACGCTCATGGGCGCGAGCATCGTGGGGGTGTCCATCCCGGTGTTCCTCACCGCCATCATGCTCATCTACGTGTTCTCGGTGCACCTGGGCTGGCTGCCCTCCTACGGCCGGGGCGAGACCGTGCTCCTCTGGGGATTCTGGGACTCCGGCCTCCTCACCCGCGACGGCCTGCTCCACCTCATCCTGCCCAGCGTCGCCCTGTCCTCCATCATGCTCCCCATGTTCATACGCCTCATCCGGGCCGAGATGGTGGAGGTGCTGGAGAGCGAGTACATCAAGTTCGCCAACGCCAAGGGCCTGTCCCCCCGCCGGGTGCTCTACGTCCACGCCTTCAAGAACACCCTGCTCCCGGTGATCACCATGGGCGGCGTGGAGCTGGGCACCATGATCGCCTTCACCGTGCTCACCGAGACGGTGTTCCAGTGGCAGGGCATGGGCTTCGTGTTCCTTGACGCCATCGAGCGCGGCGACACCGGGCTCCTGGTGGCCTACCTGGTCTTCGTGGGCGCGGTGTTCGTGGCCGTGAACACCGTGGTGGACATGGTCTACGGCCTGGTGAACCCCCTGGTGCGCATCGCGGGGAGGAAATAGCATGGCCCTCATCGCCCGGCTGCGCGAATCCGACTTCCTCTACCATTTCCGGCGGGACCCGGTGGCCCTGGGCAGCGCCCTGGTCCTGCTCCTGCTCCTGGCCGCGGGCCTTGCCGCCCCCCTCTTCGCGCCCCACAACCCCTACGACCCGGCCTCCATCGACGTGATGGACTCCAAGCTGCCGCCCCTGGGGTTCTCCAGCGACGAGGCCGCGGCCGATCCCCGCTTCCTGCTGGGGACCGACGACCAGGGCCGGGACATGCTCTCCACCATCCTCTACGGCCTGCGGGTCTCCCTGCTCATCGGGATGGGCGCGGTGGCGCTGCAGGCGCTGCTGGGCATCGGCATCGGCCTGGTGGCGGGCTACGCCGGCCGCAAGACGGACGCCTTCCTCATGCGCCTCGCCGACGTGCAGCTCTCCTTCTCCACCTACATGGTGGCCATCTTCCTGGGCGCGGTGTTCCAGGCCCTGCTCGGCGTGGGCCGCTACGAGGAGATCGCGGTCCCCTTCCTCATCGCGGTCATCGGCCTGGCGGAATGGCCCAAGTACGCCCGCACGGTCCGGGCCTCGGTGCTGTCCGAGAAGAAGAAGGAGTACGTCGAGGCGGCCCGGGTGGTCGGCCTGCCGGCCTGGCGCATCATGTGGCGGCACATCCTGCCCAACACCCTCACCCCGGTGCTGGTCATCTCCACGGTGCAGGTGGCCAACGCCATCATGAGCGAGGCCGCCCTGTCCTTCATCGGCCTGGGAATGCCGGTGACCAAGCCCTCGCTGGGCTCCCTCATCAAGAACGGGTTCAAGTACATCCTGAGCGGCTCCTGGTGGATCACCCTGTTCCCCGGCCTGGTGCTGGTGGCCCTGATCCTGACCATCAACCTCCTGGGCGACTGGCTGCGCGACTACCTGAACCCCAAGCTATACAAGAAATAACGGCCCCGGACCCACTATGGACAAGCTCCTGAACGTCTCCAACCTCACCGTGCAGTTCTTCCTGCGCCGCCGCCAGTTCACCGCCGTGGACGGGGTGAGCTTCTCCCTGGCCGCGGGCGAGCGCCTGGGCCTGGTGGGCGAGTCCGGGGCCGGCAAGTCGGTGACCGGCTTCGCCATCCTCAACCTGGTGAGCAAGCCCGGCCGCATCACCGGCGGCGCGGTGTACTTCCAGGGCCGGGACCTGGCGGGCCTGTCCCCGGAAAAGCTGCGCAGGGTGCGGGGCGACCGCATCGCCATGATCTTCCAGGACCCCATGATGACCCTGAACCCGGTGCTCACCATCGGGACCCAGATGGTGGAGACCCTCCTGGCCCACCGCGACATCTCCCGGCGCGAGGCCGAGGAGATCGCGGTGGAGAAGCTGCGCCGGGTCTACATCCCCTCCCCGGAAAAGCGCCTGGCCCAGTACCCCCACGAATTCTCGGGCGGGATGCGGCAGCGCATCGTCATCGCCATCGCGCTCCTGGCCTCGCCGGCCCTGATCATCGCCGACGAGCCCACCACCGCCCTGGACGTGACCATCCAGGCCGAGATCATGGACCTGCTCCTGGAGCTCTGCGAATCCGAAAGGATGGGGCTCATCCTCATCACCCACGACCTGGCGGTGGTGTCCCAGGTCACCCAGCGCATCGCGGTCATGTACGCGGGCCGGATCATCGAAATGGGCGACACCGGCCGCATCATCTCCGCGCCGCGCCACCCCTACACCCGGGGACTGCTGGGCGCCCTGCCCCAGAGCGGCGCGCGCCAGGCCCGCCTGAACCAGATCCCCGGAGTCATGCCCAGCCTGTTCAGCGTGCCGCCCGGCTGCGCCTTCCACCCCCGCTGCGCCCTCTGCGCCCCCCTCTGCCAGGAGGAGCGGCCGCGGCTGCTCGCCTGCGGCGAGGGCGACTTCGCGGCCTGCCACTGCTGCGGACAGGAGGCCAAACCATGACCGCGCCGGCCCAGGATCTCCTGGCCTGCCGGAGGGTGGTCAAGCACTTCGACATCTCCGGCGGCCTCCTGGAGCAGCTGCGCTGGGAGGGCGGCCGGCCGGTGCGCCGCCAGACCGTGGTGCGCGCGGTCAACGACGTGAGCCTGTCCGTGCGCCGGGGCGAAACCCTGGCCGTGGTGGGCGAATCCGGATGCGGCAAGTCCACCCTGGCCCGCTGCGCCGTGGGCCTGCACCCCCTCACCGCGGGCGAGATCCTGTACGCCGGCGAGCGGGTGGACAACCTCACCCAGCGCCAGCTCCTGCCCTTCCGGCGCAAGGTGCAGATGGTGTTCCAGGACCCCTACGCCTCCCTGAACCCGCGCATGACCGTGCGCCAGATCCTGGAGGAGCCCCTGCGCTTCCACCATCCCGGCCTGTCCGCGACCCAGGCGCGGGACCGGGTGGCCGCGGTGATGCAGCAGGCGGGGGTGCGGCCGGCCTGGGCCGGCAACTACCCCCACGAGTTCTCCGGGGGCCAGCGCCAGCGCATCTCCATCGCCCGGGCCCTCATGGTGGACCCCGAATTCGTGGTGGCCGACGAGCCCATCAGCGCCCTGGACGTGTCCATCCAGGCCCAGATCCTCAACCTGCTCATGGACATGCAGGACAGCCGCGGGCTCACCTACCTCTTCATCTCCCACGACCTCTCGGTGGTGGAGCACATCTCCACCCGGGTGGCGGTCATGTACCTCGGGACCCTGTGCGAACTGTCGCCCACCGCGGATCTCTTCGCGGCTCCGCTCCACCCCTACGCCCAGGCCCTGCTCTCGGCCATCCCCCGGCTGGGCCAGGCGGCCGCGGGCCACATGCGGCTGTCCGGCGACGTGCCCACCCCCATCAACCTCCCCCCGGGCTGCGTGTTCCACGGCCGCTGCCGCCACGCCCAGGAGCGCTGCCGCACGGAAATCCCGGCCCTGCGCGACCTGGGGGGCGGACGCCAGGCGGCTTGCCATGGGCTGGAGGAAGGGCGTATCTAGCAGGCCGTTGAAAAACTCGCGATGGCTGCGTTGCTCGAAACCGTCAAACCCTCACGTATATCCAGATACGCTTCGGGCTTGACGTTTTCTCGCGCCTTGCCCTCGCGGTTTTTGAACGGCCTGCTGAAGCAGACTTTTTCAACTGACTCCCGTGACCGGCGGACCGACGCCCGGCCCTTGTGCGCGGCATCCTGCGCTGCTGTCCGCGCCGCCGCGGAGCGCCCCTCCGCGGCATGGGGGACCGCCCACCCATGGCCGTGAAATGAGCACCCTGCCCGACTACGAACTGCGCCTGCACCCCCGCGCCCGGCGCGTCACCCTGCGCATCGCGCCGGGCCGAGGCCTCACCGTCACCGCGCCCAAGGGCTTCGACCCCGCCACCCTGCCCGCCATCCTGGAGGCCCGCAGGGACTGGATCGAACACCACCTGGCCCGACTGGCCCGGCGCGGCCAGGACCCCGAAGCGGCGACCGCCCTGCCCGACGCCATCGAACTGCGCGCCGTGGGCCAGACCTGGCAGGTGGACCGCGTCCACCGGACGGGCCGCCCCGGCCGCCCCACCCTGCGCCAGAACGGCCCGGACCGCCTGCTCCTGGCCGGTCCCGAGGACGATCCCGCGGCCCTGCGCGGCCTGCTCCTGGCCTGGCTGCGGGACACCGCCCGCCAGCACCTCGCCCCATGGCTGCGGGACCTCGCCGCGCAGACCGACCTGACCTTCAGCCACCTCACCATCCGCGCCCAGAAGTCCCGCTGGGGAAGCTGCACGGCCAGGCGCGGCATCAGCCTCAACTGCAAGCTGCTCTTCCTGCCTCCGGACCTGTGCCGCTACGTGCTGCTCCACGAACTCTGCCACACCCGCCAGATGGACCATTCCGAAGCGTACTGGAAGCTCGTCTACGCGGTGGAGCCCCGCTGCCACGCCCTGGACAGGTCCCTGCGCCAGGCCTGGCGCTGGGTGCCGGCCTGGACGGCCTGAGCCGGCCACCCTCCCGCGACGGAGCGCCAGTCCGGCGTGCTACCGGATCGCGCCCACCGGGCAGGCCCGGACGCACTCGCCGCAGTTGATGCACTCCCCCGAACGCACCCGTTGGCCTGCGGCGATGAAGGACTGGGGCGCCACGTCCATGGGGCAGGCCCGGTCGCAGGCCCCGCACCCGGTGCATGGCTCTCCGGTGGGCCGCCGGCCCAGGCGCGCGCACATGGTCTGGAAATGCATGAGCGGCGGCAGGGGGCAGAGCGTCTTGCAGAAGGCCCGGCGGTCGGCAAACGCCAAGGCCAGAGGCGCGGCCAGGGCATAGTAGACAGCACAGGACACAAACATCCAAGCCGGCTCCATCCGGCCCAAGAACTGGCCGCGCACGTCGAACCCGTACCCCAGCACCAGGACCAGGGGCAGGGCCAGGGATAGGGCCAACGCCGCGTACCGCAGGCGCTTCCAGCCCGGCGGGATGGGCTTGCGCCGGGACGGGTCCAGGGGCAGCCAGTCCAGGACCGCGGCGAACCAGCAGGCCCAGCCGCAGAACCCCCGGCCCCAGATGAACGGTCCGAACACCTTGGCCACGGCCAGATGGATGACGCCCTTGCCGAAGTACCCGGCCAAGATGAGCAGGACCACGCCTTCCAGTTGGAAATTCTCGCGGTTGCCCAGCGGGACCGCCAGCAGCAGCGCGGGCAGGATCAGCAGCAGGGCCAGCCTGCGGCCCAGCGAGAGCTGGCCGGGCCGGTCATGCCGCCGCACCGCCATGCCCAGGCTCAGGGAAAAACCGATCCAGGGGAAGAGCAGGAGAAACCCTTTCCAGTGCAAGGCCTCGTACAGCCCCAGTCCCACGGCCAGGCCTATTCCCAAGGGGACGAGATCGGCCTTGGCCACCCATCCGGAGCGCGCCATAAGAGCCCTCCCTGGCCGGGCTCCCAGGCGGGTTTCCCCGGCTCGCACAGGTGGAAACGTGTTTGGTACTATGCCATTATCGCTCCGAGGCTTCAATCGCATGACAGACTCGCCATACAGCTCCCGGCCCCTGCCCGCCCGGGACCTCACCGCGCCCCAGGCCGTGGCCGCGGCCATCGCCGGGGCCGAACTCTCGGCCCGCGAGATATCCCAGCGGATCGGCCTGTCCGAACGCCAGGTCTACGACGCCCTGGAGCACCTGGCCCGCTCCGCCCGCGGCCGCCGCGAGAGGCTCCGCGTCACCCCGGCCGCCTGCATGGACTGCGGCTTCACCTTCGCGAAGCGCGAACGCCTCACCAAGCCCTCCCGCTGCCCGACCTGCCGCTCCACCCACATCGAGCCGCCGCGGTTCCGGCTGGGCTGAGTCCGGGGCGCCGCCCCGGGCCCCGGCAGGGGAGGCTCCTCGCCTCCCCTGCACCCCACCCGCCAGGGGATAATCCCCTGGACCTTGTTGGGCGCAGGCAAGCACTACCCCGGCCGTGCGGCATTGCGCGCACGGGATTCCGGGCGGAAAACCGCGGCCGGCGCAAGGACGGTCAGGAAACATTGCGCCCGGCCTGCCGAAGCGGCGGGCCGGGCGTGGGGATGCCTTCCAAGGGAAAGGGAGGTCCGCTTCTTGGAGCTCTTACCGGCGGCCAACCATGCGATCCACCAGGCGGATCTTCTCCTCGAAGTCGTCGGCGAGTTCGTTGAGTGGCGCGCCGGCGTGAAGGATGAAGTCGGCGATGCTCATGTAGAGGGGCTGGCGCTCCTCGAAGGTGGCCCGCATCTCCTCGGCCAGGGGCTTGCCGGTGAGGGTGGGCCGCTGCGCGACCTTGGGGTCCTTGAGCAGCCGGGCCGTGAGCAGGGCCGGCTCCGCGGCCAGGTAGAAGACCTTGCCCGAGGCGCGCATGAGCCGCCGGTTGGCCTCGGCCAGGACGACGCCGCCGCCGGTGGCCACGATCTGGCCGTCCCCGGCGCAGATCCCGGCCAGGACCTCGCTCTCCAGGGCGCGGAAGGCGTCCCAGCCCTCCTGCTCCACCAACTCCGCGATGCTCCTGCCCGCGCGTTCCTCGGCCAGGGCGTCGGCGTCCACGAAGGGCCGGCCGCTGCGCTTGGCCCCGACCTTGCCCAGGGTGGTCTTGCCGCTGCCGCGCAGGCCCACCAGAAAGATGTTCGACTTGCCGCCCGCGCCGCCCGCGCTGCGGCGGTACACCCCGGTCAGGCCGGCGTCCTCCACCTCGGCCTTCTTCTGCATGGCCCCCTTGGGCACGATGTTCCTCGGCATGGTCATGTCCTCCGCGGCCCTTCCTAGCGCATATCCGGAAGAAGCCCAAGACCCCGGCGCTAATGTTTCGGACGCAGCCTGCCGATGAGTGTCTTGAACAACAGGAGGGACCCATGGCGCAAGTCGCCTACATAGAGGACTACCGGGCCAGGAAGCGCGCCCAGGCCGCCGCTGAGCCGCGCGCGCCCAAGCCGCCGCACATCCACGACGGCGAGATCATGAGCCGCGACTACACCCGCATCGGGGACGTGGCCTTCGGCATCCTCAAGATCAGGGAGATACTCGCCTACCACCTCTACCTGGACGACGCCTGGCCGCGCCTCACCCTGGACCTGCTGCACGAGGCCTTCCTGCAGCGCAAGGACAACCAGCCGCAACTGCACGAGGCCGCCCAGAACCTCAAGGACCACATCATGTCCGAGATGACCCCGGAAACCCACCAGAACCTCTCCACCGCCCTGCTCATCGCCGACCTCATCGAAAAGGCCCCGCTGTACAAGCAGTAGAAATAATCGAGAGGGGCGGGGGCAGGGGGAGCTTTTTGGATAAAGC
>JBFMHA010000069.1:0-20241 GCA_040753075.1 Thermodesulfobacteriota bacterium
ACGGCCGTTAAGCCCGCCATCGCCGATGATACTGCGTATCTGTACGTGGGAAAGTAGGCCGCTGCCAGGACTCCTCTTCGCCGCCCCGACGCAACTCGCGCCGGGGCGGCTTTTTTTTTCGCAGCCAAACGGCGGAGGCGCAGGGGGTTCGTTTTAAAGCCCGCACGGATTGTGCTTTTTGCCGTACTGGGATATCCAGGAGGAGATGCTTGCGCCCACCTTCCTGCGCTCTTTTCTCGCCGCATTGGTCCTGACGGCGCTCCTCCCAGCCGTTTTCGCCGCGGCGGCGGGCCCCGCTCAGCACGCATCCAAGGAGCCGCGGGTGCTTTTCGTGAACTCCTACCATCCCGGATACGCCTGGAGCGATCAGGTGCAACGCGGGGCCGAGACTGTGCTCAGGGCCGGCAATGCGGACGTGCGGGTGGTCTACATGGACTCCAAGCGCAAGCCCGGCGACGCCTCGCTGCGGGCCGCGGCGGAGCGCGTCCTGGCCGAAATCGTCGCCTTCCGGCCCGAGGTGGTCATCGCGGCCGACGACAACGCCCAGCGCTTCCTGGTCGTCCCTCACCTCAAGGACGGCCCGATCCCCGTGGTCTTTTGCGGGGTGAACTGGGACGCCTCGGAGTTTGGCTACCCCACCCGGTACGTCACCGGGATGGTGGAGATGGAGGCGGTGAACACCCTGGTGGGGCATCTGCGCAAGTTCGCCAGAGGTGACCGCATCGGCTTTCTTGCCGACGAGAGCGAAACCGAGCGCAAGATCTTCGACAACTACAACCGACGGTTCTTCGGCGGCCGGCTCATTCCCTATTTCGCTGTGAAGTTCGCCGAGTTCAAGGCCCATTTCCTCCGCGCCCAGTCTGAGACGGACATGCTCATCCTGGCCGGCAACGCGGCCATCAGCGACTGGGACGACGCCGAGGCCCGGGACTTCGTGGCCCGTCACGGGCGCGTACCCACGGGGGCGACCATGGACTATATGGCCCCCTACGCCATGGTCACCATGGCCAAGGTTCCCGAGGAGCAGGGGCAATGGGCCGCGAGCAGGGCCCTGGACATCCTGGCCGGGGTTCCGCCGCTGGCCATCCCCGTGAGCTGGAACAACCAGGCCCGGCTCATCGTCAATCTGGATCTTGCCCAGGCCAGCGGCTTCAGCGTGCCGCTCTCCCTGTTGCGCGCCGCGTCCGAGGTCATCGGCGGCGGCCGCTCCGAACTGGCCCGAAGCCTACAAGCCGGATCCTGATCCGGGAGCCGACGTGGCCACACTGCGCATCCTTCTTCTCGCTTTGCTGGCCATGGTCTTATGCTGCGGCCAGGCTCGGGCCGGGACGGCAGACGCGGTGGTGGTCTGGGTGGACTCCTACCACCAGGGCTACGAGTGGAGCGACGGCATCGAGCGGGGAATCCGCAGCGTCCTGGATCCGGTTGGCGTCCGGCTTCAGGTCATTCGCCTGGACGCCAAGCTGAACCCTGCGGAAGAGACCGTGCGCAAGGCCGGCAAGGCGGCCCGCGACGCCATCGCCCGGATCGGCCCGGCGGCGGTCATCGCCTCGGACGATGCGGCCCAGGAGTATCTGGTGGTCCCTCATCTCAAGGGCGCCGCCCTGCCGGTGGTGTTCTGCGGGGTGAACTGGGATGCGACCATGTACGGCTATCCCGCGCCCAACGTCACCGGCATGGTGGAGGTGGAGGCGGTTCCGGAGATGGTGTCCCATTTCGCGCGCGACGCCAAGGGCGACCGCATCGGCTACATCTCGGGCGACACCGCCACCGACCGCAAGATCGTCGAGGTGTTCAACCGTACCCACTTCGACGGCCGGATGAGGGCCTATTTCGCCGAGACCTTCGAGCAGTTCAAGAGCCTGTTCCTGCGGGCCCAGTCCGAGACGGACATGCTGTTCCTGCGCAACAACGCGGGCATCAGCGGCTGGGACCCGGCCGCAGCCGAGGCGTTCCTGAGGGACAACACCCGGGCGCCCACCGGATCGCACCTGCTGCACATGGACCGCTACGTGGTCTACACCATGGGCAAGGTCCCGGAGGAGCAGGGCGAATGGGCCGCGCGCACCGTGTTGCGGGTGCTGGCCGGGGAGTCGCCGGGGAGCATCCCCCTGGGCCGCAACCAGAGGACCCGGCTCGTCGTGAACCTGAAGATGGCCAAGGCCGCAGGCGTCGTCCTGCCGATTTCGGTGCTCAAGACCGCCGAAGTCATCGGAAAGGACTAGCGTGCGCCTGCAGCTCAAGGTCAACATCGTCTCCCTGGGCATCCTGGTGGCCGTGGCCTGCGCCCTGACCGCGGCTGGCGTCGCGGCCATGGACCGCCTGGCCTATGACCTGAACCGCAAGCTCCTGGCGGCCGAGGCCGCCGGCCTGGCGACCAAGATCGAGGAGGCCCAGGAGGTGCTGGCCGACAGCGGCGTGGCCGCGGTGCGCAGCTACGTGGAGCGCACCCAGCAGGACCTGATGGAGGAGTTCCGCCGGGATGCCCCCGGCCTTTTCGGACACCTGACCATCCTGACCTCCGCCGGCCGGAGCGTCCTGGCCCTGGAGGAGGGCGCCCTGGAGAACGTGGAGCCGCCCTGCCTGCGGGAGATGGTGGCGCACGGCCAGGGCGAGATGGACTGCCGCTTCCTGGGCAAGCGGCGGCTGGTCTTCTACCGCACCTTTCCGGACTGGGACTGGGTGCTCCTGCTCTCGGCCACTGACCAGGAGATGTATGCCGCCCGGGGCGTGTTCCTGCAGAACGCCCTGCTCATCCTGGCCGCCAGCCTGGTGATGGGCGGCGGCATCCTGCTCTCGCTCACCCGGGGCTTCGTGGGCCCGTTGCAGCGCCTGGCCGAGGCCGCCATGGCCCTGAGCCGCGGGGAATGGAGGCAGCCCCTGCCCGAGCCCAGGGGAAAGGACGAGGTGGGCGAGTTGTCCCGCTCCTTCGCCGTGATGGCCGAGCGCCTGGAGCAGGCGCACGGCAGCCTGGCGGCCCGGGCCGACGACCTCCGCCGGGTCAACGCCGACCTGCATCGGGAGGTTGGGGAGCGGCGCAAGGCCGAGGAGGAGCTGGCCTGGCTCAACCGCGACCTGGAGGACCAGGTGGCGGTTCGCACCTCGGAATTGGCCGGCAAGGCCGAGGAGCTCCGGGAGGCCAATCGCCGGCTGCTGGACATGGATGAGCTCAAGAGCGCCTTCCTCTCCTCGGTGTCGCACGAGCTGCGCACCCCCCTCACCTCGGTGCTGGGCTTCACCAAGCTCATCGGCAAGGACTTCGAGGCCTCCTTCCTTCCCCTGGCCCGGGAGGAGGTCCTGCGCAAGAAGGGCCTGCGCATCTCCGGCAATCTGCGCATCATCGAGCAGGAGGGCGAGCGCCTGACCCGGCTCATCAACGATTTCCTCGACCTGACCAAGATCGAGTCGGGCCGCGTCGAATGGTGCGACCGGGAGACGGACGTGGCCGATGCGGTGCGGCAGGCCCTGGCTTCGGTGCGCGGTGTGTTCGAGCAGAACCCGGACGTGCGCCTGGCCTTCACCGCGGCCGAGGGACTGCCCCCGGTGCTGGCCGACCCCGACCGGCTGGAGCAGGTGTTCATCAACATCCTGAACAACGCCGCCAAGTTCACCGCCGAGGGCGTGGTGACGATCGGCGTGGGCCTGGCCGAAGACGGGTATGTGCAGGTGCGGATGGCCGACACCGGGGTGGGCATTCCCCAGGAGGACCTGGACAAGGTCTTCGACAAGTTCCACCAGGTGGTGCACCGGGACACCCGCCGCGCGAAGCCGCAGGGCACCGGACTGGGCCTGGCCATCTGCCGCCAGATCGTGCGCCACTACGGCGGCCGCATCTGGGCCGAGTCCGCGCCGGGCCAGGGGTGCGTGTTCACCGTCGAGCTGCCGCCGGCCCCGGCGGCGGAGGCCTGCGCCGCTGCCGGCCCGGAGCCGGGCAAGCCCCTGGTCCTGGTGGCGGACGACGATCCGGCCATCTGCAGCTTCCTGACCCAGGTGTTCACGGATGCGGGCTTCGCCGTGGCGTACGCGGCCGACGGCCACGAGGTCCTGGATCTGGCCAAGCGGCACAAGCCCGACCTCATCACCATGGACATCCTCATGCCCGGGCTGGACGGCCGGCAGGCCATGGCCCGGCTGCGGGAGGACCCGGAACTGTCGGCCATCCCCATCCTGGTCCTCTCGGTGCTGCCCGAGGAGCGGTTCGGAGGCGAGGACGCGGCGCTGCGCAAGCCGGTGGAGCCGGGCGATCTGCTGGATGCGGCCTTCGGCCTGCTCAACCGCTCCCGCCCGTCCCGGCCGGTCCTGGTGCTGCGGCGCAACGGGCCCGAGCACCTGGGTCCGTTCTTCACCCTGTGTCAGGGGGATATCGACCACCTGACCGAGGGGGAGTTGTGGGGGAAGATCGAGGACGGCTTCCGGGGCACGGTGATCATCCCGGGCTGGGCTGCGCGCACCGCGGACCTGGCCCGGCTGCGCGGCCGGGAGGGGGTTCAGGTGCTCATCCTGCCCGAGCGGCCGCAGGCGGGGACTTCCTGAGCCGGCGGCGGTCCTTGAAGGGGCGCGCGGCATCTGCTAGATTCGGCGGATTCCACATCAACAGGAGACATCCATGAAGAGCGCAGGCGAGTACATCCTCTACAGCGGCGGGGCCAACGGGGCCGAGGCGGCCTTCGGCGAGCTGGCCGAGCAGTACGGCTGCCAGGAGGTGAACTTCAGCTTCGACGGCCACCAGATGTCGCGGAACCGGGGCGCGCGTTTCCTGACCAGCGAGGAGCTGGCCCTCAAGGACATCAGCATGACCTACGTGTCGCGGCTCATGAACCGCAAGTACTCCTCGGCCCCCCTGTTCCGCAAGGTGCTGCAGAGCATCTGCTGGCAGGTGGCCAGCGGGCACGAGGTGTTCGTGGTGGGCTCCATCCTGCCCGACAACACGGTCAAGGGCGGCACCGGCTGGGGCGCGGAGTACGCCAAGATCTGCAACAAGCCGCTCTACGTGTTCGACCAGGACAAGAAGGGCTGGTTCGCCTGGGACGAGGACCACTGGAACCATGTCGGGGTCCCGGTCATCGGGCACGTCCATTTCACGGGAACCGGCACCCGCTTCCTGGAGGACAGCGGCCGCGCGGCCATCGCCGAGCTCTTCACGAGAACGTTCGGCTTGGCCCGGACCGGACGCATGCGAATTGGCCGGTCCGCTCCCGAGGGAGCGGACCGGCCTTTTGCGTCAGGTCGGGATCAGACCGCGAAGCCCAGGAGCGTGGCCAGGGGTCGGGCCTCGGGCCGGGAGGGCCCGAGCTGCCACAGGGCGTTCTGGATGGGCCAGGGGTCGTAGGCCACCTTGATGGCCGCGGCCCGGGAGAGCAGGGAGAGCACCTGGGCCAGGCGAGGCGGCTCGCCGTCCAGGGCGGCCAGGGCCTCGGCCGTGAGCCGGGTGCTCACCGCCTGCTGGTCCGGGCAGTTCTGGGCCTGGCTCACCAGGAAGGCGGCCAGGGCGCGCTGGGTGTCTTCGGGCAGATCCGGGGTGGTGATGTAGGCCCAGGCCAGGGCTCCCCAGAAGCGGCCCCAGCGCCAGGCCAGGTTCTGGGTGGTCTGGCTCTCCACCAGGGGCTGGAACAGCTCCAGGCCGGTGCGCGCGGCCTGGAGCTGCTGCCGCCAGGCGCGCTCCTCGGCCCCCTGCACCCAGGCCAGGGACAGGGCCTGTCGCTTGTTCCAGGGCAGGCCGGCCGGGGAGAACCAGGCGGCCTTGTCCAGGTCCTTGGCCTGGTCCGCGGGCGCGGCGGCGAAGGTCCCGTCCAGGGGGTTCTCGGTGTCCGCGGCGCGCCAGCGCCAGACGTAGCGATGGGGGACGACCTCCGGAAAGTGGGTGATCTCGGCCTCGCCCGCCGCATAGTAGGGCCGGGCCTTGCTGGAGAGGGTCGCCCGCACCGACACCCGCCGCCAGGCCACCTCGATGGAGCCGGACAGTTCGCCCGAGCGGCCCCAGTGGGTGAGCAGGGCCTGGGCGATGAGGCTCTGGGGGGTCTCCCGCCGGGGCAGGACCCGGGTGGTGAACAGCTCCCGGCCGTTCAGGCGGGGCGCGGCGTTGGCCCGGGCCGGCTCCAGGGCCGCGAGCAGGTCCTTGCCGAGGTCCGGGCCGCCGGTCTCCCGGGCCAGGTCCATGGCCCGCAGGGCGTAGGTCAGGGCGTTGATCGGCTCGATGCGGTCCAGGTCGTCGAAGAACCAGGCGCAGGAGGCCAGGGAGCGCAGGCCCATGCGCTGCATGGCCAGGAGCATCCAGGCCGCGCCGGCCTCGTCCGCGGGGAGCCGGGCCGCGAAGTGCCGGGCCGCGAAGTCCGCCCGCTCCAGGGATCCGGCCACCACCCGGCCGTAATCCAGGAGCGCGGCGCGGGGATCGCGGAACAGGGCCTTGCCCCGGCTGAGGAAATGGGCGTCTACGCCGGCCTTGAGCCCGGCCAGGGCCGTGCGCAGGGGGCCGCGCCACTTCTGGCTCCACCCCGGGTGGCCCCCGGCCACGCAGCCGCAGTCCGCGCGCCAGCGCTCCACCCCGTGGATGCAGCTCCAGGAGCTCCGCTCCCGGATGCGGACCTCGCGCATGGGCGGATTGGCGGCCAGGTAGGC
Organism: Thermodesulfobacteriota bacterium; assembly: GCA_040753075.1. Classification (GTDB taxonomy): domain Bacteria; phylum Desulfobacterota; class Desulfovibrionia; order Desulfovibrionales; family Desulfovibrionaceae; genus UBA6814. The sequence goes on from JBFMHA010000069.1 coordinate 6,616, forward strand.
GGCGTAGTTGGTGAGCGCCACCTCGCCAGATTCGCGGGCCCGGGTGAGCATGTAGGCCAGGGCCATCTCCCCGAAGGTGAAGTGGTGGCCGTAGGTTTCGCCGTCGGTGGCCAGGGACAGGAGCCCGGCCTTGGCCGCGCCGCGGATGCGCTGCCAGAAGTTCTCGCCGTCGTCGAGCAGGCGCTCGAAGGCCACGGCCTGGGACAGGGGCCCGTGGTAGAAGAACACCGCGATGCTGCGGCCCGAGGGCAGGCGCACCGAGTAGGGCTCGAGCACGTCCAGGGAGCCTTCGTCCACCGGGGTCCAGGGTCCGTCGTCCCCGTTGTCGAGGTCGCGCACCGCCTCGGCCTGGCGCGGGGCGAGCACGGTGTAGGCCAGGCCCTGGGCGGCCAGGACCTCCAGGGTGGAGGTGTCCACCGCGGCCTCGGCCAGCCACATGCCCTCGGGCGCGCGGCCGTAGCGGGCCTCGAAATCGGCGACGGCCCAGGCCACCTCGATCTCCTTGTCCAGGTCCGAGGCCAGGGGGAGTATCTGGTGGTGGGCCACCTGGGCCATGGCGTTGCCGAAGCCCAGGCGCTTGGCCGAGCGGCGGTCGCCCTCCAGGACCCGGGCGTAGGCCGCGGGCTCCTCGGCCTGCATCCAGGAGAGCAGGGTGGGGCCGTAGTTGAAGCTGATCCACTCGTAGGCGTTGAAGACCTCCACGATGCGGCCGCTACCGTCCAGGCGGCGGGCGAAGGCCAGGGGAGCATAGGACTCGCGGGTGATGCGCTGGTTCCAGTTGAGGGCCGGCGCCGCGCTGCCTTCGGGAAGCACCTCGCCCAGCCAGGGGTCCACCCGGGGGGGCTGGTAGAAATGGCCGTGGATGCATAGATGTTTGCTCATGCGCTCCTCGCGTAGTGTTTGGGGCCGACTCTACGGGCAAATGCATGAGGAGGCAACGGCCGGGGCGGGCGGGAGCGGGGCCGGCGGGGAGTGGGGTTTACTGATCGTCGTCAGTTGGCGGACAGTCAATACTTGTTTTCTGTTGACCTGCGGTGGTGATGGCGAGTATAGCCGCCTGAAACGATCGAGGAGTGAATCCATGGCGCGACCTGCGAGAATAATGAAACTAGCTGGTTCTTCTACGGCGGCGGCGCCTAAGGATTCATTGAGCACCATTCTCAGCCGGCGGCAGACCGAGGAGTTGGTTATCGCAGTCTGCGGTCCGCTCGGCAGCGGGGTGGATGGAGTGGCCCGGCTTTTCCAGGAGAAACTGGGGCAGTTGTGTGGATACACCTCAGAGTACATGAAGATGAGCAGATTCATTGCGGAGCGTTCGCGGGAGTTGTTTGGTGATGAGCCAGGTCTCCTTGCGCTTGATGGTGCAAGTGAGGCGCAGCGTATTGAGATTCTGCAGGACTATGGAAACAGACTGCGTTCGGAATACGGTAACGACATATTGGCGCAGTTTGTTGTCGAGAGCATTGCCGTTAGTCGCCAAGACGACTTGAGGACTCGCGAGCTCCCGCCCGAGCACCTAGTTTCGCGGCGGCATGTCACCATCATCGACAGCCTGAAGCACCCGGAAGAATACGCCCTGCTGTCACGAGTCTACGGCAAGATGTTTTACTTGATCGGCGTCCTCTGCCCCGAGAAAATGCGCGAAGATCGCTTAACTAAAAAGCCCAAGGGGTTGCGACGCAAGGATGCTGTGCGGCTCATCGACCGCGACAGGGGTGAGGAGGTCGAGTACGGACAGCAGTTGCTCAAGACCATCCAGCACGCTGACTTCTTTATCAGCAATATCCACGAGAATGCTGAAAGGATGCCGCATACCGTTGTGCGGTTCATCGACCTCATGCTCGGTACACGGTCGCATACTCCGACTATGCACGAATACGCCATGCATGCGGCGCACTCGGCAGCCATGCGCTCGGGCTGCATGTCTCGCCAAGTAGGCGCCGCTATTGTGAACGCTTCTGGGGATCTCATCGCCACTGGACGCAACGATGTCCCCTGTCCCGGCGGAGGGCTGTACGCCGAGGGCGGCCCGGTCGTGGATGCCCGGTGCATGAGTGCGGCCGGCGGGGGGCAGTGTCGCAGCGATATCCACAAGAAGGATATCTTGGAAAAGATTACGCAGATCATCAGCGATCACATGCAGCCCAAGGGAGATGTCTGCGTCAAGGAACTGGAGAAAGTCTTCGACCGTATCCAAAAACTCTCCGAATTGCGAGGTCTTATCGAGTTCAGTCGGTCGGTTCACGCTGAGATGGACGCCATCACCACTGTGGCTCGGACCGGCCAGGGCATGTTGAAGGGGGCGGTCCTCTATTGCACGACTTTCCCGTGCCATCACTGCGCCCGGCATATTGTGGCCTCTGGAATTCGAAAGGTCTATTATGTGGAGCCGTACGAGAAGAGTCTGGCTACGGCCCTGCACGACGACTCGATAGCTACCGAGGTGCAGGATGACGAAGCCGCTCCGGTCAACGGCTCGCCGTCCAAAGTCAAGATCGTGCCCTTTGAAGGGGTTGCCCCCAAGCAGTTCATCAACCTCTTTGCGGTTCGCGAGCGCAAGCATGAGGGCGCTCGCATGGAGGTCGATCTGAGGAGGGCGAGGCCAGTTGTGGAGAAGTTCATGGATACCTATAAGGAATATGAGGAGAGAGTGGCGCAATATCTCCGTGAAAGGCTTGGAAGTGATGTTTAGAAAAAGTATAGACTTGATTGCGGACAGGGTTTCGGATAAGCATAGAAATGTGCCTAAGCTGGGCGCATGAACCGGGTGATCTCTTTGCGGAGGGTGTGGGGATGGATTCGAAGCGTAAAGATGTTAATGGGTTGGCCGCGGACTCTCCGCGCGTCACACCCACTCGTCCTGACGCAAGTGGGGCCCACAATGTCACCAGCATAGCGGCCTACCAAGCCAACCGTCAGGCCCAGGAGCGGGCCGCCTCACGCGCCGAGGCCCTGCGTCGGGTTTTGTTCAACGCTGAAAAGCTCACGTGGTAGGGCTCGGGGCTTCCCCCGAGTCCTTTTTCCCCCACCATAGCGCGACGTTACCAGGAATCTGCGGGAGTCACTTGTTCGCGCCTCCGGGATAATCCGGTAGGCCGTGGTATCGGGTATCATCCCGCGGGTAGGGTTATACGCACAATGCGTGTTGCCCTTGTGTCCTGTTCTGCATCATGCCGGCAACCCCTGCCGGGAGCGCCGTTCCCGCAGGCTGTCCAGCATGGCGTAGGGCAGCTCCAGGTTGCCGCCGCCCACGCCCAGTTCGATGTCGGGCTTGACCGCGAAGCCGTGGAAGTCCGAGCCGCCGGTCACGGCCAGGTCCAGCTTGCGGGCCAGGCGCAGGAACTCCCGGGTCTGGTCCGGCGAGTGCTCGGGATAGAGGCATTCCAGGCCGTCCAGGCCCAGGTCCTTGAGCTTGCGCACCTTGTTCTCCAGAACCCGGCCCGTGGCGCGCAGGGAGAAGGGGTGGGCCAGGACCGTGGTGGCGCCCTCGACCTTGAGCGCGGCCAGAGCCTGCTCCGGGGTGAAATGGTCCTTGGGCACGTAGGCCCGGCCCCGGGCGCCCAGGTATTCCTGGAAGGCCTGCTCCACGTCGGCCACGTAGCCCCGGGCCTGCATGGCCAGGGCCAGGTGGGGCCGGCCCACCGAGCCTTCGCCGGCGATGGCCTGCACCTCGGCGTAGGTGAGCTCCAGGCCCAGGCCGTTCAGTTTATCCACGATGCGGCGGTTGCGGTCGTGGCGGCGGGCCATGAGGTGGTCCATGGCGGCCATGAGCCGCTCGGGCCTCTCGGGCAGGAAGAGCCCCAGGATGTGCATGAAGCCCACCGGCCAGACCACGGACAGCTCGCACCCGGCGATGAGTTCGACGCCCGTCCGGGCCGCGGCGGCGCGGGCCTCGTCCAGGCCGGCCACGGTGTCGTGGTCGGTGAGGGCCAGGGCGGCCAGGTCCAGGCTCGCCGCGCGCTCCACCAACTCCGTGGGGGTCAGGCAGCCGTCCGAGGCCGTGGAGTGGGTGTGCAGGTCGATGCGGCGCATACGTCATTCTATCATCGCGCCGGGGCGGGCGCAATGCGGGCGGCGCATGGAACTCGCCGGAATGACGGGAAACATGGGAGGTCCCGATCCCCGGCAGGCCTGCGGTCCGGCATTCCCGGGGCCGCTGCCGGAGCCGCCTTTGGATGAGGCCGCGGGCCTGCGGGGCGGAGTGTTCCGGGAGGCGCGGCGCGGGCCGGCTTGCCCGGTCGGGCCGGGCGGTGTATATCGGGGCGTCGCGCGGCTTGCGCCGCGGCTGGATCACCCCGCAAGATGCGTAGGGCTCCTGACCATACGGAGGCGAAGAATGGCGTTGAACAAAGAGCTCCTGGACATCCTGGCCTGTCCCAAGTGCAAGTCGGCCCTGACCCTCACCCCGGCCCAGGACCAGCTCGTGTGCGAGGCCTGCAAGGTCGCCTACCCCATCGAGGACGAGATTCCCATCCTGCTCGTGGACAAGGCCGTGCCCCTGGCCGCTCCCTTCCCGGACAGCGACTCCGCGGCCTAGCAGGCCGAGTTCAGACCGTGGCCGCGGGCCTGGGCGCCTGCCGGGCCGGCCTGCTCACCCGCGCGGTCGCCAACGATCCCGCCGCGGCCCGCGCGGTCCAGCTCCCCGTAGGCCATGTGGCCTACGGCGGCCTCATGCCCCACGCCGCCACGCCGTCCCGCCCCGCAAGCCCCGGAACGCCATCTGGATGTAAGCAAAAGGCCCCGTCCTCTCGCGAGGGCGGGGCCTTTTGTGCGGCGCGTCCTTCTACTCCCACATCCTCACGTACGCCCCCCACAGCCGCGGGCTGACGCGGGCGGCGGGGTCGAAGTCGCTGGCCCATTCCAGGCCGGGGACGATGGCGCGGACCACGGGCAGGCGGAGGTCCTTGCGGGTGAGGTCGGCGTAGAGCGGGGTGATGCCGTTGGCCGCCAGGCAGGCTTCCAGGAGCGCCAGGTCGGCGTCGGTGTCGCCGGTGGAGTAGTCGGGCAGGTCTTCCAGCACGCGGACGGGCAGGCCTTCCGGCCCGGGCTGCGAGGGCGGGCCGAAGGGGTAGGGGTAGGGGGTCTCCAGCAGGGCCGAGAGCGCGGCCTTGCCGCCGTCGAGATGGGCGGAGCAGCCGCGCACGAGCTGGCCCTCCGGCCCCTTCACGAAACACTGGCAGCAGGGAACGCCCAGGTCCGTGGTCAGGTCCCGGAACACCGGGTCGATGCCCTTGCCCCGGTATTCGGCCAGGAGCCCGGCCACCTGCGGGTCGCGGCTCTCCAGGCGGAAGAGCCGGCCCGGGTCGAAGGGCGACACCGCCTCGGCGTCGCGCTCCAGCACTTCGAGCAGGGCGGTCAGCCTGGCCCGGCCCATGTCCAGGCCCGCGCCCAGGCCGGTGGAGCCGTGCGCCGAGAACAGGGCGGGCTCGTCCAGGTTCACGAACATGAAGGCGAGCTGGGCCGGGACCAGCACCTTGCCGCCCGCCGGGTCCTGGGCCTCCATCCAGTGCAGGGCCGCGTCAACGTAGGGCGCCTCCAGGGCCAGGGCGTTGGGGTCCAGGGAGGGCTGCCGCAACTCCGAGCGCCGCGCCCGGACGAACGCCCCGCCCCGCCGGCCCGTGGCCCCCTTGGGATCGAACCCGGTCCAGGCCGAGGCCCGCTCCACGATCTCCATGGCGATGGCGGCCCAGGCCGGGTCGAACGCCAGGCCCCGGCCCCAGGCCGTGTGCGTTCCGGCCAGGGTGTAGGCCAGGCCGCCGGACTGCGCCGCCACCCGCATGCGCCACTGCCGCATGAGCCCCACCGGGGCCAGGGAGGCGTTGTGCCGGGCCTGGGGGCTCACCTCCACCCCGGCCTTGGCCAGGGCCTTCTCGGCCATGTCCGCCACCTTGCGGGGCTCGGCCGGCCGGCGCTTGCCCGTGGGCCGTTCCGCCTTGCCGGCGAAGAACCCGGCCAGGGGCCGGGCCGCGGGCCGGGCGGCCAGCGCGGCGCGGGACACGGGCCACGCCTCCTCCCCGCCCGGCGCGGGCAGGGGAGCGCAGGCCATGACCGACTCCCGGAAGGCGGCCAGCCACCCACGATGCGCTTCCCGGTCGGGCAGCGCCAGGGCGGCCAGGTCGGGCAGGGGGGAGTGGGGGGCCAACTCGGCGGCGTGCGCCAGGAATCCGGCCAGTTCGGGCCGGCCGAGCGCGATTTCCGCCAGGCAGGAGGCCAGGGCCGGCTCCTTGGCCAGGGCCGCGTCGAAAAGGGTCTTGAGTTCGTCCGCAGGCAGGCCGGCCAGGAGCCGCGCGCAGTGGCGGTGCATGAACTCGTCCATGGGATGCTCGGCCAGCCAGGCCCGGGCCGCGGCCAGGTCCGTGCCCTCGGGCGGCAGCACCGCCAGGTGGCCGATGGTCAGTTCCGTGTGGGTCAGGGAAAGGGTGTAGTCCATGGTGTCGGTCCCTGGGATCGCAAGGCCTCCGGCCTTGGCTCCCGCGGCTGCGCCGCTTGGCAGCGCCTGCGGCGCGGCCGTGCTCGTGATCCGGAGCGCGGGCATGCTGCGCGCGTCCTGCTCCGGCTGATCTCCGACCGGTCCTGTAGCCTATGCCCGGGGCCGGCCGCAACTAGCGTCACGTCCTCAAAATGCCGATAGGTATTTTGAGAATATAAAACGTCAGATTCCGCACCGTTGCAAGACGAAGACGTATCGCGCTGATTCGCGGAAGCGACACTAGAAGCCCCCCCTTGCGGCCGGCCGGCCCCCGCGGTACATCCCCGCTCCGGAGGTCCGTCATGTCGTCCGCCAACGCCCGCACCGCAACGCTTCTGGCCCTGCTGGCCCTGGCCGCGCTCCTGCCCGTCCGGCCCGCGGCCGCGGCCGCCGCCTTCGTGCTTCCCCCGGACGCAGCCGCAGCCGCGCCGGAGGGCGGCAACGCCACCGCGCACCTGCACCCGGCCGAGCGGCGCACCTTCATCGCCTATTTCGAGAACGACTTGTTCGCGGACGCGGACGAGCACTACACCAACGCGGTGAAGTTCACCTACCTGACCAAGGACCTGGACCACTACCGCGACTCCTGGCTGCCGGAGTGGGCCGTGGGCCTGCTGGAGGCCATCCCCAAGCTGGGCAACCCGGGCGACATCCACAACGTGGGCTTCTCCCTGGGCCAGGACATCTACACCCCGGAGGACACCCAGGCCACGGAGCTCCAGGCCCAGGACCGACCCTACGCGGGCTGGCTGTACTTCTCCGTGGCCCTGCACGCCAAGAACGCCAGCCGGCTGGATACCTTCGAGCTCACCGGCGGCATGGCAGGGCCCTCGGCCCTGGGCGAGCAGTCCCAGAACACCGTGCACCGCGTGCGGAACATCCCCACGGCCAAGGGCTGGGAGCACCAGTTGCACGACGAGCCCGGGGCCATGGCGACCTGGCTGCGCACCTGGCGGTTCGAGCCCGGGACGCTCGGGCCGTGGGGCCTGGAGTGGGACCGGCTGGCCCACGCCGGGGCCACCGCCGGCAACGTGTTCACCTTCGCCAACGCGGGCGGGGAGGTGCGGCTGGGGCACAACCTGCCCCACGACTTCGGCACCAACATGATCCGGCCCGGCGGCGCGTCGGCCCCGCCGGCCGTGCCCGGCGACCCCTGGGTGCTGGGCGAATTCGGCTGGCACCTGTTTCTGGGCGCGGACGCGCGCGGGGTGGCGCACAACATCTTTCTGGACGGCAATACCTGGGGGGACAGCCACCGGGCCACCCGGCTGCCCCTGGTGGCGGACGTGTACACCGGCGCGGCCCTGCTCTGGGACCGCTACAAGCTCACCTACACCCACTGCTGGCGCACCGACGAATACAAGGGCCAGCACGGCGGCCAGTTCTTCGGGTCCCTGGCCCTGGCGGTGAGTTTCTAGAAAGCTACGCCGCCCTGGGCGCTATCGGCCGCGGCCGCTCGTCCGCCCCGGCCCCGGGGCAGCGGGCGCGCTCGGCGTGCTCCAGGCTCAGGGGGAAGGCGCGGCACTTGAGGGGGCGGGCGGCGTGGATGCGGCAGCCTGCGGGCTCGCCGTTCTTCGCGGGCTTGAGCCAGGGGCAGCGCGGAAAAAACTCGTTGCTCTTGGGATGCACCCAGGCCCGGAAAAAGGAGTAGCCCGGCCGCTTCTCCTCGCGCACGAAGCGCAGGAGCCAGTCCAGGCCCAGCCCCCGCCACCAGTCCGCCTCCTCCACCGTGACCCGGCCGCGGAAGGCGTCGCCCATGCGGCCGCAGCAGTCGCCGCAGCGCAGGCAGGAGAACCCCTCGGGCTGGGCGGCCAGTTCGCGCCGCACCAGGGCCTCGGCCCCGGCCGCGCCGCAGCCCAGCCACTCGCCCACCCGCTCCAGCACCCGGGCCAGCTCCGCGGCCCGGTCCCGGCCGGGATACCAGTAGACCGGCTTCGCGTAGTCCAGCACGAAGCCGGACCCCGGGTCCGCGACCCGGGACATCTGCACCCGGCCGGCCGCGTCGTACCAGTCCTCCACGAGCAGGCCCCGCCGCAGCAGGACCTTCTCCACCGCCGACACGCCCATGGGCCAGGCGACCTGGACCCGCCCCAACTCCACGCGCCGCATAGCCACCCCAGGGATGACGAGCCTCGGGAACGGGGTGTTCCCGATGGGCATATACCGCGGACGAAGTCGCGGCCGCAAGGGGGCGCGCGACGAAAAGCAGGGCGGATCGCGATCCGTCCCCTCCGTCCGGCGGTGCGGCCTCGACCTGCCGGCGGGACGACGGCGCAGCCACGCCCGAATGGGGTCTGGGGCCGATGGCCCCGGCCGGTGGGATGCAAGGGAGGCGGGGAGCCTCCCTTGCCGGAGTCCGGGGCGGCGCCCCGGCTTTGCTACAGCCCGTACAGCGCCCCGTACTTCTCCTCCAGGTAGCGGATCAGGAAGGCGGGGTCGGGCTCGGCGCCGGTGGCGCGGCGGACCAGGTCGCGGGGGGCGTAGCGCGAGCCGTGGACGTGGATCTTTTCCCGCAGCCAGGCCAGTTGCGGCGCGAAGTCGCCTTTGGCGTGCATGGGCTCCGGGTCGCCCAGGTCCCGGCGCATGGCCGCGGCGAGCTGGGCCGCGATGACGTTGCCCAGGGTGTAGGTGGGGAAGTAGCCGAAGAGCCCGGCGGACCAGTGCACGTCCTGCATGACGCCGCTGGCGAAGTCCGGCGGGGTGAGGCCCAGGGTGTCCCGCATGGCGTCGTTCCAGGCCCCGGGCAGGTCCGCGGCGGGCAGGTCGCCGCGCACCAGGGCCAGCTCCAGTTCGAAGCGCAGCAGCACGTGCAGGTTGTAGGTGACTTCGTCCGCGTCCACCCGGATGAGGCCGGGCGTGACCTCGTTCACTGCGAACACGAAGTCGTCCAGGGGGATGCCGGCCAGGGCGGGGAGTTGTTCCTGGGCCAGGGGCAGGAAGTGGGTCCAGAAGCCGCGGGAGCGGGCGGTGACGTTCTCCCAGAGCCGGGACTGGGACTCGTGCAGGCCCAGGGACACGGCCTCGCCGGTGGGCAGGCCGAAGTCTCCGGCGGGCAGGCCCTGCTCGTACAGGGCGTGGCCGGCCTCGTGGATCACGCCGAACAGGGCCTCGGCCAGGCGGTCCTCCTTGAAGCGCGTGGTGATGCGGGTGTCGCCGGGCGCGATGCGGGTGGCGAAGGGATGGGCGGTGCGGTCCAGGCGGCCCGCGGCGAAGTCGTAGCCGATGGCCTGGGCCACCTGGCGGGCGAAGGCCTCCTGGGCCGCCGCGGGGATGGGCCGGCGGAGCAGGGCGGGGTCGGGCCGGCGGGCCGAGCCTCGGATGCGGTCGAGCAGGGCGACCAGGGCCGGCCGCAGGGCGGCGAACAGGGGGACCATGTCCGCCGCGGTGGCGTAGGGCTCGTACGCGTCGAGCAGGGCGTCGTAGGGTTCGGCCGCGTAGCCCACGGCCTCGGCCTCCTGCCGGCGCAGGGCCAGGACCTCCTCCAGGTGGGGCAGGAAGCCCTTCCAGTCGTTGGCGGGCCGGGCGCGCTCCCAGGCGCTCTCGGCCCGGGCGCAGGCCAGGGCCAGGGCCGCGGCCAGGTCCTCGGGGATCCTGGCGGCGCGGTCGTAGGCGCGCCGCATCTCCCGGAGGTTGGCGGCCCGGGGGGAGTCCGGCTCGGCGGGCCCGGCGGCGGCCGCGGCCAGGTCGTCGCCCAGGCGGGGGTCGGTGTTGCGGGAATGGATGAGCCGGGCCAGGGCGGCCACCTGCTCGGCGCGGCAGTCGTGGCCCTTCTCCGGGATGTGGGTGCGCTGGTCCCAGTGGAGCAGGGCCAGGGCCGAGCCGAACAGGGCGGTCTGGCGGTGGTGGGCGACGAGCCGGTCGTAGGCGTCGTGGGCGGTCATGGGGCCTCCGGTGGGGCGTCTGTGGTCCGCATCCCTCGGTGTTGTGGGTAAAAATGCCATGATTTCGTGTTGTTGTGCGGCGCGTTCGTGCCGCCTCGATGCGCGGACGCGACGATAGCAGACCCCGGGCCCGGGGTGAAGCCCGCGCTGGCGGCGGTTGCATTGTCCCCGCAGTGTGCTAAAATGTAACGAAGTCTCATCGCCTTTGCGCAGAGGAGGTTTCGCGCGCCAGACAGCCCGGCCCGGCGAGGCCAGGTCGCCCCGCCACGGCGCCGGCCTGCGTCAGGCCCGGGATGCACCGACGTCTTGACGTAACTGTCGGAAATGGCGAAGATAAAGAGTCTGGCATCCAGTCGATTCCGCGGCGGCTGCTCCGGGCCTGGACCGGCCGGAGAAGCTTCCGGCCGGCAGGGCCTGGACGCCGACGCCGCGGCCGAGGAGTTGGCCCGGCAACAGATCCGCGCCCTGCAGGGGCACGGACAAGGAGACATGATGGACCAGCCCAGGCGGCGCATCCTCATCGTGGCCGCCATTCCCGCCCACATCCGGATCCTGGGGGACCACGCGGTGGGCGTCGCCGCCGACGGAGGGCAGGCCCTGTACCGGGCCAAACAATCCGGCCGCAACCGGGCCGGCGAACCCCTGGAGGCGTGATGCCCGGAGCGCACAAGGTCAAGGTCTGCGACGGCCTCTACTGGGTGGCCTTCCCCGAGGCCGGGGTCTACGTCCAGTGCGGCAGTCCCGCGGACAGCGTGAAGCACCTCATGAAGCGCGGGCTCATCCAGGAGCGCACCCGCGACGGCGTGACCTTCGAGACCGGCCCCAACGTCATCCTGCTCTCGGACCTCATGCTCCAGAACGGCGAGTTCGCCAACCTGAGCGAGTTCCCGGTGCTCCAGATGCTCTACCGCCAGGGCATGATCCTGCCCGGCCACCCCAACAACACCGGCATCCGGCCTCTCGTCGCGGGCAGCGAGGACCAGGTCCGGGCCCAGATGGAGTACATCCGCCGCGGCAACTACGGCCTGGTCAGCGAGGAGGAGATCCTGGCCGCCGGGGTCCCGGACGACATGGCCCGGGAAATGATGCGCATGAAGCTCAAGTTCGCCTTCGGCCGCATCCGGGACACCGAGGAGCTCTTGGATTGCCGCTTCGTGGACGAGGAGCCGGTGGAGCTGCGCAACGCGGTCATGGTCCGCCGCGTGCGGCTCAACGTGTTCGAGTTCGAGTACTTCGGCGAGACCGTGACCGTGGACCTCAACCTGCCCCCGCGCGTGGGCTACCCCGCGCCCTATCCCCTTGGCTTCCACCTGGTGGAGCGCGGCTACTTCTCGGTGCTCCACTCGGGCGAGGGCGACGGCTGGGACATCAACCGGCCGTGCATGGCCAGCATCATCATGCACCAGGGCGTCACCTACCTCGTGGACGCCGGGCCCAACATCCTGCACAGCCTCAAGGCCCTGGGCATCGGGGTCAACGAGATCGCCGGGGTGTTCCACACCCACTGCCACGACGACCATTTCTGCGGCCTGGCCACGCTCATGCGCACCGACCGCCGGCTCATGTACTTCGCCGCGCCCATGGTCCGGGCCTCGGTGGTCAAGAAGCTCTGCGCCCTCACCTCGCTGCGCGAGAGCGACTTCGCCGCGGCCTTCGAGGTGCACGACCTGGAGATGGGGGCCTGGAACCGCATCTCGGGCCTGGAGGTCATGCCCGTGTTCTCCCCCCACCCGGTGGAGACCACGGTCATGCTCTTCCGCGCCCTGGGCGAGAACGGGTACAAGACCTACGGCCACTTCTCCGACATCGCGAGCCTGTCGGTGCTGGAGGGCATGCGCACCGAGGACCCCGACGCTCCCGGCGTGTCCGACGACTTCGTGAACCGCACCCGCATGGACTACCTCCAGCCCCTGGACCTCAAGAAGCTGGACGTCGGCGGCGGGCTCATCCACGGCGACGCCGCGGACTTCCGCCGCGACCCCTCGGACAAGATCGTCCTGGCCCACACCTCCCGGCCCCTCACCGCGGAACAGAAGGAGATCGGCTCGGGCGCGCCCTTCGGCATGCTGGACGTGCTCTGCGACAGCCACCAGAAGTACGTCCACTCCTTCGGCCACCTCTTCCTGGAGGCCTACTTCCCCAGCGTGCCCCAGCACGAGATCAAGGTCCTGACCAACAACCCGGTGGTGGTCTTCAACCCCGAGTCCATCATCATCAAGTCCGGCGCCCTGAGCGAGTTCATCTACCTGGTGCTCACCGGCGAGGTGGAGATGCTGGCCACCGAGGAGGGCGTGCAGGGCGCCATCACCGCCGGCGGCCTGGTGGGCGAGATGGCGGGCCTGCTCGGCGCGCCCTCCCTGGAGACCTACCGGGCCGCCTCCTTTGTCCAGACCCTGCGCCTGCCCCGGCGCGTCTACCACGCCTTCGTCAAGCGCAACGGGGTCTACGCCGAGATCGAGCGGCTGCACGGCGTCCGGGAGTTCCTCCAGCGCACCTGGCTCTTCGGCGAGGCCATCTCCTACCCGGTGCTCAACCGGGTGGCCAAGGCCATGCGCGTGGCCATGCACCCCGAGGGGAGCGTCCTGGACGCCGGGGAGAGCACCGACCTGTGCCTGGTGTCCAGCGGCCGCCTGGAGCTCCTGCGCGAGGGCGAGGTGGTGGAGGAGCTGGACGCCGGCGACTTCTACGGCGAGGGCGGAGTGCTCTTCGGCATCGCCCCGGGCTTCCAGGTCCGCGCCGTCACCGAGGCCCGGACCTACACCCTGGACCGCCGGGAGCTGCTGGACATCCCCATCGTCCGCTGGAAGCTCCTGGAGGCCTTCGAGCGCCGCATTAAGACGTAGCAGGCTACATTCAAGTGATGTTCAGGTTAGAATATATTAAATTGTAGGCGTATCCCGCTGCATTTCGGAGTGGATTAACTCTTTATTTAGCATTGTTATGATGCAATGTGATAAATATTGTGGCATGATGTTGTTTTTTTAGTATTTTGTCCTGAGATGGTTATCACCTGACACTAGGGCCACATAGAGGAAGTGGTCATGCCGCCCTTGGCTGGGGTAGGGATGGAGTTACGAGCTTCATCAACCTCAGCGCGGAGGACGGACATGACCACCAGGAAGAAGGTAGCACGAAGGAAGCTGAGCCTGCTAGCTGCCTGTTGAAAAACTCATTGAACCACGTAGGGTTCTTCCAACGCGGTTGACGTGGAGGCGGGGATGGCGCTGGGCAGGCAGGATGAGAAGCAGGAGTCGCTGTACCTGTCCTACTATGAGA
>JBFMHA010000070.1:0-8090 GCA_040753075.1 Thermodesulfobacteriota bacterium
CAGGCTTCTCCGCCGGCCTGGCCTTGTCCGCCGGCTTTTCCGCGGGTTTCTCGGGGGCCTTGGCCGTGAGCGAGGCGGGAGGGGCCGCGGGTTTCTTGGTCAGGTCGTCGAGGTACTGCAGGTCCTCGGGCTTGAGCACCTGCACCTCGCCTCTGCTGGCGTTGGCGGCGCCGGGCATGAGCGCGGCGATCTCCGGCACCGCGGCCTCGGGGCGGTAGCCCCGGCCCACCAGCACCCCGATCACGAAGGTCCAGGCCAGGCCGAAGAGCAGCACGCCCACCGCCACCACCATGCCCGGCAGGGACAGGGAGAGGGTGAACCGCTTGCCGCCCTTGCCCGAGCCGTTGTCCCGGGATCCGTTCTTCGCGTTGCCGTTGCCTGCGCCGGCCATGCCGGACTCCTGCCAGATGCGAAATGCTGTTGGTTCTTTTTTAATGTCCTGAACCGGTTAGTCCGTGGGCGAGCCGTCCTCGCCTTCCGGGGCGCGGTCGTTGCGCTCCATCCGCTCCGGGGCCTCGACCCCGAGCAGGTCCAGGCCGCTGCGCAGCACCCGGGCCACGGCCAGCATGAGCAGGAGCCGCGCCCGCACCAGGTCCGGCGAATCCGCGCCCAGTACCTGGTGCACAGTGTAGTAGCGGTGCAGGGAGCCGGCAAGGTCCATGAGGTAGAAGCTCACGAAGTGCGGCGCCAGCTGCTTGGCCGCGCCGGCCACCGTGTCCGGGAACTGGGCCAGCATCTTGAGCAGGCGCAGGTCCTCGGGGGTCTCCAGCCGGGCCAGGACGGCGGCGTCCGCCGCGCCCGCGGCCGCGCCGCGCTCCTCGGCCTTGCGCATGACCGAGCGGATGCGGGCGTGGGCGTACTGCACGTAGTACACCGGGTTGTCCATGGACTGCTGCTTGACCAGCTCCAGGTCGAAGTCCAGGTGGGAGTCGCTCTTGCGGGACAGGAACATGAACCGGGCCGCGTCCACGCCCACCTCGGCGCAGACCTGCTCCAGGGTGTCGAACTCGCCGGAGCGGGTGGACATGGCCACGGGCTGGCCCCCGCGCAGCAGGTTCACCAGCTGCACCAGGATCACCTCCAGGGCCCCGGCCGGCTGGCCCAGGGCCTGCACCGCGGCCTTCATGCGCGGCACGTAGCCGTGGTGGTCCGCGCCCCAGATGTCCACCACCAGGTCGAAGCCCCGGGCGTACTTGTCGTCGTGGTAGGCGATGTCCGAGGCGAAATAGGTCAGGCTGCCGTCGGACTTGCGCAGCACCCGGTCCTTGTCGTCGCCCAGCTTGGTGGTTTCGAACCAGAAGGCCCCGTCCTTGTCGTAGGCGAAGCCCCGCTCCTTCAGGTGGTCGAAGGCCCGGTCCACGGCCCCGGAGGACACCAGGGACAACTCGGAGAACCAGACCTGGTGCTCGGTCCGGAAGTCGGCCAGGTCCGCCTTGATGCCGGCCAGGATGCCGTCCTGGGCCGCCTGGCGGCAGATGTCCAGGATCTCCGGCTCGGGTCGGGCGTCCAGGAAGGGGTTGTCCTGGAGCACCTGGGCCGCGATGTCCTTGATGTAGTCGCCCTTGTAGTAGTCCTCGGGCTCGGCCGGGTTGCGGTCGAGGATCTGCTGCGCCCGGTACCAGACCGACAGGCCCAGCAGGTTCATCTGCCGGCCCGCGTCGTTCAGGTAGTATTCCGTGGAGACCTCGAACCCGGCGAAGCGCAGGATGCGGGCCAGGCTGTCGCCCACCGCGGCCCCGCGGCCGTGCCCGATGTGCAGGGGGCCGGTGGGGTTGGCGGACACGTACTCCACCTGGACCTTGCGGCCCGCGCCCAGGCTGCCCCGGCCGTAGTCCGCGTCCGCGGCCAGCACTTCGCCCACGGTGGCCTGCCAGAAGGCCGGGGCGTAGAACACGTTCACGAAGCCCGGCCCCGCGGCCTCGGCCTTGGCGATGGCCGGTTCGGCCTGCTGCACCGCGGCGCAGATGTCCGCGGCCAGGTCGCGGGGCTTCATGCCGGCCTGGGGGGCCAGGACCAGGGCCAGGTTGGTGGCCACGTCTCCGAACTTCTCTTCCTTGGTGGGCGTGACCTGGGCCTTGTCCGGCCAGGCCCAGCCCTTGCCGGCCACGTAGCCGCGCAGGATCTTTTCCAGGGTTTCGCAGGCGTGCATCGGGAATCCTTGATGATCTAGGCTTGCAGAAGAGTGTCGGCGGCTTCCAGGGTGGCGGCGGACTCGGCGGACCATTCGCCTTCGGCCGCGCCCAGGGGCGCCACGTTGGCCGCGCACATGCGGGCGAGCACGCCCTTGGGGCCGAGCTCCACGAAGCGCCGCGCGCCCAGGCCCCACAGGGCGGCCATGGACTCGATCCAGCGCACCGGGGAGACCATCTGCCGGGTCATGGCGTCCTTGACCTTGGCCGGGTCGGGCTCGGGCGCGGCGGTCACGTTTAGCACCACCGGGATGCGCGGCGCGCTCCAGTCCAGCTTGCCCATGGCCTTGGCCAGTTCGGCCGCGGCCTCCTCCACCAGCGGGCTGTGGAAGGCGCCGGCCACGGCCAGGGGAACGGCCCGGCCCTTGGCCTCCTTGATGCGCTCCGCAGCAACCTCCAGGGCGGCCTTGTGGCCGGAAAGCACGAACTGGGCCGGGGTGTTGCGGTTGGCCGCGATGCAGAGCGTCCCGGTGGCGTCCGCGGCCGCGGCGGCGATCTCCTCCACCTGCGCCAGGGAGAGCTTGAGCACCGCGGTCATGCCCTGGTCCGGGCCGCCGGCCTGGCTCATGAGCCTGCCGCGCAGGGCGGTGATCTCCAGGGTGTCGTCCAGGGAGAGCACGCCCGCGGCGGCCAGGGCCGAATACTCGCCCAGGCTGTGGCCGGCCACGCCCGCCGGGGCCAGGCGCGCGCCGGCGCGCATCCACAGGGAGAGGTTCACCGCGGTCATGGCCGGCTGCAGGGCGTCGGTGCGGGCCATGTCCGACTCCTCGCCGTCCCAGTAGATCTCGCGCAGGGGCAGGCCGCTGGCCTTCTCGGCCCGCTTCCACAGGTCCATGTATTCCGGCTCGCGCTCCGCCAGGTCGCGGCCCATGCCCTTCTCCTGGGACCCCTGTCCCGGGAAGAGCGCCGCGCAGGCGCGGGGTTCGCTCACAGTCATTAATATTACCTCCGCAAAGGTCAGGTAGCAGCGCGCGTACGGCCAATCCGGCCGGAAGTCAAGCCGGGCTTGCCAGCCCGGGGCCGCCGTGCCACAAGGCGGGCCATGGGCGAACCCGACATCACTCCCGCGGCGGTGACCGTCGCCGCCGCCGGCCTGGGACGGTCCCTGGAGCCGGATCAGGCCGTGGGCCTGGCCCGCTACCTGGCCGAACTGACGGCCTGGAACCAGCGGATGAACCTGGTGGGGCATGCGGACTGGCGCGAGGTCCTGGCCGACCTGGCGGCCGATTCCTGGCGCCTGGCGGATTTCCTGGCCGAGCTGGCCTGGCCGGCCGGAGAGGGACGGCCGCGCTGCGTGGACGTGGGCGCCGGGGCCGGGTTGCCCGGCATTCCCCTGCGCATGTTCTGGACGGTCGGGGAGTACGTGCTCCTGGAGCCGCGCCAGAAGCGGGTCGCCTTCCTGAACCGGGCCTTGTCGCTGCTGCGCCTGCCCCGCACCCGGGCGGTGTGCGGCCGGCTGGAGCAGGCCGGGAGCCTGTTCCCGGCGGACCTGTTCCTGTCCCGGGCCTTCCGGCCCTGGCCCGAGGTCCTGGGCCTGGCCCGGCCGCGCCTCGTCCCGGGCGGCCGCTGCCTGGTGCTGGCCAGCGAGCCGCCTCCGGGACCGGACGATTCCCGGCTGGCGGGCTGGGTCCTGGAGGCCGGGCGGTCCTATTCCTCCCCTTCGGGGGAGCGCTGGTTCTGGTCGCTGACTCCGGCCAGCATGCCCAGGTAGGAGTTCTTGAAGATGGCCTTGGTGGCCGTCTCGTCGGCCAGTTCTGCCAGGTCCATGAGCTGCTCCAGGAAGTCGAGCATCTCCAGCTTCCGCTCCTGCGGCGAGTGCTCGAAGTCGAAGGCGAAGTCTCCGGACTTCAGGTAGCCGGAGATTTTTTCCAGGTAGGCGAAATCCAGCACGGCGGCCTCCTTGCGTGGTCTGCGGCCGGTTCCGGCCACCGGCGGGCAATGCCACAGAACGCCGCAGGGGTAAAGCCGGCCGGGCCGCCTTGCCTTTGCCCTGGACGCGGGCTATCTCCCTGTTCCATGCGAAGAATCCTCGCACTTCTCCTGCTCGCCGCATCGCTTCCGCTGTCCGTCGCTCCGGTCCGTTCCGGCGAGGTCTGCCGGCCCGGCGAGACGCCCGGGGCCTGCGCCGGCCGGCTCTGGCGGGCCTCTTCCGCGGCCTGGCGCGACCTTTTCGAGATTCCGGCCCGGGGCATGGAGCCCTACGTCGTGCGCCGGCTCAGCGCCTCTCCCTGGGAGCCGGTCCTGGCCCGGGAGGTATTGGATACGGTCCACGGCCCGGCGGGCCTGGCCGCGGCCTGCGGCGACGGCCGCATCCTGCTCTGGACGGCGGACGGCGTCCGGGCGGCGCAGCTTCCGGACAACGCCCGGCCCTCCCGCCTGGCCTGGGCCGGGGGCCGCTACCTGGCGGTGCTGGACGCATCGCTCCGTCGGGTCTTCGTGCTCAACCTGGACACCGGCCTCTTCGCCGCCGGGGCGCACGACACCGGCGAGGCGGTGAGCGCCCTGTCCCTGTCGCCGGGCGGGCTCCTCTCCCTGGCCGACGTCGCTGGCCGGGTCTGGATCGGTCCGGCGCTCGGTCCCCTGCGGCCCGTGGCCCGCATGCCGGAGCCGGCGGTGGCCCTGGGGCTGGGCCGGGGGCAGGGGGTCCTGGCCGCGGCCGACGCCGGGGGCCGGGTGGCCCTCACCGCCCTGCGGCCGGTGCGGGAGCTGGACCAAACCCGGGTTGCGGGCGGCCCCTTCGCGTCCGGCCGGGTGCAGGACGATGTCCTGGTCCTGGCCGCTGCGGACGGTTCGTCCGTGGCCCTGGACCTGGCGACCCGCCGGCCCGTGGCCGCGCCGCCGGCTGCCCGGCCGGCCGGGCTGGGCCTGGCCGCGGCCAACGGCGCCCTGGTCTACCGGTCTGGCCCGGATTCGGCCCTGTCCCGCGTCTGGAGGCTGGAGACGGTCGTGGAGCGGCGTTTCCCCGCGGTATGGCGCTCGGCCCTGGGCCGGTCCCTGCGGGTGGAGGATTTCGACGGCGCGGTCCGGCATTACCGCCTGGGCAGCGGTCTGCCCATGGACCCCGTCCAGGCCGGGGACTGGGAGAGGCTGGCCGTGGACCCGGCCGGCGGGTTCGCGGCCGAGGGCGAAAGCTATGCTTTGGGCGACGTGTTGTACCGGGATTCGGAGCGGACGCTCCTGGCCCGGAGGGCGGGCGACGGGCCCTGGTATCTATGGTGGGTGGCCGGGGACGGTCAGGTCGCGGTCCAGGCCCGGCCCGGCGAGCTTCCGGCTCGCGTCTCCCTGCGCGCGGACGCGCCCCCGGACTGGGTGCGCATGGAGCCCGCGCCCTGAGAGCTCAGGCGTGGTGGTAGGGCAGGCCGCGCAAGATCGAGGCGGCGCGGTAGAGCTGCTCCAGAAGCACCACCCGGGCCAGTTCGTGGGGCAGGGTCATGGGGCCCAGGGACAGGGTGAGGTTGGCCCGGGCCAGGACCTCGGGGGACAGGCCGTGCGCCCCGCCCACCACCAGGCAGGGGGTGCGGGCCGGGTCCTCCAGCCAGCCGCGGAGCAGTTCCGAAAGCTGCACCGAAGTGGCCTGCCGGCCGCGTTCGTCCAGGCAGACCAGGTAGTCCCCGGGGCCGAGCTTCTCCAGCACCCGCTTGCCCTCCCAGGCTGCGGCTTCGGCCGGGGCGAGCCCGCCGGGCGCGTCCTTGAGAAGGACCTCCTCCAGGCCGTGCATGCGGCCCAGGGAGGCGAGGTAGTGCTCGGCCGCGGCCTTCCAGAAGGGCTTCTTGAGCCGTCCCACCCAGAGGAGCCTGAGTTTTTTCATGCGGTTTCCCGGAGTTGTCAAAGCGGGGTGGCTGCGGTACCTCTGCCGTATCCGGATTCATCGATGCGGGCGCTCCGGACGGGCGACCCCGCGAATCCATAGTCTTCCCGGGAGAGGAATGCAAATCCCGAACGCCGGGAGAGGGGCAGGGAGATGATGCAGCACGGGGTTTCTCAGGCGCGGCTGGCCGGGGGCCTGGCGCGCGTCCTGGCCGCCGCGTTGCTGGCCCTGGCCCTGCTGCCCGGGCTGGCCCTGGCCCAGGGCCTGGAGTTGACCAACCTCACCCTGGACAACCGCGGCGGCAACCTCTCGGCGCACTTCGGCCTGCGGGCGGAGGGGCTGGCCGCGGTCAAGGCCGCGCTGGATCAGGGCTCGGAGTTGGGCCTGCGCTGCCGGGTGGACGTCCACCGGGTGCGGACCATGTTCTTCGACAGCCGGGTGGCCGGCCTGGATTTCGAGAGCCGGCTGGGGTTCGACAGGCTGGCCCAGGAATACAGCGTGGAGTTGCCCGGCGGGGGCAACCCCCTGCGGGGCAAGGACCTGGCCGCCTTGCTGGCCAAGGCCTGGGGCGCGGTGACCCTGGACCTGGGTCCCTGGAAGGCCCTGGCCCCGGGCCACGAGTACGTGCTGAGCCTGGACGTGTCCCTCAAGCGCCTGGACGTGCCGGGCTGGATCCGGGTGGCGGCCTTCTTCTGGTCCTGGGACGTGCTGCCCGCCACCCACTACGAACAGGGCTTCCGTTTCTAGTGTCGCGTCCACGGACCATGGCGACGGCGACGCTCCATACCTTCCTGCGGAAACACAATCCTCTTTTCCGCACGATGCCTGAAGGCCTCGTGCGGGACGGGCGCTAGCCTCCCATGGCCGAGCAGGACCCCATCCTCGTCTCCCCGGACGCCGGCCGGGAGCGCCGCCGCCGGCAGCGGGAGCTCTACCTGTCCCTGGCCGCGCTGCTGGCGGTGCTGGGCGCGGTGCTGGTGAGCCTGCGCACCCTGGGGGCCGGCACCTCCGTCTTCCTGGGCCTCACGGTCTTTCTCTCCATCCTCCTGGTGCTCATCCTCTTCGTGCTGGTGCGCAACCTGGTCAAGCTCCTGGTGGAGCGGCGGCGCAAGGTCCTGGGCTCCCGGCTGCGCACCCGGCTGGTGGTGTCCTTCACCGCCCTGTCCCTGGCCCCGACCGTGGTCATGTTCCTGGTGGGGGCCAAGTTCGTGCAGACCTCGGTGGACTACTGGTTCAAGAGCCAGGTGGACAGCTCCCTGGAACAGGCCCTGGAGGTGGGGCAGTCCTTCTACGCAGGCAGCCAGGAACGCCTGGAGCGCCGCGCCCGGCATCTGCTGGCCCGCATCCGGGAAGGCAGGCTGGCCTGGGGCGGCAAGTCCATGGACCAGTTCATGGACACCAAGCGCGAGGAGTACGACCTGAGCCTCCTGGGGGTGCTCAATCCGGAGCGGGTCGAGCAGAACTGGCGGCAGGGCGAGGACTGGGTCCAGGCCTGGCCCGAGGCCAAGGCGGCCATCGGCTGGGACAGCCTGGCCCAGCGGCCGGACTTCTGGTCCACCATCCTGCCGGGACCGGCCGCGGACATGGTGGTGGGCGTCCTGCCCGTGGACGGGGGCAAGACCGGCTACCTGGTGCTCGGGGAGAGCATCGGCCGGGGCCTGCTCTACCGGCTGGACCAGATCGTGCGCGGGGTGGGGGAGTACAAGAAGCTCCAGACCATGAAGTACCCCCTCAAGGTGGCGCTCTACATGGGCCTGGCCCTCATCAGCCTGCTGGTGGTCTTCGGCGCGGTGTGGTTCGGGTTCAAGCTGGCCAAGGAGATCTCCGCGCCGGTGCAGGCCCTGGCCCAGGCCACCGAGCGCATCGCCAAGGGCGACCTGCAGGTGCGCCTGGTGGACGAGTCCACCGACGAGTTGGGCCTCCTGGTGCAGAGCTTCAACCGCATGGCCGAGGACCTGCAGGGCAGCCGGGACGACCTGACCCAGGCCAACCGCCGGCTGCACGTCCAGAACCTGGAGCTGGCCGCCCGGGGGCAGTACATCGAGGCCCTGCTGGACAACATCACCGCCGGGGTGGCGTCCATGGCCGCCACC
>JBFMHA010000070.1:8100-20083 GCA_040753075.1 Thermodesulfobacteriota bacterium
GGGGGGGGGCGCCCCCCCCCCCCCCCCGGCCGGATCAACACCCTGAACCGGGCTGCCGAGGCCCTGCTCGGCAAGGGGCTGCTGGATACCGTGGGCAAGCGGCCCGGCGAGCTGGACCTGGGCGAGTTCTCGGACCTGCTCGCCGAGGCCGGAAGCCTGCCGGCCGAGGGCCTGGGGCCGGGACTCACCCGCCAGATCTCCCTGGTGGCGGCGGGCCGGGATCTCAGGCTCCTGGTCAACGTGGTGCCCCTGCGCGACGAGGACGGCGTCGATTCGGGCCTGGTGGCGGTGTTCGAGGACATCACCGAACTGGAGAAGATGCAGCGCCTGGACGCCTGGAAGGAGGTGGCCCGCCGCATCGCCCACGAGATCAAGAACCCGCTCACCCCCATCAAGCTCTCGGCCCAGCGCATCGCGCACAAGTTCGGGGAGCGCCTGGACGACCCGGTGCTCACCCAGTGCACCGACCTCATCGTGCGCCAGGTGGAGCACCTGCAGCAGATGGTGGCCGAGTTCTCCACCTTCGCCCGGCTGCCCGAAGTGGTCCTGGCCCCGGACCATCTTCCGCCGCTCCTGGAGGAGGTCGCCCAGACCTTTCTGCACAGCCATACCCAGATCGCCTGGTCCCTGCGCGTGGATCCGGACATGCCCGAACTGCACATGGACCGGGCCGGGATGCGGCACGTGCTGGTGAACATCCTGTCCAACGCGGCCGAGGCCCTCAGGGACCAGCCGGACGGCGCGGTGGAGGTGAGCGCCGGGTACGATCGGGCCGCCGGCTGGGTGCGCCTGGAGGTCCGGGACAACGGCCCCGGGCTCTCGCCCGAGGAGCGGTCCCGGGCCTTCGAGCCCTATTTCTCCCGCAAGAAGGGCGGCACCGGCCTGGGCCTGACCATCGTCAAGAGCATCGTGTCCGACCACCACGGCAACGTGCGGGTGCGGCCCAACCATCCCCGGGGCACGGCGCTGGTGGTGGAGCTGCCTGCTTCTCCGCGCCGCCCGGACGCCTGATCGAAAAAAAGCAGGTTGTCCCCGCCGGAAAAAACACTACACTGGCCCCTGATTTCATGCCGGAGACCAGGGAGGCGCGCATGCGGGTGATCGTGACCGGAGGCACGGGCTTCATCGGCCGGGCGCTTGCGTCCCTGCTTCTGGCCCGCGGCCACGAGGTGGCGGCTCCCTCGCGGAATCCGGCCAAGGCCGCCCGGCTCCTGGGCGGCCGGGTCCTCGTCCCGGAGTGGGACGGCAGCGACCCCGCGCCGCTGGCCGAACTCCTGGACACGGCCCCCGGCCCCAGCGCCCTGGTCAACCTGGCCGGGGAGAACATCGCCGCCGGCCGCTGGACCGCGGCCCGGAAGGCGTCCATCCTGGTCAGCCGCCTGGCCGCCGGCCGGGCCTGCGCCGCGGCGGTGCGCCTGGCCCGCCGCAAGCCCGAGGCGCTGGTCCAGGGCTCGGCCGTGGGCTACTACGGGGTGCGGCCCTCGGCCGGCGGCGCGGTCCTGGACGAGGACTCGCCCTCGGGCGACGGGTTTCTGGCCGAGGTCTGCCGGGAATGGGAGGCCTCCTCGGCCCGGGTGGCGGACGAGGGGGTGCGCCTGGCCGTGGCCCGCACCGGAGTGGTGCTGGGCCCGGGCGGCGGGGCCCTGGAGATGATGCTCCCGCCCTTCCGGTTCTTCCTGGGCGGGCCGCCCGGCGGGGGCGGGCGGTGGGTGTCCTGGGTGGCCCTGGCCGACGAGGCCGCGGCCCTGGCTTTCCTCCTGGAGCGGAAGGACGCCTCCGGCCCGTTCAATCTCACGGCTCCGGCCGCCTGCACCATGGGAGAACTGTGCGCCGCGGTGGGCCAGGCCCTGGGCCGGCCTTCCTGGCTTCCGGTCCCGGCCCTGGCGCTGCGGCTGGCCCTGGGCCGGATGGCCGTGGAGACCGTGCTCGCCAACCAGCGGGTGAAACCGGCCCGGCTGCTGGCCTTGGGCTATGAATTCAGGTATCCTCTACTCGGCGATGCGGTATCTGTGGCGTTGGCCAGGGCCGGCGAGGCCCTCGGCGGGTCGTGAGGATGGCGCTATGGGAAAGCTCAGGGTTCTGGTGGTGGAGGACGAGCCCATCGTGGCCATGGACATCCAGCACCGGCTGCGCAAGCTGGGCTATGCAGTGGTCCGCGTGGTCCCTTCGGGAGAGGATGCCGTGGCCGCGGCCCGGGAGCTCTCGCCGGACCTGATGCTCATGGACATAATGCTCGAGGGCCGCATGGACGGCATCGAGACCGCGGCGACCATCCGCGAGACCCAGGACGTGCCGGTCATCTACCTCACCGCCTATGCCGACGAGAAGACCCTGCAACGGGCCAAGATCACCGAGCCGCTCGGCTACATCATCAAGCCCTTCGAGGATCGCGAGATCCATTCCATCATCGAGATCGCCCGCTACAAGCACGAGGCCGAACGCCGCAAGCGCGAGCACGAGCAGTGGATGAAGGCCGCCCTGCAGAGCATCGGGGACGGGCTCATCACCACCGACCGCCAGGGCCGCATCACCTACGTCAACGGCGCGGCCGAGGTCATGACCGGGACCGCCCGGACCGTGGCCCTGGGCATGGGCCTGGACGAGGTGTTCCATGTCGCGGAGGAGGACACCCCGGACCGGGTGGAGGATCTGGTGGCGCAGGTGGTGGAGAACTGCCACGTGGTGGGCCTGGACTCGGCCTGGCTCATGCTGGCCGGGGGCAAGCGCCTGCCGGTGGAGGTCTACGCCACGCCCATCCTGGACCACCGCCGGGCGGTGGACGGGGTTGCGGTGGCCTTCTCGGACATCTCCGGCCGCAAGCGGAGCATGGAGGCCCTGCAGAACAGCGTGGTCCAGATGCGCCGCACCCTGGAGCAGACCGTGGCGGCCCTGGCCGCCACCGCCGAAAAGCGCGACCCCTACACCGCCGGACACCAGCAGCGGGTCGCCGCCCTGGCCGCGGCCCTGGCCGGGAAGCTGGGCCTCAATGGCGACAAGGTGGACGGGCTGCGGGTGGCCTGCCTGCTGCACGACCTGGGCAAGATATCCATCCCGGCCGAGATTCTGGCCAAGCCGGGCCGGCTCACGGACCTCGAATTCACCATCATGAAGACCCACCCCGGGGCCGGGTACGACATCCTGAAAGGCGTGTCCTTCCCCTGGCCGGTGGCGGAGACGGTGCTCCAGCACCACGAGCGCCTGGACGGGTCGGGCTATCCGAATGGCCTGTCCGGGGCGGACATCCTGCCCGAGGCCCGCATCCTGGGCGTGGCCGACGTGGTGGAGGCCATGAGTTCGCACCGGCCCTACCGCGCGGCCCTGGGCGTCAGGAAGGCCCTGGGGGAGATAGCGGCCCGGCGCGGGACCGTCTACGACCCCGACGTGGCGGACGCCTGCCGGGAGCTGTTCGAGAAGGACGGCTTCACCCTGGACTAGGCCCGGCCCGCCCCCGGCGTTGCGCTCCCCGCGCCCCGGGTGGTATCCCCTTGCCGAAGAGGAGCCTTCCGGGCTCATGCCTTCCTGATCCGAACGAGGAGGTTTTCGTGGACGCCCAGGTGCTGGTGGTTGACGACGAGCAGGACATCCGCTTCTCCCTGCGCGGCATCCTGGAGGACGAGGGCTGCGAGGTCCTGGAGGCCGAGAGCGGCGAGGCCGCTTTGGAGCTTCTGGAGACCGTGTCCCCGGACCTGGTGCTCCTGGACATCTGGCTCACGGGCATGGACGGCCTGGAGGTGCTGGAGCGCATCCGGGAGCGCTCCAGCGACCTGCCGGTCATCATGATCTCCGGCCACGGCAACATCGAGACCGCGGTGGCCGCGGTCAAGAAGGGCGCCACCGACTTCATCGAGAAGCCCCTGTCCCTGGAGAAGGTCATCCTCTGCGCCGCCCAGGCCATCCAGCTCTCCGCGGCCCGGCAGGAGATCGAGGCCCTGCGCACCCGGATCAAGGTGGACCAGGTGGAGGACCTCACCGGCCGCTCCCCGGCCATCGAGGCCCTGCGCTCCCAGGTGGAGCAGGTGGCTCCCGCCGACGCCTGGGTGCTCATCTCCGGCGAGAACGGCACGGGCAAGGAGATCGTGGCCCGCTCCATCCACGCCAAGTCCCGGCGCTCGGACCGGCCCCTGGTGGCGGTGAACTGCGCGGCCATACCCGAGGAGCTCATCGAGAGCGAACTGTTCGGCCACGTGAAGGGGGCCTTCACCGGGGCCGAGGACTCCCGGCCCGGCAAGTTCGAGCTGGCCCACAAGGGCGCCCTGTTCCTGGACGAGATCGGGGACATGAGCCTCAAGACCCAGGCCAAGATCCTGCGCATCCTCCAGGAACAGAAGTTCGAGCGGGTGGGCGGCCGCAAGACCATCACCGTGGACGTGCGGGTCATCGCCGCGTCCAACAAGGACCTCCAGGAGGAGATGCGCCAGGGCCGGTTCCGGGAGGACCTCTACTACCGGCTCAAGGTCTTTCCCCTGCACGTGCCGCCTCTGCGCGAGCGGATCGAGGACATCCCCCTGCTCCTGGCGGACTTCATCGCCGAACTGGCCCGCAAGAACCCTTCCCTGCCGGTGCGCTTCAGCCCCGCGGCGGTGGAGGCCCTCAAGCGCTGCCCCTGGCCGGGCAACGTGCGGGAGCTCAAGAATTTCGTGGAGCGGATGATGATCTGCTGCAGCGGCCGGGAGATCACCCCCGCGGACCTGCCCCCGGACCTGGCCGGACCCGCCCCTGCCCCGGCCGCCAGCGCCCCGGACGTCCCCGCCGGTTCGGTGGACTTCAAGGAGGTGCGCAGCCGCTGGGAGGCCGACTTCCTGGCCGCCAAGCTCAAGGAGTACGGCGGCAACATCTCCAAGCTCGCCGAGGCCATCGGCCTGGAGCGCAGCTATCTGTCGCGCAAGCTCAAGGGGTACGGGATTGGGGGGGACTAGCGCCCCTCGATCCAGATCACGCTCGCCATCCTGCCCGTGACCTTCTCCCGCCGGTAGGAGAAGAACTCGCTTTCCAGCTCCCAGGTGCACAGGTCCAGGTGGAAGATGTGCTCGTGCCGGAGGCCGGCCTGGAGGAGCTGGGCGTGGGTGAGGCGCCAGAGGTTCACGGTGCGGGTCGCGGGGTCGTGCCAGGAGGCGAAGCGGGCCCCGAACTCGGCCTCGAAGTTGGTGAACTCCGCCGCGCCGGGTCCCAGGCTGGGGCCGCGCACCGCGTACACGTCCGCCGGATCCAGCTTGTAGGCTGCGCAGAACCGCGCCACCCCGGTGGCGGGAAGGTTCAGCACGTTGCCCCGCCAGCCCACGTGCAGGGCGGCCACGTGCTTGCCGCTCCGGTGCGCCAGCAGCACCGGCTGGCAGTCCGCGGTCTTGACGCACAGGGCCAGCCCCGGCCGGGCCGTGGCCAGGCCGTCGCCCTCCCGCTCCTCGCCCTCCAGGAGCTCCCCGGGTTCGGGGTCGAACGCCAGGTCAGGCCCGTGCACCTGGCGGCATTCCCGCCATTCCCGGAAGCCCAGCCGCTCCCGCAAGGCCAGGCGGTTGGCCATCACCGCCTGGGGATCGTCGCCCACGTCGAAGGAGAGGTTGCCCCGGCCGAAGGGGCCTGCGGAGGCCCCCCGGCTGCGGGTGGTGAAGGCGCAACGCACCCCGGGCGCGCCCGGGAACGCGAAGGGGATGAGGCTCAGGGCGTCGGGCACGGCGTTCAGCGTTCTCCGGCAGGAGTCGGTCCGTGGATCACCTCCAGCCGCCGGGCCTCCCAGTGCATCACCGCGCATACTCCTACCATCTTGCGGGCCAGGTCCGGATCGGCCTGGGCGATGACCCCGGCGGTGAAGTCGTAGAGGAAGCGCGACTTGAGTTCGGCCCGGGCGCGGTCCGGCCCGGGCTCCCGCCAGGGGGTGGAGGCCAGGAGCAGGAACCCGTCGTCCGGAATGCGTCCTCCCTCCATGTTGCTGCGGATGATGCCCGCGGCCTTGCGCACGGGGTCGGCCAGGTCCGGGCTGTAGGGGCCCACGATGAGCGCCGCGCCCGGCTGGTGCAGGAAGTCGAAGCCGCGTCCCACGCACAGCGCCCATTCGGTGTGGTCTATGGTGGGCGTCCGGCGCAGGGCGCGGATCTCGGCGATGTGCCGCACGTTGCCCAGGACCAGGGGCAGCAGGTCTGCGCGCATGGGGCCGGGCATGTCCGGGAGCAGGGCGGCCAGCTCCGCGTCCAGGCGGCCGGGGCTGGCGTCGGGTTGGGCGGCCAGGTTCAGGAACCCGGACGGTCCGTGCAGGATGAGGGCGTCCTCGTCGGTCTCGAAGCCCACCACCAGGGGATAGACCGTGCCGTGGTGCTGGCCGAAGACCTGCTCCACCTGGTCGCGCACGCCGACCACGTGGCGCATGGCCGCGTGGGTGTCGTTGCCGAAGCCCGCGCAGCCCCGGTGGGGATCGCCGGCCGAGAAGTGGTAGGTGAGCAGCATGAGGACGCGCCGGCCCTGGGCCACGGCCCGGGCCACCGAGTCGGTGATCACCTCGCCCAGGTAGGGCCAGCCCAGGTCGAACATGCCGCCCAGGTTGCGGAAGGGCTCGATCACGCCCTGCGGGGTTTCGGTGGCGTAGGTCAGGTGGACGCGGCCGTCCATGCACTTGAGGGCCAGGATGGCCGTGGGGTGCTGGGCGCGGTGCCGCTGCCGGGCGAGCACCGCCTCGGGCGCGGCGAACTCCTCGCCGTGCTTCAGGGCCAGGTCGAGGAACCAGCGTATGCGTTCGGATATGGGGCGTTTGGGCATGCTCAGGCGTCCTTTCTCCAGAGGGTTTGGTTCTCGGTCACGATCACGTCCACGGGGCGGTCCCAGGGGTCCGCGGGCAGGCGGTCCAGGACCTGAAACCCGTAGGCCGGGGCCACGATCAGGGCGCCGGCCAGGTCGGGCCGGGCCAGGAGCCGGTCGTAGTATCCAGCGCCGTGCCCCAGGCGCACGCCCTGGCGGTCCAGGCCCACGGCCGGGACCAGGACCACGTCCGGGCCGCAGTATTCCAGGGCCGGGCAGGCGGCCGGGTCCGGCTCGGGGATGCCGAAGGCCCCCGGGGCCAGTTCGTCCGGGCAGGCGCAGCAGGCCAGGTCCAGCTCGCCTTCGCTCCCGGGCCGGCAGCGGGGCAGGAGCACCCGCGCCCCGCGCTCCCACAACTCGTGCATGAGCGGGGACACGTCCACCTCGCCGCGCACCGGCGCGTAGAGCAGCACTTCCAGGGCGCTTCGCCAGGCGGGCAACTCCCGCAGGCGGGCGAGGATGCGCGAACTCAGCCGGGACGCCTGGTCGGCGGGCAGGGCCCGGCGGCGGGCGAGAAGCTCCGACCGCAAGGCGGCCTTGTCCGGTCCGGCCACGAGACCTCCAAAAAAGGCTTGCAGTTGTCCTTCATTTCTCTAGGCTGAAGGCTCGGCGCCTGGCAACGACTTTTTTGGGAGCACAACGGATATGGACGGATACGACGCCTACTGGATCGGTTTCGGCGACATCCACGGCAGCGTGGACAACGCGCGCCGCATTCCCGGCCTGGCCGGGGCCTCGGCGGTCCTGGTCACCGGCGACCTCACCACCCGGGGCAGCCTGGAGCAGGGCCAGCGCATCATCGAGGCGGTGCGCGCGGTGAACCCCCGGGTTCTGGCCCAGATCGGCAACATGGACATCCCCGGCCTGGCTGACTGGATGGAGGCCGAGGGCATCTCCCTGCACGCCCGGGCGCACGACCTGGGGCACGGGGTGGGGGTGCTGGGCGCGGGCTTTTCCTCGCCCACCCCTTTCGGCACTCCCAGCGAGGTGCCGGATCCCGAGCTGGGTCGGTTCCTGGACCAGGCCCACGCCCAGGCCGGAGGGTTCCGGCAGCTCATCGCCGTGCCCCACGACCCGCCGCACGGCACGGCCGCAGACCGGCTGCCCAACGGGATGCACGTGGGGAGCAAGGCCGTGCGGGCCTTCGTGGAGCGGGTCCAGCCCGCGGTCTGCCTCACCGGCCACATCCACGAGGCGCGGAGCCTGGACCGCCTGGGCCGGACCGCGGTCGTGAACCCCGGTCCCCTGGCCGCTGGAGGCTATGCGGTCATCGGGCTCCGGGACGGGGTCCTGACCGCGGAGCTCAAGGTGCTGGGGGCCTGACGTGCGGCTGGTGTCCTGGAACGTGAACGGCTTCCGGGCCGTGCTGGGCAAGGGGTTCTGGGACTGGTTCCGGTCCTGCGGCGCGGACGTGGTCTGCCTGCAGGAGACCAAGGCCGAACTCTCCCAGCTCGATCCCGCGGACCAGTCCCCGCCTGCGGGCTGGGACCTGACCTGGAACCACTCCAAAAAGAAGAAGGGCTACTCCGGGGTGGCCGCCTATTTCCAGGACGCAGCCCGGCCCCTCTCGGTGTCCGCAGGCCTGCCCGATCCGGCCTTTGCCGGGGAGGGGCGCAGCATCCTCCTGGAGTACCCGGGATTCTGGCTGTTCAACGTGTATTTCCCCAACGGCCAGATGAGCGAGGAGCGCCTGGACTTCAAGCTGCGCTACTACGACTGCTTCCTGGACTACGCCCAGGAACTGCGGAGGAGGAAGCCGGTGGTGGTCTGCGGGGACTTCAACACCGCGCACAAGGAGATCGACCTCAAGAACCCCAAGCAGAACGAGAACACCTCGGGGTTCCTGCCCGTGGAGCGGGCCTGGCTGGACAGGTTCGTGGCCGCCGGCTACGTGGACACCTTCCGCCTGTTCGAGCCCGGGCCGAACCACTACTCGTGGTGGAGTTACCGGTTCAACGCGCGGTCCAAGAACGTGGGCTGGCGCATCGACTACTTCTTCGTGTCCGAGGAGCTGCGGGGCAAGGTCAAGGCCGCCTGGATCGACCCGGAGGTCTACGGCTCGGACCACTGCCCGGTGGGGCTGGAGCTGGAGGTCTAGGGAACGGTTCCGGAAGCCCGCAGTTTTTGATAGGATGCTTTGGGTTCATTGGTGGTCGGGACGCCGACCGTCCTGAACGCGACGCAAGGGGGGACGTATGGCCAAGCAGCCTGGGGTGGTGCTGACCGAGTTCGTCTCCTACGCGGACTCCGTGCCCGCGGCCCTGGACGCGTGCGGGGCGGCCAGGCTCCTGAAGACGCAACGCCGGGTGCTCATCAAGCCCAACCTGGTGAACGCCTCGCCGCCGCCGGTGACCACGCCGGTGGAGTGCGTCGAGGCCGTGGTGAGGTACGTGCGCAGGCATGCGCCCAAGGCCGAGGTGGTCGTCGCCGAGGGCTGCGGCGACGTGCTGCGCGAGACTCCGGAGCTCTTCGCCATCCACGGCTACGACATGCTCTCCGGCCGGCTGGGGGTGGGGCTCCTGGACCTGAACCACGCGCCCTGCGTGCGGGTGGACAATCCCGAAGGCGAGGTCTTCACGGAGCTCTGGCTGCCCGAGGCGGCCATGGAGAGCTTCCTCGTCTCCGTGCCGGTGCTCAAGGCCCATTCCCTGGCCGACATGACCGGCTCCCTCAAGAACATGATGGGCCTCTTGCCGCCCGAGCGCTACGGCAAGGGCGGGGCCTGGAAGAAGTCCTCGTTCCACGGCCGGATGCAGGCCAGCCTGCGCGACCTGGCCCGCTGCCGCATCCCGGACCTGACCCTCGTGGACGCCTCCGTGGGCCTCAAGGATCACCACCTGGGCGGCAGCCGCTGCGACCCGCCGCTCCGCACCCTCATCGCCGGCGCCGACGCCCTGGCCTGCGACCGGGCCGGGGCCGAGTTGCTGGGCCTGGACTGGCGGAGCATCGGGCATCTGCGCTGAACCCCGGCCGCATCCGGCAAGGAGGCCGTCATGACCGTGTTCGACATCCTGGGCTTCGCGATCCTGGGCATTGCGGCCGTGGTCGTGCTGCTGCGCCTGTTCCGGGTCGTGGACTGGTCCTGGCCCGCCACGCTCTTCCCGCTCTTCCTCTTCTTCATCTACCAGATCGTGGTGGCGGTGGTGGCGGGCATCGGGAACTACATGGGCTACATGCGCGGCCTGTCCGGCAGGTTCCTGGGGCAGTAGGGGCGCGGGCCGCCTGCGGCCATCCCGATTGACAATTCCTACCCGAAGGGCCAAAAAAAAAGCTGTTGCGCGTGCTGGTCGAGGCCGGGCTGCCTGGCCCGGCCGTATTTTTTCACATCCCACTGGAGGAACACATGTCCGTCGTGGATTCCACCCTGCACGTCGCCCGCCCGACGCGCTCCGCAGCCTGGCTCGACGCGCTGCAGATGCTCACCGGCGCGGGGCTGGTCCTGTTCATGTGGTCGCACATGATCCTGGTGTCCAGCGTCATCCTTGGGCCGGGAGTCATGAACGCCCTGGCCTCCTTCTTCGAGGTCACCTACATGGCCCAGGTGGGCGGCCCGATCATCTTCGCGGTGATGCTCCTCCATTTCCTCCTGGCCGCGCGGAAGATGCCCTTCCGGTTCTCGGAGGCCACCACCTTCTGGAGACACTCCAAGCTCATGCGTCATGCCGACACCTGGTTGTGGCTGGTGCAGGTGGGCGCCGCGCTCGTCGTCCTGGTGCTGGGCTCCATCCACATGTGGACCGTGCTCACCGACCTGCCCATCACCGCCCAGAAGAGCGCGGCGCGCATCCAGGGCGGCTGGTGGCTGCTGCTCTACCTCTTCCTGCTCCCCATGGCGGAGTTGCACGTGGGCATCGGCTTCTACCGCATCGGGGTCAAGTGGGGCTTCATCAAGCGCCGCGATCGCGCCAGGATGAAGCGCTTCGAGAACGGCCTGACCCTGGTGTTCGTGGCCATCGGCCTGCTCACCCTCCTCAGATTCCTCTTCCTGGCCACGAACTAGGAGGCCCGCCATGATCGAAACCTTTGTCACCGATTTCCTGTGCATCGGCGCGGGCCTGGCCGGCGAACGCACGGCCATCGAGGCCGCCAGCGCCGGCTTCGACGTGATCTGCCTGTCCCTGGTCCCGGCCCGGCGCTCCCATTCCTCGGCCGCCCAGGGCGGCATGCAGGCCGCCCTCGGCAACTGCGCCATGGGCCGCGGCGACTCCCCGGACGTCCACTTCGAGGACACGGTCAAGGGCTCCGACTGGGGCTGCGACCAGGAGGTGGCCCGGCTCTTCTGCGACAACGCGCCCATCGCCATGCGCCAGATGGCCTTCTGGGGCGTGCCCTGGAACCGGGTGGTGGCGGGCAAGTCCCACTACTTCAAGGGCGGCGAGAAGTTCGAGAAGGAGGAGCTCAAGGAGAAGGAGGGGCTCATCACCGCCCGCTCCTTCGGCGGCACCGCCAAGTGGCGCACCTGCTACACCTCCGACGGCACCGGCCACACCGTGCTCTACACCATGGACAACGTGGCCGCCTCCCTGGGGGTCAAGGTCCACGACAAGGTGGAGGCCATCGCCCTGGTCCATGACGGGACCACCTGCACGGGCGCGGTGTGCCGCTGCCTGAAGACCGGCAACCTGCGGGTCTACCTGGCCAAGGCCACCATGATCGCCACCGGCGGCTTCGGCCGCATCTACCGCGAGTCCACCAACGCGGTCATCAACGACGGCGGCGGGCACATCATCGCCCTGGACACCGGGGTGGCGCCCCTGGGCAACATGGAGGCGGTGCAGTTCCACCCCACCGGCATCGTGCCCACCTACATCCTGGTCACCGAGGGCTGCCGCGGCGACGGCGGCACGCTCCTGGACGTGAACCAGGAGCGGTTCATGCACATCTACGAGCCGGCCAAGGCCGAGCTGGCCTCCCGCGACGTGGTGTCCCGCTGGATGGTGCACCACATCCGCGAGGGCAAGGGCGTGAAGAGCCCCTACGGCGACCACCTGTGGCTGGACATCCGCCACCTGGGCGAGCAGCACATCCGCACCAAGCTGCGCGAGGTGGACGAGATCTGCCAGAACTTCCTGGGCGTGGACCCGGTCACCGGGCTCATCCCGGTGCGGCCGGTGCAGCACTACTCCATGGGCGGCGTGCGCACCGACAAGGACGGCGCGGCCTACGGCCTCAAGGGCCTGTTCAGCGCCGGCGAGGCCGC
>JBFMHA010000071.1:0-20002 GCA_040753075.1 Thermodesulfobacteriota bacterium
GGCCGCCCCGGCCCCGGCCAAGCCCCGCAAGAAGAAGCCCGCGCCCAAGCAGCCCCCCCGGCCGGGCGCCCGGGCCTAGTCCCACGACACGACAAGAGCCCCCGCAATCACGCCGATTGCGGGGGCTCCTTCATTTCCGGCCGCGCCCGGCTACCCGGCCCGCAACTCCTGCTCCGCGCCGCGGCGGGCCAACTTCCACAGCGTATCTGCGGACAATTCCATGTCCCCGCCCCAGCCCAGGTCTGCACCCCACTCGCCCACCCGGACCTCGCCGAATAGTTTAGGCTGGCTCCGCAAAGGCTCGAATATGGCAAGCTCCGCCACTAAACGACCCACGTCTACCAAGTGCGTCGCACCCGAAGCAAACTCCACACGCAACACATAGGGTCGCATGGCCGTGACCGCGGTAATCCGGAGCAGGGCAGTCATTCTACTCGTACCGCTCGTCCACAGTCCTCTTCGTCTTGCCGAAGGTGCGGGGCAGGGACATGGGGTCCGCCAGCTCCACCGCCACCCGGGCCAGGAGCGCCTTGTGCAGGGCCCCGGACACCCTGGCGGCCAGGTCCGCGTCCGCGCCCGCCTGGACCCCGGGCCGGCGCTCCACCTTGAGGGCCATGTGGTCCTTGCCTTCCCGGCGGGTCAGCAGGATCTGGTACTCGCTGGACAGTTCGGCGAACTTCTCCAGCACCGCGGCGATCTGGCCGGGATAGATGTTCACCCCGCGGAAGATGATCATGTCGTCGGAGCGGCCCAGGATGCGGTCGTGCCGGGGCAGCGTCACCCCGCAGGCGCAGTCCCCGGGAATGAGCCGGGTCAGGTCCCGGGTGCGGTAGCGGATGAGCGGCGCGGCCTGCTTGCGCAGGGTGGTCACCACCATCTCCCCCGCCTCGCCCGGGGCCACCGGCTGCAGGGTCCCGGGGTCCAGTATCTCCAGGATGTACATGTCCGCCCAGAAGTGGACGCCGTCGTGCGCGCGGCACTCCAGGCCCGCGCCCGGGCCGTACAGCTCGGTCATGCCCGAGATGTCGAAGCTGTGGTCGAGCCCCAGCATCTCCTCGAACCGCCTGCGCATCTTGGGCGAATGGGGCTCGGCCCCGAAGATGCACGTGCGCAGCTTCATCCTGTCGCGCAGCCCGTACTTCTCCACCTCCTCGCCCAGGAGCAGGGCCATGCTCGCGGTGGAGCACAGGCAGGTGGCCCCCAGGTCGGTGAGCAGCTGCATCTGGATCTCCATGTTCCCCGGCCCGATGGGCAGGGCCATGGCCCCGAAATGCTCGCACCCCAGCTGGAACCCCGCGCCCGCGGTCCACAGGCCGTAGCCCACCGCCACCTGCACCCGGTCCAGGGTGGTGAGGCCGGCCAGCTCGTAGCAGCGGGCCATCATCGCCTTCCAGTCGTCCAGGTCGGCCTGGGTGTAGGCCAGCACCTTGCGCTTGCCCGTGGTGCCGCTGGAGGCGTGGATGCGCACCACCTGCTCCTCGGGCACGGACAGGAGCGGCAGGGGATAGCCCGCGCGCAGGTCCTCCACCGAGGTGAAGGGCAGGCGGGCCAGGTCGTCCAGGCTCTTCACGTCCCCGGGCTCCAGGCCGGCGGCCGAGAGCTTCTCCCGGTAGGCCGGGCATCCGGCGTAGGCATGGGCCACGGTCCGCTTGAGGCCGTCAAGCTGGATGCCGGCCAGGCGCTCGGCGTCGATCTCGGGAATGAAACGGTGCTGCTGCGGCATGTGGGGCCTCCGGCGGCGGGGGAGAGGAGGGGAGCTTGTCTGCAGGTCCGAAACAACGTACCAGGGGGCTCGGCCCCGCGGCCGAGAGACTCTGCACCAAAACCCTATGGGCTTCAACACCGCGCCATGAGTTTCGAGCACGCCTTCCCCTGGCTGGCCCTGATCCTGGGCCTGTGCCTGGGCAGTTTCGCCACGGCCTGCGTGCACCGCTACCTGGCCGGCCAGACCGTGCTCGATCCCCCGCGCTCCTACTGCCCCCACTGCGACAAGCGGCTCACCTGGCGGGAGAACATCCCGCTCCTGAGCTACCTGCTCCAGGGCGGCCGCTGCTCCTGCGCCAGGCGCATGCCCATCGGCCTGCGCTATCCGGCCATGGAGGCCCTGTCCGGGGCGTTCGCCCTGGGCTTCGCCCTGAAGTTCGGCCCCGGCCCGGCCTTCCTGGTCTACCTGGCCTTCTCCACCGCCCTCATCGTGGCCAGCTTCATCGACTTCGCGGAATACATCCTGCCCGACGGCATCACCCTGACCGGCACGGCCGCGGCCCTGGCCTGCGCCCCGCTGTTCCTGGGCCTGGACCTCTTCGACTCGGCCCTGGGCGCGATCCTGGGGGCCGGGCTGTTCTGGGCGCTGCAGCTGGGCTACCGCCTGCTGCGCAAGGACGAGGGCATGGGCACCGGCGACATCAAGCTCATGGCCCTGCTCGGCGCGCTGAACGGCTGGCAGGCCCTGCCCTTCACGGTCCTGGCCGGCGCGCTCTCGGCCCTGGCCGCGTCGCTCTTCTACCTGCGGCGCGAGGGCGGCCAGGGCATGAAGACCGCGGTTCCCTTCGGCCCCTTCCTCTCCCTGGCCGGCCTGCTCGCGCCCCTGGTGGGCGACCGGGTCACGGCCTGGTACCTGGGCCTGCTGTAGGCCCCCGCCCGCGCCTAAGAGGGGCGGTTCGCCAACCGCCCCTGCAGAAGAATATCGCCCCTTCGCGCCGTGGCCAGCCCTCTTCCCCGCGCCGCGGCGACACTGCCCCGCAGCAAGCGCCGCCGTGGCGGGAGCCATGCGCAGGCATGGTTCATGACACGGCCCTCTCCCCCTACAGCCCGCCGGG
This sequence comes from Thermodesulfobacteriota bacterium, assembly GCA_040753075.1. GTDB lineage: Bacteria > Desulfobacterota > Desulfovibrionia > Desulfovibrionales > Desulfovibrionaceae > UBA6814. Next base: position 2,820 of record JBFMHA010000071.1, read on the forward strand.
CTTGGACCCCAGGTTCTCCTTGACCACGTCGGAGGTGATCTCCAGGACCATCTCGCCGCTTGCGGGGTCGAGCCTGGCGGCGCGGAAGGGCTCGAACTCGTAGTCCGCGATGATGCGGCCGAAGACCTCGCGCAGGGCGCGCGCGCCGATGCGGGTGTTGGCCTCGGCGTGGTTGGCGATGATGTCCAGGGCCTCGGCCGAGACTCTGAGCCGGATGCCGAAGGTCTGGAAGAACTCGTCCGAGGCGCGGTAGGGCGAGTCCTCGGCCTTGAGGAATATCTCCTTGAGCTGGGGGGCCTTGAGGTCCTCCAGGATGGCGATGGAGCCGAAGCGGGAGATGAACTGGGGCAGCATGCCGTACTCGAAGATGTCGGACATGCGCAGGTATTCCTTGAGGCTGAAGACGATCTTCTTGTGCAGGCGGGACTCCTCAGCGTCCCATTCCTTTTCCTCGCGGAAGCGGCGGTCGTCCGCCCGGTCGCGGATGAGCACGTAGACCTGGTTGTAGAGCTCCTCGAAGGCCCCGCCGCAGAGGAAGAGCACGTTCCTCGTGTCGATGGGGATGCGGACCTTCTCGGGCTTGCCGTCGAAGTGGGCGATGGTCTCGTGGGTCACGGTCTCGCCCTCCAGGATGGTGAGCAGGGCCTGCTGGAACGCGATGCCGGTGACGAAGGTCTTGCCCGCGATGCGGGCCGAGAGCTTGTCCAGCTCGTCGAAGCAGACCGTGGCGTTCTCCATGCGCCGCCTGAGGGTCTCGCCGTCCACGGTGGGGCCGAGCTGCTGGCGGGTGACGGTCTCCAGGGTGGTGAAGATGCGGCCGGTGTTGATGACGCCTTCCTCGTCCACCAGGGTGTTGGCGTTCATGATGACCATGGTGCGGTAGTCGGCCAGGCCCTCCGCCTGGTGGTAGAACTCGCGCACGGTCTTCATGATGGTGGTCTTGCCCGTGCCCGAGTTGCCCATGAGCAGCACGTTGCCGCCGCGGATGCCGTTGACGTGCTTGTAGAGCGCCACGGCCAGCTTGCGCAGCACGTCCTCCTGGCCCAGGATGCGCTCGGTGAGGAAGGTGAAGATGTGGCGGGGCATGGGCTTGTCCATGGGAACCTCCGGTGCGGCGTTGGGTTCCCATACCCCGGAAGGCGGGCCGGTGGGAAGCTTCCGCGCGGCCCCGCCTTTCCCCCCTTTCCGTTGACAGTCTCCCCGGGTTGGTTCACCATTGGAATGCCTGGGAAAACCGCAACACCACCGGAGACGCACATGGGCCTCATCTCCGCCACCCGCGCCTGGAAGGCGCTGGCCGACCACCACCAAGCCGTCAAGGACACCCACATGCGCGACCTGTTCGCCGCGGACCCCCGGCGGTTCGAGCGCTTCAGCCTGCGCCTGGGGGACGTGCTGTTCGACTACTCCAAGAACCGGGTCACCTCCGAGACCATGCATCTCCTGCACGACCTGGCCATGCGCGCCGGGCTGCCGGAGAAGATCGAGGCCATGTTCCACGGGGCCAGGATCAACGCCACCGAGGGCCGGGCCGTGCTGCACACCGCCCTGCGCAACCGCTCCTCGCGGCCGGTGTACGTGGACGGCCAGGACGTGATGCCCGCGGTGAACGCGGTGCTGGCCCAGATGCACGCCTTCTCCGAGAAGGTGCGCGGCGGCAAGTGGCGGGGCTTCACCGGCAAGCGCATGACCGACGTGGTGAACATCGGCATCGGCGGCTCGGACCTGGGGCCGCTCATGGTCACCCGCGCGCTGGCCCCCTACGGCGACCCCAAGCTCCGGGTCCACTTCGTGTCCAACGTGGACGGCGCGCACCTGGCCGAGACGCTCAAGCTCCTGTCGCCCGAGACCACCCTGTTCCTGGTGGCGTCCAAGACCTTCACCACCCAGGAGACCATGACCAACGCGCACAGCGCGCGCAACTGGCTGCTGGACGTGGCCGGGGACAAGAAGGCGGTGAAGCGGCACTTCGCGGCCCTGTCCACCAACGCCAAGGCCGTGGCCGAGTTCGGCATCGACCCGGCCAACATGTTCGGGTTCTGGGACTGGGTGGGCGGCCGCTACAGCCTGTGGTCGGCCATCGGCCTGTCCATCGTGCTGGCCGTGGGCTTCCACAACTTCGAGGAGCTGCTCACCGGCGCGAGCGAGGCGGACGAGCACTTCCGCACCGCGACCCTGGACCAGAACATCCCGGCCACCATGGGCCTCCTGGGCATCTGGTACAACAACTTCTTCGGGGCCGCGTCCCACGCCATCCTGCCCTACGACCAGTACCTGGACCGGTTCCCGGCCTACCTGCAGCAGGGGGACATGGAGTCCAACGGCAAGGGCGCGACCCTGGACGGCGAGTACGTGGACTTCTCCACCGGCCCCATCATCTGGGGCGAGCCCGGCACCAACGGCCAGCACGCGTTCTACCAGCTCATCCACCAGGGCGCCAAGCTGGTTCCCTGCGACTTCCTGGCCGCGGCCCAGACCCACAACCTGCTGGGCGACCACCACCGGATCCTGCTCTCCAACTACTTCGCCCAGCCCGAGGCGCTCATGCGCGGCAAGACCGAGGCCGAGGCGAGGGCCGAGCTGGAGAAGGAGGGCAGGAGCGCCGAGGACGCAGCCCGCCTGCTGCCCCACAAGACCTTCCCGGGCAACCGGCCGAGCAACAGCTTCCTGTACCGCAAGCTCGACCCGCACACCCTGGGCGTGCTCATCGCCCTCTACGAGCACAAGATCTTCACCCAGGGGGCCGTCTGGAACGTGAACAGCTTCGACCAGTGGGGCGTGGAGCTGGGCAAGCAACTGGCCAAGACCATCCTGCCCGAGCTCTCCGGCAAGGCCGAAAGCACGGGGCACGACTCGTCCACCAACGGGCTCATCAACGCGTACAAGAAGATGGCGAGGGAGTAGGGGAAGGGCGGTTCGCGATCCGTCCTTCTTCATGCCCGGCGCGAAAAAAAAGGGCGGCCTCTCGGCCGCCCCTTCGTTTCGTCTCGCCGCGCCGGGCTAGAACATGTCCTTCTCGCTCTCGGCGATGGTCTCGTCGATCACGTCCTTCAACGCCTGGGGCAGGCCCATGATGTCGACGTTGAGGAAGCCGCGGACGATGGTGGAGGTGGCCTGCTCCTCGTCGAGGCCGCGGGCCATGAGGTATTCGATCTCCTCCTGGGCGATCTTGCCGACGGCGGCCTCGTGGGAGAGCTCCACGCCCTCAAGCCGGCCTTCCAGCTCGGGGATGGCGTGGATCACGCCGCCGCCCAGGATGAGGCCCTTGCACTCCAGGTGGCCGCGGGCGGGGACCGCGTTGGCCCGGATGTGGCTGGGCGCGATGATGACGCCGCCGGTGGTGATGGTGCGGGCGATGATCTCGCCCCGGGTCTCGGGCGCGTCCAGGATGATGCGGTTGCCGGAGTTGATGTACGAGCCCTTGGGGGCCACGATCACCGAGTTGAACCGGGCGCGCGCGCCGCGGCCGGACAGGGTGATGGTGGGGTACATCTGCAGGTCCTTGACCGGCTTCATGAGCACGTAGTTGCTCTGGTAGACCCCGCCTTCCTCCACCACGCCCGCGCTGCGCGGCCGCACGTCCACGTTCTCGCCCCAGTTGTGGATCATGGTGAAGGTGAGCTTGGCGTTCTTCTTCACGTAGAATTCGGAGATGCCCAGGTGCGCGCCGGCCTGCGTCTCGCGGGACACGGCGCAGCCGGTGATCATGTGCAGCTCCGCGCCCTCCTCCACGACCACGATGTTGTGGACGTTCTGGCCCACCTTCTGGCCCTTGATGAACAGGCAGGACTGGAGCGGCTCCTCCACCTTGGCCCCGGCGGCCACCCGCACGAAGTAGCCGCCGTGCAGGTTCCCGGCCGCGGCCCGGGTGTAGGCGTCCTGGTCCTTGTCCACCAGCTTCCAGAAGTAGTCGGACAGGTCGTACTTCTTGAGCGCGGCCTTGATGTCCAGGATCTCCACCCCGGGGTGGTTGGAGCGGCAGTGGGCGTTGCCGTGGTCCATGTGCAGGAAGCTGCCGCTGCGGTGGGAATCCTCCACGTCCACGCCGGCCATGAGCAGGCGCTTCTTGTCCTCGGCGTCCAGGCTGCGCAGGTCGGCGACGGCCGGGGCCTCGGCCCCGGAGAAGGCGTACTGCGACAGGTCGACTTCGCGGGCCATTACTGCTTTCCTCCGTTGCTCAGGCAGCGCACGCACTCCTGGTAGCCGAACTTCTCGACGTGCTCCAGGATGTCCCGGGGCCGGGCCTCGCAGCAGAGGTGGCCGCCGTACATGACCTGGCCGCGGTCGGCGTTGAGGTATTCCAGGATGTAGCCGGTGTGGGTGATGATGAGGCCCGCGGTGCGGCGGCGGGACTTCTGCTCCCGCATGGACTGGCCGGGCTTGGGCTCCAGGTCGCCGTCCAGGAGCTGGCGCACGGTCCTGCCGATGAGGCGCATGTTCTCCAGGTCCACTCCGGACTCGGGCTCGTCGAAGAGCACCAGGGACGGGGTCTGGGCCATGAGCTGCAGGAGCTCCGAGCGCTTGATCTCGCCGCCCGAGAACCCGGCGTTCACGTCGCGCTCCAGGAAGTCGCCCATGTTCACCCGGGCGGCCAGGCCCGCCACGTCCACGGGCTTGTCCTGGGCGCACATCCGGACCAGGTGCCCGGTCTTGAGGCCGTGGATGGTCGGCGGCCGCTGGAAGGACATGCCGATGCCCAGCCGCGCCCGCTCGTAGGTGGGGGCGTGGGTGATGTCCTGGTCGCGGAAGGTGATGCGGCCCTGGGTCACGGTGTAGTTGGCGAAGCCCATGAGGGTCATGAGCAGGGTGGTCTTGCCCCCGCCGTTGGGCCCGAAGAGGATGAAGGTCTCGCCTTCCCCGATCTTCAGGTTGATGCCCTTGAGCACCTCCTTGTCGCCGATGGACACGTGGAGGTCTTCGATGTGCAGCATGTGGCGCTCCAGTGGAAAGGGATGCGCCCCCGGCGGCCGACGTCGCGCCGGAGGCCGGGTCACATTAATCATTGGCCCGGAAATGTCCACCCAATGAATATGGCTAGCGGCGGGTCAGGGCGCGCCAGTCCCGCTCGCCGCGCCAGCAGAGCTCGCAGCGGTCCTGGCGGCGGAACAGGGGCATGAGCAGCATCCCGGCCACGAACCCGCCGGCGTGGGCCCACCAGGCGATGCCCGCGCCGTGGCGCGACCCCATCTCCCACAGGCCGGAGAACACCTGGCCCGCGAACCACAGGCCCAGGAACAGCACCGCGGGCAGCTCCACGATGTAGGGGATCACGATGATGGGGATGAGGGTGACCACCTTGGCGTGGGGGTAGAGCAGGAAATACGCGCCCATGACCCCGGCGATGGCCCCGCTGGCCCCCACCACGGGCTGGGTGTCGTGCAGGTTGAACGCATAGTGCGCGGCCAGGGCGGCCAGGCCGCAGCCCAGGTAGAAGACCGTGAAGCGCAGCGGACCCATCACGTCCTCCACGTTGTCCGCGAAGATCCACAGGCTCCACATGTTGAACCCCAGGTGCATCCAGCCGCCGTGCAGGAACATGGAGGTGAGGAAGGACAGGAAGCCCCAGCCCGGATAGCCCGAGGCCGCGGCCCAGGCCGGGTCCGAGAACCGGGCCGGCACCACCCCCAGGATGTGGAGCAGGATCTCGGTCTGGCGCGGGTCCAGGGGCAGGGTGAAGGCGAAGATCCCCAGGTTGGCGGCCACCAGGAGGTAGACCGCCCAGGGCCGGCGCACCGAGGGGATGTTGTCGCGCAGGGGGATCACGGCCCGCCCGCGTCGTCGTCCCAGGCCGCGCCGAACAGGGCGCGGAGCCGCCCGGCCAGCTCCCGGGCCGCGCGGCGGCGCAGGGCGAGCAGTTCGTCCCGGGCCGCGGCCGCGGCCCGGGCCAGGTCCGCGCGGGAGCCGGCGTTGTCCGCCACCAGGTCGCAGGCGGCCAGCTTCTTCTCCTCGGGCCACTGCCAGGAGTCCAGCAGCGCGGCCAGGTCCTGGTCCACGCCCCGGGCGGCCAGGCGCTCCCGCCGCGCCGCGGCGGGGCAGGCCACGCCGAGCAGCACGTCCGCGCCCCGGCCCGCCTCAAGGCCCGCCTCCCAGCCCGCCTCCAGAAACAGCGGCGCCTCGGCCGCGGCCAGGCGGGCGCGGGGGTGGGCGGCCCAGAAGGCTTCCAGCGCGTGCCGCACCAAAGGATGGATGAGGTGCTCCACCTCCCGGCGCACCGCGTCCGAGTCGCGCATCCGGGCCAGCAGGCCGCGGCGGTCCACGGGCCGCCCGTCCGGGGCGATCTCCGCGCCGAAGCGCCGGCGCAGGAGCTCCCAGCCCGGGGCTCCGGCCTCGTAGAGCGCGGCCACCGCCGCGTCCGCGGAGAAGGTCGGCACGCCCGCCGCGGCCCAGTCCGCCAGCAGGCTGGACTTGCCGCACCCGGCCAGGCCGGTGACCGCCACCCGCTGCGCCCGGCGGGACAGGGCCAGGAGCAGGGCCAGGAAGTCCCGGGGCGGCGGAGCCTGGAACGCCAGGCGCTCGCGCGTGCCCGGATGGTCGAAGGCCAGCCGCCAGGCGTGCAGCATCTGGCGGCGGAACAGGCGGTGCGGGACCGGCGGCTCCCGGCGCCAGGCGGCCTGGGCCAGGGGGCCGTAGGTGCGGTCGCCCACGATGGGGTGGCCCAGGTGGGCCAGGTGGACCCGGATCTGGTGGGTGCGGCCGGTGAAGATGCGCACGGCCAGCAGCGCGGCCCGGCCCGCGGGGTCGGCCCAGAGCGTGCGCCAGGACGAGCGCGCCGGCCGGCCGCCCTTGTCGGCCACGGCCATGCGCACGGGGTTGCGGGGGTCGCGGCCGATGGCCGCGTCGCAGATGCCCGAGGGGAACCGGGGGACGCCGTGGACCACGGCCAGGTATTCCTTGGCCACCTCGCGCTCGGCGAAGGCCCCGGCCAGGGCCAGGCGGCTGGCCTCGGTCAGGGCGATGGCCAGCAGGCCCGAGGTGTCCTTGTCCAGGCGGTGCACCACCCCGGGCCGCTCGCCTTCCAGCGCGGCCAGCCGGGGATAGGCGGCCAGGACCCGGGCCACCAGGGTGCCCATCTTCTCCCCGGGAGCGGGGTGGACCGTGAGGCCGGCGGGCTTGTTGAGCACCAGGAAGGCGGGGTCCTCGCGCACCACGTCCAGGGCTCCGGGCTCCGGGGCCACGGCCGCGGGCTGGGGCTCCATCTCCAGGGAGAGCTGGTCGCCCTCCTCCAGGCGCAGGCCGGGCTTGGCCGCGGTCCGGCCGTTGACCCGGGCCTTGCCGGCCTTGATCCACTCCTGGATGCGGGCGCGGGACACGCCCTCCCCGGCCAGGCGGTGCAGCACCACGTCCAGGCGCCGCCCCGCGTCCTCCGGGCCGGCGGCGGCGCTCAGGGTGAGGGCGTCTTCGGGCAGGGGAGCGTTCACAGCAGGTACGACTTGGCCACTCGGTAGAGGTCCTCGTAGGCCAGCTCGCGGCGGAGGGCCAGGGCCATCTGGGTGGCCATCTCCATCTTGAGCCGGGCGTCCTCGATCATCTCCCCGGCCTGGAACTCCACCCGGCGCTTGACGTAGGGCGGCTCGAACCCGTCCACCACCAGGGACAGGGACTCGCGGAAGAAGCGGCCGCCGGCCATGACGAAGGCCGGGATGGAATGGCGGCCCTCCCGCCGCGCCCAGTAGGCCAGGAACAGGAGCTTGACCAGCAGCCGGTCCGCGCCGTCGCGGTGGTCCACCCGGCCCAGGACCCCGGCGGCCTCCTCGGGCTTGTTCTCGGCCACCGCGGTCTGGGCGGTCTTGACCGTCTCCACCGCGAGCTGGGTGGCCTTCTGCTCGGTGAGCGGGGGGACCGAGAAGTGGGTCATCATGGTGACCAGGAGCTGGCGCGGGTTCTCGCCCGAGGCGATGGACAGGAGCGCGTCGCGCATGAGGTCGAACTTGAGGCGCAGGTCGCGCAGCACCGCGTCCCGCTTGGCCCCGGCCAGGGTGAGGAACTGGGCGTCGTCGAAGGGCGCGGCGCAGATGTCCAGGAGGTGCCGGACAAAGGGCTCCGAGGTCCGCTCCGCCTCCTCGGGCAGGGAGCGGAGCAGGACCTTGCGGTTCACCTTGTCTCCCATGAGCTTGCGCAGGGAGAGCCAGTAGGCGGCCAGCCCCTCCAGGGGCATCTCCAGGATGTCCAGTTCGCGGGGGGGTGTGTCGTTGGTGCTCATCCGGCCTCCGGGGTTGCGGCGGACTGTAACCGCTATTCCGCCTCGGAGGCAAGGCGGGCGTGCTCCCGACCCAGGTCCGCCAGGGCCTGGCCGGCCAGGGCGGCCATCTCCGGCGCGGGGGGGAGCTGGGCCGCCAGGCCCTGAGCCAGGCCGCTCTCCAGCAGGGCGCGCCGGGCGGCCGGGAAGTTCAGGTCGTAGACCCAGGAGAGGATGAGCAGCTTGAAGTCGTTGACGAACCGCATCTGGGCGTACTCCGCCAGGCGGCGGGAGCGGATGGCCGCGGCGATGCTCTCGCTCCAGGCCCCGGGCTCGTCCCGGAGGCCCAGGGTGACCACCGGGTTCAGGGCCCGGTCCGGCGCGAAATGCGCGGTCATGACCCGGAAGATGTCCAGCTTGTCCGCGTCGCGCACCACCCGGGTCACCAGGAGGGCGGCCGCGGGCGCGGCCGCGGGCAGGTGGAGCCGGTTGTGCAGGAGCACGGCGGCGCGCACCAGCCGGCGCACCCGGGGGGCCTCGCCGGCCAGGGCCGGGGTGCGGCCGAGCACCGCGCAGCCCAGCCGGCCGTGGTCCACCGAGGAGCGGTCGTCGAAGGTGCGCCAGTCGCGGTACTGCTCGAACCGGCCCAGGTCGTGGAGCAGCCCGGCCAGGCGGCAGGCCCGGTCCAGGTCCGGGGGCAGGTCCAGGGAGTCGGCCACCATGGCCGCATGGCCGGCCACGCGCAGGGAGTGCTCCCGCTTGATCTCGATGTTCTCGTCGTGGGCAGGGTCCCGGGTCAGGAACCCGTCCACGTAGCGGGCGAAGAACTCCCGGGAGGGCGCGAGCTCCGGGACGGTCACGGCTCGCCGCGCTCCCCGCTCCCGCCGCTCCCGCCGGGCTCGGCGCGGCCTTCCCGGATGCGCCGGGACCCCTCCAGGAACTCCTCCAGGCTGATTTCGCCGCGCTTGCAGCGCTGCCGCAGCTCCTTGATCCGTGCCTTGCGGGCCTTGCGCTCGGCGATGTGGCCCGTGCCGAACTCGGGGGGCCGCAGCCGGCCGCCCGGGCCGAAGAGCCAGCGCAGGAAGAAGGCGATGGCCGCGAAGATGGCCACCACGAACAGGGTGCGGGCCGCCGCGGGCAGGAAGGTCTCGCCGAAGCCGCCAAAGGGCCAGGTGCTCCAGTAGTCGGCCTGGGCCAGGGGAAGGGGGATGCGTTCGAGCATGGGGGTCTCCGGGCGCTGGCATATCCCCTCGGCCCGCCCGGGGCAAGCCCCCTCCGGCGGCGGGCCCGGACAAACCCTGTTATCTACCTCAATTCCCAGCAGATTGCCAGGGGCCTGAAAAAAGTTTATGGGAGCACCTGGGTGAGAACCATTCCGCGGGGGGAACGAGGATGCGCGCACTCATCGTTGACGACGACTTCGACAGCCGGCGCCTGTTGCAGAAGATCATCTACCCCTACGGCTACTGCGACGTGGCCGTGGACGGGGAGGAGGCGGTGGAGGCCTTCCGCCGCGCCCTGCTCGACGGCGAGCCCTACGACCTCATCTGCCTGGACATCATGATGCCCAACATGGACGGGCAGCAGGCCCTGCGCGAGATCCGCGACATCGAGAGGGAGGAGGGCGTGACCAAGGACAAGGCCGTCAAGGTCATCATGGTCTCGGCCCTGGACGACTCCAAGGAGCTGCACGACGCCTTCTTCCTGGGCGAGGCCACCTCCTACCTGGTCAAGCCCATCCGCAAGCAGACCCTGCTGGAGGAGATGAGGAGCATGGGCCTGGAGATGGCCGCGCAGGTCCAGGCCTGAGTCCGGCCCGACGCCGACACCGGGCCGCCCCCCCCGCCGGGGGGCGGCTTTTTTCTTTGTTCCGCGCCCCTCCGGCCCGGCCTTGCCCTCGCCCGGCCAACGCGCTATGTCCGGCCAACCGCAAGCATCCGCCGGGTCCGGGCCGCCGCCCGGGCTCGGATCCGCATTTTCCAAGGAGGACGCCGTGATACCCAAGGACCTGCTCTATTCCCGCTCCCACGAGTGGACCCGCGTCGAGAACGGAGCCGCCGTGGTGGGCATCACCCACTTCGCCCAGGAACAGCTCGGGGACCTGACCTACGTGGAGCTGCCCGAGGCCGGGACCACCGTGTCCGCCGGCCAGGAGATGGGCTCGGTGGAGTCGGTCAAGGCCGCCAGCGAGCTCTACTCCCCGGTCTCCGGCGAGGTGCTGGAGGCCAACGCCGAACTGGCCTCCGCTCCCGAGCTCATCAACCAGGACCCCTACGGCGCGGGCTGGATGATCAAGGTGAAGCTCTCGGCCGAGCCCGAGGGACTGCTCTCGGCCGGCGAGTACGAAGAGATGGTGGCCAGCGAACAGCATTAACCCGGCGCGGGACGCTCCCGCGGCGTCCCGCCCTCCCGGCCCGGGAAAGGCGCGCCCGTCCCCGGCCCCGCAGCCCGGCCCGCCCGGCGCCCTGCGGCGCAACAAGGAGCCCCCCATGCCCTACGTTCCCCACACCCCGGAGGAGATCCGCCAGATGCTGGACGCCCTCGGCGCGGCGTCGGTGGAGGAGCTCTTCGCGGACATCCCGGCCGCCCTGCGGCCCCGGAGCTTCGACCTGCCGCCCGGCCTGCCCGAGATGGAGGTCCTCTCCCGCCTGGAGGCCCTGGCCGCCCGGAACCGCACCGACCTGGCGAGCTTCCTGGGCGCCGGGTTCTACGACCACTTCATCCCCAAGGCCGTGGACGCCCTGATCTCCCGCGGCGAGTTCTACACCGCCTACACGCCCTACCAGCCCGAGGCCTCCCAGGGCACGCTGCAGGCCATCTTCGAGTACCAGACCGCGGTCTGCCGGCTCCTGGGCATGGAGGCGGCCAACGCCTCGGCCTACGACGGCGGCTCGTCCATCTACGAGGCCATGATGATGGCCGTGCGCAAGACCCGCCGCACCCGGCTGGTCATCTGCGAGACCGTGAATCCCATCTACCGCACCATGCTCGACTCCTACACCCTGAACCTGAAGCTCGAGCTGGTCACGGTCCCGCACAAGAGCGGCGCGCCCGACCTGGACGCCCTGGCCGCGGCCGCGGACGACAAGACCGCGGCGGTGGTGGTGCAGAACCCGGACTTCTTCGGCGGGGTGCACGACTTCACCGAGCTCTTCGCCCTGGCCAAGTCCCGCGGCGCGGTGGCGGTCATGAGCGTCTACCCGGTGCTCCAGTCGGTGCTCAAGACCCCGGGCGAGATGGGCGCGGACGTGGCCGTGGCCGAGGGCCAGAGCCTGGGCCTGCCCCTGTCCTTCGGCGGCCCCTACCTGGGGGTCATGACCTGCACCATGGACATGATCCGCCAGATGCCCGGCCGCATCGTGGGCCAGACCCTGGACACCCGGGGCCGCACCGGCTACGTGCTCACCCTCCAGGCCCGCGAGCAGCACATCCGCCGCGAGAAGGCCACCTCCAACATCTGCTCCAACCAGGCCCTGTGCGCCCTGCGCGCCCTGATCCACCTGAGCCTGCTCGGCCCCGAGGGCCTGGCCCGCACCGCCGTGCTCAGCATGGAGCGCGCCCACCAGGCCGAGGCGCGGCTCACCGCCCTGCCCGGGGTGGAGCGCCTGAACCCCGGCCCCTTCGGCAACGAGTTCGCGGTGCGCCTGCCCATCTCGGCCTACGAGGCCATCGACAAGCTCACCGCGCGGGGCTTCGTGCCCGGCTTCCCCCTGGGCCGCTACTACGCCGGCCTGGAAAACTGCCTGCTGGTGGCCTGCACCGAGAAGCACTCGGCCTCGGACGTGGGCATCCTGGCCGAACTCCTGGCCGAGATCACGGGAGGCGTCCAATGAAGACCATCTACGCCAAGTCCGCGCCCGGCCGCGCCGGGGTCTGGCCCCGCCGGCCCAAGGGCCAGGCGTCCGACTTCCTGCCCGCAAGCCTGCTGCGCGCCCAGGCCCCGGACCTGCCCCAGCTGGCCGAGCCCGACGTGGTGCGGCACTTCACCGAGCTGTCGCGCCGCAACTTCGGGGTGGACTCCAACTTCTACCCCCTGGGCTCCTGCACCATGAAGTACAACCCCAAGTTCACCGAGGCGGCGGCGTCGCTGCCCGGGTTCACCCGGCTGCACCCGCTCATGGCCCAGCTCAAGGGCGCGGGCCACTACGCCCAGGGCGCGCTGGAGGTCATGTACGAGCTGGAGGGCCTCTTGTGCGAGATCACCGGCATGGCGGGCTACACCCTGCACCCCATGGCCGGGGCGCACGGCGAGCTGACCGGCTGCATGATCATCGCCGCCTACCACCAGGACCGCGGCAACCACAAGACCAAGGTCATCTGCCCCGACTCGGCGCACGGCACCAACCCGGCCTCGGCGGCCATCGCCGGCTACGACGTGGTCACCATCAAGTCCGAGGACGGCATCATCTCGCCCGAGGCCCTCAGGGCCGCCATGGACGACCAGGTGGCCGCGGTGATGATGACCTGCCCCAACACCCTGGGGCTGTTCGAGCGCCACCTGCCCGAGATCGTGGAGATCGTGCGCTCCCACGACGCCCTGCTCTACTACGACGGGGCCAACCTCAACGCCATCCTGGGCAAGATGCGGGTGGGCGACGCGGGCTTCGACGTGGTGCACCTGAACCTGCACAAGACCTTCGCCACCCCGCACGGCGGCGGCGGCCCGGGCTCCGGCCCGGTGGGCGTGTGCGGCAAGCTCCTGCCCTACCTGCCCATCTCCCGGGTGAAGAAGCTGGAGGACGGCCGCTTCTTCCTGGACTACGACCATCCCAAGTCCATCGGCTACATGGCCCCGTTCTACGGGAACTTCGGGGTGGCGCTGAAGGCCTACGCCTACATCCTGCGCCTGGGCCGGGAGGGGCTGGTCCGGGTCTCGGAGAACGCGGTGCTGGCCGCCAACTACCTGCGCAAGCGGCTGGAGCACGTGCTGGAGATCCCCCACAACCGCACCTGCATGCACGAGTTCGTGGCCTCGGCCGTGCGCCAGGCCGCCGGCGGCGTGCGCGCCCTGGACATCGCCAAGGCGCTCCTGGACCGCGGCCACCACGCGCCCACCATCTACTTCCCGCTCATCGTCAAGGAATGCCTCATGGTGGAGCCCACCGAGACCGAGAGCAAGGAGACCCTGGACGCGTTCGTGGACGACCTCGTGGCCATCCTCCAGCAGGCCGACGCCGACCCCGAGGCCGTGCGCCGCGCCCCCGAAACCCTGCCCGTGACCCGGCTGGACGAGACCCGGGCCGCGCGGAGCATGTGGCTCACGGAGGACCTCTGTGGAGAGTAGGTTCGACCTGGTGGTGCTGGGCGGAGGCCCCGGCGGCCTGGACGCGGCGCTGGCCGCGGCCGGCCTGGGCCTGTCCGTGGCCCTGGCGGAGCGGGACGCCCTGGGCGGGACCTGCCTGAACCGCGGCTGCATCCCCACCAAGCTCTTCCTGGCCGCGGCCGAGCCGGGGCGCGCCCTGGCGGCCCTGGGCAAGTTCAAGCTCGCCGCGGGCGAGGTGAAGGTGGACCTGGCCGCGCTGCAGGAGCGCAAGCGCAAGCTCCTGGAGGGCACGCGCAAGGCCGCCGGGCAGAGGCTCAAGGCCGCGGGCGTGGAGATCGTGCCCGGGACCGGGACCATCCTGCCGGACAAGGTGCTCATGGTGCGCGGCGAGGGCTGGGAGCGCACCGTGCGCTACGGCGCCCTGGTCGTCGCCACCGGCGCGCGGCCGGCCGCGCCCAAGGCCCTGGCCCCGGACGGCGACCGCATCCTGGACTCGGACGCCATCCTGGAGCTGGGCCAGGCCCCGAAGCGCCTGGCGGTCATCGGCGGCGGGTTCATCGGCCTGGAGCTGGCCCGGTTCTTCTCCGCCCTGGGCGCGAAGATCACCCTGCTGGAGGCCCTGGACCGGCTCCTGGCCCTGGAGGACCCCGAGATATCCAAGGCGGTGCACGCGGCGCACAAGCGCGAGGGCTGGGACATCCGGCTGGGCGCGAAGGTGGCCGGGCTCAGGTCCGAGGGCGAGGAGGCGGTGGCGGCCCTGGAGGACGGCGCCGAGGTCCGCGCCGACTACTGCCTGGTGGCCGTGGGCCGCGCGCCCAACACCGCGGGCCTGGGCCTGGAGGAGGCCGGGGCCGCGCTGGACGGGCGCGGCTTCGTGCAGACCGACCCCTTCCTGCTGGCGGCCGAGGGGATCTACGTGATCGGCGACGCCAACGGCCGGCTGCAGCTGGCCCACGCCGCGTCCAGCCAGGGGGCCTACGCCGCGCGCCACGCCGCGGGCAAGGAAACGCTGCCCTATGCGCCCGGCCCCATCCCCTGGTGCGTGTACGGCGAGCCCCAGGTGCTGCGGGTGGGCAAGAGCGCCGCGGACCTCAAGGCCCAGGGCGCGGAGCCCTCGGCGTCCGCGGCCCAGCTGGCGGCCAACCCCATCTGCCAGGCCGCGGCCCAGACCGCGGGCTTCGTGAAGTGCCTGTGGGCCTACGGCCGGCTGCAGGGCGTGACCGCGGTGGGGCACGGGGTGTCGCACCTGGCGGCCGCGGCCACCATCATGGTGGCCCAGGGCTGGAACCACGCCGACGCCGAGCGCCTGGTCTTCGCCCACCCCACCCTGGACGAGGCCCTGCGCGACGCCCTGCTGGCGGAGATGAAGCCGGCGTAGCCGGAGGCGACCGTCGCTCCTCCGCGATGCCGGCGCGACCCGGATTTCCGGGAAGGGCGTGCGCCTGCGCTCCGGCCACGGATGCACGCCAGAGAACGGAGACCGGCTGTTTCAAACAGGCCGTGGCGCGGGTTGTGCGAGAAGCCTGCGCAACGCGTGGCGCGGCGGGAAGCTGCAGGAACCAGGATGACGCGATAATCCTCGCCAGCCGACAAATTTTTGTCAGGAAACAAGATGTTAGGCGGCGTATCGAATGTCGCTGACTGAAAAGACACATCCATGACCGGCGACGACATCCTGCTCCCCGGCCCGCTGCCCGGCGCGTTCCGGGCCGTGCTGCCCCTGCTCCTGGCCTCGGCCTCGCCGCGGCGCAGGCGGCTGCTGGGGTCGCTGGGCGTGGAGTTCACGGTGCTGCCCGGCAGCGCCGAGCCCGACCCCGACCCCGGGGAGGGGCCGGCGGACTACGCCCTGCGCGCGGCCCGGGCCAAGGCCGAGGAGGCCGCGGCCCTGCGGCCCGAGTCCCTCGTCATCGCCGCGGACACCATCGTGGTGCTGGGCAGCGAGATCATGGGCAAGCCCCGGGACGAGGCCCACGCCGTGGCCATGCTCACGCGCCTGGCCGGCAACACCCACCAGGTCATCACCGGCTGCTGCCTGTTCCCGCCCGGCGGCAACGGCAGGAAACCCGCCACCTTCGCCGCCTTCTCCGACGTGACCATGGTCCCCGCCACCCGGGAGATGCTGGCCGCCTACGCGGCCACCGGCGAGCCCGCGGACAAGGCCGGGGCCTACGCCATCCAGGGCAAGGGCGGCTTCCTGGTGGAGCGCGTCTCCGGCTCCTACACCAACGTGGTCGGCCTGCCCCTGGCCAAGCTCTGCCGCGCGCTGCTGGACATGGGGGCCATCGCGGTGCGGGCCGCCGGCCATGGATGAGGAGCTGGCCCGCCGCGCCGCGCAGCAGGCGCGGGAGCTGGCGTCCGAGAAGTGGTGGCGGCTGGAGCGCCGCCTGGCGGACAAGCGGGAGGCCTGGTTCTCCACCCCGGCCGGCCGGCCCCACGCCGGCCGCGCGGCCACCCCGCGCCAGGCCTTCGAGACCCTGTTCTTCGCCTGCATGGGCCTGGACCCCGCCCACCTGCAGGTGGTGCGCGAGGACCCGGACGAGATCGTCTGGCGGTCCATCAATCCCTGCCCCACCCTGGAGGCCTGCGCCCTGGCCGGCCTGGACACCCGCCGGGTCTGCCGGGCGGTGTGCGAGCGGCCGGTCCAGCGCTTCCTGTCCCGGATGGACCCGGAGCTGCGCTTCCTGCGCTCCTACGACGAGATCCGGCCGCACGCCCCGCACTGCCTGGAGCGCATCGTGCGGGTCCCGGCCGCGCCCATGATGCGCCTGGCCCTGGAGGAGGCGCGACGCTCCCTGGCCGCGGGCGAGAAGGGCTACGGCGCGGTGGCGGCCCTGGGCCGCCGGGTGCTGGCCGCGGCGCACGACACCGCCGGGGCCGAGGCCGACCCCAGCCGCCACGCCGAGGTCAACGCCCTGGCCCGGGCGGTGCGGGAGCTGGGCGACCCCGACCTGCGCGGCGCGGTGCTCTACAGCACCTGCGAGCCCTGTCCCATGTGCGCGTCCCTGGCGGTGTGGAGCAACGTGACCGCCATGGTCTACGGCGCGTCCATCGCCCAGACCGCGGCCCTGGGCCGCTCCCGCATCCACGTGGACGCCCGCGCCATAGCGGATGCCGCCCCCGCCTGCATCGAGGTCCACGGCGGCGTGCTCGCGGACGAGTGCCTGGATCTGTATCGCTGATCGGCGACCTGGCCCCCAAAACTATTCCGGCGCTTGATCACAGCGCAACCAGATGGCATCGTCAGCGTGCGGCGTCGAGCAGCATCCTGAAACAGGAAGGAATAGCCCATGCCAAGCGCCAAGCCATTCGCATCCTGTCCAATGTGTTCAAGGGAATGGAAGGATTTGGATGCCTTTCTCTCGGATCCGGATTTGCGAATAGACGGCTATGAGGCCGATTTCGAACGGCTTGAATGGAGCCTGTTCTATTTTACCCACCTGAGGCCCGGGTGCGGCTCGACATTCACAGTCGAGGCCGAGCATTTCTTCTGCCTGTACGACGGCGCGAAGTACACGGAAAGGAGAGTGTTCAAAGATGATTGCCCCCAATTATGCTTGGACACAACGCAACTTGATCGTTGCGACGCGTTCTGCGAATGCGCTTTCAACCGGGAGGTGATCCAGGTAATCAAGAGGATTCAGGGCAAGAACAGGTCGGAGTGAGTCGAATGATCGGCGGGGGGGGGCGGCGCGCCCACCCCCGCCGGGGTTTTATTTGTGTGGATGAATAACCGCGGAACACCGG
>JBFMHA010000072.1:0-19749 GCA_040753075.1 Thermodesulfobacteriota bacterium
CGCAGGGCCGAGATCAGGGCCGCGGCCAGGCCCGCGGCCAGGACTCCCATTCCGGCCTGGGCCGGGGTCCAGGGCAGGTCCGGCCCGGCCGCGGCGCGCAGGGCCTCCATGCGGCCCCAGGCGTAGTCCCAGTCCTGGCCCCGGGGCAGGTAGAAGGGGATGAGCAGCGGGGCCCAGGTGGCGAAGCGGCGCAGGCCCTCGGGGATGTGCCGGGTGCGGGCCGAGTGGCCCACCAGCCGGGCGGCCTTCTCGTCCAGGATGTCCACGCCCACGAAGGAGAGGTTCACCAGGGTGGCCACCCGCAGTCCCATGTGGTCGATCCAGATGGCGATGCGCAGCCAGTCGTGCACCAGCATGAGCAGGAAGAGGTTCAGGCTCCAGGCCCGGAAGGCCCCGGGGTCCACGGACATGCCCTGGAACATGGCGGCCAGCGTGCGCAGGGCGCCGTCCTGGTTGTACCAGGCGGGGTCCGGGGACATGCGCAGGAAGGAGTAGATGATGGGGGCCATCCACAGGCCCCAGCGCAGCACGCGGATGGCCTGCTCCACCAGCCCCACCGCGCCGCGGCGGGTGAAGAGGTCCTTCAGGGGCCGGGCGCTGCGCTTCAGGAGCGCGGTGAGCAGCACCAGGTTCACGCTGAAGAGCGGCGCGGCCAGGGACCAGTTGATGACCCCGGACACGGCCTCGGCGTAGAACAGCCGCACCCCGCCCGCGGGCTGGCCCAGGGGCATGGCCCCCCATTTGTTGAACAGGGGGTAGATGACGTAGTCCTCGATCTGGATGCCCGCCGCCGGGAAATGCAGGGCCGCGTACTTGGCGTACTTGGCCGCGATGACCGCCAGCTGCGCCGCGTCCAGGTACCAGGCCAGGGCCCCGCCCGCGGCCGCGCCCAGGAGCAGGCCCAGGCCGTATATCTTCCAGGTCTGGAGCCGGCCCCGCCGGCCGGCGGCCACCAGCGCGCCGTCGCGCAGCAGGTCCACCCCGGCGTAGGCCGTCGCGCCCACGGCGCAGCCGTACACGAAGCGCATCCCCGGATCCACGGCCTGCACCGCGGCCAGGAGCGCGGAGCCCACCCCCACCCCCACCACCATGCCCCGGGCGTAGTGGGCCGGGTCCTTGGCGCTGTGTCCCAGGCGGGGGAAGAAGGCCGGGCTGCCGTCGAAGGTCTCCAGGATGGTCTTGGCCAGGGGGAAGGCCAGGGCCCCGAACAGGGCGCAACTCAGGAAGGAGTGGCCCACGATGGCGTCCCTGACCGCGGCCGAGCCGGCCAGGAGCGCGCCCGTGTGGACCACGGCCATGAACACCCCGCTGTACGCCGCGCCCTTCTTGAACCCGGAGGCCAGGTGCTCGCCGACCCAGAAGGAGGACGGAGTCTTGCCGTGCAGGGCGTCGAGCAGCACGCCGGTGACCAGGAAGGTCTCGGCCCACAGCCCGGCCTGGGAGAACATGGCGGCGGCGATGGCCGCCAGGGTGGCGGGCAGGAGCGGCCAGGACGCCAGCGCCGCGGCGGAGCCCCAGTCCGCCGCCGGCGGAGTGACGGCCGCGGCCAGGGCGCCGGCGGCCAGGGCCAGCTGGATGCGCCGGCGTCCGGCCGGGCGGCCGGAGAGGAGCAGGCTCAGGGCCTGGACCACGGCCTGGTTCAGGACCAGGAGGTTCAGGAAGCGGCCGGCCAGGGCCAGGAGGGCCGGGCTGTCGGCCAGGCCCAGGGTGGCGATGCGGCCCAGGCGCTCCACCAGGGCCGGGTTGGCCAGGAGCAGCAGCCAGTTGAACAGGAAAGGCGCGGCCAGCACGCAGAGGCTGGCCAGGGCCTGGGGGTGCGTGCGCCGGCCCGCGCAGGACTGGAACACCAGGACCAGGTGGGCCAGGCAGCCCGTGGCCGCGGCCAGGCCGGTGAAGCGCAGGACGCCGGCGAAGGTGGCGGGAATCTCCCAGATGTGCAGGCCCGGGTCCGCGGCCAGGGCCAGCAGCGCCGGGACCAGGAAGTCGGCCAGGGCCTCGCTCGGGCGCAGGTGGCGGCCGGTGCAGCAGCGGGCCACGAGCCAGGTGGCGGCCTGGGCGGCCTGGCCGGCCAGGCCGGCGGCGGCCGGGGTCCCGCCGCGCAGGGCGGCCAGGGCGCAGCCCGTGGCGGCCGCGGCGGCCAGGGCGCAGTGCAGGGAGGAGAGCAGGCGGCCGGGAGCCGGGGCCGCGCCGGAAGCGCAGGACATGACCCACCTCTCAGGAAGCGCGTGCGCCGGGTTTCGGGCCGGAGCCCCGGTCCCGGCGTCACCTCCCAGATACGCGAGGTACGGGTCGCAAGGCAACAGCCCGCGGGGCTTACGCCTTGCCTTCGGGCCGGGAAAGCGTCTATACCCGAAGCAGGGACGCCAGGAGGTTCCCGGCCCATGTCAGACGCCACCATCCTCGTCGTGGACGACGCCCCCATCCAGGTCCGCCTCATGGACCAGGTGCTGAACAAGCACTACCGCGTGATCCAGGCCGGCTCCGGCGAGGAGGCCCTGGCCGCGGCCCGGTCCCGGGCCCCGGACCTGATCCTCCTGGACATCCAGATGCCCGGCATGGACGGCTTCGCCGTGTTCCACGCCCTGCAGGCCGAGGAGGCCCTCCGGGACATCCCGGTGGTGTTCCTCACCGCGTTGGACGCGGAGCAGGACCAGGTCCAGGCCCTGGAGGCGGGCGGGGCGGACTACATCACCAAGCCCTGCCCTGCCCGGATCCTCCTGGCCCGGGTCCGCACCCAACTCGAACTCAAGCGCAGCCGCGACCGCCTGGCCGAGAGCGAGGCCCGCTACCGCGCCCTGTTCCTGCACAGCCCCCAGCCCGTGGCGGTCTGGCGCATCCGGGACGGACTGATCCGCCTGGAGGAGCACAACCTGGCCGCGCAGCGTCTCTGCCAGCGGCTGATGGGGCCGCCCGGCATCGCGCCGGGGGACGCCCCCCCGGACCTGCCCGGCCTGGCCGAGTCCCTGGAGCAGTGCCTCCGGGCCGGCCGGGAAGAGCGTTTCGATCTGCATGCGAAGGATCTCGCCGGGCGGCCGGTGCGCCTGGCGGCCCATTTTGTCAGCGTCCCGCCGGACACGGCGCTCATGGTCTGCGAGGAGGTCGCGCCGGCGTAGCCTCGCCTTGACCCTCCCCGGTCCGCGGGCGTACATTCGGCCTATGGCCCGCCATCCCGGCGGGCGGGACCGAACGGAATCTCCGAGGGAGGCAGCCATGGCCCGCATCCGATGGGACGACTCCATGCGTTACGGCGTGGCCGAACTGGACGAGCTGCACGAGGACCTGACCGCGGTCATCGGGGACCTCGCCGACGCGCACCTGCGCGGCGCTGATCCGGAACTGCTCGAGGACATGGCCGAGGAGCTCTACGACCTGGCCCTGCACGTGTTCGGGGTGGAGGAGGAGCGCATGGAGGAGCACGGGTACGCCCGGACCGCGGAGCACAAGGCCGCGCACGCGGCCATCCTGCGCGAATGCGCCGCCCCGCTCATGGACTACCTCGACGGCGAAGCCGAGCTTACCTGCGCCCTGCTGGACGACCTGGCCGCCCGCTGGACCGCCCACCTGGCCGGGGAGGACCGCGCCCTGGCCCAGGCCCTGGCCGGTCCGCCCGCGGTTTGACCCGGGTCAAGGACCGGCCAGGCCGCGAGCCCTATCAAAAAGCCAGGGATTGCCTTTTCCGGCTCCGGCCCCATAGTATGCGGAGCGGAAAATGCGCAGCGCTTCCGCAGGCCGGGTCCCGCGCGCGCTCCCGCCGCCGGCGGGGATGCGCAGGGGCCGGGCTGCGGGGCGCAGTTCCGGAGTCCATGCTCCCGGCAGGGTCCGGGAGAACACGGAGGCCGCCATGTGGGAATACACGGACAAGGTGCGCGAACACTTCCTGAACCCGCGCAACGTGGGCGACATGCCCGACGCCGACGCGGTGGGCGAGGTGGGCAGCCTGGCCTGCGGCGACGCGCTCAAGCTCTATCTCAAGGTGGACGCCGACGGGCGCATCGTGGACGCCCGCTTCCAGACCTTCGGCTGCGCCTCGGCCATCGCCTCCTCCTCGGTGCTCACCGAGCTCATCAAGGGCAAGACCGTGGACGAGGCCCTCAAGATCGGCAACAAGGACATCGCCGCGGCCCTGGGCGGCCTGCCCCGGGAGAAGATGCACTGCTCGGTCATGGGCCGGGAGGCCCTGGAGGCGGCCGTCAAGAACCTGCGCGGCGAGGCCCCGCCCCAGGCCCATCCCGAGGGCGAGGTGGTGTGCCGCTGCTTCGGGGTCACGGACGAGCAGATCCGCCGCGCGGTGCGGGAGAACGGCCTGACCACCGTGGCCGAGGTCACCGACTACACCAAGGCCGGCGGCGGGTGCGAGGAGTGCCACGACCGCATCGCCGAGCTCATCGCCGAGGCGCGCGGGGAGGCGGCCCCGGCCGCGCCTGCGCCGGAGGCGCCCCGGCCCCTGACCAACCTGCAGCGCATGCAGCGGGTCATGCAGGTGCTGGACGAGGAGATCCGGCCCAGCCTGAGGAAGGACGGCGGGGACATCGAGCTCATCGACATCGAGGGCCGCAAGGTGCTGGTGGCCCTGCGCCGGGCCTGCGCCGGCTGCCCCTCCAGCCAGATCACCCTCACCGACTTCGTGGAGCGCAAGCTCCAGGAGCTGGTGGAGCCGGACATCACGGTGCAGGAGGTGCGGCCATGAGCGAGGTCTACCTGGACAACAACGCCACCACCCGGGTGGACCCGGCGGTGCTTGCGGCCATGCTCCCCTTCTTCGGCGAGCGCTACGGCAACCCCTCCTCCATGCACGCCTTCGGCGGCGGGGTGGGCCGGGACGTGGCCCGGGCCCGGGAGCAGGTGGCCGCGCTCCTGGGGTGCTCCCCCCGGGAGGTGCTCTTCACCTCCTGCGGCACCGAGGGCGACAACACCGCCATCCGCTCGGCCCTGGAGGCCCAGCCCGGCAAGCGGCACTTCGTGACCACCCGGGTGGAGCACCCGGCGGTGCTGGGCGTGGCCCACCGCCTGGAGGAGCAGGGCTGCGACGTGACCCTGCTCGGGGTGGACGACCAGGGACGGCTGGACCTTGAGGAGCTCAGGGCCGCCATCCGCAAGGACACCGCCCTGGTGTCGGTGATGTACGCCAACAACGAGACCGGGGTGGTCTTCCCCCTCCCGGAGATCGCGGACATCTGCAAGGAGCGCGGGGTGCTCCTGCACACCGACGCGGTGCAGGCGGCGGGCAAGCTGCCCATCGACCTGGCCAGGCTGCCGGTGGACATGCTCACCCTGTCCGGGCACAAGCTGCACGGGCCCAAGGGCGTGGGCGCGCTGTTCGTGCGCAAGGGCACGCCGTTCCGGCCGTTCCTGCTGGGCGGCCACCAGGAGCGCGGCCGCCGGGCCGGCACCGAGAACACCGCCGGGCTGGTGGGCCTGGGCGCGGCCTGCGAGAAGGCCGCGGCGCACATGGACGGGGAGCGGACCCGGGTGGCCGCCCTGCGCGACCGGCTCCAGGCCGGGCTCGCGGCGTCCATCCCGGAGAACATGGTCAACGGCGGCGAGTCGCCGCGCCTGCCCAACACCCTGTCCATCGCCTTCAAGTACGTGGAGGGCGAGGCCATCCTGCTCATGCTGGACCGCTTCGGCATCTGCGCCAGTTCGGGCTCGGCCTGCACCTCGGGCAGTCTGGAGCCCTCCCACGTGCTGCGGGCCATGGGCGTTCCCTTCACCTTCGCCCACGGCTCGGTGCGCTTCTCCCTGTCCCGCTTCACCACGGACGCGGACATCGACCTGGTGCTCAAGGAGCTGCCCGGGATCATCGCCCGGCTGCGCGAGATATCCCCCTACAAGGCCGAGGCCGGCGAGCCGCCGGCCTGCACGTGCTGAGGTCCGCATGAAGATAGCGCAGGACATGCTGGCCCTGGTGGGCCGCACCCCCCTGGCGTACCTGAACCGCCTGGCCGCGGGCCTGCCCGGCCGGGTGGCGGCCAAGCTGGAGTTCTACAACCCGGCCGGCTCGGTCAAGGACCGCATCGCGGCCCACATGGTGCGCCGGGCCGAGGAGGCCGGACTGCTGGACCGGGACGTCGCCGTGGTCGAGCCCACCAGCGGCAACACCGGCATCGGCCTGGCCCTGGCCTGCGCGGTCCGGGGCTACCGGCTGGTGCTCACCATGCCCGAGAGCATGAGCCTGGAGCGGCGCATGCTGCTCAAGGGCTTCGGGGCCGAACTGGTGCTAACCCCGGCGGCCGAGGGCATGAGGGGGGCCATCGCCAGGGCCCGCGAAATCTGCGCCGGGCCGGGCCGGACCTTCATGCCCATGCAGTTCGAGAACCCGGCCAACCCCGAGGCCCACGCCCTGACCACGGCCGAGGAGCTGTGGGAGGACACGGACGGGACCATCGACGCCCTGGTGGCCGGGGTGGGCACGGGCGGGACCATCACCGGCGTGGCCCGGGTCATCAAGCCGCGCAAGCCCTCGTTCCTGGCCGTGGCGGTGGAGCCCGCGGGCTCGCCGGTGCTCACGGGCGGGGCGCCCGGCCCCCACCCCATCCAGGGAATCGGCGCGGGCTTCGCGCCCCCGGTGCTGGACCGCGGGCTGGTGGACGAGGTCATCGTCATGGAGCACGAGGCGGCCTTCGCCGCGGCGCGGCGGCTCATCAGGGAGGAGGGGATCCTGGCGGGCATCTCCTCCGGAGCCAACTGCGCGGCGGCGCTCCAGGTGGCGGCCCGGCCGGAGATGGCGGGGAGGCTCGTGGTGTTCGTGGCCTGCGACACGGGCGAGCGCTACCTGTCCACGCCGCTCTTCACCGCAACGGAGAACTAGCCATGGCGGACGAGGTCAAGGGAGAGGCCCCCACCCTCAAGGGGGTCATCAAGGAGTTGTGCCGGCCGGCCTCCTACGAGGCGGTGCACCACCGCCACTGGCAGGAGGTGCCCATGCCCTCGGGCGCGGCCCTGGCCGAGATGGTGGAGCGGCTGCGCGCGGTGCTCTTCCCGGGCTACTACGGCGACTCCGAGGTCACGCCCGAGTCCATGGGCTGGCACGTGGGCGCGCACCTGGACGCGGTGTTCCGCATCCTGGCCGAGCAGATCAAGCGCGGCGCCTGCTTCGTGTGCACCCGGGAGGAGGCGGCCCAGTGCGCGGACTGCGAGGCCAAGGCCCGGGACCTGGCCCTGCGCTTCCTGTCCCGGCTGCCCCGCATCCGGGAGATGCTGGCCGGCGACGTGGCCGCGGCCTACGAGGGCGACCCCGCGGCCAAGAGCCCGGGGGAGACCATCTACTGCTACCCCAGCATCCTGGCGGTGACCAACCAGCGCATCGCCCACGAGCTGCACAAGCTGGGGGTGGCCATCATCCCCCGCATCATCACCGAACTGGCCCACTCCCGCACCGGCATCGACATCCATCCCGGGGCGCAGATCGGCCGGCGGTTCTTCATCGACCACGGCACCGGGGTGGTCATCGGCGAGACCGCGGTCATCGGCGACAACGTGCGGCTCTACCAGGGCGTGACCCTGGGGGCCAAGAGCTTCCCCAAGGACGAGCGGGGCAACCCCATCAAGGGCATCCCCCGCCACCCCGTGGTGGAGGACGACGTCATCATCTACTCCGGGGCCACCATCCTGGGCCGGGTGCGGATCGGCAGGGGCTCGGTCATCGGCGGCAACGTGTGGCTCACCCACGACGTGCCCCCGGGCTCCCGGGTCATCCAGCGCCGCGACGGCGAGGTGCGCGAGGGGAGCGGGGAGGACCTGTAGGCCGCCCCCGCCCGAAAAAACCGTTGGTTTTTTTGAAAGAATCCTGCCGCGCTCAGGCCGCGCGGGCCGCCCCCCACCCGAAAAAACCGTTGTTTTTTTGAAAGAAGCCTGCCGCGCTCAGGCGGCGCGGACCGCCCGGCCGGGAAGCTGGCGGGCCAGGTGCAGGCGCACCGCGTCCAGGCTCACCGCGGCGTCGACGGCGTCCTGCTGCCGGTAGAAGCTGTAGTGGTGGGCCACGGCCCCGGCCTCCAGCCAGCCGCGCATCCCGCCCCGCTGCAGCAGGTGGTTGATGGTGAACTCGTCGTTGGCCGCGAGCGGGAAGATCAGGTTGGTGAGCAGCGGCCCGAACACGATGCAGTTGATGGACAGGCCGGGCACGGGCAGCCCCTCGGGGCGGCCGAAGTCCCGGAAGCCGTCCAGCAGGTCCTCCCGCAGCACCTTGTCCCAGACCCAGGCCCCGTACGCGCCGTTGGCGAAGATGGGGGTCTCGGCCACCTCCCCCGCGAACTCCCCGGCCCACCGGGCGCGCAGGTAGGCGTCCATGAAGAAGCGGCCCTGGTCGTTGTTGGGGATGAGGGGCGTGACCAGCAGGGTGTCGTCGTCCGCACGGCGGGCGAAGGACGAAAGCAGCCGGGGCAGCCAGCCCGGGGTCACGAACACGTCCTCGTCCAGCTTTACCACCACGTCGTTCTTGTGCCGGGAGAGCACCTCGTTCCACATGGCCGACAGGCAGGGGTTGTAGCCCCGGGCCCGGGGCGCGCAGTGCAGCTCCGCCACCTGGCCGCGGGGCCGGCGGGCCTTGAAGTCCAGGATGACCTGGCGGTGTTCCGGGTCCGCCTCGTTGGCCAGGACGTAGATGCGCGCGAACGCGTCCAGGTCGGTGAACCACTCCAGGCACTGCAGGCACAGGCTGAAGCAGTCCCGGCGGTGCGAGGTGAGGATCATGAGCACGGGCTTGGTCCCGGGCATGGTCGGCTCCCGCTGGAAAGTTGACGGAAAAGGGGGTCCGACCCGATGGGAAGCAAGGACCGTGCCCTGAATGCTATGCCGGCCCGTTCCAGTGCCCGCAGTTCTCGCAGGCGAAGCCCTGGAACACGGGCTTGCCCTCCGCGTCCAGTTCGACCTCGATCTCGTTGGGGTGGCTGCAGTTCTCGCAGTAGACGCGGGCGACCTTGGCCGCCGGGTCGTAGTCGCACATCTCGCCGCGGATGGTCACGGTGGCGCTGTAGTCGGGCATGGGGAGCCTCCCTGGATGGCCGTCCCTGCGTCCTTGCGGCGACGCGAGGGGAGCGGGTTTGCCCTCTGCAATAGCATGTAGTCGCGGAAACGCCCAGGGGTGTTCCGGATCCGCCCGCCGCCTGGGGAATCTTTCCCTTGCGGTCCCCCGCGCCCGGGTCGTAGATGTAGCCGCAGTTCACGGTTTCCACGCGCCGGCCATGCGGGCCGCCGCCGGCCCGGGCGGCAGGCGGTGCGCCAGACGAGCCTGGAGCCACACGCCAGGCCCGGGCCATCGTCCGGGCCGGACAAGGAGCGGACCATGGAATTCCTGCGCATCGACCGGGACCTCTGCACCGGCTGCGGGCAGTGCAGCCTGGCCTGTCCCCTGCGCCTCATCCTGCAGGAGGAGTCGGGTGCGGTCCCGGTTCCCCGCAAGGGCAAGGAGGAGGCCTGCATCGGCTGCGGCCACTGCATGTGCGCCTGCCCGGCCGAGGCCCTGGAGGCGGGCCGCCTGTCCGCCCGGGATTTCGTCCCGGTGCGGCGGGACCTGCGGGTGAGTCCGGAGCAGGCCGGCCAGTTCCTGCGCTCCCGGCGCTCGGTGCGCGCCTACCTGGACAAGCCCGCGCCCCGGGAGGATCTCCTGGCCGTGCTGGACGCGGCGCGCTGGGCGCCCTCGGGCCACCACAGCCAGCCCGTGCGCTGGACGCTCCTGGCCACCCGGGAGGCGGTGCTCCAGGCCGCGGCCCTCACCGCGGACTGGATGCGCGGCCGGGTGGAGGCCGGGGACCCGGCGGCCGCGGCCCTGCACCTGGACGGGGTGGTGCGGGCCTTCGCCAACGGCAAGGACCTCATCTGCCGCGGGGCGCCGGCCCTGGCCCTGGCCCTGGCTCCCCTGCCCGGCGGCCCCGCGCCCACGCCCCGGGAGGACGCGGTCATCGCCGTGGCCTACGCGGAGCTGGCCGCGCACGGCCTGGGCCTGGGCGCCTGCTGGGCGGGCTACGTGACCTTCGCCGCCGGGCGTCACGCGCCCCTGCGCGAGTACCTGGAGGCGCCCGAAGGCTACGCGGTCTACGGCGGCCTCATGCTCGGCCTCCCCGCCTTCCGCTACAGCGCCATCCCGCCCCGCAAGGCGCTGGAGGTGGCGGTGAAGGGGTAGCGGGGGGAAGAGAGAATATTACCCCTTTCCGCCTTGTCCTTGCGATTCGTCGTCACCCGGTAGAATCCACCGATAGCGGACCTTGAGTTGATTCCCAACGTTGTAGGGGATCACCTTCTCGTGCTGTAGCCTGCCGACCACGATGCCAGCAGATATGCCCGTGCGGGCGGCAAAGTCCCTGATGTCGGCGAGACGGGTGCGTCCTGCAATGAAGATCTTAAGTTCCTTGGCGGGAATTAGGGTTTCCGCGGCAAAGGCGTTGGCCTCCTGTTCCTCGGGAGAGTCTCCATCGAAGCCGTTGATAAAGACCTTTTGCCGCGGATGGTCTAGGATGTGTTTAGCCTCGTGGAAAAAGGCGAACCAGAGATGGTCGTCGGTCTTGTGGCGTAAGCTTAGTTGGATGATTGGCCGCTTGCCAACCCAACGGGCTGCTCCGCTTACGTGGGTCCCGGCAACTTCTGGGAGGAAGACAACGGCGACGCCGCACGAACAACACAACTCGGTGAGTCTGGGCAGGAACTGGGCGGGCTCGGACATCCTGGTCAGTGCGCGTATCGCCGGAATGGTCTCCCGGAACTTCCCGGGGTCGTAGGCGGCACAGGCAAGGCGAGCAGCTTCGAGTTCTCCCTGGCGGAGCCATGCGGCCATCGCATGCACGTTTGGCGCGTATTTTTGTGAACGCCGAAACGCTACGGAGTACTGCTCCCTGCCCCATATCTCATCCCAGGCGTCAGGGCTGGCCACTCCGAAAAAACGGAGCAATTCTTTCGCAGTAGCCTCCTGGTTAAAGCATTTTCGAATCCATCCCCGCTTGATCATTTCCCGCATGGGGAACAGGCGAACCCACGGGGTCATGGTTTCCAACTCCAGGCTCTCCGCAGTGCGGGCTTTGTGCAGGCGGTATTGGCTTTCCAGCCCTGTCCAGAGGGATGCCGGTACGTCCAATACCCGTTCCAACGCCATGGCGGTCTGCTCGTGCAGAGGCGCTTTGCCGGCGATCAACTCGTTGACGAATTTCGGCGTACGGCCAATGCGCGCCGCAAGCTCAGCCTGGGACATCCCCAGAAATGCGATGGTTTCAGCCAGAGTGAACCCCGGCGGGAAAATCACATTCGGAGTGAATTCATTTCTTTTTGCGCTTCCCATGGTAGTCCTCGACCCGGAGTATTTTCACCGTGGTCACTCGGGTCCAATCCAGGCCGCCATCCGGTGTTTCTGGCAGTGGATTGTCATCCGGCGCGAACACCAAGCGGAAAGGGTGAATGAGATCCGCCGCCAATTCGCCATCCCTGTCGCCCGTTAGAGAGTGGCACCTAGTTTGGGGCAACTTGGAAAAAACGAAAAGATTGGAGGAAACGAAGAGTTGCTGTTGACGGTTTATGATGGCGTCGGCCATGGATTTGCCGAACTTTCTAACGAGCGCGCCATGATCGTTGAGCAGCTTCCGGTCCCGTTCGTTTTTATAGATGATATCCATCCTGGCCACGCCTGTCAATGAAGATTAACCAAAATGGTTAATGGAAGAGTTGGTAGCGGCCTAAGATATAGCACGTCATATCGCGTGGGGCGCAAAAAAAGCCGTATACCTTGAGGGGTTCCCCGCTACGCCTGCAGGTCCCTGATCTTGTCGTTGGCGTCGGCCACGCGCTCGGAGAGCAGGCCCACGATGAAGCGGTGGATGGCCGAGACCAGGTGGGGGTTCTTGGTCTGCAGCGCGTCGAGCACCGTCTTGGACAGGCGGTAGAGGGTGCAGTCCTCGGCGGCCACGATGGAGGCCGAGCGCGGGGCCGAGGTGTAGATGCCCATCTCGCCGAACACCGTGCCCGGCCCCATCTTCTTGAGCCGCAGCACCCGGTTGCCCTCCAGCTCCAGCTGCACGGTCACCATGCCGTACTCGATGAAGTACATGGCGTCCGAGACGTCGCCCTGGCGGAACACCGGCTTGCCCTTCTCGACCTCCACCTTCTTCATGACCCGCATGAGCAGGGGGATGAGCCGGGGCTCCGGGAACACCGGGGCCAGGAGGTCGGGCAGTTCGCTCTTGCCCAGGCGCAGGACGTTCTCGGCCTCCAGGATGTGGTTCTCGCACCACTCCATGGCGTAGTCCAGGGACACGAAGCCGCGCGAGCCGCCCTCGGGGTCGTCCAGGAGGAGCCCGGCGTCGGCCAGCTGGCGGTCCAGCTCGAAGGGCACCCCGGAGAAGACCAGGGTGAACTCCTGCTCCCTGGCGGTCTGCTTGAGCCGGGCGAAGGCCATGGCCACCGAGGAGTCCAGGCCCGCGATGTGGGAGAAGTCCAGGATGAGGTAGCGCAGGGGGAGCTTGCCCTCGGCCGCCTGGCGGGCGCGGATGAGGTTCAGCACCGCGCCGGTGGCGCCCAGGAAGATGAAGCCCTGCAGGCGCATGATGTAGATCTGCCCGCCCTTGGCCTTGAGGGTGCGGAACTGGGACGGCGCGCGGTCCACGTTGGAGCGGAAGGCCGAGCCCGAGAGCACGTGCTTGACCACGCTCACGCTGCCGTAGCGGCCCACCAGCGTCATCATGGCCAGGGCCACGCCCACCGCCATGCCCAGGAGGAAGCCCAGGGTGACGGTGAGCAGGAAGACCAGGAAGAGCAGGGCGTAGTCCTCGCCCCGGGTGAAGGCGGTGCGGGTGTCCACCAGCCAGCGCACCAGGAGGGACAGGCCCATGAACGCCAGGAGCCCGGCGGGCACGAAGCGGGGGACCCAGGCCGCGGCCTCGCCGGCGAAGGGGATGGCCGCGGCGCAGATCACGGCCGCGGCGACGCCGGCCAGCGGGCCGCCAGCGCCCAGGCCGCGCGCGCCCAGGGAGCGGTGCAGGGACAGGGCCCCGGGAAGGCCGCCCAGGGCCGCGGAGATGACGTTGCCCAGGCCGAGCACCTCCATCTCCCGGTCCAGGTCCACCTGCCGGCCGAGCACCAGCTCGAGCTCCGAGGCCTTGAGCATCTTGGCCGCGATGGTGAGCCCGGCCGCGGCCGCGACGTAGCCCGAGTGGTCCAGGATGACGTCCAGGCGAACCGAGGCGAGGAAGTCCAGGCTGTACAGCTCCCAGTAGGCGTCCAGGGGCAGGACCGGGTAGAGCCAGCCGGCCAGGGCGGCCTGTTCGGGGCTCGTGCCCTGCCAGTACAGGATGCCGTGGGTCGCGGCCGTGGCGGCCAGGAGCAGGCCGGCCAGGAGCAGGAGGTTGGTGCTCCGGCGCATGGCCGCGAAGAGGACCAGGCCCAGGGCCAGGGCCGGAAGCCATTCCAGGCAGGGGGCCAGGTCGGTGAGCTGGCGGGTCAGGCCGTCCAGGCAGGGGGCGCCGCCCACGCACAGGGAGTAGGCTCCGGCCAGGAGATGGAAGCCCAGGCCGGCCATGACGCCGCCCACGGCCTGGAAGGGGATGAAGCGGACGGCGGCGCCCGCGCCCACGGCGCCCGCGCCCACCAGCCCCAGGCCCACGAACAGGGCGGTGAGGACCAGGCCGGCGGTGACCGTGGCGAACACCGTGCTCGCGGTCATGCCCGCCATGTCTTGCGCCATGGAGCTGGTCATGAGGAAGAGCACGGCCATGGTCAGGGCCTCGGGACCGGCCATGGCGAAGCCCAGTTCGCTGCGCAGGGCGCTGGCCGCGCCCACGGCCACGGCGCAGAACAGGGCCATGGTCAGGCCGTGGGTCAGGTACACCGGGAGCTGGCCCGGGGAGAACACCAGGCTGGCCGCGGTGAGGCTGAACACGTAGGCCAGGACGCCCCCGGCCAGGCCGGCCAGGAGGTTCCGGGGCAGGCTGCCGGCCAGCAGGTTGGGCCGGGGCCGGGGCGGCGGGGTCTCCGCGGCCAGGGAGAGGTCCGGGGCCGGCGCGCCGGGCTTGGGCGCGGGTGCGGGCTGGGCGGGGGGCTCGGGGATCACGTCGTCGAGCGCGAGGTCCTGGGCGTCGGGCTCCACGCTGGCCACCTTGTCGCAGCCGGGGCAGCGCACCTTGCGGCCCAGGAACTTGTCCGGGACCTTCTTGGAGAAGCCGCACGCCTCGCACCGCAGAACCGCCACCGCGTCCTCCCCGGCAGAGTGTGGGAGGCGGAAAGCCGCCCCCGGGCGCCCCGCAGGAAGCGGAGCCGGGCGCGTCTGCGCCCGCGAGGTCAGGAAAACCCCCATTCCCCGGCCGGGAAACGAAAGCCGCCGCCTGGCGCTTTCCGCCCCGGCTTGAGAACCACCCGGTTCTAGATAGCCCGCAATGCCCGCCAGGGCAAGGGGTTAGGACCGGCTTTCCCGGCCGGTCGCCGGGAGGAGCACATGGACGGCGCTGCCCCGGCCGGGACGGGCCTCGGCCCAGATGCGGCCGCCGTGGCGCTCGACGATGAGCCGGCTCACGGCCAGGCCCAGGCCGGCGCCCTTGGGCTTGCCGGTCAGCGTTTCGCCGGACTGGTGGAACGTGTCGAAGATGCGTTCCCGCTCCGCCTCGGGGATTCCCGGGCCGGTGTCGGCCACGGTGAGGCGCACCGCGTCCCCGTCCCGGGCCGCGCGCACCTCCACCGCGCCGGCGGAGGTGAACTTCACCGCGTTGGACAGGAGGTTGCCGAGCACCTGGGCCAGCCGCTCCCGGTCGCCCGGGATGCGGGGCAGCCCCGGCTCCACCCGGACGATGCACTCCAGGCCCTTGCTCCGCAGGGGGCCGCCGAAGCCGGCCGCCGCCTCCTCCACCAGGGCCGGGACGTCCACCTCGGCCATGTCCCAGGCCATGGTCCCGGCCTCCAGCCGGGTGAAGTCCAGCACGTTGCTGATGAGGGCGTCGAGGTGGCCGGCCTCGGCCAGGATGATGTCCAGGTTCTCCCGGGCCTGTCCGGCGGCGTCCAGGGCCTTGGAGTCCGTCCCGCCGGCCAGGGCGGGGGCGATGCGCTCCTCCACCCGCCGGCGCACGATCTTGGCGAAGCCCAGGATGGAGGTGAGCGGGGTGCGCAGCTCGTGGGACACGGTGGACAGGAAGTCGCTCTTGGCCCGGTCCGCGGCCTCGGCCTTGGCCAGGGCCCGGTGCAGGGAGGTGACGGTGCGGGCGAAGGCCCGGTGCAGCACCGAGATCTCGTTGCCCGCCGGCGCGTCCCGCCAGCCGCGCATTTCCGCGGGCAGCGTCGAGTGCGCTTCAACGGATCCCGCCACCCGGGACAGGTGCAGGACGGGCTTGACCAGGCGGACGTTCACGTAGCGGGCGAAGGCCAGGAAGGACGCCAGGATGAGCACCCAGCCCGCGAAGAAGGCCGCCAGGAGGTGGCGGAAGGGCTCCTGCGCATGGGCCAGGGAGCGGACCATCTCCAGGCGGAGGATGGTGGGCGGGGCCAGGGGCAGGGCCTCGCCGTGGGCCAGGAACTGATGCGTCTCGCCGCCCCAGGCGAGGTCCAGGGAGGTTCGTCCGTCCGGGGGCGCGCCGGCGGCGTAGCCCGTGGCCGGGAGCCACGAGGAGGCGGCCATGGGCGTGTCGCCGAGCCACAGGGCCATGCCGGTGTCCCCGGGCCGGGAGAAGCTCTCGATGAGGGTCTGGTCCGGAAAGGGGGCCAGGGCCGCCAGGTGGCCCAGGGTCTGCCCCCCGGCCTTGACCGGAATCAGCACCGCCAGGGACAGGCCGGCGTCGGCCAGGAGGAAGGCGTCCTGCGGGCCGCCCGGCTTCAGGGGCGGGGAGCCGGCGTCCGGCGGGAAGACGGAGAAGGTCGAGCCGCCCGGCCGCAGGACCCAGAGCCGGGTGAAGGGGCCGGGCCGGGCGTTGGCCTCCAGGAACAGGGCGGCCTGGGGCGGCATGTCGAGTTGGAGGATGATCTGCAGGGCCTTGGACTCGGCCAGGTCGCGGGCGAGCTTGGTCACGGCCGCGTGCTCGCGCGCCAGGGACCTGGCCGCCAGGGAGGAGAGCCCGGCCAGGTCGCGGCGCAGGATGGAGCGGACCTGGTCGGTGGTGTAGAAGGAGAAGAACAGGAAGACCCCCAGGCCAACGGCCAGGGCCAGGCCCATGCCCAGGTAGAGGGTGCGGCGGATGGTTCCGGTGACGGGGATGCGCATGGCTGCTCGCACGGCCGCCCCGGCGGGGCGCGCCTCCTTCCTTGGTATACGCAAAAAACGCCGTAGCCAAGGGGGTCCGGGAAAACAAGGGGTTGTCTTTACGGGCTTGACAGAAGACCCCCCCCGGGGGATTGGGAGAGAAGGGGAGAAAGGCGACAACCGGGAGGTGGGCCATGCGTACGTTCTGCAGGGCTGTGGCGGCCGGACTGGGGATCGCGCTGGCGCTCCTGGCCGGCGCGGCGTGGGCTGCGGCGGCGGCGGAGGAGGAGGAGCGGAGCAGGCGGGCCGATGCGGTGATCGTGGGAGTCTGGGGCGGCTGGCTTTCGGCCGAGGGCTTCCGGGAATGGTTCATTCCGCCCTTGGAGATGGAGGACCACTACCTGGCCGGAATCTCCCTGGGCCGGGAGCTGGTCCCCCTGGGACAGGTGTTCGTGGTGGAGGCGGAGCTCTACGGGGCGCACCACTGGGGTCCGTTCCGGGGAGACTCCCAGGCGTACCAGGAACTGGCCGGCCTGGGCCTGCTGCGCTGGCGGGAGATGCCCTGGGACCGGAGCCTGGACACCAGCATCGCCTTCGGCCTGGGCGTGTCCGGGGTGACCGAGGACCCGGAGCACGAGCGCCGCATCAACGGCTCCACGGACCAGGTCCTGTGCGCCATGGCCCTGGAGTTCACCGCGGCCCTGCCCAGCCTGCCGGAGTGGGAGCTGGCCTTCCGGGTGCACCACCGCTCCGGCGTCTGGGGCCTCATCGGCGACGTCAAGGGCGGGTCCAACTACCTCACCCTGGGGCTCAAGCGCCGATTCTGACCCCCGCAAAGGCGGAAACCCGGCAGGGGTGAATGCCGGGTTTCCTGGGGGGTGGGTGCGTAACCGTGGACGTGTCCGCCGGGGGAGGCGGAGGTCCTCGTAGGGATGCGTCGAAAGGAGGGACCGGGGACGCCGGGCAGGGTCGGCCGGTCGCCGGCTCGCGGGGAGCCCGTCGCCGGCGGTGGGAGCGCCGCTCGCGGGGTGGCGCCGCCGCCTGAGGCGTTGTCCGCGGCCCGGGGTGAAGCGGGCCGGCGGCGGGCGTGGTCGGCGTTGCCTATAGGCCCGGCCGGAGCCCCGATCCCTCTTTTTTCACTGAACTCGGCTCCCTTGTAATTTATTTCACAAACGGCGACAAGGGGAGGGCTGAAAATAAAATTCAATAAAAAACAACATGATATGCCGTGCAGTTGAAAAAAGATGCACGTCAAGCCGGGATGATGCTTTTGGGAGTACGGGAGGGCCGGATCCCGAAGAGCGCGGCATAGCGGGGGATATCTCCGGCGCATGCGCTCCGCATCTATTTGTGAAAAAACGAACTACCGGAGGGAGCCCCGCCGGGCATGGGCTCGGGCGTTCATCCCGCCTGCAGCACCAGGTTGATCTCCTGGCGGGACAGGTTCACGTCCGTGAGCAGCACCCGGACCGGCATGCCCAGGCCGAACCGCCGCCGGGTGTGCCGGCCCCAGATCTCCTGCCGCTCGGGCACGTAGCCGTAGTAGTCGTCGGTCAGGCTGGACAGCCGCACCATGCCCTCGGCCAGCACCTGGTCCAGCTCCACCCAGAACCCGTAGTCGGACAGGCCGCTCACCACCCCGGTGAAGCTCTCGCCCACCCGGCCCGAGAGCACGATGACCGTGAGCCGCTTCACGATCTCCCGCTCCGCCTCCATGGCCACCCGCTCCCGGCCGGAGATGTCCTCGCACCAGGCCGAGAGCTTCTGCGGCGAGGGCAGGGCCGGCGCGTCGCCGGTCAGCGCGGCCTTGAGCGAGCGGTGCACCAGCAGGTCCGCGTAGCGCCGGATGGGCGAGGTGAAGTGGCAGTAGCATTCCGAGGCCAGGCCGTAGTGTCCCAGGTTGCGGGTCATGTACTTGGCCTGCATCATGGTGCGCAGCAGGAGCCGGCCGGCCAGGTACTCGATCTCCGTGCCCGCCGCC
Organism: Thermodesulfobacteriota bacterium; assembly: GCA_040753075.1. Taxonomy (GTDB): domain Bacteria; phylum Desulfobacterota; class Desulfovibrionia; order Desulfovibrionales; family Desulfovibrionaceae; genus UBA6814. Next base: position 18,114 of record JBFMHA010000072.1, read on the forward strand.
GCGCTCAGCACGTTCTGCACGTCCTTGGGGCTGAAGCCCCCGGCCCTGGGCGCCCGGCCTCCGGCCTTGGCCAGGGGCAGGGCGTGGCCCGCGGGCGTGCGCTCCAGGAGCCCCAGCGCCGCGCCCAGCTTGTCCGGGTCCGGGCTCTCGTGCACCCGGTACACGCAGGGCAGGCCCCGGCCCGTGAGCAGCCGGGCCACGGCCTCGTTGGCCGCGATCATGAACTCCTCGATGATCTGGTGGGCGAAGGTGCGCGGCCGCGGGCTGATGTCCACGGCCTCGCCCATGAAGTTGAAATGGATCTCGGGCTCGGGCAGGTCGAAGTCCAGGCTGCCCCGGCCGGCGCGCATCCGGTTGAGGACCCGGGCCAGGGCCTCGGCCTCGCGCAGCATGGGCAGGTGCGCCTCCAGGTTCTTCTGCTCCTGCGGGTCGTTCTCCGTGAGGGCGCGGTGAACCTGGGCGTAGGTGAGGCGGGCGCTGCTGCGCATCACCGCCGGGTAGAAGCGCTCGTCGCGCACCTGGCCGTCCGGGCCGAAGAGCAGCTCCGCCGCCATGCACAGCCGGGGAACCCCCGGGTTCAGGGAGCACAGGCCGTTGGACAGCTTCTCCGGGAACATGGGCTCCACGGACGAGGGGAAGTAGTAGGAGTTGCCGCGCTCCCGCGCCTCGCGGTCCAGCGCGCTTCCCGGCGGCACGTAGTGGGCCACGTCCGCGATGGCCACCCACAGCCGCCAGCCCTTGCCCTCCTTCCGCACGCACACCGCGTCGTCGAAGTCCCGGGCCTTGGCCCCGTCGATGGTCACCAGGGGGAGCTTGCGCAGGTCCTCCCGGCCCGCGAAGTCGGCCTTGGACGGGACCCCGGGCAGCCGCTCGGCCTCGGCCAGGGCCCCGGGGGGGAACTCGCCGGGCACCCCGTGCGCGGCCTTGACCAGCCGCTCCTGCACCGCCACGTCCTCCTCCCGGCCCAGGACCTCGGCGGCCTCGGCCCGGTAGAGCCGGTGCTCCAGCCGCTCCCCGGGCCGGGCCAGGAGCACCTCGCCCGGGCGGGGCCGGCTGCCGGTCCCGGCGGTGTCCACCATGAGGTTGAAGCCGAAGCGCGGGTCCGTGGGCTTGCACAGGTACAGGTCCTGGCCCAGCTTGCGCACCGCGGCCACGGGGAGGCTCCGGGTCCCGCGCTCCAGCACCCGCACCACCCGGCCCTCGGGCCGGCGGCCCTTTTCGGACCCGGGCAGCACCGCCACCACCACCTTGTCCTTGTGCCAGGCGTCGCCCAGGGACGAGGGGTTCACGAAGATGTCCCTGCGGCGGCGGTCCTCGGGCAGCACGAAGCCCACGCCGGAGCGCTGGATCTCCAGGGTGCCGGTGACCATGCTCATGCTCTCGGCCAGGCCGAACGCCCCGCCCTTGGTGCGGATGATGCGGCCCTCGTACGCCAGGCGGGAGAGCACCGCGCGCAGATCGTGCTTCTCCTCGCGGGGGGCGTGCAGGTTGCGCAGGATCTCCGCCCGGCGCAGGGGCCGGTTGGCCTCGCGCAGGGCGCGCAGCACCGCGGCCTCGTCCACGACCTTGCCGGCCGGCCTGGGCTTGGCCTTGCGGCGTTCGCGGCGGGCCGCCCGGCGGGCCGCCTTGCCCGCCT
>JBFMHA010000073.1:0-19597 GCA_040753075.1 Thermodesulfobacteriota bacterium
AGATGGTGATGCCCGGCGACAACGCGACCTTCAACGTCGAACTCATCGCCCCCATCGCCATGGAGAAGGGCCTGCGCTTCGCCATTCGCGAAGGCGGCCGCACCGTGGGCGCGGGCGTTGTCTCGGAGATCACGGAGTAAGCCATGGCGTCCATGCAGAGCGATCGGATCCGGATCAAGCTCAAGGCCTACGACTACCGCATCCTGGACAAGGCCGTGGCCGAGATCGTGGACACGGCCCGGAACACCGGTGCGGGCATAGCGGGCCCCATTCCGCTGCCCACCAACATCCACAAGTACACGGTGCAGCGGTCGGTCCACGTGGACAAGAAGTCCCGGGAACAGTTCGAGATGCGCATCCACAAGCGCCTCCTGGACATCCTGGAGCCGACGCAGCAGACCGTGGACGCGCTTGGGAAGCTTTCCCTTCCCGCGGGCGTTGACGTCGAGATCAAACTCTAGCGCAGAGGATGACGTGATGGCTGACACTCTTGGCATCTTGGGTCGCAAACTGGGCATGACCAGGGTTTTCGGCAGCGACGGCACCGCCATCCCGGTGACCGTGATCGCCGCCGGCCCCTGCCCCGTGCTGCAGATCAAGAGCGACTCCACCAAGGATACATACAGCGCCCTGCAGATCGGGTTCGAACAGATTCCCGAACGCAAGGTGAACAAGCCCGAACGCGGGCACCAGGCCAAGGCCGGCAATGACTTCTACCGCTTCCTGCGCGAACTGCGCCTGGAGTCGGTGGATGGCTACGAACTGGGCCAGGACCTGACCGTGGACATGTTCACGCCCGGAGAGAAGGTGAAGGTCACCGGCACCTCCAAGGGCAAGGGCACCCAGGGCCCCATGCGCCGCTGGGGCTTCTCCGGCCTGGGCGCGTCCCACGGACACGAGAAGAAGCACCGCGCCCCCGGCGGCATCGGCCAGTGCGCCTACCCGAGCAAGGTCTTCAAGGGCAAGCGCATGGCCGGGGTCACCGGCGGCGACCGGGTCACCTGCATCAACGTGGAAGTGGTGGACGTGCGGCCTGCCGACAACCTTATCCTGTTGCGCGGCCAGGTGCCCGGGCCCAAGAACGGCCTGGTGATGGTCCGCAAGCAGCAGTAACGAGGAGTGCGTCATGGCGCAGGTCAAAGTCATAGATCAGAACAACAAGGAAGTGGGGGAGATCACCCTGGCCCCCGAGGTCTTCGAGGTGCCCGTGCGCCCGGAGATCCTGAACCTGGTGGTCCGCTCCCAGCGGGCCAAGGTTCGGGCCGGGACCCACGCCACCAAGAACCGCGCCCTCATCTCCGGCGGCGGATCCAAGCCCTGGCGCCAGAAGGGCACCGGCCGGGCCCGTGCGGGCTCCTCCCGGTCCCCCATCTGGCGGCACGGCGCCACCATCTTCGGCCCCCAGCCGCGGTCCTACGAGTTCAAGGTGAACAAGAAGGTCCGCCGCCTGGCCCTGCGCATGGCCCTGTCCTCGCGGGTGCTGGAGGCCGGTTCGCTCATGGTGGTCCGCTCCATCGAGACTCCGGAGATCAAGACCAAGCGGTTCGTGGAAATCGCCAAGACCCTCGGGCTGAAAAAGGCCTTGATTGTCCTGCCCAAAGAGGATAACAATCTCGCTCTTTCGGCCCGGAACATCCCCGGGATCAAGGTCCTCCTGCACGACCAGCTCAACGTTTTCGACGTGCTGCGTTACCCGCAGCTGGTCCTGCTTGAGGAGGCCGCCAAGGCCGTGGAAGAGAGGTTGAAGTAGCCATGCAGTACACCGACATTCTTCTCAAGCCGCTGGTGTCGGAAAAGGCGAACCTGGCCAAGGAGACCGCCAACCAGGTGGCCTTCTTCGTCCACCCCGGCGCCAACAAGGTCGAGATCAAGAAGGCCGTTGAAGAAGCCTTCTCGGTCAAGGTCACTGCGGTCAACGTGGTGCGCCAGCGCCCCATGCGCCGCACCCGTTGGGGCCGCGGCGCGGGCAAGGTGGCCGGCTACAAGAAGGCCTACGTGACCCTGGCCGAAGGCCATAAGATCGAATTCTTCGAAGGAGTCTAGTCGTGTCCACGCGCAGACTGAAGCCCACTTCCGCCGGCCGCCGGTTCATGACCATCTCCTCCTTCGAGGAGGTCACCAAGGACCGTCCGGAGAAGAGCCTGACCGAGGGCCTGTCCAAGAAGAGCGGCCGCAACCATTTCGGCCGCCTCACCTCGCGCCGTCGCGGCGGCGGGCACAAGCGCCTCTACCGCCTGATCGACTTCAAGCGGGACAAGGCCAACGTCCCGGCCAAGGTGGCGGCCATCGAGTACGATCCCAACCGCTCCGCCCGCATCGCCCTGCTGCACTACGCCGACGGCGAGAAGCGCTACATCCTGGCCCCGGTGGGCATCTCCGTGGGCGATGTGGTGGTGGCCGGCGAGACCGCGGACATCAAGCCCGGCAACGCCCTGCCCTTGGCCCGCATCCCGGTGGGCACCGTGATCCACAACGTGGAGCTTCACCCCGGCCGCGGCGGCCAGTTCTGCCGCGCCGCCGGCACCTACGCCCAGCTCATCGCCAAGGAAGGCAAGTACGCCCTGCTGCGCATGCCCTCCGGCGAGGTGCGCAACGTGCTGGCCACCTGCTGCGCCACCGTCGGCCAGGTGGGCAACCTCTCTCACGAGCAGGTGCGCATCGGCAAGGCCGGTCGCTCCCGCTGGCTGGGCAAGCGTCCCGAGGTGCGCGGCGTGGCCATGAACCCGGTTGACCACCCCCTGGGCGGCGGCGAAGGCCGTTCCTCGGGCGGCCGCCATCCGGTCACCCCCTGGGGCAAGCCCACCAAGGGCTACAAGACGAGAAACCGCAAGAAGGCGTCGGGCAAGCTCATCGTCAAGCGCCGCGGCCAGAAGTAAGGAGTCCATATGCCCAGGTCCCTGAAAAAAGGTCCCTTCGTGGACGACCACCTCCAGAAGAAGGTGGACAAGGCGGTGGAGAACAAGGACCGCAAGGTCATCAAGACCTGGTCCCGGCGCTCCACCATCATCCCGGAGATGGTCGGCCTGACCTTTGCGGTGCACAACGGCAAGAAGTTCATCCCCGTGTTCGTGTCCGAGAACATGGTCGGCCACAAGCTCGGCGAGTTCGCCCCCACCCGCACCTTCTTCGGGCATGCTGCGGACAAGAAGAGCAAGGTCAAGAAGTAGGGTACGGAAATGGAAACCAGAGCAGTCGCCAAATTCGTCCGGGTGTCCGCGCAGAAGGCGCGGCTGGTGGCCGACACCGTCAAGGGCCTGCCGGTGGAGGACGCCCTGAACGTCCTCACCTTCACGCCCAAGAAGGCCGCCGAACTGATCAGGAAGGTCCTGGTCTCGGCCGTGGCCAATGCCGAACAGCTGCCGGGAATCGACGTCGACTCCCTGGTGGTGAAGAACGTGCAGATCGACGGCGGACCGATGCTCAAGCGCATCCGTCCCCGGGCCATGGGTCGCGCCTACCGCATCCGCAAACGCACCAGCCACATCACCGTGGTGGTTGAAGAGTCCTAAGGAGGGACGTCACGTGGGTCAGAAAGTCCATCCCTACGGGTTCCGCCTGGGCTACAACAAGAACTGGCTGTCCCGTTGGTTCAGCAAGAAAGAGTATGCGGCCAACGTCCATGAGGACCACCGCATCCGGAAGTTCGTCAAGAAGCTCCTGTACCACGCCGGCATCTCCAAGGTGGAGATCGAGCGCGCCGGCGGCAAGGTTCGTCTGATCATCCACACCGCCCGGCCGGGCATCGTCATCGGCCGCAAGGGCGTGGAGATCGAGAAGCTGCGCGGCGACCTGCGCCAGAAGTTCGGCCGGGAGTTCTCCATCGAGGTGAACGAGATCCGTCGCCCCGAGATCGACGCCCAGCTGGTGGCCGAGAACATCGCCCTGCAGCTGGAGCGCCGGGTGGCCTTCCGCCGGGCCATGAAGCGCACCGTGAGCCTGGCCCGCAAGTTCGGCGCCGAGGGCATCAAGGTCTCCTGCGCCGGCCGCCTGGCCGGGGCCGAGATCGCCCGCTCCGAGTGGTACCGCGACGGACGCGTGCCCCTGCACACCCTGCGCGCCGACCTGGAGTTCGGCTACGCCATCGCCAAGACCACCTACGGGGTCATCGGCGTGAAGGTGTGGGTGTTCAAGGGTGAAATCCTGGACCAAGAGGTTGACCAGTAATGCTTTCCCCCAACAAGACCAAATATCGGAAGCGCCAGAAAGGCCGCCTTCGCGGCAACGCCCTGCGCGGCGCCACCATCGCCTTCGGCGACGTGGGCCTCAAGGTCCTGGACCACGCCAAGCTGACCAGCCAGCAGATCGAGGCCGCCCGTGTGGCCATGATGCGGCACATCAAGCGCGGCGGCAAGGTCTGGATCCGGGTGTTCCCCGACCAGGTGATCACCTCCAAGCCGGCCGAGACGCGGCAGGGCTCGGGCAAGGGCGCTCCCACGGGCTGGTACTGCCCGGTCAAGCCCGGCCGGGTGCTCTACGAGATCAAGGGCGTGTCCATCGAGTTGGCCAAGGAGGCCCTGCGTCTGGCCTCGTACAAGCTGCCGGTGAAGACCGCCATCGTGGTGCGGGAGGGTCTGTAAGATGAAGACCAAGGAACTGCGCGAGCTCTCCGCGGCCGAGCTCAACGAGAAGCTGGCCGAGTCCCAGAAGGAGCTCTTCACCCTGCGTTTCCAGCACGCCACCGCCCAGCTGGAGAAGACTCACCGGCTGCCGGAAGTGAAGAAGGGCATCGCGCGCATGAAGACGATTCTCAAGGAAAAGGAAGCGGGGGCCTAAGATGAGCGAAGAGCGCAAGTCCAACAAGCGGACCCTCGTGGGCTACGTGGTGAGCAACAAGGCGGACAAGACCATCGTGGTCTCGGTGGAGACCCTGGTGAAGCATCCGCTGGTCAAGAAGTTCATCCGCCGCAAGAAGAAGTTCATGGCCCACGACCCGGGCAACGAGTGCGGCATCGGCGACAAGGTGCAGATCATCGAGTCCCGGCCCCTCTCCGCGCGCAAGCGGTGGGCCCTGGTGAACATCATGGAAAAGGCGGTCTAGGAGAAGCCCATGATCCAGGTTGAATCCAATCTCGACGTGGCCGACAACTCCGGCGCCAAGCGCGTGGCCTGCATCAAGGTCCTCGGCGGTTCCCGCCGGCGCTATGCGAGCCTGGGCGACATCATCGTGGTTTCCGTCAAGGAGGCCATGCCGCACGCCAAGGTGAAGAAGGGCGACGTGATGAAGGCGGTCATTGTCCGCACCACCAAGGAAGTGGGCCGGCCCGACGGCTCCTACATCAAGTTCGACTCCAACTCCGCGGTGCTCCTGAACAACCAGCTCGAGCCCGTGGGCACCCGCATCTTCGGCCCCGTGGCCAGGGAGCTCCGGCAGAAGAACTTCATGAAGATCGTCTCCCTCGCTCCCGAGGTCCTGTAGGAGTATTGGCCATGGAATCGTGTAAGATCCGCAAGGACGACAAGGTGATGGTCCTGGCCGGCAAGGACAAGGGCAAGGTGGGCAAGGTGATCAAGGTTGACCGCAAGCACGACCGCGTGCTGGTGGAGAAGGTCAACATGGTCAAGCGCCACACCAAGGCCAACCCCTATGCCCAGCGGCCCGGCGGCATCATCGAGAAAGAGGCCCCGGTCCACGTGTCCAACGTGGCCGTCATGTGCGACGCCTGCGCCAAGCCCACCCGCGTGGGCTATCGGACCACAGGCGACGGCAAGAAGGTGCGCTTCTGCAAGAAGTGCAACGAGCAGATCGGGTAGGTGCAGCCATGACTCGGCTTGAAATGATCTACAAGGAAAAGGTTGCGCCTGCGCTGATGCAGGAGTTCGGCTACAAGAGCCCCATGGAAGTGCCGCGGATCAAGGCGGTGAGCCTGAACATCGGCCTGGGCGAGGCGAGCCAGAACAACAAGCTCATCGAAGACGCGGTCGACGAACTCACCAAGATCGCCGGCCAGAAGGCCGTGATCACCCGGGCCCGCAAGTCCATCGCCGCCTTCAAGCTGCGCGAGAACATGCCCGTGGGTTGCCGCGTAACCCTGCGCCAGGAACGCATGTGGGACTTCCTGGACAAGCTGATGAACTTCGCCCTGCCCCGGGTGCGCGACTTCCGCGGAGTTCCCGACCGGGGTTTCGACGGGCGCGGCAATTTCACCCTGGGCGTGCGCGAGCACTCCATCTTCCCGGAGATCAACATCGACCGGGTGGAGAAGCCCAAGGGCATGAACGTGACCATCGTCACCACGGCGCGTACCGACAAGGAAGGGAAGATGCTTCTCGACCTGCTCGGCATGCCGTTCAGAAAGTAAGGAGGAAGGCGAGTGTCCCGCTTAGCCCTCAAATTCAAGTCCCAGCGCAAGCCCAAGTTCTCCAGCCGCGGCTACAACCGCTGCCCCATCTGCGGTCGGCCCCGCGCGTTCCTGCGGCGCTTCGGCATCTGCCGCATCTGCTTCCGGAACATGGCCCTGGCCGGCGAACTGCCGGGCGTGCGCAAATCGAGCTGGTAGGTTTAAGGAGCACATCATGGTTGATCCCATTGCGGACATGCTGGCCCGTCTGCGCAACGCCCATCAGGCGCTGCACCAGAAGGTGGCCGTCCCCCGTTCCAAGATGAAGCTCGCGGTCTGCGAGATTCTCAAGAACGAGGGCTACATCCTCGACTATTCCGCCGGGGAGCGGGATATCACCGTGGAACTCAAGTACGACGGCGGGACCCCGCTCATCTCCGGGATGAAGCGCGTGAGCAAGCCCGGCCGTCGCGTCTATGTGGGGGCCCAGGACATTCCCAGCGTGCAGAACGGTCTGGGAATCTGCGTCCTGTCCACCTCCCGCGGCGTGCTCGCGGGCGGCGAAGCCAAGGCCCAGAACATCGGCGGCGAACTCTTGTTCGAAGTCTGGTAGGAGGAGGCCGACATGTCCAGAATTGGCAAACTGCCGGTCGCCATCCCCAAGGGAGTCGAGGTGACCCTCGGCAAGATGAGCATCGAGGTCAAGGGCCCCAAGGGCGCTCTCACCACCCCGATGCACGAGAAGATCGCCTACGAGAAGGCCGACGACGCCGTCGTCGTCTCCCGGGTGGACAACACCCGGCTGGCCCGGGCCCAGCACGGCCTTCGCCGCACCCTGCTGGCCAACATGGTCGAGGGCGTGACCAAGGGCTTCTCCAAGACCCTGGAGATCGTGGGCGTGGGCTACAAGGTCAGCGTCCAGGGCTCCACCGTGGTCCTGACCGTGGGTTTTTCCCATCCCGTGAATTTCGCTCTGCCCCAGGGCGTCGAGGCCAAGGCCGAGGGCAACAAGCTGACCCTTTCCGGCATCGACAAGCAGCTGGTGGGCGAGACCGCGGCCAAGATCCGCCGCGTCCGTCCGCCCGAGCCGTTCAAGGGCAAGGGCATCAAGTACGCGGACGAGCACATCCGGCGCAAGGCCGGCAAGTCCGGCGCCAAGAAGTAGGGGGACGGTCATGAGCCTGAACAAGGAAGCTGCGCGCCAGCGCAGAAAGATCCGCATCCGCAAGAAGGTCAGCGGCACGGCCGAACGCCCCCGCCTGGTGATCTTCCGCTCCAACGCGCACATCTACGTGCAGCTGGTGGACGACGTGGCGGGCGCCACCCTGGCCGCCGCCTCCACCCTGACCCTGAACCGGGCCGGGGCTGCGCTGAAGTCCAACAAGGACTCCGCGGTGAAGGTGGGCCAGGAGATCGCCCGCCTGGCCAAGGAGAAGAACATCGAGGCCGTGGTCTTCGACCGCAACGGCTACATCTACCACGGCCGGATCAAGGCCCTGGCGGACGGCGCCCGCGAAGCCGGGCTCAAATTCTAGCGCGCGCAAGGACGACACATGGAACGCAAAGAGTCCCGCAAGGATCAGGGCCCCCGGAGCAAGGAACCCCGCCGGGAGCAGGAAGACCTGGGCTTCATCGAGAAGATTGTCCACCTGAACCGCGTGGCCAAGGTGGTCAAGGGCGGCCGGCGCTTCAGCTTCTCCGCCCTGGTGGTGGTGGGCGACGGCAAGGGCTCGGTCGGCTACGGCCTGGGCAAGGCCATCGAGGTGCCCGAGGCCATCCGCAAGGCCAGCGAGCAGGCCAAGAAGACCATGCGGCCGGTGCCCCTCCTGGAGGGGACCCTGCCCTACGAGGTCCTGGGCCGGTTCGGCGCCGCCAAGGTGGTGCTCAAGCCCGCGTCCAAGGGTACCGGCATCATCGCCGGCGGCCCGGTCCGCGCGGTCATGGAGGCCGCCGGGGTGCACGACATCCTGACCAAGGCCATCGGCACCAACAACCCGCACAACGTGCTCAAGGCCACCATCGAGGGCCTGCGCTCCCTGCGCAGCGCCAAGGAGGTTTCCTCCCTCCGCGGCAAGGCCCTTGAGACGCCGCGCAAGTAGGAGTAGGGCCATGGCGACCATCAAGGTTAAACTCACGCGCAGCTTCATCGGCTGCACGCCCAAGCAGAGGGATACGCTGCGGGCCCTGGGCCTCAAGCGCATCCGCCAGGTCCGGGAACTGCCCAAGAACGACTCCACCCTTGGCATGGTCCAGCGGGTGAACCATCTGGTCGAGGTGATCGAGGCATGAGACTGCACGAACTGTATCCCTTCCCCGAGGAGCGCAAGGAGCGCAAGCGCATCGGCCGCGGCGGCGCGTCCGGCCAGGGCGGAACTGCGGGCAAGGGCCACAAGGGCCTCAAGGCCCGCTCCGGCGGCTCGGTCAAGCCCGGCTTCGAGGGCGGCCAGATGCCCCTGGCCCGTCGCCTGCCCAAGCGCGGCTTCAAGAATCCCTTCCGGGTCGAGTACAGCCCGGTGAACGTTGGCAAACTGGTGGCCGCCTTCGAGGGACAGGCCGAGATCAGCCTGGACGACATCTACGCCAAGGGCCTGGCGCCCAAGGGCGCCCTGGTCAAGATCCTGGGCGTGGGCGACGTGTCGGCCAAGGTCGCGGTGGAGGCTCACCGCTTCAGCAAGTCCGCGGCCGAGAAGATCGCCGCCGCGGGCGGGACCGCCAAGGCCCTGGAAGGCCAGGAGTAAGGCATGTCGCTCGCGGGCGTCGAGAACCTGGCAAAGCTGCCGGAACTGAAGAAGCGTCTCTTCTGGACCTTCTTCCTCCTGGCCGTGTACCGGATAGGGATCCATGTGCCCACGCCCGGCGTGGACACCGCCGCCCTGGCGGACTTCTTCGCCAGCGTCCAGAACACCCTGTTCGGGCTTTTCGACATGTTCTCGGGCGGCGGCCTGTCCAACATGTCGATCTTTGCCCTGGGCATCATGCCCTACATCTCGGCCTCCATCATCATCCAGCTCCTCACCGTGGTCAGCCCCGAACTCAAGCGGCTGTCCTCGGAAGAGGGGCAGGCCGGCCGCAAGAAGATCACCCAGTACACCCGCTACGGCACGGTGCTCATCACCGTGGTGCAGGGCCTGGCCATCGCCGTGGGCCTCGAGGGCATGCAGAGCCCCTCGGGCGCTCCGGTGGTGCTCTACCCCGGCATCGGGTTCAAGCTCATCACGGTCATCACCCTGACCGCGGGCACGGTGCTCGTCATGTGGATCGGCGAGCGGATCACCGAGAAGGGCATCGGCAACGGCATCTCGCTCATCATCTTCGCGGGCATCGTGGTGGGCTTCCCGCGGGCCATCGTGAACAGCTTCCGCCTCATCAGCGCGGGAGAGCTCACCCTGTTCGTGGCGTTGCTCATCCTCGTGCTGATGGCGGCGGTCCTGGCCGGCATCGTCTACATGGAGCGGGCGCAGCGGCGCATTCCCATCCAGTACGCCAAGCGCATGGTGGGGCGGAAAATGTACGGCGGACAGACCACCCATCTGCCGCTGCGCATCAACACCGCGGGCGTGATCCCGCCCATCTTCGCCTCGAGCATCCTGCTCTTCCCGGCGACCCTGGCCCAGTTCTCCCAGGTGGAGTGGCTCCAGGACGTGTCCGCCTGGTTCGCGCCCCAGACCATACTCTACAACCTGTGCTTCGTGGCGATGATCGTGTTCTTCTGCTTCTTCTACACCGCGATCATCTTCGACCCCAAGGACATTGCGGAGAACATCCGCAAGCAGGGCGGGTTCATCCCGGGCATCCGGCCCGGAGCCAAGACCCGCGAATACATTGACAAGGTGTTGGCGCGCATTACCCTGTGGGGCGCCGCCTACATCTCTACGGTGTGCGTTCTGCCCATGCTGCTCATCGCCAACCTGAACGTGCCGTTCTACTTCGGCGGCACTTCCTTGCTCATCGTGGTGGGCGTGGCCATGGACTTCATGGGACAGATCGAGTCGTACCTGATCTCCCGGCAGTACGAGGGCCTCATCTCCAAGGCCAGGATCAAGGGACGGCGCGGTTGAAGAAGTTTCGTGGGATCTTTTTGAAGAACGACGCGGAGATCGCGCTCATGCGCGAAGCCAACCGCATCGTTGCCCGGATCCTTGACACCATGGCGGCTGAAGTCCGCCCGGGAGCGCCCACCCGGCGCTTCGAGGAGATCGCCCAGGACATGTGCCGGGAGATCGGGGTCCGTCCTGCCTTCCTGGGCTACAACGGATTCCCCCATGCCCTGTGCTGCTCGGTGAACGAGCAGGTGGTGCACGGGTTCCCCTCGGAGCGCAGGCTCGTGGAGGGCGACATCGTGAGCTTCGACATGGGAGTGGTCTACGACGGCTTCTATGGCGACGCGGCCCGGACCTTTCCGGTGGGCGAGGTGAGCGCGCAGGCGCGCCGGCTCCTGGAGGTCACCGAGCGGTCCCTCATGGAGGGCATCGCCCAGGCCAGGCCGGGCAACCACCTGCACGACGTGTCCCGGGCGGTGCAGGAGTGTGTGGAGGCGGCGGGGTTTTCGGTGGTGCGGCGCTTCGTGGGCCACGGCATAGGCCGTCGGCTGCACGAGAAGCCGGAGGTTCCGAACTTCGTGCCCAAGGGGTCCACGGCCCTGCCGCTCAAGGCGGGGATGGTCCTGGCCATCGAGCCCATGGTCTGCGTGGGCGGCCCCGAGGTGGAGATCCTCGAGGACCAGTGGACCGCGGTTACCAAGGACCGGAGCCTCTCCGCCCACTTCGAGCATTCGGTGGCGGTGACGGCTAACGGGCCTGAGATATTGAGCTTTTCTCCGGCCTCGGCCGGGGTGGATAACGCCGGGAGTATCGGCGCAAACGTTTCTCGGAACAGGGCAGGGGAAACCCGCCCCTTGGACATGGAGTAGACGAGATGAAAGTCAGACCCTCGGTGAAGAAGATGTGCCCGAAGTGCAAGATCATCCGGCGCAAGGGCGTGCTTCGGGTCATTTGTGAAAATCCCCGGCACAAGCAGCGCCAGGGCTAAAGGGGGAGAACTGTGGCTCGAATCGCAGGCGTTGATCTGCCCAAGAACAAGCGGCTGGACATCGCGCTCACGTACATCTACGGCATCGGCAAGGCCACGGCCCTGCAGATCCTGGACGCCACGGGCGTGGACTGGACCAAGAACAGCGACGATCTGACCCCGGACGAGGTCAACACCATCCGCAAGGAGATCGAGACCAATCACAAGGTCGAGGGCGATTTGCGGCGTGAGGTGACGGCCAACATCAAGCGGCTGATGGACATCGGCTGCTACCGGGGCCTGCGTCACCGCAAGGGTCTGCCGGTCCGCGGCCAGCGTTCGCACACCAACGCCCGCACCCGCAAGGGCCCGCGGCGTTCGGTGATGGGTAAGAAGAAGAGCAAGTAATTGGGCTTTGGCCCGTCAGGGCCGGCCTTTTTGAACACAGAAAGGGGATAGACCATGGCAGCACGACCCCGCCGTACCGGGAAGAAGAAAGAGAAGAAGAACATCCCGGTGGGCGTCGCCCACATCCAGGCGACCTTCAACAACACCATCATCACCTTCACCGACCTGAAGGGCAACGTGGTGAGCTGGGCCTCCTCGGGCCAGTCCGGCTTCAAGGGCTCGCGCAAGAGCACGCCCTTTGCCGCGCAGGTTGCGGCCGAGTCCGCGGCCCGTCGGGCCCAAGAGCACGGCATGCGCTCCGTGGGCATCCTGGTCAAGGGCCCCGGCTCCGGCCGCGAGGCGGCCATGCGGGCCATCAACAACGCCGGCTTCAAGGTCAACTTCATCCGCGACGTCACGCCCGTCCCGCACAACGGCTGCCGTCCGCCCAAACGCCGCCGGGTCTAACCCCGAAGCCTCAGGAGGAGTACACCTTGGCCAGATATTCCGAAGCCAAGTGCCGGCTGTGCCGGCGCGAAGGCATGAAACTGTTCCTCAAGGGCGACCGCTGCTTCACCGACAAGTGCGCCTATGAGCGTCGGCCCTACGTCCCGGGCCAGCACGGCCGGCTTCGTCGCAAGATGAGCGACTACGCCGTGCAGCTGCGCGAGAAGCAGAAGGTCCGCCGCATGTACGGCGTGCTGGAGCGCCAGTTCCGCAACTACTTCGCTTCCGCGGACATGATGAAGGGCGTCACCGGCACCAACCTCCTGGCGCTGCTCGAACAGCGCCTGGACAACGTGGTCTACCGCCTGGGCTTCGCCAACTCTCGCGACCAGGCCCGCCAGCTGGTGCGCCACGGCATCTTCAAGCTCAACGGCCGGCGGGTGAACATTCCCTCCCTGCAGGTCCGCCCCGGCGACGTGGTGGAGGTCCGCGAGGAGGCCCGCAAGGTCCCGGTCATCCAGGAGGCGCGCGAGGTCATCGCCCGTCGCGGCTGCCCGTCCTGGCTTGAGGTTGACGGCGAGAACTTCAAGGGGACCATCAAGGCCCGGCCCCAGCGCGAGGACATCCAGTTCCCCATGAACGAACAGCTCATCGTCGAGCTTTACTCCAAGTAGGCGAACACGGGAGCAGAGATGATCATCCATACCGGCGACCGACTGATCAATACGCGCAACTGGTCCGAGCTGGTCAAGCCCGAACAGATCGCGCGAGACCCCAAGTCCGACGCCACCTACGGCAAGTTCGTGTGCGAACCCCTGGAGCGCGGCTTCGGAACCACCATCGGCAACGCCCTTCGCCGGGTGTTGCTGTCCTCCCTGCAGGGGGCGGCCATCGTCTCGGTCAAGGTCGAGGGCATCCAGCACGAGTTCACCACCATCCCCGGCGTCATCGAGGATGTGACGGACATCGTGCTGAACCTCAAGCAGGTCCGCCTGGCCATGACCACCGACGAGCCTCAGCGCCTGATCCTGGAGGCGGACAAGAAGGGGGCGGTCACGGCCGCGGCCATCCGCGAGAACCAGCACCTCACCGTGCTGAACAAGGACCTGCACATCTGCACCCTGTCCGAGGACCGCAAGCTGTCCATGGAGTTGGACGTGCATATGGGCAAGGGCTACGTTCCCGCGGAGATGTACGATACGCTGTCCGACGAGATCGGGCTCATCCGCCTGGACTCCAGCTTCTCCCCGGTGCGCAAGGTCGCATACGCCGTGGAGCAGGCCCGCGTGGGGCAGATGACCAACTACGACAAGCTCATCATCGAGGTGTGGACCGACGGCTCGCTCCTGCCCGAGGATGCCGTGGCCTACTCGGCCAAGATCCTCAAGGACCAGCTTTCGGTGTTCATCAACTTCGACGAGCAGTCCTCCGACGAGGAGTCCAAGAGTGGCCGCTCCAGCGGGGATCTGAACCCCAACCTGTTCAAGAGCATCGATGAGCTCGAACTGTCGGTGCGGGCCACCAACTGCCTGAAGAGCGCCAACATCGCCCTGGTGGGTGAACTGGTGCAGAAGACCGAGGCCGAGATGCTCAAGACCAAGAATTTCGGCCGCAAGTCCTTGGACGAGATCCGCCGGGTCCTGGCCGACATGGGGCTGGAGTTCGGCCAGGCTGTCGACAACTTCCAAGAACGTTACCAGGAATGGCTGAAGAGGAAGGACGCAGATGAGGCATAGAAACGCCGGAAAGAAACTGGGCCGGGACACCGCCCACCGCAAGGCCCTGTTCCGGAACATGGCCAAGTCGCTCATCACCTACGAGCGCATCCGGACCACCGAGACCAAGGCCAAGGAACTGCGCAAGGTGGTGGACAAGCTCATCACCCTGGCCCTCCGGAACGACCTGCTGGCTCGTCGCCAGGCCTACAAGGTCCTGGGCAACCACGGGCTGGTCAAGAAGCTGTTCGACGAGATCGGTCCCCGCTTCGCCGGCATTCCCGGCGGCTTCACCCGGGTGGTCAAGCTCGGCCTGCCCCGGCCCGGCGACGCCGCGCCCATGGCGGTCATCGAACTGACCCGTCTGGCCGAGAAGGCCGCCGAGAAGCCCGCCGAGAAGGCCGAGGAAAAGGCTGAAGATAAGCCGGCCAAGAAGGCTCCGGCCAAGAAGGCCGCCAAGAAGGCCGATGCTTCCGACGAGGCCGCCGAGGCCCCGGCCAAGAAGCCCCGCAAGAAGAAGGCCGAGGCTCCTGCCGAGGAGCCGGCCGAGAAGCCCGCCGAGTAGGGCTTTTCCCGAATCCGCCTCCAAGGGCGGGCCGCATGCGGCCTGCCCTTTTTTTTCGTCTTGCCATAGAGAATGGCAATAGATAGGAAAGGGTCCATGGATGTGCGACGCCTCGAGGCTTTCGCCAGCGTCTACGAACTGGGCAGCTTCTCCAAGGCCGGACAGAAGCTCTACCTCTCCCAGCCCACCATCTCCGCCCACATTGCGGCCCTGGAGAACGAACTGGAAGTGCGGCTCTTCGACCGCCTTGGCCGGTCGGTGCTGCCCACCCAGGCCGCGGACATCCTCTACCGTCACGCCCGGGAGACCTTCTCCAGCCTGGAGAGGGCCCGGGCCGAGATCGCCCTGCTGCGCGAGCAGGTTGCGGGAAGCCTCGTGCTGGCCGGCAGCACCATCCCGGCGCACTTCCTTTTGCCTGGGATCATGGCCCGGTTCTCGGCCCGTTATCCCGATGTCTCCCTGCGCTTGAACGTGGGCGACAGCGCCGCCGTGGCCTCCATGGTGGCGGGCGGCGGGGCGGAAGTGGGCGTGGTGGGCGCGGACACCGGGCAGGCCGAGCTGGCCTTCGAGCCTCTGGTGGAGGACGAGTTGGCCGTGGTGGTGGGCCGCAGCCGGCTGGCCGAGGGTAGGGCCGGGCTGACCCTGGCCGAACTGGAGTCCATGCCCTGGGTCATGCGGGAGCCCGGCTCCGGCACCCGGGCCGCGCTGGAGTCCGCCTTGGCCGAGGCTGGCCTTGACCTGCGCGCCCTCAAGGTGGCGGCGGTGGTGGATACCACCACGGCCCTGCTGCAGTGCGTGCGCGGGGGCATGGGCCTGGCCGTGACCTCCCGCCTGGCCGCGGCCGAGCTCATCGAAAGCGGGGAGTTGGCGGCCGTGCCTGCGCCCGGGCTCAGCCTCCGCCGGACCTTTTACGTGATCCGCCACCGGCAGCGGCATCTTTTCCCGGTGGCCAGGGTCTTCACCGAGTTCCTCAAGCAGGAGTGCCGCGGTCCGGCGGCCTGAGCCGGCCCGGCAGGAGCACCATGGCCGAGAAGCACATGTCCGGCGTGACCCCCGGGGTGACGCTGGTCGACAAGGTCAAGGCCGCGGGTTGAGCGGCCAAGATCCCTCCAGGGGACCTGGAGGAGATTCTGGCCGGGCTTGACCCCAAGCCCGACCCGCGCGTCCTGGTCGGATCCTCGGGCAACGAGGATGCGGCGGTGGTGCGCTTTCCGGCCGGCCGCGCCCTGGTGCAGACCGTGGACTTCCTCACCCCCCTGGTCAACGACCCCTGGCGCTTTGGCCAGATCGCCGCGGCCAACGCCCTGTCCGACGTGTACGCCATGGGCGGCGAGCCCCTGGCGGCCATGAACATCGTCTGCTTCCCGGCCAAGACCCTGGACAAGGGGATTCTCAAGGCCATCCTGCGCGGCGGCCTGGAGAAGATCCAGGAGGCCGGGGCGGTGCTGGCCGGCGGGCATTCGGTGGAGGACGCGGAGATCAAGTACGGCCTGGCCGTGTCCGGGGTGGTGGAGGAGGGCAGGGTCGCCACCAATGCGGGACTTGCGCCCGGGGACCAGCTTCTGCTGACCAAGCCTGTCGGCACCGGGGTCCTGGCCACCGCGCTCAAGGGCAACCTGGGCGACGCCGCGCTCCTGGAGGAAGAGATATTCCGCTGGGCCGGTCGGCTCAACCGGGCCGGGGGCGAACTCATCCGCAGCCTGGGGCTCCGGGCGGCCACGGACGTGACCGGCTTCGGCCTGGCCGGGCACCTCCTGGAGATGGCCGGGGCCTCCAAGGTCGTGGCGGAGTTGTGGGTGGACCGGGTCCCGCTGCTGGAGGGCGCGCTGGAGTGGGCCGGCATGGGCATGCTCCCGGCCGGGAGCTTCGCCAACAAGGGGTTCTGCCTACGGGCCGTGGACGCGGCGCCGGGCCTGGACCCCCTGCGCCTGGACCTCATGTTCGACGCCCAGACCTCGGGCGGCCTGGTGCTGGCCGTGCCCGAGCCCCTGGCGGACCGGGCCCGCGCCGCCCTGCTCGCGGCCGGGGACCTGGCCGCCCACGTGGGCCGCATCCTGCCCGCGGCCGACGGCAAGGGCAGGCTCCTGCTGCGCTGAGGGGCGGCCTTTCCTTTCATCCGGCCAGGGATTATCCTGCCCCCACGCCATGCCCGATTCTCTGACCATTCTCGATGCGTCCGGCGTCCGGCGCCAGATCTCGGCCCGGGACCCGGACGGCCGGCTCCTCACCGCGGCCCAGGCCGCCTATCTTTCCGGCCTGTTCCCCGCCCCCGCCCTGTGCTCGGGCCTGGGGCGCTGCGGCCGCTGCCGCGTCCGCTTCCTCTCGCCCGCGCCCGCGCCCGGCGCCGAGGACACGGTTCTGCTCGATCCGGCGGAACTGGAGCAGGGCTGGCGGCTCGGCTGCCGCCACCCGGCCGCGCCCGGCGCGCAGATCGAAATCCCGGCCGCGCCGCGCGCCCCGGAGGCCGCCGCTCCGCGGCCGGACCGGGCCCTGGCCCTGGCCTGCGACCTGGGCACCACCAGCCTCAAGTGGGCGGCCCTGGACAGCGCAGGACAGGTGGCGGCCGAGGGCTGGGAGCTGAATCCCCAGCTCGGGGCCGGGGCCGAGGTCATGTCCCGCCTGGCCCATGCCGCCACCCCCGGCGGCGCGCGCCAGCTGCGCACCCTGGTCCTGGACGCCCTGCGCCGGGCCTGCGCCGGCCTGCCCGGCCGGGCCGAGTCCCTGGCCGTGGCCGGCAACCCGGCCATGACCCTGCTCCTGCTCGGACTGCCCTCGTCCGGCCTGGCCGCGGCCCCCTACCGCCTGGACTACCGGGGCGGGCGGATGGAGGCTTTGGCTCCCGATCTTCCGGAAGCGTACATCCTGCCCCTGCTCGCTCCCTTCGTGGGCGGGGACGTCAGCGCCGGCCTTGCGTCCCTGGCCCTGGGCCGGGACGCGCCTGCGCCGCCCTGGGTCCTGGCCGACCTGGGCACCAACGGCGAGTTCGCCCTGGTCCTGCCCGACGGACGGCTGCTCCTGGCCAGCGTGCCCCTGGGCCCGGCCCTGGAGGGCGTGGGCATGCGCTTCGGCCGCCTGGCCGAGCCCGGCGCGGTTTGCGCCTTCCTGCTCACCCCGCAGGGCCTGGCCCCGTTGCGCCTGCCCGGCGGGCCGGAGGTCCCGGGCATCACCGGCGCCGGCTACCTTTCGCTCCTGGCCCGGCTGCGCTCCCTCGGGGTGCTGGACCCGGGGGGCCGCTTCGCCGCCGGCGACACCCCCCTGGCCCGCCGGGTGGCTGCAGGCCTGGGGCCGCGGGCCGGCGAGCCCTGCCTGGATTTGCCCGGCGGCATGCACCTGCCGGCCCGGGACGTGGAGGAGCTGCTCAAGGTCAAGGCCGCCTTCGACCTGGCCCTGTCCCGGCTCCTGGCCGAGGCCGGGCTCGACGCCCGCGACCTCTCCGCCGTCTGCCTGGCCGGGGCCCTGGGCAGGCACGCGGCGCCCGCCGACCTGGAGGACCTGGGATTCCTGCCCCCGGGCCTGGGCGGCCGGGTGCGGGCCGTGGGCAACACCTCCCTGGCCGGCGCGTCCCTGGTCCTGGCCGACCCCGCGGCCCGGGCCTGGGTGGAGGGCCTGCCCGATCGTTGCCGGGTCCTGGACCTGGCCGCGGATCCCGGGTTCCAGGCCGCCTATCTGGCGCGCATGCGTTTTGTCCACGTGGGGGCGTCGGCATGAGGATCGTGGACCTCGGGCTCATCCCGTACCGGGAGGCGGAGGCCCTGCAGCTCGAAACCGTGGACGCGGTCCTGGCCGGCGGCGAGGAGACCCTGTTCCTGCTGGAGCATCCGCCGGTGGTCACCCTGGGCCGCCAGGGGGGGTTGGAGAACCTGCACGCGTCCCCGGAGTTCCTGGCCGCGCAGGGCGTGGATCTGCGCCACATCAGCCGGGGCGGCAACATCACCTGCCACTTTCCGGGCCAACTGGTGGCCTATCCGGTGTTCCGCATCGAGCGCCGGCCGGGCGGCGTGCGCCGCTTCTTCTACGACCTGGAGGAGGCCGTGATCCGCGCCCTGGACCGTTTCGGCGTGCAGGCGGCCCGCTGGGAGGGCCGGCCCGGCGTCTGGGCGGGCGCCGGCAAGATCTGCTCCATCGGGGTTGCGGTCCGGCGCTGGGTCACGTACCACGGCCTGGCCCTGAACGTGGGACGCGACCTGTCCCTTTTTTCGCGCATCACGCTCTGCGGCCTGCCCGACGCCCGGCCCACCTCCGTCCACCTGGAGCTGGACAAGGTCCCGGGCGCGGTCCCGCCGAGCATGGACCAGGTGAAACATGCCCTCGCCCAAGCCTTCGCCGACGTCTTCGCGCCTGCCTGAGTGGCTGCGCATCAAGCTGCCCCGGGACCCGGCCTTCGCCCGCACCCGCGACCTGGTGGCGGACCTGGGCCTGAACACCGTGTGCCAGGGCGCGCGCTGCCCCAACATCTGCGAGTGCTTCGCCCGCTCCACCGCCACCTTTCTCATCCTGGGCCGCTCCTGCACCCGGAGTTGCGCCTTCTGCAACATCGGCCTGGGCAAGCCCGAGCCCGTGGACCCGGGCGAGCCGGCCCGGGTGGCCGAGGCCGCCCGGCGGCTGGGGCTCGCGCACGCGGTGGTGACCTCCGTGACCCGGGACGACCTGCCCGACGGCGGGGCCGCCCACTTCGCAGCCGCCATCCGCGCCCTGCGGGAGGCGCTGCCCCTGGCCACGGTGGAGGTGCTCATCCCGGACTTCCGGGGCGACGAGGCGGCCCTGCGCCTGGTGCTGGACGCCCGGCCCGACGTGCTCAACCACAACGTGGAGACCGTGCCCGGCCTGTACCAGCGCATCCGGCCCCAGGCCGACTACGGGCAGAGCCTGCAACTCCTGGAGCGGGCCGCCAAGGCCGGTCTGCCCGCCAAGAGCGGGCTCATGGCGGGGTTCGGGGAGAGCATGGAGGAGGTCCGCCAGGTCATCCGCGACCTGCACGCCCGGGGCGTGACCATGATCACCATCGGCCAGTACCTGCGCCCCTCCAAGGCCCACCCCGAGCCGGTCCGCTACGTCCACCCCGACGAGTTCGCCGCCCTGGCCGCCTACGGCCGCGCCCTCGGCGTCCCCCACATGTTCTGCGCCCCCCTGGTGCGCAGCTCGTACCACGCCGGGGAGTTCGTGAAAGGACCGAGAGAGGGGGAGCGGGAACCTTTTCC
>JBFMHA010000074.1:0-18841 GCA_040753075.1 Thermodesulfobacteriota bacterium
GATTGTGCTGGGGCGGCTCCTTTCAGGAGGTGGCGCCGGGGGAAAGGGTAAAAACCCTTTTTTTAAAAAAAGGTTCTTTCCCCTTTCCCCCGGACCCCCTTTCCCTTTTTCCAAAAACTTTTAGTGAGCAACCAGTTGTAAGCATCGGGAGAGACAAGCCCGTCCGGCTTGCCGGGGCATTGTGGACCTCCGGGGCGGCGACGTCAAGGATGGGGCGCTTCGCCCCAGGCGTAGAGCACCGAGTAGGTGGCCGGGACGCCCTCGGGCGTGGCGAAGGAGTCCTGGTAGGCGGAGAGGAAGGCCTCGTAGCGCCGCCGCGAGGCCGCCCGCTTGGCGGGCGTGAAGGCCGCGCCCGTGCGCTGCAGGGACAGGAGGACTTCGCGGACCGTGGGGAAGTAGAGGATGCGCTTCTCGGTGCGCCACTGCGGCTGCGCGCCGGCCCGGCGCAGGAGGTCCAGCCAGTCCCCGGCCGGCCGCAGGGGGAGGACCGAGCCGAAGCCCGATGCGGCCGAGGCCGCGGCCAGCTCGGCCAGGGCGCCGTGCGTGTAGACCGCCAGGGAGAAGGCCCCGCCGGGCCTGAGCAGGCGGAACAGGGCGGGCAGGCTGCGCTCCGGCGCGGCGAACCACTGCAGGGTCGAGGCCGAGACCAGGAGGTCGAAGCTGGCCGGGGCGAAGGGAGGAGCTTCGCCGTCCCCGGCCACGCAGAGGGCCTCGGGCGCGTTCTGGCGGTGGGTGCGCAGCATGTCCGGGGAGAGGTCCAGGGCCACGTAGCTCCGCCAGGACAGGCGGGGGGCCAGGGCCCGGCACAGGAAGCCCGTGCCCGCGCCCACGTCCAGGACCCGGCCGCGCTCCCCGGCCGGGCAGAGGGCCGCGCAGGTCCCGGCCACGGCCTGCTGCACCTGGGCCGCCGGGCCGTAGGTCCGGGCCGCCCGGCTAAAGGTGCGTCCGACCGAGGCGGGCATGGAGCAGGTCCAGGACCAGAGGTTCGGGAATCTTGTGCCCGCACTCCGGCGCGGCCGTGGCCGCGCCCGGGAGCAGGGGGAGCAGGGAGTCCAGGGCCCGGGGCCGGACGATGCGGTCCCGGACGCCGCGAACCACGACCACGTTGTCCGCGGGAAAGGGCTCGGCCAGGGCGGGCGGGGCGTCGGCCAGGAAGCACAGGCCCGCGACCAGGGCCGCCAGGTGCTCCGGCCGGTGCGGCGGAGGCTCGGCCTCGCCGCAGTTGGCGTGGAACTCGGCCAGGGTGCGGGCCGGGTCCTGGGCCAGGCTGTCGGCCATGGCCAGCACCGTGCGCTGGGGAAAGGAGTCCGTGAAGCGGCGGAACGGGGCCAGGAGCAGGACCAGGCCGAAGCGCGGCAGCAGCTGCGCGGCGTGGGACAGCACGAAATAGGCCCCGGTGGACCAGGCCGCCAGCGCGTCGCCCCGGGCGGGCAGCAGGCCGGGCAGGTCGGCCGGCGCGAAATCCACGAAGGGCCGCAGGAACGGCCCGGCCGCCGCCAGCCGGGGATACTGGGCCGCGTCCCCGGCCCAGCCGGTCACGAAGCAGAGGCTCATCGCCCCAGCTCCGCGGCCAGGGCGCGGAACGCGGTCCGGGCCAGGTCCAGGTCCTCGGGAGTCAGGTCCGCGCGCAGGGAGATGCGCAGCCGGGCGGTGTTCGGCGGCACCGTGGGCGGCCGGATGGCCGCGACGTACACGCCGTGCGCCAGGAGCGCGTCCCGGGCGCGCAGGGCGGCCTCGGCCGGGCCGAGCAGCACCGGAATGATCTGGGTGGCGGAGTCGCCGGTGGCGAAGCCCATGGCCTGCAGTTCGGCGCGGAAGTCCCGGGCCATGGCCAGGAGCCGCGGCCCGGCCGAGGGATCGGCCTCCGCCAGGTCCAGGGCCGCCAGGTTGGCCGCCGCCACCGCGGGCGGCAGGGCGGTGGTGAACACGAAGGCCCGGCCCTTGTTCAGGAGCAGGTCGATGGCGTCCCGGCTGCCGGCCACGTAGCCGCCCAGGGAGCCCAGGGCCTTGGAGAAGGTGCCCATGTGCAGGGCCGCCTCGCGCTCCAGCCCCAGCTCGCTGGCCAGGCCCCGGCCGCGGCCCAGCACGCCCGTGGCGTGGGCCTCGTCCACCGCCAGGGGAACCTTGTGGCGGCCGCACAATTCTGCCAGAGTCGCCAGGTCCGCCGCGTCGCCGTCCATGCTGAACACCGTGTCCGTGGCCAGGAGCTTGCGCGGGTGGTCGCGGTGCTGCTCCAGGAGGCGGGCCAGGTGTTCGGGGTCGTTGTGGCGGTAGCGGACGTGCTTGGCCCCGGAAAGCAGTATGCCGTCGATGATGCTGGCGTGGTTCAGGCGGTCGGAGAACACCACCGCGTCCCGGCCGGCGAAGGCCGAGAACAGCGCCAGGTTGGCGGCGAAGCCCGAGGTGAAGCAGAGCGCGGCCTCCTGGCCCTTGAACGCGGCCACCCGGCGGTCCAGCTCGTCGTGCAGCGCGGTGTTGCCCGTGACCAGGCGCGAGGCGCCCGAGCCCGCGCCGTACTCGCGGGCGGCCCGGCACGCGGCCTCGGCCAGAGCGGGATGTCCGGCCAGGCCCAGGTAGTTGTTGGAGGCCAGGTTGAGCAGGCGTCGGCCGCCGAGTTCGAGGCGGCGGTCAGCTCCCCGGTCGATTTCCGGGATGGCGCGGCGCAGGCCCGCGGCCTCCAGGCGGTCCAGCTCGGACCTGATCCAGGCGGAGAAGTCGTCCATGATGGAAGTGCTCATACCGCAAATACCCCGGCTTGGCGCAATGCGAATTTTGCCTTGTGATGCCGGCTGGTTGCGCGACAGAGAAGAGAGGCTGGCATGAACGGCCGCAAGGCCCTGTGGCATCCCTGCACCCAGATGCAGGACCTGGAGCGGCGTCCGCCCCTGCGCATCGCGCGGGCCGAGGGTGTATATCTCCATGATTCCGAAGGCAAGGCGTACATCGACGCGGTGTCCTCCTGGTGGGTGAACACCCTGGGCCACCGCCACCCCCGCATCATGGCCGCCATAAAGGAGCAGGCGGAACGGCTGGACCAGGTGATCCTGGCCAACTGCACCCACGACGCGGCCGAGGAGCTGGCGGCCGGGCTGCTGGAGGTGGTCCCGCCGGGCCTGGGCCATGTGCTCTTCGCCTGCGACGGGTCCTCGGCCGTGGAGATGGCCCTGAAGCTGGCCTACGGGTTCTTCCGGCACGGCGGGCAGGCGGAGCGGCGGCGCTTCGCCTACGTGTCCCGCGGCTATCACGGCGACACCGCGGGCTGCATGGCCGTGTGCGGCGACCCGTACTATGCCGCGTTCTACAAGGATCTGTTCGTGCCCCAGGTGGAGCTGCCCGGCCCGGACTGCCTGCGCTGCCCGGCCGGGAAGACCCGGGAGACCTGCGCGGCCGAGTGCTTCGGCCCGGCGGCCGAGGTGCTGGAGCGGCGCGGCCAGGAGTTGGCCGGGGTGATTGTCGAACCCCTGGTCCAGTGCGCGGGCGGGTTCAAGATGCATCCACCTGCGTGGTTGGCCAGGCTGGCCCAGGCCACCCGCGAGGTCGGCGCGCTTTTCATTCTCGACGAGATCGCCACGGGCTTCGGCCGCACCGGGACCATGTTCGCGGCCGAGCAGGCCGGGGTGAGCCCGGACCTCATGTGCGTGGGCAAGGGCCTAACCGCCGGGTCCCTGCCCCTGTCCGCCACCCTGGCCGCGCCGCCCATCTTCGAGGCCCACTACGGCGAGTTCGCCAGCCTCAAGGCCTTCCTGCACAGCCACAGCTTCACGGGCAACGCCCTGGCCTGCGCCGCGGCCGTGGAGAACCTGCGGGTATTCAAGGAGGAGGCGGTGGCGGAGGCCAGCCGGCCCAGGGCCGCGCACCTGGCCCGGGCCGTGCGGGAGCGGTTCGCCGGGCATCCCCGCGTGGGCGAGGTGCGCACCACCGGGTTCATCACCGCGGTCGAATTCGTGCAGGACAGGGCCACGCTGGAGCCGTTCCCCTGGCGGGCGCGCACCGGATTCCGGATGAGCCGGGCGGCCATCGCGCGCGGGGCGCTGCTGCGCAACCTGGGCGACGTGCTCTACTTCATGCCGCCCTACTGCATTACCGGCGACGAGATCGAAAAGCTGGCCGACATCGCCCGGGAGGCGGTCAGGGAGGTGCTGGGATGAGCGGGGAGCAGCTGCGCCTCTTCGTGACCGGGGTGGGCACCGGGGTGGGCAAGACCGTGCTCTCCGGCCTCCTGGCCAAGATGTTCCTGGGGCAGGGCAGGACCGTCCGCTACCTCAAGCCGGTGCAGACCGGCCACCCGCCCGACGACGACGCGGCCGAGGTGCGCCGCATCTCCGGCCTGCCCGCGGACAGGGCCGCCCTGCTCTACACCGCCGAGGAGCCCGTGGCCCCCTGCTTCGCCTTCGACCCCTTCCCGTTCGATGACGTCGTGGCGGCCGTCGAGTCGGCCCGCGACGCCGACGTCCTCCTGGTCGAGGGCGCGGGCGGCCTCCTGGTCCCGCTGGACCACAAGCGCACCTTCGCGGACCTGGTCCGCGCCACGGGCCTGGAGATCGTGCTGGCCATCCCCAACCGCCTGGGCTGCATCAACGACACCGCCCTGAACCTCTATTTCATAGAGAAAGAGGGCCTGCCCCTGCACGGCCTGGCCATGAACGAGCATTTCGAGAACGACGCCAAGAATCGGGAGCGCAACACCCGCGCCATCGCGGCCATGCGGCCGGGCGCTGCGCTCTACGCCTACGACGCGGGGATCCGGCGGCTGTGAGGAACGGACTCTTGATCCGTTGTGTCCGCCCCGGCGACCTTGACCTGGTGGCGGCCATCGAGGCGGCCTGCTTCCCCCCGGCCGAGGCCGCCACGCGGGAGGCGTTGGCCCAACGCATCGCGGCCTTTCCGGACTCCTTCCTGGTGGCCGAGCTGGACGGGGCCCTGGTGGGCATGGTCAACGGCTGCTGCACCGACAGCCCGGTGATATTCGACGAGATGTTCCACGGCGTGGAGCATCACCGGCCCGGAGGCGCGAACCAGGCCATCTTCGGCCTGGACGTGCTGCCCGCCCACCGGAGGCAAGGCGTCGCGGCCCGGCTCATGCGCGCCCTCATCCGGGCCTCCCGGGAAGCGGGCCGCAAGGCCGTCATCCTCACCTGCAAGGATCCGCTGATCAGCTATTACGAGACGCTCGGCTTCGTGAATGACGGATTGTCGCAGTCCACCCACGGCGACGCCCGGTGGTTCGACATGACGCTCATGCTCAGGCGATAGACAGGGCGATTGCTCGAGCCGGCATGGCAAAGCCGCTCTACTGTCGAACGAGTCGCACAGGCCGTGGTCGCCGCCGATGTCGCCGAGGGAGGGGACGGGGGCGGTGAAGCGGCCGACGGCGGGGTCGATGGGGATTCCCAAGGGCCGACGGCCCTTGGGCCCCCGGAGGGCCTATTCCTCGCCTTCGGCTCTTGAGTAGCGGCAGGCCTTCTGGGGGCAGCCGATGCGGACGCCCTGCTTGGTGGTCTTGCGCTCCAGGACGGGGAAGCCGCAGGCCGGGCAGGGCTCCTGCACCGGGGGGCTCCACATGGCGTAGTCGCAGCGGGGGTAGTTGCTGCAGGAGTAGAACACCTTGCCCCGCTTGGAGCTCTTCTCCACCAGGACGCCGTCGCAGGCTTCGCGGGGGCAGGGCACGCCGGTGGACAGGGATTCGGCGTGGGAGCATTCGGGGTAGCCCGGGCAGGCGATGAACCGGCCGCCGGCGCGGGTGCGCTTGATGACCAGCTCCCGGCCGCACTTGGGGCACTCCCGGCCGGCGCCCTGGGCCTCCTGGGGCTCCTTCTCCTGGATCTCGATCTCGCCCTTGTCGTTGCGCTGGAAATTCTTGGTGTTGGTGCAGGCCGGGTAGCCGGTGCAGGCCAGGAACGTGCCGGCCTTGCCGAACTTGATGGCCATGGGCTTGCCGCACACGTCGCAGGCCAGCCCCGCGTCCAGGCCGGTCTTGACCTGGGCCATGTTCTTGGCCGCCAGGGACAGGGTGGGGTAGAACTCGCCGGTGAAGGCCTTGAGCAGGCCAACCCAGTCCTCGCTGCCCTCGGCCACCTTGTCCAGGGACTCCTCCATGCTGGCGGTGAACCCCACGTCCATGAGGGTGGCGAAGTGCTCGGCCAGCATGTCGCTCACCACCGAGCCCAGGTCCGTGGGCGCGAAGCGGCGTTCGGCCATGCGCACGTACTCCCGGCCCTGCAGGGTCTCGATGATGGTGGCGTAGGTGGAGGGCCGGCCGATGCCCTTGTCCTCCAGCTCCTTGACCAGGGAGGCCTCGGAGTAGCGCGCCGGCGGCTGGGTGAACTTCTGCTCCTTGGCGAAGTCCTCCAGGTCCAGGGCCTGGCCGGCCTCGAGCCTGGGCAGCTCCGCGGCCTCGGACTTCTCCTCGCCGCCGTAGGCCGCCATGAAGCCGGGGAAGAGCAGGCGCTCGCCCTTGGCCTTCCACTCGGTCTTGCCGGCCTTGGCCGTGACCGTGGTGTCCCAGAAGCGGGCCGCGGCCATCTGGCAGGCCACGAAGCGCTCCCAGATGAGCTTGTAGAGCCGGTACTGGTCCGCGGGCAGGGCGGCCTTGACCTGGGCCGGGGTGATGTGCACGTCCACCGGCCGGATGGCCTCGTGCGCGTCCTGGGCCGAGGACTTGGTCTTGAACACCCGGGTCTTGTCCGGATAGAAATCCGGCCCCCAGGCCTGGAGGATGTACTCCTGGGCCGCGTCCAGGGCATCCTGGGCGATGCGCACCGAGTCCGTGCGCATGTAGGTGATGAGGGCCAGGGCGCCCAGGCTGCCCAGGTCCACGCCCTCGTAGAGGCGCTGGGCGGCGCTCATGGTGCGCTTGGCGGTGTAGCCCAGGCGGCGGTTGGCCTCCTGCTGCAGGGTGGAGGTGATGAAGGGCGGGCCGGGATGCCTTGCGCGCTCCTTCTCGTCCACCGCGGCGACGGAGAAGCCCTTGGCCTTGGCCTCGGCCTCCACGGCCTCGGCCTGCTCCCGGGAGCCCACCTCGGCCTTCCTGCCGGAGAGCTTGGCCAGCTCCAGGTCGAAGGCCGGGGGCTCGGGGCCCCGGACCCGGGCCTTGAAGGTCCAGTATTCCTGGGGGACGAAGGCCAGGCGCTCCTTCTCCCGGTCCACGATGAGCTTGAGGGCCACGGACTGGACCCGGCCCGCGGAGATGCCGCGCTTGACCTTCTTCCAGAGGAGCGGGGAGACCTTGTAGCCCACGATGCGGTCCAGCACGCGGCGGGCCTGCTGGGAATTGAACAGGTTCTCGTCCAGGTCCCGGGGGTGGGCCAGGGCCTCGTGCACGGCGCGGGAGGTGATCTCGTTGAACTGGATGCGGCGGATGACGCCGGCCTTGCCGCGCAGCAGCTCGGCCACGTGCCAGGCGATGGCCTCGCCCTCGCGGTCCGGGTCCGGGGCCAGGTACACGGAGTCGGCCTCGGCCGCGGCCTTGGTCAGCTTGGCCACCACCTTTTCCTTGCCCGGGATGACCCGGTACTCCGGGGCGAACGTCGCCTCGTCCACGCCCAGCGTCTTGGCGGGCAGGTCGCGGACGTGGCCCACCGAGGCCTCCACCGCGAAATCCTTTCCCAGGAACTTGCGAATGGTTTTGACCTTGGCGGGAGACTCGACGATGATGAGATTCTTGCCCATGGGCGCCCTCGATAGCCCAAGGAGCCAGGGAGCGCAAGCCTTGCATTTCCCCACGGCTGGGGTAGGCTCGGCCCATGGAAAACGCGCACAAGTTCGGCTCGGTGGTCCTGCTGGGACCGCCCAACGCGGGCAAGTCCACCCTGCTCAACAGCCTTCTGGGCCAGAAGGTGGCCATCGTCACGGCCAAGCCCCAGACCACCCGCAACCGCATCAGCGGGATCCTGACCCGCGACGACGCCCAGGTGGTGTTCCTGGACACCCCGGGAGTGCACCGGGTGGGCGGCCGCATGAACCGCATGCTGCTCACCGCGGCCTGGAACGCCGCGGCCCAGGCCGAGGTCTGGGTCATCATCCTGGACGCGGACAAGTACGTGCGCAAGCCCGACCTCCTGGACACCGAGGCCGACCCCCTCAAGGAGGGCGCGGCCTCCTTCGCCGGCCCCCTCATCGTGGCCCTGAACAAGGTGGACGCGGTGGGGGACAAGTCCCGGCTGCTGCCCCTGATGGACCGGGTGTCAAGGATTTGGCCCCGGGCGGAGGTCATGCCCATCTCCGCGGCCAAGGGGGTGGGGCTGCCCGAATTCCTGGCCCGGGTCCTGACCTTCCTGCCCGAAGGTCCGCCGGCCTACCCCGAGGACCAGCTCTCCACCGCGCCCCTGCGCTTCATGGCCGCGGAGGTGGTGCGGGAGAAGCTCTTCATGGCCCTGCGCCAGGAGGTGCCCTACGGCGTGGCCGTGGAGATCGAGACCTGGCAGGAGGACGCCGGGGTGGTGCGCATCGGCGCCCTCATCCACGTGGCCAAGGAGGGCCACAAGGCCATGGTCATCGGCAAGGGCGGCGCGGTGCTCAAGGAGGTGGGCCGCCAGGCCCGGCTCGAACTCAAGGAGCTCATCGGGAGCAAGGTGCACCTGGAGCTGTGGGTCAAGGTCCGGCGCGACTGGCCCGACGACCCCGCCTTCCTGCGCTCCCTGGGCCTGGGCGAGTAGCATTTTCCGGGAACGCCCTCCCGGGCAGGTTTTTCCTTTCCGGGCGGCCCGCGGGCCGGGCCGTCCCGGGCAACCCCGCGAAGGCATGGCAGGTTTTTCCGTGAGCACGCCCCAAGACATCGCCCTCAACCTGGCCGAGGTGCGCCGCGAAATGGACGAGGCGGCCCGGGCCGCGGGCCGCGACCCGGCCGACGTGATCCTGGTGGCGGTGACCAAGACCTGCCCGCCCGAGGCGGTGGCCGCGGCCCACGCCGCAGGCCAGGTCCACTTCGGCGAAAGCTACGTGCAGGAGGCCCTGCCCAAGCTGGCGGCCCTGTCCCGCCTCCCCCTGACCTGGCACTTCATCGGCCGTCTGCAGAGCAACAAGGCGAAGTACCTGGGCGGCCATTTCTCCCTGGTGCACAGCATCGACTCCCCCAAGTTGGCCCAAGCCTTGCATAAAAGGCTTGCGGCAGACTCCGCGCCCGTGCAGGACTTGCTCATCCAGGCCAACCTGGCCGGGGAGGCCCAGAAGGCGGGGGTTGCGGAGGAAGGGCTCCTCCGCCTGGCCGAGGACGTGTCCGGGCTGTCGACTCTCCGGCTGCGCGGGCTCATGATCCTGCCGCCGCTGGGCGAGGCGGAGCGCAACCGCAGGTTTTTCGCCGGGCTGCGCCAGGCCCGGGACCGCCTGGAAGTCCGGCTGGGAATGGAGCTCCCGGTGCTCTCCATGGGCATGAGCGACGACTTCGCCGTGGCCATAGCCGAGGGCGCCACCCACGTCCGGGTGGGCGCGCGCATCTTCGGGGCGCGGCCCCGGGCCGGGGAGTAGGCGATCCGTCCGGTTTCCCAGCGGGACCGGCGGTCGGGGCAAGAACACAGGAGTGACGCTACGCCATGGATCTGGCAACCCTGATCGGTCTCGTGGTTTCCTTCGGCCTGGTCATCGGCGGCATCGTGACCGGGTCGAGCATCCTGCTTTTCGTGGACATCCCCTCCCTGCTCATCGTGGGCGGCGGCACCCTGGGCTGCTCCCTGGTGCAGCACCCCCTGGGCAACGTCCTGGGGGTGGTGGCGGTGGTGAAGAACACCTTCTTCTCCCGCCTGGACAGCCCCACCGAAGTCATCACCCGGTTCATGGACTACGCCAACCGCGCCCGGCGCGAGGGCATCCTGTCCCTGGAGCCGCTCATCAAGGAGATCGACGACTATTTCCTGAAGAAGGGGCTGCAGCTCACCGTGGACGGCCTGGAGCCGGCCACCATCCAGGAGATCCTGGAGACCGAGATCTCCTACCTGGAGCAGCGCCACGAAAGCGGCGCCGACATCATGGCCACCTTCGCCAACTTCGCCCCGGCCATGGGCATGGTGGGCACGGTCATCGGGCTCATCCAGATGCTCCAGAACATGAGCGACCCCGCCTCCATCGGCCCGGCCATGGCCGTGGCCCTCATCACCACCTTCTACGGCGCGGTGTCCGCCAACCTGGTCTTCCTGCCCATGACCGGCAAGCTCAAGACCCGCAGCAAGGAGGAGGTGCTCATCAAGGAGATGATCCTGGGCGGCATCCTGGCCATCTCCAAGGGCGAGAACCCGCGGATCATCGAAGAGAAGCTCAACTCCTACCTGGCGCCCAAGATGCGCCGGCAGGAAGGGTCCTAGGGCTCGGCCGTGGCCAGGAAGGGGAAGAAGGAGGCGGCCGACGGCGGGATCCCCGCCTGGCTGGTCACGTTCACCGACATGATGACCCTCATGCTCACCTTCTTCGTGCTCCTGGTCAGCATGGCCACCATCGACGAGCGCCGCAAGCTCATCACCCTGGGCTCCATCATCGGCACCTTCGGCACGGGCAAGTCCTTCGACAACCTCTCGGTCAAGGACCGGCGGCGCAGCGTGGAGCCCGGGCCCATGGACCTGGACAAGATCGACGACCTCACCCCGCTCAAGGACAAGGCCTGGGAGAACGCCTACGAGGACCTGGACTTCGCGGCCAACAAGTTCGTCCAGATCTTCACCATCAACGAGGACGTGCTCTTCGAACCCGGCTCCACGGAGATCAAGCCGGAAGGCCGGCGGATGCTGGAGAGCACCCTGCCGGTGCTCCTGCAGATCGACTACCCCCTGCTCCTGGCCGGGCACACCTCCACCCTGCGCGAGGAGCAGGGCGCGGGCTACAAGGTCGAGCGCCGGACCGAGGGCTCCGACCCGTCCTGGAGGCTTTCCCTGGGCCGCACCATGAGCGTGTACCGCTTCCTGCTGGAGAGCGGGGTGCCCCACGACCGGCTGCGCATGGAGGCTTTCGGCCGTTTCCGGCCGCGCTTCGGCGACCTGACCGCGGCCGACCGCCGGCGCAACCGCCGGGTGGACATCGTGCTGGACAAGCGCAACGGCGAATGGCTCAAGAAGATCGAGAAACCGGCCGAGCCCCGCGAGGAAGGCCCCTACCAGTACAAGGACTTCCGCTTCCGGCTGGAGGAGTCCGCCCCGCAGCGGGAGGACATCTCCCCCCTGCTCTCCCCGCTGCGCTCCCGGATCCGGGAAGGGAAGCGCTGACATGGGCCGCAAGAAGAAAAAGGGCGGCGGCCCGGTGGGCGAGGGCGGCTGGCTGGTCACGTTCTCGGACCTGACCACCCTGCTTTTGACATTCTTCGTGCTGTTACTCACTATGTCCTCCATGGACCGCAGCGTGCTCACCAAGGTCTCCCTGTTCACCCAGGACCTGGGCCAACTAGAGGTCAAGGGCTCGGGCAAGGTCACCTCCCGGCAGAAGATCCTGCAGGAGCTCCTGGAGCGGCCCTGGGAGGCCATGGAGAAGGTCGAGCGGATCAAGGACCTCCTGTTCCCCGAGGACGTCCTGCCCCCGGAGCTGTCCCGCAGCACCCTGGACGAGAACCTGCTGGTGCTCCAGCGGCCCGAGGGCGTGGCCCTGGTGCTCACCGAGAAGCTGCTCTTCCCGCCCGGGGGCTACGCCCTGTCGGATCCGGCCCGGAAGCTCCTGGCGCAGGTGGCCACGATCTTCTCCCTCACCGAGGCCGACGTGAGCATCTCGGGCTACACCGACAGCACCCCGGGCCAGCAGCCCGACAATCTCACCCTGTCCGGCTTGCGCGCCATGTCCGTGCTGGAGTACTTCCTGTCCCTCGGGGCGCCGGACCGGCGCTTCTCGGTGGCCGGGTACGGACCCTTCTGGCCCATCGCCGACAACGACACCCCCGAGGGCCAGGCCAGGAACCGGCGGGTGGAGATTCTTCTGCGCACCACCCCGTGGCTGGCGGGCTACAAGTAAACCCAGAACCGCAAGGAGCGATCCGTGGCCGAAAACCAGCTCGAAGCGCCCAAGGACGAGGGCAAGAAGAAGGGCGGCAAGCTCAAGTGGATCATCCTGCTGGTGATCCTCCTGGGCGTGCTCGGCGGCGGCGGATGGTTCGGCTACAAGTACTTCTTCGCCAAGAAGGCCGAAACCACCGAAGGCGCGCCGGCCGACGCCGACGCCGACGCCAAGAAGGAGGAGGGCAAGGGGGACAAGACCAAGACCGAGATCGTCACCCTGCCCACGTTCGTGGTCAACCTGGCCGACCCCCTGGGCCGGCGCTACCTCAAGCTCACGGTGGACGTGGAGATGACCGACCAGAAGGCCGCCGAGGAGCTGCGCGGCGCCGAACCCAAGGTCCGCGACGCCATCATCCTGCTCCTGTCCAGCAAGACCTTTGCGGACCTCTCCTCGGTGGAGAGCAAGATCCTGCTCAAGAACGAGATCGTGGAGCGGCTGAACCAGGTGGTGGGGGGCTCCAAGGTGCTGCGGGTCTATTTCACGGAGTTGGTCATCCAGTAGGGGAACACCCGCGCCGCGCGCCGGCGCGACAACATGCACCCGCGAGGGGGTGGACACATGGGCAACGAACTGGATCAAGACGCCCTGGCGGCGGAATGGGCCGCGGCGCTCGAGGAACAGGAGGAGCCTGCGGCTCCGGCCGGCGGCCCCGCCGCCGGCGGCGGGGGCGGCGACTCCGAAGACCAGGCCCTGGCCGACGAATGGGCCGCGGCCCTGGCCCAGGAAGAGCAGACCTCCATGAAGAAGGAGCGCGAGCAGACCTTCCTGCACTCCCAGAGCCGCGCTGCCGATTTCAAGGATTTGACGGAGGAGGCCAAGGCCCCCCGGCCGGACGCCACCAAGCGGGACCTGGACTTCATCCTGGACATCCCCCTGGACGTGTCCGCGGAGCTGGGCCGGACCAAGCTGCTCATCAACGAACTCCTGCAGCTGGGCCAGGGCTCGGTCATCGAGCTCAACAAGCTGGCCGGCGAGCCGCTGGAGATCTACGTCAACGGCAAGCTGGTGGCCCGGGGCGAGGCGGTGGTCATCAACGAGAAATTCGGGGTGCGGCTGACCGACATCATCAGCCCCATCGAACGGGTGAAGCAACTTGCCTAGCCTGGCCCACGCCGTGGACAACGCCACCCAGGCCCTGCCCGGGCCGGACCTGGGGGCCGCCTGGTGGAACATGACCGGGGGCCTGGTGCTGGTGCTCGGCATCCTTCTGGTGGCCTACTGGCTGCTCAAGCGCTACGGGCCCAAGACCGGGCTGGGCATGTTCAAGCGCGGAGGCCTGACCGTGGAGGGCCAGCTGGCCCTGGGCCCGCGCAAGTCGGTGGTGGTGGTCCGCTTCTTGAATAAGGTCATGGTGCTCGGGGTGACCGAGACCCAGATCAACCTGTTGACCGAAGTGGACGACCCCCATGACCCGTCTTCCCGCACAGACTTCTCCGAGACCCTTCAGCAGGCCGGCAGGGAGGATACTCCTTAGCCTGGGCCTGGTGCTCCTGGGCGCCGCCGCGGCGGCCGCCGCCACCACCGCCCCCACCCTGAGCCTGAACCTGTCCGCGGGCCAGACCGAGCCGGAGAACGTCTCCATCGCGCTCGAGATCCTGTTCATGCTGACGGTGCTGTCCCTGGCGCCGGCCATCATGCTCACGGTGACGTCCTTCACCCGGATCATCATCGTGTTCTCCTTCCTGCGCCAGGCCATGGGCACGGCCCAGATGCCGCCCACCCAGATCCTGGCCAGCCTGGCCATCTTCATGACCTTCGTCATCATGTACCCGGTGGGCAAGCAGATCAACGACCAGGCCCTGCAGCCCTACCTGGACGAACGCATGGGCTTCACCGAGGCGCTGCACGTCGCGGAGCAGCCCCTGCGCAGCTTCCTGTTCAAGCACACCCGGGAAAAGGACCTCTCGGTGTTCTACGCCATCACCAAGATGGACCGGCCGGAGAAGAAGGAGGACGTGCCCCTCATCATCCTGGTGGCCGGGTACGTGATCAGCGAGCTCAAGACCGGATTCCAGATCGGGTTCATGATCTACATCCCGTTCCTCATCCTGGACATGGTGGTGGCCTCCATCCTCCTGGCCATGGGCATGATGATGCTGCCGCCGGCCATGATCTCCCTGCCCTTCAAGATCCTGCTCTTCGTGATGGTGGACGGCTGGAACCTGCTCACCGCCTCCCTGGTGAACAGCTTCGCCTGACGGCGAAATATTGACACAGGAGCATCCCGCCCATGACCCCGGAATTCGTCGTCGGCTTCGCCCGCCAGTCCATCGAGTTGGCGCTCTTGATCTCCCTGCCCATGCTGGGCATCGGGCTGGTGGTGGGCATGTTCGTGTCCGTGCTCCAGGCCGCCACCCAGATCCAGGAGATGACCCTCTCCATGATCCCCAAGCTCGTGTCCATCTTCCTGGCCCTGCTCGTGGCCTTCCCCTGGATCATGGACAAGATGATCTCCTTCACCCGCGACCTGCTGCTCAACCTGCCCAACTACATCCGCTGAGCCGGCCCCGGCCGGGCGGGGGCGGCGCGACGGAGCGGCCGGACCCGGGGGATCAGGACGCGGCCCAGCGCCGCGCGTAGGCCGCCACGTCGAACTTGCGGGCGCAGCCCGCAGCGGTCATGCTCCGCACCGCGCCGAACACCGGCCGCTCCCCCCAGGGCCGGTCGTGCAACCCGGCGCAGGACCACAGCACCCCCACGCACCCGTTGGGGTCCCGGCCGTCCAGGGACCAGCGGTCGTTGAGCCACAGCGCGGTCCGCACCGCGCCGGCCGCATCCGGACTCCACTCCAGGATCTTCTTGGCCCAGTACATGCGCAGGTAGCCGTGCATCTTCCCGGTGGCCGCCATCTGGCGCTGGGCCGCGTTCCAGAGCCCGTCATGAGTCGCCCCGGCCGCGAACTCCTCCCGGGAATACAGGAAGGGCCGCGGATCGCGGGCGTGCCTGGCCAGGGTCCTGCGCGCCCACTCCGGCGCGCCCTCCAGGCTGTCGTAGTGCGGATTGCGCCAGCAGAAGTTGTCGGACAGCTCCCGCCGCACCACCAGCTCCTCCAGGAAGGCCTCCAGGTTGGCGTCGGCGCGGCGGCCGCCCCGGCTGCGAACCGCCTCCAGCGCCACGCGCTGCGGGGCCACCTGGCCGAAGTGCAGCCAGGGCGACAGCCCGGACTGCGCCTCCTGGTTGGGGTCGTTGCGGCCCTCGGCATAGCGGTCCAGCCCCTGGTCCAGAAAAGCCTCCAGCCGGGCCAGCCCGGCCCCGCTCCCGGGCCGGGCCGCGGGCGGAAGCGACACAGTCTCGTCAGGGGCCGCGAAGGCCCGCGCCGCCTCCCAGTCCGGAGGGCCAGGGGCCGCGGCCAGGCGGTGGGGGTGGACTTCCAGCTCAGGAAATTCGTCAAGGAACTCCGGCAGCAGTTTGTGGATCTTGGGCCTGATGGTGCGCGCCGCATACTCCTGCTTGTCCGAGACCCTGCGGCAGGGAACGATGTTGTGCGCGTCCACCTCGGCCACCGGGACCTCCACGGCCGCGCACGCCCGGCGCCTCCACTCCCGCTTCACCCGCAGGGGGTCGAAGTCCGCCACCACCGCGCCGGCGCGGAGCTCCCGGACCAGGCCGGGCAGGGTCTCCCCCGGGTCGCCCGGGAGCAGGACCAGGGGGATGTGGCGCTCCGCCAGGTCCGCCGCGGTCTCCCGCAGGCCGGGCAGCAGGAAGTCGTAGGCCCGGGCCGCGGCCCCGGGAAAGGACCGGGCCAGGCAGAACACGGCCAGGAGCGGAACCCCGGCGGCCAGGGCCAGGTCCTGGGCGTGGATCAGGGCCCAGTTGTCCGCGGCCCTCTGGTCGCGGCTCAGCCAGCAGAGCACCGGTCCAGCCCCCTGGGCGCCGGGCCGGAGCGCCGTCACCCGGGCCGGGTGGACCCTCACGCCCCGGCCCTGGGCCGCAGGTCGTCGGGCAGGCGGCACATGGCCGCGCTGCCGGAGAAATGCTCCGGCCCGGCCAGGATGGGGGCCCGGGTGCGGGAGGCGATCTTGCGCAGCATGCCCGAGTAGAGCCAGCGGTGGACGGGATACAGCGACCACCAGTAGGCCAGGCCCGCGAGTCCCCGCGGGAAATAGCGGGTGATCTGGCGCAGTTCGCAGCGTTCGCCGGCCTGGGGCTCGATCTGGAACAGGAACACCGCCTCCCCGGGCAGGCGCATCTCCGGCGAGAGCAGGAGCATGCGGTTCTCCTCCACGGCCAGCACCCGCCAGAAATCCAGGGCGTCGCCCGGCCGGATGTCCACGGGATGCCTCCGGCCGCGGCGCAGGCCCACCCCGCCCACGGCCAGGTCCATCCAGCCGCGCAGCACCCAGAGGATCTGGCCGTGGTACCAGCCCGTCGATCCCCCGATGCGCTTGAGCACCTCCCAGACCGCCTCCGGGGCGCAGCCCAGCACCACCCGGTGGTTGCACTCCAGCACGTCGCCGCCGGCATAGGGCGCGTCGCCCGCGGTGAGCCACTCCGGGGGCAGGGCCAGGCCGGCGTCGCTCCAGCAGGTCTCCACGTCGTTCGAGGTGATGCGGCCCAGGGCGCGGCGGACGGCCTGCTCGCAGGTGAGCAGGTCCTGGGGGATGAGCTCCCGGATGGCGTGCTCCCGGCAGACCACCCGGTTGCGCAGGCCCTCGGCCAGGGGCCGGGCCAGGGCCGCGGGCGCCGGGGTCACCAGATGGATCCACCAGGAGGACAGGCGGGGGGTGAGCGCCGGCACGGGCAGGATGATCCGCCGGGGCAGCCCGGCCACCCGGGCGTAGATGGCGAAGAGGTCCGCGTAGGTGAGCACGTCGGGACCGCCGATGTCGAACTCGCGGCCCGCGGTGGCCTCGTTCTCCAGGCAGCCCAGGAGATAGCCGAGCACGTTGGTGCAGGCGATGGGCTGGCACTGGGTGTGCACCCAGGCGGGCGTGACCATGACCGGCAGACGCTCCGCCAGGTAGCGCAGGATCTCGAAGGAGGCGCTGCCCGCGCCCAGGATCATGGCCGCCCTGAGCCAGGTCACGGGCGTCGGCCCCGACTGCAGCGCCCGGGCGGTCTCGATGCGCGAGCGCAGATGGCGGGAGAGGCCCGGCCCCTCCTCGCCCAGGCCCCCGAGGTAGATGATCCGGGACAGGCCCTGCTCCGCTGCGGCCGCGGCCATGTTCCGCGCTGCCTGCAGGTCCGCGGACGCAAACCCGCCCCGCACCCCGGGCGCCATGGAGTGCACCAGGTAATAGGCCGCCCCGCACCCGGCCAGGGCCCGGGACAGGGCCGGGAGGTCCTGCGCGTCGGCCTCGGCCACCTCCAGCCCGGGATGGGCGCCCCAGGGCCGGGAGCGCAGCTTGTAGGCCGAACGCGCCACGGCCCGCACCCGCCAGCCCGAATCCAGCAGCCGCGGAACCAGCCGGCCGCCGATGTAGCCCGTGGCCCCCAGGACGGCCACCGGACGGTCGCGCAGGCTCACGGCGCGTCCCTGTCCGCCAGAGGCCGACGCGCCCGGCGCAGCATCCCCGGATTCATCTTTTCATTGCGGCGCTGATTCCACATGGCTGCCCACGGTGTTGACGATGAAGCGGTCCGGTTGCCGGCAGCCGCAGCAGCACATCTGCCCGCCCGGCAGGCGACGCCCCCCCGGCCGGACCTTCCCGGCCACGGCCCTTCCTCCGCTTTGCCGCGAACATAGCACGCTCCTCCCTGGCTAGGGAAGCGGCCCCTGCGCCTTCGCCCGGGTTCGCGGCCCACCCCGCCCTCCCCTGGAGCCGCTCCCGCCGCCGCGGCCTTGACCTCCCCGCGTGTTTCGCTTACCGATCAATCCAACACGCCAAAAATATTTCATGAAAGAGCGACGATGAGCGACGACAGCCTGACCCATGCGGACCTCTCCCGAGCCCTCGGCGTGTCCGTGACCACCATCAAGAGCTATCGCCGCAAATTCCCCGGATTCATCCCGGCCATCACCGCGGGCAAGCCCCTCCGGTTCCCTCCCCTGGCCGCCCAGGTCTGCGTCGCCATCCGCGACGGCTTTGCCCAGGGGCTCTCGGCGCAGGAAATCAGACGCCTCCTAACCAACAGCTTTCCCAGGCTTTATTCAAATCGTCGCTTATCGATAAGCGAGGCTCTTCCGGCCCCGGACCAGGACCTGGCCCAGACCCTCGACGGCCTCACCCAGACCCTGGCCCTCCTCGCCCAGCGCCTGGACTCCGCCCTCGCCCGCCTGGACCGGCTCGAATACACCCCGCCCCCGGCCAGCCCCCCGCCCCCGGACCAGGACACCGCCGCCGAGGTCCCCGGCCGGATCATCTGCATCCGCACCAAGGATGGCGGGCGCCAGCGGTTCAGCCTCACCCCGCTGGGCCCCGAGCCCCCCGCGCCTGCAGCCCCCGAACCCGCGCCCGGCCCGCAGCCCCCCCAGGACCTCCTGGACAACCCCCTGGTGGTCCGCTCCGAACAGGGCGAATTCCTGGGCATCGCCGGGACCCGCTCCAAGCACTTCCGGCTCCGCGACCTCCTGGACCTCATGGCCTCCCGGCACGCCGCATCGCAGCCCCCCGCCTGGACCCGCTCCGGCAAGTCCTGGACGCTCACCATCCCCCTGGGCGTAGCCCCCTACCGCCAGGACCATGTGCTCGACCTCGAACCCACCACCACCCCCCGGGGCAATCACGTCACCCTGCTCGCCGCCATGGCCGTAGGCGACAACCCCGCGCCCCACGCCTTCCTCCACGCCTTCCTGCGCCAGCTCGGCAAGGAGCAGGAGGGGTAGGAGCGAGCGCCGCCCCTCTTGAAGGGCCGAAGGCCCGTCACAAAAGTTTTCGGGGGAAAGGGAGGGGAGAGCGCGAGAGGGGAGGGGAAACCCCCCTTTTTCTCAAAAGGGGGG
>JBFMHA010000075.1:0-18622 GCA_040753075.1 Thermodesulfobacteriota bacterium
ACCCTGTTCCACCTCCTGTTCTTCGCGGCCGTGTTCGGGCTCCTGCGCCGGGCGCCCCGCTTCTGGTGCCGCTACCTGTGCCCCACCGGCGCGCTGCTGGGGCTGTGCGCGCACCCGGGCCGCCGCCTGCACCGCCGCCGGGTGTCGGAAGCCTGCACCGCCTGCGGGGCCTGCGCGCGGCGCTGCCCCATGGAGGCCATCCCGGAGGAGGACCCCCGCGCCACCCGGGAGCGGGAGTGCATCGGCTGCCGCACCTGCGCGGACGCGTGCCCGGAGAACGCGGTGGCCTTCGCCGGCCGGCCCGCGCCGCCCCGGCCCGCGCCGGCGGTGGACCTGTCCCGCCGGGAGGCGGTGGGGGCGGTGGCCGCGGGGCTGGCCGCGGTGGTCGCGGCCCGGGTGGGGCTGTACGAGTTCCGGGGCCGGGCCGCGTTCGGCGAGCCCATGCCCGAGTCCCTGGTGCGGCCGCCCGGGGCCCTGCCCGAGAGCGACTTCCTGGCCCTGTGCCTGCGCTGCGGCCTGTGCATGAAGGCCTGCCCCAGCAACATGCTGCAGCCCGCGGGCGGAGGGCTGGGCCTGGCCGCGCTGCTCTCCCCCCTGGCCGTGGCCCGGCGCGGGGCCTGCGAGCCCCTGTGCCTGGCCTGCGGCGCGGTGTGCCCCAGCGGCGCGCTTCGGCCCCTGGACCTGCGGGAGAAGCCCTGGGCCAAGCTGGGCACGGCCGTGGTGCGGCCCGAGAAGTGCCTGGCCTTCGAGCAGGACCTGGCCTGCCTGGTGTGCGACGAGGCCTGCCCCTACGACGCCATCCGCCTGGAGAAGCGGCCCGGGAAAAGGGCCGGGGTCCCGGTGGTGGACGAGAAGCGCTGCGCGGGCTGCGGGTTCTGCGAGAACAAGTGCCCGGTCAGGGCCGCGCCGGCCATCTTCGTGACGCCGCTGGGCGCGCAGCGGCTGACCGCGGGCTCGTACGAACGCATCGGCCGGGCCGCGGGCCTGGACATCGTGCGGGCCAACGAACGCACGCCTCCCGCGCCGGAACGCTTCGACGGCGCGCCGCCCGGTTTCGACGACTAGCCCGCCGCGGCGCGCCCGGCGCGGGCCGGGAGGGGGGCTTTACATTCGGCGCAATCTGTACCAAGAGGGCGCTCGCCGCGTTCGTCGCGGCCATTTCCGCATTTCAGGAGACTATCATGTCCGACGAAACCCCCTCCAACGGCCAGGGCGAAGAGAGCTTCGCCGCCCTGTTCGAGGCTTCGCAGCAGGAATCCCAGGGCGCCCTCAAGCCCGGGGACAAGGTCAAGGGCCGCGTCATCAGCATGGACGCCAACACCGTGTTCATGGACGTTGGCGACAAGCGCGACGGCGTGGTGGACCGCGTGGAGCTCACCGACAACGACGGCCAGGTCACGGTCAAGGAAGGCGACGAGCTGGACCTGTACGTGGTCAACGTGGGCACGGGCGGGATCAAGCTGTCCAAGGCGCTCTCGGGCGCGGGCGGCGTGGACATGCTGCGCCAGGCCTACGAGTCCAAGCTGCCGGTGGAGGCCCGGGTGGCCGGCCCCTGCAAGGGCGGGTTCAACGTGGTGGCCTTCGGCCGGCGGGCCTTCTGCCCCGCCAGCCAGATGGACCTGCGCCCCGGAACCGACCCGGCCGAGCACACCAACAAGCACTACAGCTTCGCGGTGATCAAGTTCGAGGAGCGGGGCCGCAACGTGGTCCTCTCCCGCCGCGCCCTGCTGGAGGCCGAGCGCGACGAGGCCCAGAAGCAGTTCGAGGCCAGCATCCAGCCCGGGACCGAGCTGGAGGTGACCGTGACCCGGCTGGCCCAGTTCGGCGCGTTCGCCGAGGTGGCCCCGGGCGTGGACGGCCTGATCCACGTGTCCGAGCTGTCCTGGTCCCGCATCGACGACCCGGCCGCGGCCGTGGCCGTGGGCGACTCCGTCAAGGTCAAGGTCACCGAGGTGGGCCGGGACAAGAAGGGCCGGCTCAAGGTGTCCCTGTCCGCCAAGCAGGCCATGCCCGACCCCTGGACCCTGGCCGCCGGGACCTTCAAGGAGGGCCAGACCGTGACCGGCAAGGTGGCGCGCCTGGCCGACTTCGGCGCCTTCGTGGAGATCGCGCCGGGCATCGAGGGCCTGGTCCACGTGAGCGAGATGAGCTACGTGAAGCGGGTGGTGAAGCCCGGCGACGTGGTGTCCGTGGGCGACGAGGTGGCCGCGGTCATCAAGGAGTTCGACGCCGAGCGCCGGCGGGTGGGCCTGTCCATGCGCGACGCGCAGGGCGACCCCTGGGCCGAGGTGGCCGAGAAGTACAAGCCCGGCCAGCCCGTCACCGGCACGGTGGAGAAGCGCGAGAGCTTCGGCCTGTTCGTGAACCTGGAGCCCGGCGTCACCGGCCTGCTGCCCAAGTCCAACATCAAGAAGTCCGAGAAGCCCGCGGAGCTGGAGAAGCTGGCGGCCGGCGACAGCGTGACCCTCCTGGTGGAGAACGTAAGCCCGGCCGAGCGGCGCATCTCCCTGACCCCGGCCGACGCCCGCGAGATCCAGGAAGCCCGCGAGCGCAAGGACTGGAAGCAGCACGCCCCCAAGCAGACCACCTCCGGCGAAGCCGCCGTCACCAGCCTGGCCGACCTGCTGGCCGAGGCCCAGAAGAACAAGAAGTAGGCTGCGCTGGCCGATTGAGAAATGAAGAGGCCCCGCCGGAAGGCGGGGCCTTTTTTGTTAGTCTGTTGGCAGTTCGCCCGGCTTCA
Source organism: Thermodesulfobacteriota bacterium (assembly GCA_040753075.1). Classification (GTDB taxonomy): domain Bacteria; phylum Desulfobacterota; class Desulfovibrionia; order Desulfovibrionales; family Desulfovibrionaceae; genus UBA6814. The sequence continues at coordinate 2,741 of JBFMHA010000075.1, forward strand.
GATTAATACCCAACCTCCACCGTCTGCCAACCTTATCACATTAGAATGCTTAAGAACTTGGGCAGCCCACCGAACATCATACTGCCATGTAAAAAACAGTGATCCTGATTTTCTCAACTCCTGTTCATACGTTTTCCATATCCATTCGAATATCTTGACTATCGAACCATGCCCACCTAAAGCCTTCAGTGCTTCTACTGTCCAATTCTTTAAATCACCTCGGGTAGCCATCGTCAGCACCCTCCAAAAATATATCAAATAAAAGGACGCGTTATGCACTCCCTCGGCCCCAAACCCATTCTCTTCCCTACCCCCGTGCTCCTCGTCGGTACCTACGACAAGGAGGGCAAGCCGAACCTGATGACCGCCGCCTGGGGGGGCATCTGCTGCTCCAAGCCGCCTTGCGTGACGGTGTCGTTGCGGCAGGCGACCTATACGTACGGGAACTTGCTTCACTCGAAGGCCTATACCTTGTCAATCCCCTCGCGGGACCAGGTGCTCATTGCGGATTGCTGCGGCATCCATTCGGGACGGGACCGGGACAAGTACGAGGACCTGTGCTTGACGCCGGTCCGCTCCTCCCTGGTCAACGCGCCGTATCCCGAGGGGTTCCCCGTGGTGCTGGAGTGCGAACTGATCCACACCCATGACCTGGGGCTGCACACCATGTTCGTGGGCGAGATCAAGGACGTGAAGGTCCGGCCCGACTGCCTGACCGCCGAGGGCAAGCCCGACCCGGCCGCCATCGCCCCCCTGGCCTACATGCCCGAGGACCGGCGCTACTGGGAGCTGGGCGGCCCGGTGGCCGCGGCGTTCTCCATCGGCCTCAAGCGCTAGGCCGCCGGGCCTTGGCGGACGCCGGGGTCAACGCCTCGACTTGACCAGGCGGAGCGGCGCACGCTCCGGCCTGGGCGCGCTTTCCTGCCGATTCCGCAGCATGGCCCGTCGCTCCAGGGCCGCCTGGCGGACCAGCCTGGCCGCCAGGCGGTTCACCCCCGCGTCGCACCGTTTCCATTCGGCCAGGCTCGCGGCCGCGACCGGCTCCTCTCCCGGAGCCTCGGGCAGGGCTTCGGCCAGGTTCACCAGGCCCGTCATGTATCCGCCCATCTCGTCCACCAGGGAGCGCAGATCCCCTGGGAGGGGGTCTTCGGGATCGGGAAGGAAACAGTCCATGAATATGATCGTCTCCTCCAGACGGACCCGGAGGGCCTCCCGGAACTCCCGCCCGCTCCGCGGCAAGGGCAGCTTCTGGAAGGAAAACGGCCGACCGGCTTCCTGGTGCCTGGCCAGATGGTTCCACATTCCAAGGAACACGCCGTAAAACCCCTTCACCGCGGCCTCGGACTCGAACACCGGTTTTTCACCGTCCCACAGCCAATCGATGAACTCCAGGGGGGACGTGGTGAGAAAACAGATGATCTCGCCCATCATGCCCGCGCGGACCACATGGAACGGAGACTTGCATCCATAATCACGGAGCGCCTTTTCCACGGGGGCGGGGCCGGTGTAACGCATGGTGAGCGTCGGCATGATTCTTCTCCAGAATGTGGACGAGACTTCCCGGCGACATTCCCAGAATTCAGCCCTCCCGGCAATCGGAACCGCCCCCCGCCTCGCCGCCCGTCTCGACTCCCGGCCGGCTTGGTGGTAGACCGCCCGGAAAAAGGAGTGGCCTTCCCGGGTTTTTTCTTTTTTCCCGCCCGGTACGCCCACGGTGGTCGTGGCCGTTTCCCCCCGGGCGGGTTTTTTTGTGGCGGGGAGCGCCGCAGGAGGCCGGGAGAACCGCGCATCCCCGGCCGGGGAGCCGAACACCCGGAAGGGTCTCCGGCGCGCACAGGAGGTCCGCATGGACAAGGAAAAAAAGGAAGCCCTGCAGGTGACCAAGGAGATCGTGGTCAAGTTCATCGAGACCGGCCGCATCTCCCCCACCAACTTCAACGAGTTCTTCGCCTCCATCTACCAGGAGGTGCTGCGCACCATCACCGAGGACGCGACGGAGACCGATGTCCGCACCGACCCCCGGGACTGACCCCCGGCCCGCGCCCGACCCGGCCGGACACGGCCGCCGGGTGGCCGGCATGTTCGGCCGCATCGCCGGCTGGTACGACTTCCTGAACCACGCCCTGTCCCTGGGCATGGACCTCTGGTGGCGCTACCGCCTGGTGCGCCACGTGCGCCGCGGCCCCACCGGCCGGGTCCTGGACCTGGCCGCCGGCACCCTGGACGTGACCGTGGAGATCCTGCGCCAGCACCCCTGGGCCAGGGTCCTGGCCATGGACTTCAGCCTGCCCATGCTCCGGAAGGGCCGGCCCAAGCTCAAGGGCGGCCGCGCGGACCGCGCCCTGCCCGCCCTCGCCGACGGCCGCTGCCTGCCCCTGCCCGACGCCTGCGTGGACAGCGTGACCATCGCCTTCGGCATCCGCAACATCCTGCCCCGCGCCGAGGCCTACGCCGAGATCCACCGGGTCCTGGCCCCGGGCGGCCGGCTGTGCATCCTGGAGTTCGGCTCGGGCCAGCGCAGGGTCTGGAAGGGCCTGTACAATTTCTACCTGCACCAGGTGCTGCCGACCCTGGGCCGGGTGTTCTCCGGCGACGCCAAGGCCTACGCCTACCTGGCCGACACCATCGCCGCCTTTCCCGAGCCCGGGGAGCTCGCCGCGGAACTGGCCCGGGCCGGCTTCGCCCGGGTCTCCTGGCACCCCATGCTCTCGGGCATCGTGGCGGTGCACCTGGCGGAAAAGGCGGAATAGGAGGCGCGTCGCCGGGGCTTCCGTCCCGGCGCGCAATGGCGTATTGGTCCGCTGGACGGTCCCGGGAATCAGGACCGGACGAAGTAGACGAGGAGCAGGCCGAGGATGATGGCGGTGAGGCCCAGCTTGCGCAGGTCCCCGGCCGGGCGCTCGGACAGGAGCCTGAGCACCGGCCGCAGCCGCTCGGCCCCGACGAAATAGACCGCGCCCTCGAGCACGAACGCCAGCCCGAGGGCCAGCAGGAAAAGACGCCAGTCAAGCTGCATGGGCTCCCATACCCGGGCCGGGGCAGGATTGTCCACCCGGGCGCAGCCCGCAACCCCTACAAGGAACACCGCATGGTACGCTTCGAGGACCTCAAGAGCCGCCGCACCCCCCTGGCCGTGGTGGGCCTGGGCTACGTGGGCCTGCCCCTGGCCGTGGCCCTGGCCCGGCGCTTCGACGTCATCGGCTTCGACATCTCCCACTCCCGGGTGCGCGAGCTGTCCCAGGGCCGGGACCGCACGGGCGAGGTCGAGCCCGACGCGCTGGCCGCCTGCGACGCGACCTTCACCGCGGACCCGGCCCAGCTGAAGAAGGCCGGGGTGATCATCGTGGCCGTGCCCACGCCCATCGACGAGAACCGCGCCCCGGACCTGCGGCCGGTGATCGGCGCCTCCCGCACCGTGGGCGAGAACCTCGCGCCCGGCGCGGTGGTCTGCTACGAGTCCACGGTCTACCCCGGCCTCACCGAGGAGGTATGCGTGCCGCTCCTGGAGGAGCGCTCCGGCCTGTCCTGCGGCCGGGACTTCTTCGTGGGCTACTCGCCCGAGCGCATCAACCCGGGCGACAAGGTGCACACCCTGGAGACCATCGTGAAGGTGGTGGCCGGCCAGGACGAGGCCACCCTGGACCTGCTGGACGCGCTCTACTCCGAGGTGGTCGCGGCCGGCACCCACCGCGCCTCGTCCATCAAGGTGGCCGAGGCCGCCAAGGTCATCGAGAACACCCAGCGCGACCTGAACATCGCGCTCATGAACGAGCTCTCCCTGCTCTTCGGCCGCATGGGCGTCGACACCCTGGAGGTGCTCCAGGCCGCGGGCACCAAGTGGAACTTCCTGCCCTTCCGGCCCGGCCTGGTGGGCGGCCACTGCATCGGCGTGGACCCCTACTACCTCACCTTCAAGGCCCAGTCCGTGGGCTACCACCCCGAGGTCATCCTGGCCGGCCGGCGCATCAACGACTCCATGGGCAAGCACGTGGCCGAGACCACGGTCAAGCGCATGATCGGCTGCGGCTGCCTGGTGAAGGGCGCGCGGGTGGGCGTGCTGGGCCTGACCTTCAAGGAGAACGTCCCGGACCTGCGCAACTCCAAGGTGGCGGACGTGGTGCGCGAGCTGGCCGAATACGGGGCGGAGGTGCTGGTGCACGACCCCCTGGCCGATCCCGAAGAGGCCCGCGAGGAATACGGCCTCAACCTGTCCGGCCTGGACGAGTTCACCGGCCTGAGCGCCCTGATCCTGGCCGTGTCGCACGCGGCCTACGCCGGGCTCAAGGCCAAGGACCTCAAGGCCATGTACGCCAACCCCAAGGGCGCGCCCCTCATGGACATCAAGGGCGTGCTCGACCCCGCGGCCATGCGCAAGGCGGGCTTCGACTACTGGCGGCTGTAGCCCCGGACCACTATGCAACGGATCACGTGCTGGAAGGACTGCTGAAGCGGGTTCCGGGAGGTGAGTTTGCACCTCCGGTCCCTGCCGCCCGGCCAGGAGATGGAGGCCGAGATCGCGGCCGACGCGGACTCGCGCTGGAAGCTCGCGGTCATCGCCGGCCACGCCAAGGCCGCGCAGGTGGCCTCCGACCGGCTGGAATCAGGCCATATCCTGGTGCGATTGAGGAAAGGTGAACCATGATCGTCCTGTGCTTCGCCACTACCCGCGAGATGGAGGCCTCCCTGGCCCCCCACTGCACGCCGCCCAACCTCGGCCGCGGCGGGCACGCCACCGTGGAGCTGCCCCGCCTGGGCAAGGCCCGGGCCCTGGTCACCGGCATCTCGCCGGTCAACGCCGCCCTGTCCCTGGGACTGTTCCTGGGCCGCCACCCGGACACCACCGGCGCGGTGAACCTGGGCGTGGCCGGCAGCTTCGATCCCGAAGTCCTGCCCCTGGGCGCGGTCGTCCTGCCCTCCAGCGAGACCTGGCCCGAGGTGGGCCTGCACGCGGGCGACGGCGTGGACTCCCGCGGCATCGGCATCGCCCTGGCCGAACAGCAGGGCCGCCGGGTCTGGGACACCCTGGACCTCACCCCCGAGGCTGCGGCCGGCGCCCTGGGCCTCGGCCTGAACCCGGCCTGGCCCCGGGTCCCCAGCCTCACCGTGGCCGGCGTCTCCGCCACCCCGGAGCGGGCCGCCACCCTGTACGCCCGCCACGCCGCGCTCCTGGAGAACATGGAGGGCTTCGCCCTGGCCCTGGCCTGCCTGCGCTGCGGCCTGCCCTTCCTCCAGGTCCGCACCGTGTCCAACCGGGTGGGCGCCCGCCCGCCCCGGGACTGGGACCTGGACGCCGCCCTGACCGGCCTGGGCTCGGCCCTGGGAACGCTCTTGGGGCAGTAGCCGGGACGCCGCCCCAGGCCCCGGGCAGGGGGCTCCTCGCCCCCTGCACCCCTCGCCAGGGGGTAACCCCCTGGACCTTGACATGGAGTGGCTGCATGGACGCCCTGACCGTCGCCGTTTCGCCCTGCCCGAACGATACGTTCATCTTCGGGGCGTGGGTGCTGGGGTATGTGCCGGACGCGCCGGACGCGCGGTTTTTTTGGCATGATGTCGAGGAGTTGAACCGCGCCGCGGGCCGCGGCGAGTACGACGTGGTCAAGGTGTCCGCGGTGCGGGGCCTGGGACTGGCGGAGTACGAGATCCTGGATGCGGGCGCGGCCTTCGGCCGGGGGGCGGGGCCCAAGCTGGTGGCCGCGCCGGGCGCGGCCGGGACGCCCCGGCGGGTGGCCGTGCCGGGCCTGATGACCACGGCGTGCGCCCTGTTGCGGGCCGCGCTGGGCCCGGACTTCGAGGCCGTTCCCGTGGTCTACGACCGGGTGGCGGACGAGGTGCGGGAGGGCCGGGCCGACGCCGGGCTGCTCATCCACGAGACCGCCCTGGCGCCGCAGCGCTACGGGCTGGAGGTCCGCCTGGACCTGGGCGCGTGGTGGGACGGCCAGGGCGGAGGCCCCCTGCCCCTGGGCGTGATCTGCGCGAAAAGATCGTTGGGAAAGGAGCGGCTGGCCGCGCTGGAGCGGACCATCCGCGCCAGCCTGGACGCGGCCCGGGAGGACCGCGCCCGGGTGTGGCCCCTGGCCCGGTCCCTGGCCCGGGAGCTGGACGACGCCATCCTCTGCGCCCACGTGGACGCCTACGTGGGCGACCTGTCCCGGTCCATGGGCGAGGCGGGACGGACGGCCCTGGCGCGGCTGGCGGGAATGGTTCAGGCTTCGGACTGAGGCTCCTCCCCGGCCGGCCCGATGCCGGGCATGTCCACATGGAAGCTGCTGCCCCGGCCCGCTTCCGATTCCGCCCAGATACTCCCCCCGTAGTGCTCCGCGATCTCCCTGCAGATGGCCAGGCCCAGGCCCGCCCCGGTCGGCTTGCCGGCCTGCTTCTCCACGCTGCCCGCCTGCTGGAACCGGTTGAAGATGCCCTCCAGGTCTCCGGCCGGAATGCCCGGCCCGTTGTCGGACACGGTGATGCGCGCCCGGCCCGCGCCGCCGTCCGAGGCCGTGAGCCGCACCTCGCCGCCCGGGGCGAACTTGGCCGCATTGTCCAGGAGGTTGATGAGCATCTGCTTGATGCGGTCCGGGTCCGCGTGGAGATCGGGAAGGCCGGCCGGCGCATCCACCACGAGCCGGGTCCGGGTGAAGGGCGCGAATCGGCCGGCCACGCTTTCCGCCGCCTGGCCAAGGCAGGCGCGCAGGGCCAGCCGCCGGTCGTTCCAGGGCATGCGGCCGGACTCGATGCGCGAGAGGTCCAGCACGTTGTTGATGAGCCGGGTCAGCCGCTCCCCCTCCTCGATCACGATTCCCAGATTGTCCTGGATGCTGGCCGACTTCTTCCGGAGCTGGGCCTCGCTTTCGGCCAGCGGGACGAAGTGGCGGGAGAAGTCCCTGGCCACCAGCTTCACGAAGCCGAAGATGGAGGTCAGCGGGGTGCGCAGCTCGTGCGACACCGAGGACAGGAACCCGGACTTGAGTTCGTCCAGGTCGCGCAGCCGCGCGTTGGCGGCCTGGAGCTTCGCGGCCTGGGCCTCCAGGTCCCGGGTGCGCTCGCCCACCAGATCCTCCAGCCGGCGGTTGAGGGAGGCCAGCTGCTCCTCCACGGCCTGGCGCTCGGCGATCTCCGCCACCAGCTCGCGGCGGCGCTCCGCGTTCTGGACCAGGAGCGCGCCCAGGCGCTCCACGGCGCGGTTCACCATGTCGAACTCCCGGATCCTGGCCGCGGGCAGCCGGACCTCCTGCTCGTGCCGCCCGATCCGCTCCAGCCCGCCGGCCGCCTGCAGCGCCGGCGCCAGGATGTGCCTGCGGATGAAGGCCACCGCGGCCAGGGCCACCAGCAAGACGCAGCCCAGGGCCGCCGCCGCGGCGAGCATGGAGCGCCGGGCCCGGCCGGCGATGGAGGTGAAATTCTCGGCCGTGACCCGCACCGCATCCCGGGACACGCTCCGCGAGAGCTCCTCGATCCTGGCCGCGGTCTCCCCCCACGCCCTGGCCGCCTCGTGGCGCAGCAGCAGGGCCTGCGCCCCCTGCCCCATGGCCAGCAGCGCCTCCTCCTGGTCCCGGAGCTCGGCGATCCGGCGGATGGTGTGGAAGGCCTCGCGCGCCGCGTCGCTGACCCGCCGGTCCTGCTCGTAGAACATGGCCTGGGCCAGGGTCTGGGCCAGGTTCAGGGCGTCGTGGCGCGCGGCCTGGTCCGCGGCCAGGGCCACGCTCTCGCCGAAGCGCAGGAGGCGCTCCACGTTGAGCATGGTGCGCTGGCTCTCCATGATTCCCGGCAGCACCCTGTCCCGGGTGTCCAGGGCCTGGTCCGAGATGCTGTCCATGGCGTAGACCACGAGCAGCGCCAGCACGCCCACCGCAGCCACCATGGCCGCGCCCAGCAGCCGCGAGGCCGGGACCAGCCCGATCCTCCTCCCCAGGATGCCCGTGGCCTTCCCCTCGGATCGGGCGGCGGGAGCTGGAGCGGGGGACATGGCCGGGAGTCCTTGCTGGCTGCTAGTAGATGCTGAACGGGAAGTACTTCTGGTTGATCTGGTCGTATTCGCCGCTGATGCGTATCTCCTGCAGGGCCTTGTTGAACGCGTCGCGCAGCCTGACGTTGCCCTTGCGCAGGGCGATGTGGGCGGAGCTGGACAGATTCTTTCCGGTCAGCGGCTCCCCGATATAGGCGAAATCCCTTCCCTTGTCGCTGCGCAGGAAGCCCAGGACGGTCAGGCTGTTGCAGAGGACCGCGTCCGCCTGGCCCGCTACCAGGAGGTCGAAGGCCCCCTCCTGGGTATCGGTAATCTTGAGGGTGACGGACGAACCGTAGGTGGCGGCCAGGTAGTCGGCGTGCACCGTGCTCCGCTGGGTGGCCACGGTCTTGCCGCGCATCCCCTCCACGCTCGTGTCCAGGGTCGAACCGCGCCGGGCCACGAAGGAGGACGTGGTGCGGTAGTACCTGTCCGTGAACTCCACCCGCCTGGCCCGCTCCTCGGTGTAGGCCATGCTGGCCGCGATCACGTCGTATTTCCCGGCCTCCAGGCCGTCGATGATGCCGTCCCAGGGCGCGGCCACGAAATCGCACTCGGCCGAGATGGCCCGGCACAGGGCCTTGGCGATGTCCACGTCGAAGCCGCCCAGCTCTCCGCGGGCGTCCACGTAGTTGAAGGGCGGGTAGGCCCCCTCGGTGGCGACGCGCAGCTTCTCCCCGGCATGCGCGGGCAGGCCCGGCAGGGCAAGGAGAAGAATTCCAGCCAGAACTCCGCGCAAGGTCCTGATCCAAGCGTTCATGGCCGCCTCCTCGGGAACTCGGGCATTGTCCTATGAATTGGTGCACGTTTGTCGACGGCAAGTCAACCGATGCTGCGTGATCAGGAAGGGCGTCGCTCCCCGGGCCGGCCGGGGAGGCGCGAAATACGCCTTGCGCTCCGGCCGCGGTGCGGCTAAGGAAACGCCCATGTCCGACGTGTTCGCCTTCATTCAGGCCGAGCTTCCCCGGGTGAACGGGTTTCTGGAGCGCCAGGCCGCGGCCCTGGACCCGGTGGTCCGTCCCGTGGTGGAGCACGCGCTCCTGGCCGGAGGCAAGCGGCTGCGGCCCATGCTGGTGCTGCTCGCGGCCCGGGCGCTGCAGGCCCCGGCCCACATGGACCCCTATCCCCTGGCCTGTTCCCTGGAGCTCCTGCACACCGCGACCCTGCTCCACGACGACATCCTGGACGGCGCGGACCTGCGCCGCGGCCGGCAGACCGCCCACCTGGTCTTCGGCGACCAGGAGGCCATCCTGGCCGGGGACGTGCTCCTGGCCCTGGCCAACCGGCTGGTGGCCGAGTACGGCGATCCGCGCCTGACCTGGGTCCTGTCCGAGGCCATCATGCGCACCGCCACCGGCGAGGTCATGGAGATCGGGGCCACCCGCAAGCCGGACCTGGGCCTGGACCGCTACATGGACATCATCACCGGCAAGACCGCCTACCTGTTCCAGGGCGCGTGCCAGTGCGGGGCCATCCTGGCCGGCGCGGAGGAGGAGCTGGAGGACGCGGCCCTGCAGTTCGGCCTGCACCTGGGCGTGGCCTTCCAGCTGGTGGACGACTCCCTGGACTACACGGCCCGACCCGACGCCTTCGGCAAGCCCGAGGCCGGCGACCTGCGCGAGGGCAAGGTGACCATGCCGCTCCTGCTCTACCTGGAGCAGATGGTCCCGGCCGAACGCGCGGCCTTTTCCGCCAAGTTCGCGGCCGGGACCCTGGACGAGGCCGAGATCGCCTCGCACCTGGCCCGCATCCGGGCCGAGGGGCATCCCGAGCGCACCCGCCAGGCCGCCCACGACCACGCGGCCAAGGCCGCCGCGGCCCTCTCCGCATTCCCGCAGGGACCCGAGGCCGCGCTTCTCTCCCAGATCCTGGATTTCGTGCTCTCCCGCAGCAACTAGCCCCCATTCCCGGAAATTGCGCATTCTCCTCCTATGGAGTACCAAGGGGCTTCGCCACCGACCTCCGGTCGCGGGCGATATCCAAAACAACAAAAGTTTTTGAAGGGTTGGGAGGTCCAGGAGGGAGGGGAAACTTTTTTCTCAAAAAAGTTTCCCCTCCCTCCTGGCCGCCGGAGGCAATCTTCATGTCCAGCATGCTGACGCGGATCGAGGTGGGGCTTCTGCCGCACGTGGAGGACACGGGCGGCCGCAAGGCGGCCAGGGCAATCCAGGGGGCGCTGCGCCTGCCCGTGGACACGGTCCGGCTCGTCAAGGTGTTCACGGTCCAGGGCGTGGACCAGGCCGGCATCGACCGGGTCATCGCGGCCGGGGCCTTCCATGATCCCGTGGTCCAGACCGCGTCCCTCGCCCCCCTGGCCAGGGATTTCGAGTGGATCGTGGAGGTGGGCTTCCGCCCCGGGGTCACGGACAACGAGGGCCGCACCGCGCGGGAGACCGCGGCCCTGGTGCTGGGCCTGGACCGGGAGCGGGCCAAGGACCTGCACGTGTACACCTCCATCCAGTACCTGCTGTCCGGCGGCTGCCTGGAGCGCGACGACGTGGAGCGCATCGGCCGCGACCTGCTGGCCAACGAGCTCATCCAGCGCTTCGAACTGAAGAGCGCCGAGGAATGGGCCGCGCAGCCGGGCTTCCCGGCCCGGGCCGCGGAGGTCACGGGCAAGGCCAGCGACGAGGTGGCCATCATCGACCTCGCGGCCATGGACGACGAGGCGCTCCTGGCCTTTTCCCGGGACAACACCCTGGCCCTGTCCCTGGAGGAGCTGCACGCGATCCGCGACCACTACGCCGACCCCGCGGTGCAGGCCAGGCGCAAGGACGCGGGCCTGGGCGACAAGCCCACCGACGCCGAGATCGAGGTCCTGGCCCAGACCTGGTCCGAGCACTGCAAGCACAAGATCTTCAACGCCAGGATCGCCTACGAGAACAGGGACCAGGAAGAGCGCTACGAGATCGACGGACTCTTCCCCACCTTCATCGCCGGCTCCACCAGGATCCTGCGCCAGCGCATGGGCAAGGACGACTTCTGCCTGTCGGTGTTCAAGGACAACGCCGGGGTCATCCGCTTCGACGACGACCACGCGGTGTGCATCAAGGTGGAGACCCACAACAGCCCCTCGGCGCTCGACCCCTACGGCGGGGCGCTCACCGGCATCGTGGGCGTGAACCGCGACCCCATGGGCACCGGCCTGGGCGCGGAGCTGGTGTGCAACACCGACGTGTTCTGCTTCGCCTCGCCCTTCTGGAAGGAGGAGCTGCCCCCCCGCCTGCTGCACCCCCGCCGGGTGCTGGAGGGCGTGCGCGAGGGCGTGGAGCACGGCGGCAACAAGAGCGGCATCCCCACGGTGAACGGCTCCATCGTGTTCCACGACCAGTACCTGGGCAAGCCCCTGGTCTACTGCGGCACCGTGGGCGTCATGCCCGCCACCGTGGCGGGCCGGCCCAGCCACGAGAAGTCCGTGGACCCGGGCGACGCCATCGTCATGACCGGCGGCCGCATCGGCAAGGACGGCATCCACGGTGCGACCTTCTCCTCGGAGGAGCTGCACGAGGGCAGCCCGGCCACCGCGGTGCAGATCGGCGACCCCATCACCCAGCGCAAGATGTACGACTTCCTCATGCGCGCCCGCGACCTGGGCCTGTACAACGCCATCACCGACAACGGCGCGGGCGGCCTGTCCTCGTCCGTGGGCGAGATGGCCACCTTCGCCGGCGGCTGCCGGATGGACCTGGCCAAGGCCCCGCTCAAGTACGACGGCCTGCGCCCCTGGGAGATCCTGCTCTCCGAGGCCCAGGAGCGCATGACCCTGGCCGTGCCCCAGGCCAAGCTCCCCGGGTTCCTGTCCCTGGCCCGGGAGATGGACGTGGAGGCCACGGTGCTGGGCGAGTTCACGGACACCGGCATGTTCCACGTGACCTACGGGGGCAAGCCCGTGGCCTACATGGGCATGGACTTCCTGCACGACGGCGCGCCCCAGATGCAGCTCACCGCGGTCTGGGAGCGGCCCAAGGACGACGAGCCCTACATGCCGCTCTTCGTGGCCGACCAGGCCGCCCTGCTCAAGCGGATGCTGGGCCGGCTCAACATCTGCTCCAAGGAATACGTGGTGCGCCAGTACGACCACGAGGTGCAGGGCGGCAGCGCGGTGAAGCCGCTCACCGGCGCGGCCGACGACGGCCCCTCCGACGCCGGGGTGCTGCGGCCGGTGCTGGGCAGCCAGCGCGGCCTGGTGATCTCGCACGGCATCTGCCCCAAGTACTCCTTCCTGGACACCTACTGGATGATGGCCTCGGCCATCGACGAGGCGGTGCGCAACGCGGTGGCCGCGGGCGCTGACCCGCGGCACATGGCCGGGGTGGACAACTTCTGCTGGTGCGACCCGGTGCAGTCGGAGAAGACCCCGGACGGCCACTACAAGCTGGCCCAGCTGGTGCGCGCCAACCAGGCCCTGGCCCATTTCTGCCTGGCCTACGGGGTCCCGTGCATTTCCGGCAAGGATTCGATGAAGAACGATTATGCCGGCGGCGGAAAGAAGATATCCATCCCGCCCACGGTGCTCTACTCGGTCATGGCCGTGGCGCCTGACGTGGGGAAGTGCGTGACCATGGACTTCAAGCAGCCCGGGGACCTGGTCTACCTCCTGGGCGTGACCTACCCCGAACTGGGCGGCAGCGAGATCTCCCAGCTCTTCCGCGCGCCGTTCCACGACGTGCCCCAGGTCAACGCGGTGGAGGCCCGGGAGCGCTACCTGGCCCTGCACCGGGCCATGCAGGACGGCCTGGTCACGGCCTGCCACGACCTGTCCGACGGCGGCCTGGGCGTGGCCTTCGCCGAGATGGCCATCGGCGGCCGCATCGGCGCGCGCCTGGACGTGGCCAGAGTCCCCACCTGTCCTGGCGACATGGAGACCACGGACGCGCTGTACGCCGAGTCCAACTCCCGGCTGCTGGTCACGGTGAAGCCCGCGGACGCGGCGGCCTTCGAGGCCCGGTTCGCGGGCCAGGTCTGCGCCCGGGTGGGCGAGGTGCTGGCCGGCGACACGGTGGAGATCGTGCGCGGCGATGCGCCGGTGCTGTCCCTGCCCGTGGCCGACCTGGCGGCGGCCTGGAAGGCCCCCCTGGCCTGGGGCCAGGCCCCGGCGGCCGACGCCGCGTCCTGATCCGCGGGCGCATCCCGCCCGCCGGGGCGGCCAACCGCACGACAACAACGGCCCGGGGCGCAAGCCCCGGGCCTTTTTTGTCGGGTCATGCGGCCGGGTCATGAAACATGCGTGCGCCTGTTTCCCGCCACGGCATCCCTCACGACGGCGGGCCGCCGCCTTGAAGAGGCCTCATGCCCCCCCGACGTTGACCCCCGCCCCCGGCCCGGCTATGGTCGCACGCCGCGATCCCCACCCGGGCCGCGGCCCCCGCAACCTTCAACAGTTGGAAGACCCGTGAACATCCCCATGAATATCATTGATGAGCTGTCCTGGCGCGGACTGATCTACCAGGTCTCGGACGAGGCCAAGGTCAAGGAGTGGTTCTCCACCCCGGGCCGCACCCTGTACTGCGGCTTCGACCCCACCGCCCCCAGCCTGCACATCGGCAACATGGTGCCCCTGCTCGCGCTCCTGCGCTTCAAGCGGGCCGGACACGACCCCATCGTGCTCATGGGCGGGGCCACCGGCCGCATCGGCGACCCCTCGGGCAAGGACAAGGAACGGGTGCTCCAGGACTACGCGGTCATCGAATCCAACATCGCCAGGATCCGCGGCCAGGTGCAGGCCCTGTTCGGGGACGACACCCGGGTGGTGAACAACTACGACTGGACCAGGTCCATCTCGGTCATCGAGTTCCTGCGCGACTTCGGCAAGCACTTCACGGTCAACCACATGATGGCCAAGGAGTCGGTGAAGAACCGCATCGAGCGCGACGAGGTGGGCATCTCCTACACCGAGTTCAGCTACATGCTCCTCCAGGCCCTGGACTTCCACCACCTCTACCTGGCGCACGACTGCCGCCTGCAGATCGGCGGCTCGGACCAGTGGGGCAACATCACCGCGGGCGCGGAGCTGGTGCGCCGCAAGGCCGGGGGCGAGGCCTTCGCCCTCACCTTCCCCCTGCTCACCACCGCGTCCGGGGCCAAGTTCGGCAAGTCCGAGAAGGGCGCGATATACATGGACCCGGAACTCACCTCGCCCTGGGAGTTCTACCAGTACTGGGTCAACGCCGACGACCGGGACGTGGTCAAGCTGCTCAGGTTCTTCACCTTCCTGGAGCAGGAGGAGATCGCGGCCCTGGAGCGGAGCGCGGCCGAGGCCCCGCACCTGCGCGAGGCCCAGCGCCGCCTGGCCGAGGAGATGACCGCGCTGGCGCATGGCCAGGCGGAAGTGGACAAGATCCTGGCCGCCACCGAGGTGCTCTTCGGCAAGGGCGACATCCGGTCCGCGGACCCGGCCACCCTGCGCGCGGCCCTGGCCGCGGCCCCGGCCGTGTCCTACGGATCGGCCGGGGAGCTGCCCCCGGCGCCCGACCTGCTCCTGGCCCTGGGGCTGGTGGCCTCCAAGGGCGAGGCCAAGAAGGCCATACAGTCCGGCGGGGTGTACCTGAACAACGCCAAGGTGGCCGACCCGGTGTACGCCCCCACGGCCGCGGACCTGCTGCACGGCCGGTTCCTGGTGCTGCGCAAGGGCAAGCGCAACTACGGCCTGGTCACGGTGGGGTAGCTCCCGCATGCGCGCCCTGGTTCTCCTGGCCCGGATGGTCAAGATCGAGCACTCGGTCTTCGCCCTGCCCTTCGCCTACGCCGGGTCCTTCCTGGCGGCCCGGGGCTGGCCGGGCTGGCGGGTGTTCCTCCTGGTGAGCCTGGCCATGGTGGCGGTGCGCTCCTTCGCCATGGCCTTCAACCGCATCGCGGACCTCAAGTTCGACCGGGAGAACCCCCGCACCCAGGGCCGTCCCCTGGTCACGGGCGAGATATCCCTGCCCGCGGCCTGGGCCTTCACCATCGCGTCGGCCGGGCTCTTCGTGCTGGCCTGCGCCGGCCTGAACTCCCTGTGCCTGGCCCTGTCGCCCGTGGCGCTGGGCCTGTGCGCGTTCTACTCCCTGACCAAGCGCTTCACCTGGGCCTGCCATTTCGTGCTCGGCCTGACCCTGGGCCTGGCCCCGGTGGCGGGCTGGATCGCCTTCGAGCCGGCGTTCCGGCTGCCCGCGGCGGCCCTGCTCCTGGCCGTGACCTTCTGGGTGGCCGGGTTCGACGTGATCTACGCCACCCAGGACATGGACTTCGACCGGGAGCGCGGGCTGCACTCCATCCCGGCCCGCTTCGGCCTGGACGCCGGCCTGGCCCTGTCCGCCTTCTGCCACGTGAACACCAGCCTGTTCCTGGGCCTGGCCGGCTGGTCCGCGGGCCTGGGCTGGCCCTACGCCGCGGTCTGGGCCCTGACCTCGGTGGTGCTCGCCTACGAACACGCCATCGTGAAGCCCGACGACCTCACCCGGGTCAACACCGCCTTCTTCACCCTGAACGGCTTCATCTCCCCGGCCCTGCTCCTGGGGGTGCTGCTGGGGATGTAGCGCGGAGGCCACCCTGGAAGCCCATCCCTCCCCGGACCCTGCCGCGCGGGACGAAGCGTCCGCGGTCCTGGCCCACGCTCCGGAACTGGCGCAGGCCTTCGCCGCCCTGCGCCGGGAGAACCGGCGGCTGCGCAAGGCCCTGACCTTCTACGCCGAGCCCGGCCAATGCGCCCAGGACTACCTGGGCGGCGGGTTCACCGACTCCCGCGCCGGCGGTTCGACATGACCTTCAGGCTTCGGGACTAGCCCGGATATTGCACGAAAAGAATGGCGGATTGTCTCGTTTTGTGATAGATTTCAGTTGCCTAGACATGAAATCTACGAGAAATCCGCCATGGCGAAACGTACCTCAGATTGCATTGGTTTTCC
>JBFMHA010000076.1:0-18385 GCA_040753075.1 Thermodesulfobacteriota bacterium
GGGAGCGGAAGAAGCAGTCCGCCACCCCGTAGCCCAGGCGGTAGTACTGGGCCACCCGGATGTTGTCGAGCACGCTCATCTCCTTCCAGAGCCGGATGTTCTGGAAGGTGCGGGCGATGCCCAGCGCCGTCACCTGGTGCGGCTTCAGGCCCGCGGTGGGCTTGCCGTCGAACACGATGCTCCCGGAGGTGGGCTTGTAGAAGCCGCTCACCATGTTGAACACCGTGGTCTTGCCCGCGCCGTTGGGTCCGATGAGCCCCATGAGCTCGCCGCCCTTGAAGGCGCAGTCGAACTCGCTCACCGCGGCCAGGCCGCCGAAGCGGATGGTCAGGTCCTCGATCTTGAGCAGGGACATGGCGCGCTCCTCACTTGAACCGGTAGAAGCGGCGCAGCCGCGGGAAGACGTCCGAAAGCTCCCGGTTGCCCATGATGCCTTCGGGCCTGAACTGCATGAGCAGGATGAGGGTGAGCGGGATCACCACCCATTTCAGGATGCCCAGGGGCCGCAGCGCCTCGCTGAGGCCGGTCATGAGCACCGCGGACAGGATGGAGCCGGTCAGGGAGCCCATGCCGCCCAGGTAGACCATGACCATGGCCTCGGTGGACTTGAGGATGCCGAAGGCCGAGGGGTTCACGTAGCCCATGATGTGGGCCATGAGCCCGCCGGCCAGGCCGGCCAGGCCCGAGGAGAGCATGAAGGCCACCAGCTTGATGCGGTTGGTGTTCACGCTCATGATCTCGGCCGCGATCTCGTCCTGGTGCACGGCCATTACCCCCTTGCCCAGGGAGGAGGACAGGAACCGGCGCAGGATGAAGATGGTGAACACGGTGCAGCCGAAGGTGAGCAGCATCATCCAGGGGATGTCGGCCACGTCGTTCATGGCCGAAATCACCTTCTTCATGCCCATGAAGCCGCGGGGGCCGCCGATGGCGTCCAGGTTCACGAACACGCTCATGATGATGTAGTTGGCCGCCAGGGTGATGATGGCCAGGTAGTCGCCCCGGGTGCGGAACGAGGGGAAGGCCACCAGGAGCCCGGCGAAGGCCGCGGCCACCCCGCCGGCCGCCAGCGACAGGGGCATGCCCAGCACCGCCCAGGCCGGGGGGAGCAGGGGCTCGCCGAAATAGCTGGACTTGGCGAACAGGGCCACGGACACGACCGAGGACACGTAGGCCCCCACGCACATGAACCCGGCGTGGCCGCAGGAGAACTCGCCCATGTACCCGTTGATGAGGTTCAGGCTGGCGCTCATGATCACGTTGATGAAGAGGAACATGAGCGTGGTCTGCACGTAGAGGTCCATCCAGCCGTACTGGGAGGCCAGGCCCAGGGCCAGGGCGGCCAGGGCCAGCAGGACGGGGACGTTGTAGCGCTGCATGGTTGCGTCCCCCTAGATCTTGGTGGTCTTGGCCACGCCGAACAGGCCGGTGGGCTTCCAGGTCATGATGATGAGCAGGATGGTGAAGGCGAACAGGTCCCGGTAGGACGACGGGAAGAAGGCCACCACCATGATCTCCACGAAGCCCAGGATGAACCCGCCCACGAAGGCCCCCCGGATGTCGCCGATGCCGCCCACCACCGCGGCGATGAAGGCCTTCCACCCGATGGACGCGCCCATGTAGGGGTCCAGCACCGGGTAGCTCATGGCGAAGAGGATGCCGGCCAGGGCGGCCATGGACGAGCCCAGGATGAAGGTGAACACGATGATGGTGTCCGGCGGGATGCCCATGAGCGGCACCGCGAAGCGGTCCCAGGACAGGGCCCGCATGGCCATGCCGATCTTGGTCTTGGTCACGATGGTGTTCAGCAGCCAGAACACCGCGAACGCGGACACGATGACCAGGATCTTCAGGTTGGTCACGCTCACCGAGCCGAAGGTCCAGATGGCCTTGTCCAGCAGCTCGGGGAAGCTCTTGCGGCTGGCGCCCAGCAGCCACAGGTTGCCGTTCTCCAGGATCAGCCCGCACATGAGCGCGGTGATGACCACGTAGAGCCGGTTCACGCCCTTGCGCCGCAGGGGCCGGTAGGCCACCCGCTCCAGGAACACGCCCACCCCCGAGGTGAGCAGCATGGTGGCCGGCACGGCGAGGGCCAGCACCATCCAGCCCGGCAGGCCGGGCATGTCCATGTACTGGCCGAGCAGGAAGGTGGACACGAAGAAGGCGATGTAGGCCCCCACCATGAAGATGTCGCCGTGGGCGAAATTGATGAGCAGGAGCACCCCGTAGACCAGGCAGTAGCCCAGGGCGATCAGGGCGTAGAAACTGCCCCACTGCAATGCGTTCAGGATGTTCTGGAGGAGTGTGTCGAACATGGCGGCTCCCCGGGTCTGTAGTGTCACGCCGGGCTTTAGGCTACCCCCGGCCCCAGGTCAAGCCGACGGCAGGAGGCAGGACGGAAAGGGCCGGGGGCGGGCTCGCCGCCCCCGGCCAAAGGCTTTCAGAGAATGATGTCCGGGCTTACGGGCACACGGACTCGGTGAACTCGAACTCGCCGGCGTCGGAGATCTTGACCACCACGGCGCACTTCTCCGGGGTGTTGTCTTCGCTCACGCCGTACTTCATCTTGCCGGTGATGCCGTCGAACTGCTTGATGGCCCGCATGCCGTCCTTGAGGGCCTTGCGGTCCTTGGCCACGTCGCCGGTCAGCTTGCCGGCGTTCTTGAGGCCCGAGAGCATCACGTAGATGGAGTCGTAGGTCAGGGCGGCCACGTCGTCGGCCTCGTAGCCGTACTTGGCCTTGTACTTGTCGATGAACTCCTTGGTCTTCCCCTTGGCGCCCTTGGCCGTGTAGTGGGTGGAGAAGTACTGGCCCTTGCACACGTCGCCGCACAGGGGCATGAGTTCGGCCGAGCCCCAGGCGTCGGCGCCCATGAAGGGGCCCTTGTAGCCCAGGTCGCGGGCCTGCTTGATGATCAGCGCCACCTGGTTGTAGTTGTCGGGCACGAAGATGAAGTCGGGCTTGGTCGCGATGATCTTGGTCAGCTGGCCGGAGAAGTCCTGGTCCTGGGTGCCGTGCGACTCGAAGGACTTCACGCTGCCCGCGCCGAACTTCTTCTCGAAGTAGGCCTTGAAGTCCTCGGCCAGGCCCTTGGAGTAGTCGTTGGCCAGGTCGAAGATGACCGCCGCGGTCTTGGCGTTGAAGGTCTTGGCCGCGAAGTTGGCCGCCACCGGGGCCTGGAACGGATCCAGGAAGGCCGCCCGGAACACGAAGGGGCGGTCCTTGGTGGTGGCCGGGTTGGTGGACCAGGGCGAGATCATGGGGGTCTCGTTCTCGTTGGCCACCTCGCCCGCGGGCACGGCCTGCTTGGACGACTGCGGGCCCACGATGCCCAGCACCTCGTCCTGGGTGATGAGCTTCAGCTGCGCGGCCACCGCGGACTCGGGCTTGGACTCGTTGTCCTGGTACACGAACTCCAGCATGTACTTCTTGCCGCCGACCTCCAGGCCGCCCGCCTTGTTCACCTCTTCCTTCACGATCTCGGCCGCGTACTTGGACGCCTCGCCCACCTTCGGGATGTCGCCGGTCAGCGGGATGTTGAAGCCGAGCTTGACCACGTCCTTGGCCAGGGCCTGGCCGGGAAGAACGAACAGGGCCGCCAGGAACGCAAACGCCAAAATCTTTTTCATATCATACCTCCCGAGGGTGAATGAAAGGGATTTCGCACCCGACCAGATGTGGCCTGTATCTGAAAACCGCGGGAAATAAAAGCCCCGACGCCTCAGAATGCTTGAGGAACAGCCGGCTCCCCGCAGTCCCCGGCCCGGCTGGCCGGCACGTTGAAAGACCTCGCGAATTGGGGTAGCTTCGCCCCCCTGCGCCGGACCGTCCGGCGGCATTCCCCATCAGGAGAACCCCATGTCCGAAGAAGCCCTGCGCATCGTCCTCGACCACTCGGCCAAGGGCCGGGAGGCCAGGGAGCGGTTTTTCGCGGACAACGGCCGCAAGGTGGTGGAGGTGGCCCGGCTCCTGGCCGTGTGCCTGGCCCGGGGCGGCAAGATCCTCCTGTGCGGCAACGGCGGCTCCGCGGCCGACGCCCAGCACATGGCCGGAGAGTTCGTCAACCGCTTCCTCCTGGAGCGCCCGCCCCTGCCCGCCATGGCCTTGACGACCGACACCTCGGTGCTTACCGCCATCGGGAACGACTACGGCTTCGACCAGGTGTTCTCCAAGCAGGTCCAGGCGCTGGGCAAGCCCGGAGACGTGCTGCTGGCCATCTCCACCTCGGGCGACAGCGCCAACGTCAACCTCGCCCTGCGCGCGGCCCGGGAAAAGGGCCTCGCCACCGTGGGGCTGGGCGGCCGCGGCGGCGGAGAGATGCTGCCCTTCTGCGACCACGCCCTGCTGGTGGACGCGGAATCCACCCCGCTCATCCAGGAAGTCCACCTGGCCGTGGAGCACCTGCTCTGCCAGCTGGTGGACTATTACCTTTTCGAGGCGGTCATGGAGCTCACCCCCTACCTGGACCAGGCTTCCTGATCCGCCCCAAGGAGACCCGACATGCCCCTGTACGAATACCAGTGCGACGCCTGCGACTGCGTGTTCGAGGAACTCGTCTTCGGACAGCCCGAGACCGTTCCCTGCACCAAGTGCGGCAGCACCAAGACCCGCAAGATCCTCTCCCGCTGCCGCGCCAAGATGCACGGCTTCGGCCCCGGGTTCGCCGACGACGCCTCCTTCTCCGGCCCGCCCCGAGGCGGCGGCGGGTGCTCGTCCTGCTCCGGCGGCGACTGCTCCACCTGCGGCTAGCCTGCCCATGGACAAACTCACCATCGCCACCCGGGGCTCCAAGCTCGCCCTGTGGCAGGCCAACCACATCAAGGATCGCCTCGAAGCCCATCACCCCGGCCTGGCCGTGGATCTCCTGGTCATCAAGACCACCGGCGACAAGATACTCGACGTGCCCCTGGCCAAGATCGGCGGCAAGGGCCTGTTCGTGAAGGAGATCGAGGAGGCCCTGCTGGAGCGCCGCGCCGACCTGGCCGTGCACAGCATGAAGGACGTGCCCGTGGAGCTGCCCGCGGGCCTGGTGGTGGGCATCCACCCCGAGCGGGAGCGGCCCACCGACACCCTGCTCTCGGTGCGCCACGCCTCCCTGGCCGATCTGCCCCCGCACGCTCGGGTGGGCACCAGCTCCCTGCGCCGCAAGTCCCAGCTCGCGGCCCTGCGCCCGGACCTGGACATCGCGGACCTGCGCGGCAACGTGGACACCCGCCTGCGCAAGCTCATGGAAGGCCAGTTCGACGCCATCGTCATGGCCACCGCCGGCCTGCGCCGCCTGGGCCTCGCCGCCCCCATGATGAGCGAACTGGGGCCGCCGGACTTCCTGCCCGCCGTGGCCCAGGGCGCGCTGGGCATCGAATGCCGCGTCGACGACGCCGAGACCGCCCGGGCCCTGGCCTTCCTCGATCACCCCGATACCCACACCTGCGTGGCCGCGGAGCGCGGGTTCCTCACCGGCCTGAACGGCGGCTGCCAGGTCCCCATCGCGGCCCACGCCGTCCTGGACGGAGACACCGTCCGCCTCACCGGCTTCGTGGCCGACATCCGGGGCCAGCGCGGCATCCGCAAGGAGGCGTCCGGCCCCGCAGGCCGCGCCTTCGAGCTGGGCCTGGCCCTGGCCGACACCGTCCTCACCGCCGGCGGCGCGGAAATCCTCGACGAAGTCTACGGCGAATCCGCAGAATAACCCCCGCCCCGCCAGGGTCGGGGAGAGCCCGAGAGGGGAGGGGAGTCCGCTTTTTCCAAAAAGCGGGCTCCCCTCCCCTCTCGGTTTCTTCACTCCTCCCGGCGCAGCAGGGCGAGGGTGAAGGCCGCGCCGCCGCGGGGGCCGGGGGCGGCGGAGAGGATGACGCCGGCGGCGGCCAGGGCTTCGGCGGACCAGGGATGGGGCGCGGCGTCGGGGCAGGGGGGCGGGCCGGCGGCGAGGATGCGCTGGAGGCGCTCCCGGGGGGCTCCCGGGGCCTGGTCCCGGAGCACGAGGCGCAGGGCGTCCTCGCCGCGCTCCAGGGCCAGGGCGGCCTCGCCGCGGCCGGGTCCGGACGCGGCGTAGGCCCGGGCCGATTCGCGCAGGCAGGCGGCCAGGGCGAGCTCCGTCAGGGAGCGGCGGCCGCCGTAGTCCTGGGACGAGTTCATGGTGTGGTCCAGGCTCAGCTCCAGGGCGTCTCGCTCCCCGGGCGCGAGCAGGGCCAGGGCCACGGCCGCCAGTTCGGCCGGCGGGGCCTGCTCGAAGTCCGGCGGCGCTTGGTCGGCGCCGGCCAGGATGTCCCCGATGCGGTTCATGTTCTGCCGGGCCTGGTGCAGGGTTTGGGCGCAGTGGGCCATGAAGCCCGCGATGTCCTCCACCGTGTCGACCAGCCTGGACACCAGGGCCTCGCGGTCGGTGTCCAGCGGGGCGGTGCGCAGCCTGGCCAGGGCTGCGCGCACCTCGTCCAGGGGCAGGGCCTTCAGGGCGTCGTTCAGGCTGGACACGTCTCCGGCCACCGGGGTGAAGGTGTGCCGGACGTTGTGCAGCACGGTGGAGGCCAGTTCGGTCATGCCGGCGAGGTAGGAGGATTCCAGGAGCCGTAGGCGGGCCTTTTCCAGGCGGTCCAGGAGCGCGTCGAATTCGCCGGACAGGGCGCCGATCTCGTCCCGGGTGCGGATGCCGGTGCGGGCCGAGGGGGCGTTGCCCTCGGCGATGTCCTGGACCCGGCCGGAGAGGGTGCGCAGGGGCCGGACCACCAGCAGGTGGAGCAGCAGGGCCAGGGCGGCCAGGGTGAGGCCGCCGGCCGCGGCCAGTGACCAGCCGGCCAGGGCCACGGCCTGGCGGCCGCGTGCGGCGATGTCCCGGGGCAGGCGGGCGCTGAGCAGGACCAGGGGGGAGTCCTGGATGTCCCGGATGACCGTGGCCGCCAGGAGGGTGTCGCGGTCCTCCTCCCGGAGCAGGACCCGGTCCGGCCGGCGCAGGGCGTCGTTGGCCAGGGCGGCTTCAGGAGCGTCCGGAGCCACGTGCGCCAGGTCGCGCAGGGCGAGGTCCAGGCCGGTCTGTTCGGCCAGGAGCGCGGTCGTGTCGGGCAGCAGGGCGCGGCCCATGACCAGGGTTCCCATGGCCGGCCCCTGGTCGGCGCTGGTCAGGATGGGCCGGGCGGAGACCAGCAGGGGGCCGGCCGAGGTGCTCCACAGCCCGGTCACGGGCGCGCCGGGGGCCAGCGGCCGGAGCAGGGGGTGTCCGGGGGGCAGGCCCTCGGCGGGGATGTCCGGCAGGGAGGCCGCCGCGGCGCGCTCCAGGTCGAAGGCCTTCATCCAGACCACCCGGCCCCGGGGGTCCAGGAAGGCCATGAGGTTCAGGCGCATGGAGACGAAGGTCTGGTCCGGCAGGTTGGACTGCGCGTATTCGTCGGACGGGGCCTGCACGAACGCGTAGGTGTCGTCCCAGGACGACCAGTCGTGGGTGAGGCGGTCCAGCAGGGCGATTTCCCGCTCCAGGGCGCGTTCCGCCCGCTTCAGGTCGCGCCGGGCCGCATCCTGCTCCAGCTCCCGGAAGCTCGGGGCCAGGGCGCGCTCCAGCAGAAACAGGGAATAGCCCGCGGTGAGCAGCAGGAAGCCCAGGAGGATGGCCAGGACCTTGGCCTTGACGGACATGGGGCCTCCGGAGGGGCAGGAGGTTGACGGCGTCCCCAGGATAGACGAATTCCGGCATGAAGTGAACACGTTGGGGCCGGCCTTGCGCCGTTTCGCGGAGGGGATGCGTGTCGGTTATTCCGCGCCGGCCTGGACTCGGGCAGTGGTTTCGGATAGATATGAGAAAGATGGGCCTGTCCGGCGTCGCGCCGGGGCGCGGGCTGTCGCGCAGAGCACAGGGAGGTCCGGGATGAAACGATGGCTCACGGGCATCAGGGCCAAGCTCATCGCCATCTTCATCCTCATCAAGGTGCTCCCCCTCCTGGCCCTGGCCTGGTTCGCGGCCCAGGCCATCGCCCAGTTGGGCCGCACCGTGGAGGAGCGCGCCGCGGCCAGCATCGCCGACACCCGCCTGGTGGTGGCCCAGGTCGGCAACCGCTCCACCGAGAACTCCATCGCCGCCCTGGACCTGCGCTCCCGCGAGGCCATCGAGCGCCTCACCACCGACACCGCCCGGGCCGTGGCCGACTTCCTGCAGGGCCGGGACCAGGACATCCTCCAGGCCGCGGCCCTGCCCCCGGATCCCCACGCCTACCGCGAGTTCCTGGCCCTGCGCGCCCGGAGCACGGTGGAGCACGGCCCGTGGGTGCTGAACCCCGAGGGCTCGGGCTGGATCCCCGGGGAGGAGCGGCCCGCCGGCCCGGTGGTGACGGCCGACGTGGACGACAACCGCAAGGACTTCCACTCCCGGCCCCCGGAGATATCCCCCCGCACGGTGCGGCGGCCCCTGTACCTGGAGATGACCTTCCTGGGTCCGGACGGCCGGGAGCGGGTCAAGGTGACGACCTCGGACCTCCTGCCCCGGGACCTGCGCGACGTGTCCCGGCGCGAGAACACCTGGTGCCGGGCGGAGACCTACTTCGCCGCCCTCAAGGGCCTGCGGCCCGGCGAGATCTACGTGTCCGAGGTCGTCGGCCCCTACGTGGGCAGCCCGCTCATCGGCCCCTACACCCCGGCCCGGGCGGAGAAGTCCGGCATCCCCTACGCTCCCGAGGAGGCGGCCTACGCCGGCCAGGAGAACCCCGTGGGCCGGCGCTTCGCCGGCCTGGTGCGCTGGGCCGCGCCGGTCGTCCGCGAGGGGCGGCTGGAGGGGTACGTCACCCTGGCCCTGGACCACCGCCACGTCATGGACTTCACCGACCTGGTGCTGCCCACCGAGGAGCGCTACACCTCCATTTCCGACGCGGCCAGCGGCAACTACGCCTTCATGTGGGACCACGAGGGCCGCTGCATCTCCCACCCCCGGGACTACTTCATCACCGGCTACGACCCGGCCACCGGCGACCCGGCCGTGCCCTGGCTGGACAGCGAGATCCACGACCTGTGGCGGGCCAGCGGCAAGAGCTACGCCGAGTTCCAGCCCGACGCCCCCCGGTTCGCGTCCCCCTCCCTGGAGCGCCGTCCCGCCCCGGACCTGACCAGGCAGGGCCTGCTCGGCCTGGACTGCCGCTACCTCAACTTCGCGCCCCAGTGCTCGGGCTGGCGCAACCTGACGCAGCACGGCGGATCGGGCTCCTTCGTGATCTTCTGGAGCGGCCTGTGGAAGCTCACCACCGCCGCGGCCATCCCCTACCACACCGGCATGTATTCCGGCCCCCGCGGCTTCGGCTTCGTGACCGTCGGGGCCAACGTGGACGAGTTCCACCGCGCGGCCACCGAGACCGCCCGGGAGCTGGACGCCATGGTCGCGGACTTCGAGCGGGACCTGGACCGCAAGAAGGAGGCCACCCTGGCCACCCTGGCCGCGGAGCTGGGCCGCACCACCCGCGACCTGGTCCTGTCCACCCTGGCCATGGTGGCGGCGGTCGTCCTCATCGCCATCTGGATGGCCTCCGCCCTCACCGGCCGCATCACCGCCATGATCCGCGGCATCCGCGCCTTCCAGCACGGCGACGCCGACGCCCGCCTGCAGGTCCGCTCCCGCGACGAGATGGGCGAGCTGGCCACGGCCTTCAACGAGATGTGCGGCTCGGTGCTGGACGCCCTGAACAGCGCCCGGGACGCGGAGGCCAGGTATCGGGACATCTTCGACAACGCCGTGGAGGGCATCTACCAGTCCGCGCCCTCCGGCCGCTTCCTGCGGGCCAACCCGGCCCTGGCCGGCCTCCTCGGGTACCCCTCGCCCCAGGCCCTGGTGGAGGCGATCACCGACATCTCCACCCAGGTCTACGCCGACCCGGCGGCCCGGGAGGAGTACCTGCGCCTGCTCAAGACCCACGGCGAGGTCAACGGCTTCGAGGCCGAGTTCAAGCGCCGCGACGGCACCACCTTCTGGGGCCAGCTCAATTCCCGGGCCGTGCATGACGAGGCCGGGAAGATCCTCTTCACCGAGGGCCTCATCCAGGACGTCACCGCCCGCCGCCTCTCCCGGCAGGCCCTGGAGCAGGCGCGCGACGAGGCCGAGGCCGCCAGCCAGATGAAGACCCACTTCCTGTCCATGGTCTCCCACGAGCTGCGCACCCCCCTCACCTCGGTGGCCGGGTTCGTGAAGCTGGTGCGCAAGAAGCTGGAGACCGTGCTCTTCCCCCGCCTGGACCGCAGCGATCCCGCGGTGGAGAAGGCCGTCCGCCAGATCGGCGAGAACCTGGGCATCGTCATCGGCGAGGGCGACCGCCTCTCCTCCCTGGTCAACGACGTGCTCGACCTCACCCGCCTGGAGGCCGGCAAGATGGAATGGAGCATGGGGCCGGTGGACCTGGGCGAGGTCCTGGCCCTGGCCGCGGCCACCATGCGCGTCCAGGCCCAGGACAAGGGCCTCGGCCTGGACGTCCGGGTCGTCCCCGGCCTGCCCCTGGTCCAGGGCGACGCGGACCGCCTGCGCCAGGTGGCGCTCAACCTGCTCTCCAACGCGATCAAGTTCACCGAGGCCGGCGGCATCCTCTGCGCCGCCGAGGCCGACGGGAAGCGGGTGGTCGTGTCGGTGAGCGACACCGGCCCGGGCATCGAGCCGGAATACCACCAGGAGATGTTCGAGAAGTTCTGGCAGCGGGGCGACGTGCTCACGGACAAGCCCCGCGGCACCGGCCTGGGCCTGGCCATCTGCCGGGAGATCGTGGCGCACCACGGCGGCCGGATCTGGATCGAGTCCACCCCCGGCCAGGGCGCCACCTTCCGCTTCACCCTGCCCCTGCCGGACGCTGCGTAGGGACGGGGAGTGAAGCGGGCGGCTCGCGAGCCGCCCGCTTCGTTTCTCCGCCTTCCTAGATTCTCTTCTGCAGCAGCAGGAAATCCGCCAGGGTCAGCGCGGCCATGGCCTTGAGCACCGGCACGATGCGGGGGATGGCGCAGACGTCGTGGCGGCCGGGGGTGCTGATGGCGGCGGGCCGGCCGTCGGTGGTGACGGTCTGCTGCGCGATGGCGATGGAGGGGATGGGCTTCACCGCGGCCCGGGCGATGATGGGCGCGCCGCTGGAGATGCCGCCCAGGATGCCGCCCGCGTTGTTGCTGGCGAAGCCCCCGGGGATGATGGGGTCGTTGTTGGCGCTGCCGGTGGTCCGGGCCGCGGCGACGCCGGCCCCGATCTCCACCGCCTTGACCGCGCCCACGCCCATGAGGGCGTAGGCCAGCCGGGCGTCGAGCTTGTCGAACACCGGCTCGCCCAGGCCCGCGGGAACGCCCCGGGCCTCGATCTGGACGATGCCGCCCAGGGAGTCGCCCGCGGACTTGGCCTCGCGGACGCGCGCCTCCCACCTGGCGGGCGCGTCCGGGTCCGGGCTGAAGAAGGCCCGGTCCTGCGCCCCGTCCGGGTCCGTCGGATCGGCGGGGACGCCGCCCAGCTCCAGGGTGTAGGCCAGGACCGAGACGCCGCTGCGGGCCAGCAGGGCCAGGGCGATGGCCCCCCCGGCGACCCGGGACACGGTCTCCCGGCCCGAGGAGCGGCCGCCACCGCGGTAGTCGCGCACCCCGTACTTGGCCTGGAAGGTCAGGTCCGCGTGCCCCGGCCGGAAGAGGTCCTTGATGGCGGAGTAGTCCGCGGAGCGGTGGTCCCGGTTCTCGATGTGGAAGGCGATGGGGGTTCCGGTGGTCTTTCCTTCGAACACGCCCGAGAGCAGGCGCACCGCGTCGGGCTCCTGGCGGGAGGTGGAGGCGAGGCCGCCGCCGGGCTTGCGGCGGTCCAGCTCCTGCTGGATGTCGGCCTCGGCCAGGGGGATGCCCGGGGGGCATCCGTCCACCACGCCGCCCAGGCCCGGGCCGTGGGACTCGCCGTAGGTGGTGAGCCGGAACAGGGCGCCGAAGGTGTTGCCGGACATGGGCTATTCCTTTGGTTTGGCGGCCTCGCGCATGGTGCGCACGGCGCAGAGCTTGCCGCACATGGTGCAGGTGTCCTCGTCGGCCGGCCGGGAGGACTCGCGGTAGGCGCGGGGCTTTTCCGGGTCCAGGGCCAGGGCGAAGGTGCCCTCCCAGTCCATGGCCGCGCGGGCGCGGGACAGGTCGTCGTCGCGCTTGCGCGCGCCGGGCAGGCCCTTGGCGACGTCCGCGGCGTGGGCCGCGATCTTGGCGGCCACGATGCCCTCCCGCACGTCGTCCAGGGTGGGCAGGCGCAGGTGTTCGGCCGGGGTCACGTAGCACAGGAAGTCCGCGCCCGCGGCCGCGGCCACCGCGCCGCCGATGGCCGAGGTGATGTGGTCGTAGCCCGGGGCCGCGTCCGTGACCAGGGGGCCGAGCACGTAGAAGGGCGCGCCCGAGCACAGCCGCTTCTGGAAGGTCACGTTGGCCGCGATCTCGTTGAGGGCCATGTGGCCGGGCCCCTCGATCATGACCTGGACCCCGCGCTCCCAGGCCTGGCGGGTGAGTTCGCCCAGGGTGATGAGCTCGTCCACCTGGGGGCCGTCGGTGGCGTCGTGCAGGCAGCCGGGCCGGCAGCCGTCGCCCAGGCTCAGGGTGAGGTCGAACTCCAGGCAGAGGTCGAGCAGCCGCTCGTAGTGCTCGTAGAAGGGGTTCTCCTTCCCGGTGTGGCGCATCCAGGCGTAGAGCAGGGAGCCGCCGCGGGACACGATGGACATGATGCGGTCGCTCTTGTCCAGGCGCTCGGCCGCGGCCCGGGTGAGGCCGGCGTGGATGGTGAGGAAGTCCACCCCGTCCTCGGCGTGGGCGCGCACGGTGTCGAACAGGTCGTCCACGGACAGGCGGGTGACGTCGGCCTGGGCCTTGGCCACCGCGTCGTAGACCGGGACCGTGCCCACGGGCGCGGGGCACTCGGCCAGCAGCCGGCGGCGGAAGGCGCGGGTGTCGCCGGCGCAGGACAGGTCCATGATGGCCTCCACGCCCATGGCCAGGGAGAGGCGGACCTTGGCCAGCTCGGTCTCGAAGTCGGCGCAGTCCGAGGACACGCCCAGGTTCACGTTGATCTTGGTGCGCATGCCGGCCCCGATGCCCTGGGGGTCGAGGGTGGCGTGGCTCCGGTTGCAGGGGATGACCGCGGTTCCGGCCGCGAGCAGGGCCTGGAGGTCTGCGGGCTTGAGGCCTTCCTTGGCGGCCACGGCCTGCATCTGGGGGGTGAGGACGCCGCGGCGGGCGGCCTGCATCTGGGTCATGAAGGTCATGGGAGCTCCTTGGCGCCCGGGCGCGCCGGGCCATATGGCGTCCGGCGCGGCGGCCTCGCCGCCGCGCCGGGTTTCCCCTGCGTAGCAGACTCGGGAGGGAAAGGGAATCACGCAGCCGGAGGACGTTCGGCGGCGCGGCGCTCCCGGCGCCGGGCCAGGCGCTCCTTGAGGCCCATGAGCAGCTCCCACTGCACGGGCACCACGCAGATGTTGAGCACCGTGGCCGTGACCAGGCCGGTGACGAAGGTGGAGGCCATGGCGCCCCAGACCAGGGAGTAGCGGGGGAAGCCCACGGCCATGGGCAGGAGCCCCAGCACGGTGGTGAGGGTGGTGAGCAGGATGGGCCGCAGCCGCACCCGCACCGCGTCCAGGACGGCCTCGCGCCGGGTCGCGCCGGCGCGGTAGCGGGCGTTGATGAAGTCCACCAGCACGATGGCGTCGTTGACCACCACCCCGGCCACGCCCACGGTGGCGATGAAGCTGTTGATGGTGAACAGGGTCTGGGTCAGGAGCTTGCCGAACACGATGCCGATGACCGAGAACACGATGGAGGACAGGATGATGGCCGGCTGCAGGTAGGACTGGAACTGGGTGGCCAGGATGGCGAAGATGAGCAGCACCGAGATGCCGAAGGCGTACGCCAGGGAGGTGTAGGAGCGCCGGGTGTCCTCGAACTCGCCGCCGAAGGCGATGCCCGCCCCCGGGAAGCGCGAGCGCACGGTCTGGTAGTGGTCCTGGATGGCCCTGACCACGGTCGGGGTGGAGGCCGGAGCCCCGGGCTTCAGGTTGGCGGTGATGGTGATGGAGCGCTGGCCCTCGTAGCGGTTGAGCTGGCCGGGCTCGGCGTAGAGGGAGGGGGCGACCACGTCGGCCAGGCGCACCGGGCCGGCGGGGTGCTCCAGCACCGGGGTGCGCAGGGCGTCCTGGGGCGCGGCCAGGGAGGCCCTGGCCACGGTGAGCTTGAGGTCGATCTCCTCGTCCTCGGCCCGGTACTTGCCCAGGTAGCGGCCGTCGAGCACCGCGCCGGCCAGGGCCGCGGCCTGGCCGGCGGTGACGCCCATCTCCGCGGCCTTCCTCTCCCGGACCTCCATGCGGAAGACCCGGTGCGGCCGGCCCCGGTCGTCCTCGAGCTGCTCCAGGTGGGGTCCCAGGTCGGGGGCGCCGCGGATGAAGGCCATGAGCTCGGCGGCCAGGGCGTCCACGCTGGCCGTGTCCGCGCCCACCACCCGCACGTTCACGTCCTTGCCCGCGGGCGGCCCGTCCTTCTCGGGCCGCACCTTGACCGTGAAGCCGTCGACCGCGAACCGTTCGGCGATGCGCCGGGTCATGGACTCCAGGTGGGCCTGGGGGTCGTTGGCGGGATAGTCGGCGAAGCGCTGCAGGTCCGCGGTGGGCAGGGTGACGATGACCGTGCCCACGTTGTGGCCGAAGATCTCCTCGTAGTCCTCGTTCACGTAGAAGCCGGCGTAGCCCTGGGCGGTGCGGGCCATGCCCGGCCCGTCCTCCATGACCATGCGGGAGACGGCCTTGAGCCGGTCCGAGACCTCGCTGATGGGGGTGGCCGCCGGGCCTTCCAGGGTCACGTAGTAGAGCCGGTAGTCGTCCGGGAAGAACTGGATGGGGATGAGCCGGGCCTGGCCGGTGAGGGACAGGACCATGGCGGCCAGGGCCGCGAAGAAGGCCAGCATCACGGCCACGCTGCTGCCGACGCGGTGGCGGGTGGTGAAGCGCACCAGGCGGTCGGCCACCGCCCGGGCGGCGCGCATGCCGGCGTTCTCCCCCGTCTCCTCGCGGCGGATGGCCGCGCCGTTGCGCGGGCCCCAGTCCAGGAAGTGGATGGGCGCCAGGAACATGCACTCGAAGAGCGAGGCGGCCAGGGCGAAGGACACGGCCTTGGGGACCAGGGCGAAGAATTCGCCGGTGGAGCCGGTCATGATGAGCATGGGCAGGAAGGCGGCCACGGTGGTGGCGGTGGCGGAGATGACCGGCACGATGACCTCGGCCGCGCCGTCCACCACGGCCTCGCGCAGGGGCTTGCCCTCCTGCGCGTGGCGGAAGATGTTCTCCACCACCACGATGGCGTCGTCCACGATGATGCCCGAGACCAGCACGAAGGAGAACAGGGTGATCTCGTTCAGGGAGTTGCCCGTGGCGTGCATCACCACCATGGTGGTGAGGAAGGAGAAGGGGATGCCGACCACGATGAGGCCGGCGTTGCGCACGCCCATGAAGTACCAGATGACCAGGGACACCAGGAGCACGCCCACCACCAGGTTCCAGCCCAGGGTGTCCATGGAGTCCCGGATGTAGGTGGTGGAGTCCTGGGTGAGGACCGGGTCCACGCCCTCCCGGGCCAGGACCGGCCGGAACTCCTCCACCACCCGGTCCACCTCCCGGGCGATGTCCAGGGCGTTGGACTCGGGGGTCTTGATGACCTGCAGGGTCACGCAGTCGCGGCCGTTGACCGAGGCGACGACGTGGGGGTCGCGGTAGGCGAGGCGGGCGTCGGCGATGACGTCGGCCACGGTGACCAGGGAGCCGTCCGCGTCGCGGCGGATGACGGTCCGCACCACCTGCTCCCGGTCGCGGAAGCGCTGGTCCACCCGGACCACGAACTCGCCCGAGGGGTCGGTGAAGTCGCCGGCCGGGATGTGGCGGTTGGCGTCCTGGAGGGCCGCGGCCGCCTGGTCGAAGGTCACGCCGCGGGAGGCCATGCGCTCCGGGTCCAGGGTCACGTGGAACTCGCGGGCGTACTCGCCCTGGAGCTTGACCTCCTTGACCCCGGGGATCAGGGACAGGGGGACCTTCATCTCCTTGGCCATGAGGGTGAGGGCGCGGTTGGCGCGGTCCCCGGCCAGGTTCACGCTGACCACGGGCAGCCAGTCGTCCACGGTGATCATGTTGAAGCGGGGCGGGTCCGCCTGTTCGGGCAGGTCCTTGAGCACGGACAGGACCTTGAAGCGCAGTTCGTCGTAGAGGGCCTCGTAGTCCGAGTCGTCCACGAACTTGACCACCACCTGGGAGCGCTCGCGGAAGGAGGCGGCGCGCACGAACTCCACGTTCTCCACGTCCTCGATGGCGTCCTCGATCTTGCGGGTGACCAGGGCCTCCACGTCCTGGGGCGAGGCCCCGGGATAGTAGGTGGAGATGAAGACCTTGCCGAAGTTCACCGCCGGGTAGCGCTCCACCGGCGAGGTGAGCAGGGCGTAGGCCCCGGCCGCCATGAGCCCGGCGAAGACCAGGTTGAGGAGCACGTGCTGGGCCAGGGTGAAGCGGACAAAGGCGCGCATGGCTTGTTCTCCAGTCCCGGAGCGCGGTCGGGCGCCCCGGGGGAATCGTGTCGTCGCCGGCCGGGCGCCGGCCCGGGGTCAGTTCCCGGCGCCGAGCCGGAAGCGGTCCCCGGGCCTGAGGCCGTGGTTGGCCACCCGGACCAGGCCGTCGGCGGTGCGGTCCAGGAGCACCACGGGCACGCGCCCGCCGTCCTCGCGCACCAGGAAGTGCTCGTCGTAGCGCCGGTGCAGGGCGGCCTCGGGCAGCAGCACGGCCCCGGCCTCGTCGGGGATGGTGAGGGCCAGGCGCACCCGCAGGCCGCCGCGGCGTTCGGGGATGTCGCCGTCCAGGGCCAGGTCCAGGTCGGTCTTGCGGGTCTCGGGATCGAAGGCCGGGGAGGTGCGGTACACCGCGGCGGGCACGGTGAGGCCCAGGTCCGGGAGCTCGGCCCGGAGGTCCTTGCCCGCGCGGCGCAGGGCGGCCAGCTCCTCGGGGGCCAGGGCCAGGGGGGCCAGGAGCACGGAGTAGTCGCCGGCCCGGCCCAGGACCTGGCCCGCGGCCACCCACTGGCCGGGCTCCACGTCGCGGCGCATGATGCGCCAGCCGGGAGGGGCCTTGACCGTGGAGCGGGAGACCACCTCGGCCAGGCGCCTCTCCTCGACCCGGAGCGCGGCGAGCTGGTGGCGGGCCGCGTCCAGGTCCTGCTCCAGCCGGTCCAGGCTGGCCGGGTCGGCCACGCTCTTGGCCACCAGGGTGCGGTAGCGGCCGGCCTCCTTGTCCAGGTAGGCGGCCAGGGAGGCCAGGCGGGCCTGCTCGGCCCGGTTCTTCTCCAACTCCAGGGCGGCGAGGGTGGCGTCCAGGCGGGCGAAGGTCCCGTCCCTGCCGATGGCCTGGCCCACCTCGCCGGCCACGGCCAGGACCTTGCCCGGGTTCTCGGCCGCCAGGTCCATGGCGGCGCGGGCGCGGGTGAAGGCGGTGAGGATCACCTGGCGGCCCGCGGGCCTGGCCTCAGCGAGATCGGGGGCGATGTCCGCGGCCCGGGCCGGGAGGCCGGAGGCCAGCAGGCCGAGGAGGACGGCGACGGAAAGAAGCTGCTTGGCGTTCATGGCGTTCGGGGGTTGGGGTGAAGGTCAGGAGCGGGCCAGGGAGCGGCGCGCGGCCTCGATGCCGCCCAGGGAGAATCTCAGGACGTGGTCCGCGAAGCCATCCAGGAAGGCGTCCATGTCCATGCCTTCGGGCGCGGGGCGCAGGCGGCTCGTGATGGGGCCGATGGCGCAGTGGTAAAGGACCTGGGCCACGATGCTGCCGCCGCATCCCCAGACCAGGTCCTCGGGGGCCTCGGGTCCCAGCATCTCGCGGACCAGGGTGAACAGGACCCTGGCGTCGGGCCGGATGTAGCGGTCCACGATGTGGTCCAGGGCCGGAGAGGGGTTGGCCATCTCGTGCAGGAAGACCGCGCCCAGTTCGCAGTCGTCGAAGCCTTCGCAGGACTGGTACACGCTGCGCACGAAGGCCCGGACGAAGGCGGCCAGGCGCTCCTCCGGGGAGCCCACCGCCGGGGTCGCCGCCGCGGCCCGGGGGAGCGCTTCGGAGCCGGCGAACACGAAGTCCAGCACCTCGGCGTAGAGCTTCTCCTTGGACCCGAAGTGGTAGTTCACCGCGGCCACGTTGGCCCCGGCCCGGGAGCAGATCTCCCGCACCGTGGCCGCGGCGAATCCCTTGGCCGCGAACACGCTCACCGCGGCGCGGAAGATTTTTTCCTTGGTGTTCAGGGCGTTGTCGTCTGGCACGGGCCTCCTCCGGGGAAAACAAAAGTTTCAATCAATCGTTTGAATCGAGTGTTTGGCACGAAGGCGGACCCGCGTCAAGGGGGGAGGGGGATAATGTCCGGTCGACGCCGGAGCCGGAG
>JBFMHA010000077.1:0-18342 GCA_040753075.1 Thermodesulfobacteriota bacterium
TCTCATAGTAGGACAGGTACAGCGACTCCTGCTTCTCATCCTGCCTGCCCAGCGCCATCCCCGCCTCCACGTCAACCGCGTTGGAAGAACCCTACGTGGTTCAATGAGTTTTTCAACAGGCAGCTAGGGCCGCAACTCCGGGTCGGTCTTTTCCGCGCAGATGGCCCGCGCCAGCGCGAACGCCTCCTCCTCGGTCGCGCGCAAGAACAGTACCGAGTCCCTCCCGATGGAGATGGAGCCGGGAGCGGAGAAGGTTTGCCGTTTCGAGAGGTCGCGGACATTCTGGCGGTGGACAATGCTCTCCCCGGCCCAAATGTTCGCGACATCTTCTCCACACTGGAGAACTTCCCGCCGCAGGTTGATCTTGCTTTGACGGAGCAGGACGGTCAGCATGTAAAGATCGTGGCAATGGCCATGCTCGTCGGGGAACGATTCGATTGTACTGACTATTATATGGGATACATTGTCGCAATTGAGATGGATATCGCAGTTTGGCAAAGGAAAGAACAAGTAAAAAGCAAGGATGGCTACGGTTCCAGCATACAGAAGATATCGCATGCCACGCGCCTCTCAGTAGCGCAGGTCGGGATCAACTTTTTCGGGGCAGATAGATCGAGCCGAAGAAAACGCTTCGAAATATGAATTCCTAAAATAATAAAAGGCTCCTCCAGCAACATGCTTGAATTCTTGTCTGGCTATAAATGTGTCAGAGGAGCGGACATTCACAATGCCATTACAAGACTCAGATAACTCAGGGAAATTGAAGTTTCTCTTGGTCAGGTGCACCACGATTGCGTAATTTCCAGGGGAGGGTCCAAATTCTTCTGGCATGTCGGGAACCTTTGAAACAAATATATATGTAATATTGTCGCAGTTTAAATATATATCGCAACAAAATAACGATGACGGCAAAAATACTATAAATAAAATTGTTATACTGATGACTCGATGAATCATTCATGTATCTCCATATATACAATTGTGTATGACATCATTGTGTTATCAGCGCCCCGCGATTGCAATCTCATATTCCATTTTATCGGTAATTTGTCATTGGCGTTGAAATAAAATGTCATTTTATTTATGTTTGTGCCGGGTAGCGGTGGGGCAATGTGACTGCCTTGGTACCCATAGTTAGTTTCTATGCTAATTCCAGATAAGGCTGGGCCCATATTTCTTACAGTTATTATGACTTGCTTGCCTCCACTAAAATTAAACATTGCAATGTCTTCAAATCCGCTGATTGATCCAGATATCCATCGCATCCTGCCTTGGACCTTATGCTCCTGGATCAAACACTTGCAATTCGGATGCGGACGCTCAGGCTTTTCAGTGAAGACCTTGCCGGCCAGTGCCTGGCATTTTTCGCAGGCTCCGTGGTTGGGCTGGACGGTCCAGTAGGCCGTGGCCCCTTTCAGGTCGAACTCGCCTTCCAATGTCTCGTCAATGGGGCCTGGAGCGTTTTCGCCCGTGTCGAGCACATCCTGCAGCACATCGATGGAAGGAAAGAAGACTCCTTCGCCTTCACCTGTGCTCTCTGCGTACGATCCTGATTCCGGTGCCGGGGCTTCCAGCCGTGCGGCTGCGTGCTCCTTCTGGACCTGGCGCAGAAGGGCGTGGTCCGGGGAGGCGGGGGCGGTATCGGCGGCCAGGTCCAGGCCGGGGCGGGCGGCCAGGAGATTGTGGGCCACGCGGCGCTTGAGTTCGGCGCGGTCGGCCGCGGGAAGGAAGTCACCCTGAAAGGTCCAGGCGTCGATGCGGCGGAAGGCCTGGTCCAGGTGGTCCAGGGCATTGGCCCGTCCCCTGGCCGCGGCCCCGTCGGCCACGTCCTCGTCGAGCAGGCGGAGCAGGCGTTCCCGGTCGTGCTCCGGCCCGGTGTTGTCGAACAGGTCGCGGTAGAAGTCCTCCAGGCTTTCCTCGCCGGTGCGCACGGGCAGGCGGCTCAGGCGGGTTCCGGGAGTGAAGGTCGGGTTCTGGTTCGAGGGGCGCTGCATGGCGGGCTCCGGGTTCGGGTGTACCCCAATCGGGGAATGTTTTCCAGAGGACCTATATGCGGCGGCGCAGAGGATGGCAAGAAAAATTTAGGCGAAAAAAGCCTGGAAATTTATACAGTATATAATTTTAAATAATTATATCAACATATAATGTAATACTATTTAGGCAAAATATGCCTATAAGATTTCGTCGTCAGCGGTTCGTGAATCGCCTACGCAAGAGGGCCGCGCCTGCGGGTCTGGCTGTTTTTCGGTAGGGCGGGCTGTGCTCCGCCCTTCTTCATGGAGCATCGCCCTGTCCACGGAGGGCAAAGGGGGGCTTTCGCCCCCCTTGCCGGGAGCCGGGGCAAGGACCCGGCTCCCCTCCGGCGCGGCCCCCCGCGGGGGGGGCGGGGGCCGCGGTACAGATTAGGGCACGATGAGGACGTGGATGTCGCAGACGTTGGTGTTGGTGGGGCCGGTCCGGAGCAGGCCGCCCAGGGCGTCGAAGAACGTGTAGGAGTCGTTGGCGGCCAGGGCCGGGAAGGGGTTCAGGCCGCGGGACTGGGCCTGGCGCAGGATGTCCAGGGCGGCGAAGGCCCCGGCCGCGTCGGTGGGGCCGTCGCTTCCGTCGGTGGACGCGGAGAGGAACACCGCGTCCTCGGCGCCGGACGAGGAGGCGGCCAGGCCGGCCAGGTAGGCCAGGGCCATCTCCTGGTTGCGGCCGCCCTTGCCCGCGCCGCGCAGGGTCACGGTGGTCTCGCCCCCGGCGATGACGCAGGCCGGGGCGAGAACGGGCAGGCCGTGGGCTGCGATGTCCTTGGCCAGGCCCAGGAAGAGGCCGGCCATCTCCCGGGCCTCGCCGGTGAGGCGGGAGGTGAGCAGCAGAGGGGCGTAGCCCAACTCCTCGGCCTTGGCCCGGGCCGCGAGCAGGGCCTGGTAGTTGGTGCCGATGAGCACGGTGCGGGTGGCGGCGAAGGCGGGGTCCTGGGCCTTGGGGGTGTCCGGGACCTTGCCCTCCAGCCCGGCCTGCAGGAGCGCCTCGGCCGCGGCGGGCATCCTGCCGGCCAGGCCGTAGCGCTCCACCACGGCCCAGGCGTCGGCCCAGGTGGTGTGGTCGGGCACGGTGAGCCCGCTGGCGATGGCGTCCAGGTCGTCGCCCACCACGTCGGACAGGATGAGGCTCACGCAGCGGGCCGGGGCGATGGCCCGGGCCAGGCGTCCGCCCTTGATGGCCGAGAGGTGTTTGCGCAGGCAGTTGATCTCCTGGATGTTGGCCCCGCAGGCGAGCAACTCCCGGGTCACGGCCTGCTTGTCCGCCAGGGTGAGGGCGTGCCCCTCTTCCCGGGCCGGGGCGGCCAGGATGGCCGAACCGCCGCCCGAGACCAGGACGAAGACCAGGTCGTCGGGTCCGGCGGAGCGGGCCATGTCCAGGATTTCGGCGGCGGCGTCGGCGCTGCGCTGGTCGGGCACGGGATGCGCCGCCTCCAGCAGCCGGATGCGGGAGAGCTCCTCCAGGTGTCCTTCCTTCACCGCCACCAGGCCGGCGGCGATGCGGTCGCCCAGGAGGTCCTCCAGGCCGCGGGCCATGCGGGCCGAGGCCTTTCCCGCGCCGAGCGCCAGGATGCGGTCGTAGCGGGACAGGTCCAGGGAGAAGGACTCCTTTTCCGTGGCGCAGGTGAGGGTGTCGCCGGACAGGGCGAGCACCCGGCGCATCATGCGCAGCGGGTCCACGCGCTCCAGGCCGGCGCGGAAGATGGCTTCGGCGTGGGCCGAGGCGTCGCGGGTCATGGGTTCCGTCCTTGCATGGGTTCGGAGTTCCCGGGCCGGCCTGGGGCCGGCCCGGGACTGCGCCTGGTTACATGCTCGACCCGATCATCTTCTCCGGAAGCCAGGTGATGATCTCAGGGAAGATGCTGCACAGGGTCAGGCAGACCATGATCATGAACACGAAGGGCAGCACGCCCCGGATGATCTCGCCCATGGTGAGGCCCACCTCGGCCGGGGCGGTGCCCTTGAGCACGAAGATGGACATGGCCATGGGCGGGGTCTGGAAGGCCATCTGCAGGTTGATGCAGATCATCATGCCCGCCCACAGGGGGTTGAAGTCCAGGGCGGCCAGGATGGGGGTGAAGATGGGCACGATGATGAACACGATGCCGATCCACTCGATGAACATGCCCAGGGCGAACACGATGAGCATGATCATGGCGAAGGACACCCAGCGGCCGCCGGGCACGGACAGGATCATCTCGGCCACCACGTCGCCCGCGCCGGCGTTCATGAAGATGCCCACGAAGGCGTAGCACAGGGCCGCGATCATGACCACGAACGTGCTCACCCGCAGGGTCTCGATGGAGGCCTTCCGGATGAGCTCCCAGCTGAACTTGCGGTAGGCCGCCGCCAGCAGGATGGAGGCGAAGCAGCCCACGGCCGCGGCCTCGGTGGGCGGGGCGATGCCCGCGAAGATGACGCCCAGCACGGCGATGATGAGCACCACCGGCGGGGCCAGGGAGGCGAACAGGCGGAGCAGCTTCCGGGGCGTGAACTCGGGCATCTGGTCCGCGGGGATGGGCGGGCCGAGCTCCGGGTTCAGGGCGCAGCGGACCACCACGTAGGTGATGTAGAAGGCCGAGAGGATGAGGCCCGGGAACACCGCGCCCATGAACATCTGGCCGATGGAGAGCCCGGCCTGGGGGCCGTAGACCACCAGCATGATGGAGGGCGGGATGAGGATGCCCAGGGTGCCGGTGGCCACGATGGCGCCCGCGGCCATGGACTTGTCGTAGCCGCGCTGGACCATGGGCTTCAGGGCGATGAGGGTGAGGATGGTCACCGAGGCGGCGATGACCCCCAGGCAGGCGGCCAGGATGGTCCCGAAGATGATGGTGACGATGAGCAGGCCGCCCCGCAGCTTGCCCAGGGCCTCGTACAGGTTCTGGTAGAGGTCCTTGGTTATGCCCGAGTGCTGGAGCACCACCCCCATGAAGGTGAAGAGCGGCACCGCCAGGTATGGGTAGTTCAGGGAGAGGTCGTAGAACCGGCTGTAGAGGATGTGGAAGGTGGTGGTGGGGCCGAAGACCGCGATTCCCACGAAGAACGAGACGCTGCCTATGACGAAGGCGATGGGGAATCCGGTCAGGACGAGGAAGAAGACCCCGCCCAGCATGAGGCAGGCGATGGTTTCCGGGCTGAGGTCAATCAAGTTTCTTACCTCTCAGCAAGAAGTGGAGATCCCTGATGAAATTGGCCAGGGCCTGGAGCACCAGGAGCAGGAGACCCAGGGCGAAGACCGTGCGGTAGGGGGCCGCCGGCGGGTACCAGAAGCTGTTGAACATGACCTCGTTGATCCGCCAGGCCTTGGCCGCCCACTCGATGGCCAGCTTGAGCATGACTCCCATGAGCGGGAAGAAGAAGAGCAGGGCGCAGACCACGTCCATGAAGGCCTTTTTGCGGGGGGAGAGCTGGTGGTAGATGATGTCCACCCGGGTGTGGGAGTTGCGCAGGTAGTCGTAGGACGCCCCCAGCAGGTAGGTCACGCCGCCGGCCATGCACAGGGTGTCGTAGGCCCAGATGGTGGGCGCGTTGAAGAAGTGTCGGGACACGGTCTCGTACGTCCCGACCAGGACGAGGAGAAAGGCGAACCACTTGCCGACGCCGCCCGACCATTCGCTCAGGCGGTCCACGAATCTCAAGGTGCTTTGCAGTGTTGGCATACCTTCCTCCTCGCCCGGCCGGTTGGGGGGCTACTTGCTGGTCTCGTAGTCCTGGCCGAACTTCTTCATGGAGTGGAAGATCTCGCCGAAGATGGGCTTTTCGGTCTTGGACTTCTCCTCATAGAACTTGTCGGCCTCGGCCACCAGGGCGTCCTCGATCTCCTTGGGCACCCGGAGCACCTCGTTGCCCGCGGCGCGGAACTTCTCGATGGCCTTGATGGAGTCGGCCACCAGGAATTCGTGCTGGTCCTGGGTGTACTGGGCGATGAGGCCCTGCACGATGGTCTTGAGGTCCTCGGGCAGCTTGTTCCAGGCGTCCTTGTTCACGAAGAACACCTGGGGGTCGCTGGGGGCGCGGGTGGGGGAGATGTAGACGTACTTGGCCACCTCGTTGAAGTGCATGTTCCAGTTGGAGGCCAGGGTGGAGTACTCGAAGGCGTCGATGGTGCCGCGCTGCATGGCCTCGTAGAGCTCTCCGCCGGGGATGATGACCGTGGCCGCGCCCATGCGCTTGAGGATCTCGCCGCCGTCGCCCATGCAGCGGGCCTTGAGGCCCTTGATGTCCTTCAGGCCGTCCAGCTTCTTCTTGGAGTGGAAGAACACCTCCTGGGGCAGGGGGGACAGGGCGCCGGGGAAGGTCATGACGTTGTAGCCTTCCATCATCTTGTTCATGAGGTCCGCGCCGCCGCCGAAGTCGAACCAGGTGCGCAGGGCCTCGCCCGCCAGGGCGCCGGGCCGGGAGCTGATGAGGCCGGCGGCGCTCCACTTGTCCAGGTTGTACATGGGGCAGGTGTAGGCCATCTGGAGCACGTTCTCGTTGACCGCGTCCAGCTCCTTGTAGGCGGGCACGATGGAGCCGCCCACGAAGGGCTTCACTTCCAGGCGGCCGCCGGTGGCCTTGGTGATCGCGTTGCACAGCTTGTCATGGTAGATCTGGGACGGGTCGGAGGCCGGGCCGTGGCCCGAGGATTTCCAGACGATCTTGTCGGCAGCGTTCGCGCTGCCCTGCCACGTGACGACGAAGGCCGCCATGATGGCGACGCAGAATACGCCCATCAGAACCTTGCACCGAGACATTCCTCATCCTCCTGTTGGTTAGACGCTTGTTGACGCTTCCATACCGCCAGGCCGCGCCGGAACCGGCGCAGGGCCGTCAGGACACGAACAGCACGCTCCCCGTGCGGTTGTGGTAGAACCGGTCCGCGAACCCCTTGAGCTCCCCCAGGGCCGTGTCGCCGGTGCAGTGGGACACCC
Organism: Thermodesulfobacteriota bacterium; assembly: GCA_040753075.1. Classification (GTDB taxonomy): domain Bacteria; phylum Desulfobacterota; class Desulfovibrionia; order Desulfovibrionales; family Desulfovibrionaceae; genus UBA6814. The sequence goes on from JBFMHA010000077.1 coordinate 6,944, forward strand.
CGATGACCGCGATGTCGCTCTCCCGGAAATAGTCCAGGGTCCGGTCCAGGCCGGGCCGGGACGCCTCCACCAGGTGGGTGCCGCCGAGCACCGCGTGAATGGGCTGGCCCAGGCGCTCCCGCACCGTGTCCAGCATGTTCTTGACCCCCGGGTGGGAGCAGCCCAGGAGCACCACCAGCCCCCGGTCCGACTCCAGGGCCAGCAGGACCTCGTCGTCGAAGGGGTCCGGCCGCAGGGCGCCGTCCGCCAGGATCTTGAAGCGCGGGTTGACCAGTTCGTCCGGGTGCCGGCGGGGGAAGCCGGTGACCACGTGGACCCCGGGCGCGATCCGGCGCACGGGTTCGTCCAGGTGCGACCAGGGGATGCCGCGCTCTTCCAGGAAGGCCTCGCCGAAGTCGTTGCCCAGGTATTCGCAGGCCGCGCCCCGGTCGCCGTACTTGGCCGCGAAGAAGCCCCGGCCCACGGTGAGGCGGAAGCCGGAGGCGGCGTCCGCCAGGCGGCGCAGGCCGCCGGAATGGTCGTAGTGGCCGTGCGACAGGACCACGTGGTCCAGGCCGGACAGATCGATGTTGAGCTTGGCCGCGTTGCCCAGGAAGGCCCCGGACTGGCCGGTGTCGAAGAGGATGGAATGGCCGCCTGCGGCCACGTGGAGGCACAGGCCGTGCTCGGCCGCCAGGCCCTTGTGCTCGCCGGGCGAATTCTCGATGAGCGTGGTGACGGTCAGGGACATGGGCCATCCTTCCGCCGGGTGGAGCGGGCGGTGAGGTTGTTCAGTCTCTAGTGAATACGAAAACGCCGGAAGCGCTTCAATTGGCAAGAACGAGAAAAAACCTTGAGGGATTGCCGGGTATTTGTAATTTTGCACAAAAAGCAAGGGGCGGGATATGCTCATCTCCGATGAATTGGCGCAGAAAATCGTGGATACTGCACAATGCCTGGTGCACCGCAACGTGAACGTCATGAACCGGGACGGGGTCATCGTGGGCACGTCCCAGCCCCAGCGCTACGGCAGCCGGCACAAGGGGGCCCAGGACGTGCTGGAGACCGGGGCCGAGGTGGACATCTATCCCACGGAGGTGGGGCTGTACCCAGGGTCCCTGCCCGGGGTGAACCTGCCACTGGTGCTGGACGGCCAGATCATCGGCGTGGTGGGGGTCACCGGCGAGCCCGACGAGGTGCGGAGCACGGCCCGGCTGGTCAAGGCCATCACCGAGCTCATCATCGAGCGGGAGCTCCTGCAGCAGGAGGCCAGCTCCCGGCTGCGGCTCAAGGAGCAACTGGCCGAACTGCTCCTGTGGCAGAACGATCCGGGCACCCAGGGCCGCATCCGGCGGGCGGCCAAGGCCCTGGGCCTGGACCTGGGGCTGCCCCGGGTGGTGGCGGTGGCCGACGTGTCCGGCCCGGCCGCGGCCCTGCGCGCCCGGCAGGGGGGCAACGGGTCGGTGCTGGACCGGGCCGCTGAGAGCATCCTGCGCCGGTTCGCCGAGGGCCCCGCCAGCGCGGGCTGCGACCTGGCGGTGGTGCTCCAGGACCGGTTGGTGGCCTTCCGGCCGGTGGCCGGGGAGGACCCCCGCGTCGCGGTGCGGGAGTGGACCGGCCGGCTGGAGGAGGCCTTCGCCGGCTGGCGGGGCGGGGAGGTGCGCTGCGGGGTGGGCGCGGCGGCCCGGGCCGTGGCCGAGTATCCGTCCTCCCTGCGCCAGGCCGAGTTCTGCCTGCGCATGGCCGGGGCCGGGGCTTTGGTGCGCACGGTGTACGACACCGGCCTGGCGGTGGGATACCTGCTGGCCGAGGCCGCCTCGGGCCCGGGCGGGATGCTCCTGCGCAGCCTGTTTCCCGAGGTGGAGGCCCTGCTGGACGGCCGGGAGCGCCTGGCCGAGACCCTGGAGGCCCTGCTCTCGCACAACCTGGAGATGGAGGCCACGGCGCACGCCCTGGGCATCCACCGCAACACCCTGGCCTACCGCCTGGGCCGCATCCAGGACGCCACCGGGCTGGACCCGGCGCGCCGTCTGGACCACGCGGTGCTGCTGCGGGTGGCGCTCCTGGTCCGCTCCCCGGGCGGCCTGCCCGCGGTCGAGACGGCCTACGGCCGGGCCGGGAGCGCGGCCGGGGCGTCGTAGCTGTCTGGACCGAAGCGGCCGCCGAGCAGGAAGTAGGCCAGCTTGGCGGTTTCGGACAGGACCTTGAGCGCGGTCTGCTGGGTGCTCCACCAGCGGGCCGGAAAGGGCTCGTAGGGCGTGCCGCTCACCAGCACCCGCCAGCCCGGCAGCTCCCGGCCGAAGGTCAGGCGGGTGCGCAGCACGTGGTAGGGCGAGGTCACGACCACGAGGGTTCCGGGGCCGCGCCCCAGGATGCGCCGCAGCTCCTCGGCCTCCCGGGCGGTGCTCACCAGGCCCCGGCCGAAGACCTGGATGGCCGGCTCCGGCACGCCGCGGGCCGCGAGCAGTCGGCGGTAGACCTCCTCCTGGGGCACGGGCGCGGCGTTCACGCTCTGGAGCAGGGCCACGTCCTTGGACTGCACCGGCGCGGACACGTACACCAGGGGGGCCAGGCCCCGGGCGTGGAGGTCCGCGGCGTGCAGGGGCCGGAAGGGCGAGCCGCCCAGCACCACGATGGCCGCGGCCGGCCGCTCCGGGGACAGGCCGGCCAGGTCGTCGTCCCGGGTCAGCCAGGCGCCGGCCAGGAGCAGGGTCGCGGCGCCCAGGACCAGCCCGGCCAGGCACAGGCCGCCGAAGGCGGCCAGCAGGCCCCGGAAGCGGCTCATGCCTGGGGCCCCCCGTAGGCTGCCTCCACCCCGGCCTTGTACGCGGCGAAGCGGCCTTCCAGCACGGCCCGGCGCGCGCCCCGGGCCAGGGCCAGGAAGTAGTGCAGGTTGTGGATGGTGTTCAGGCGGTAGGCCAGCAGCTCCCGGGCCACGTAAAGGTGGCGCAGGTAGGCCCGGGAGAAGCGGCGGCAGGCCAGGCAGGAGCAGTCCGGGTCCAGGGGGCCGTCGTCCTCGCGGTATTCGGCCCGCTTGATGTTCACCCGGCCCCGGGAGGTGAAGAGGGTCCCGTTGCGTGCGTTGCGGGTGGGCAGCACGCAGTCGAACATGTCGATGCCGGCCTCGATCCCGTCCAGGATGTCCAGGGGCGTGCCCACGCCCATGAGGTAGCGGGGCTTGTCCCGGGGCAGGAGCGGCGCGGTGCGCCGCATGATGGCCAGCATCTCCGGCTTGGATTCGCCCACGGACAGCCCGCCCAGGGCGTAGCCCTCGAAGGGGATCTCCAGGGTGCGGGCCGCGCTTTCGGCGCGCAGGTCCTCGAAGAATCCGCCCTGCACGATGCCGAACATGAGCTGGCCGCCCGAGCCCTGCGGGTAGGCCGCCCGGCAGGCCGCGGCCCACTTGGCGGACAGCTCCAGGGAGCGGGCCGCGTAGTCCCGGTCCGCGCCGTAGGGCGGGCATTCGTCCAGCACCATCATGATGTCCGAGCCCAGGTTGCGCTGGATGGACACCACCTTGTCCGGGGAGAAGAAGTGGGGCGAGCCGTCCAGGTGGGAGCGGAACTCCACCCCCTCCGGGGTGAGCTTGCGCAGGGCCGAGAGGGAGAAGACCTGGAACCCGCCGGAGTCGGTGAGGATGGGCTTGTCCCAGGCCATGAAGCGGTGCAGGCCGCCGCGCCGGGCCACCAGGTCGTCCCCGGGCCGCAGATAGAGATGGTAGGTGTTGCCCAGGATGATCTGGGCCCCGGCGGCGTCCAGGTCGTCCGGGTCCACGCTCTTCACGCTGCCCACGGTGCCCACGGGCATGAACACCGGGGTCTGGACCGCGCCGTGCGCGGTCATGAGCGTTGCGGCGCGAGCCGCGCCGTCGGTGGCTTCAAGGATGAAATCGCCGGGGTTCACGCCTCAACTCCTTCTTTCGGGCAGATGTCGGCCAGTTCGCAGCTTGCGCAGCGGGGCTTGCGGGCCAGGCACGCGTCGCGGCCGTGGTAGACCAGCAGGTGGTTCACCTCGCCCCAGTCCTCGCGGGGGTAGAGGGCCATGAGGTCCTTTTCGATGACTTTCACGTCCTCGGACTGGGTCAGGCCCAGGCGGTAGGACAGGCGCTTGGCGTGGGTGTCCACGGCCACGCCCTCGTGGATGCCGAAGGCGTTGGACAGCACGATGTTGGCGGTCTTGCGCGCCACCCCGGGCAGGGTGGTGAGTTCGGCCATGCTCCTGGGCAGCTCCCCGCCGTAGGCCTCCACCACCCGCGCGGCCGCGGCGATGAGGTTCCTGGCCTTGTTGCGGAAGAAGCCGGTGGGCCGGACCACGGCCTCCACGTCCTCCTGGGCGGCCTGGGCGAGTTCGGCCGGGCCGGGCCAGCGGCGGAAGAGTTCCGGGGTCACGGTGTTGACCCGGGCGTCGGTGCACTGGGCGGCCAGCACCGTGGCCGCCAGGAGCTCCCAGGCGTTGGCGTGGTCCAGGGCCGGCGCGGCGCGCGGGTAGCGTCGGCGCAGGCGCGCGAAGATTTCATGGGCTCGTTGGGCGGTTTTCATGGGCGCATGTGGCGATGGAGTCGCCCGCGGTCGCGGGCGCTGCCGCCTTGTAGCCCAAGTGCCTCCGGGACGCCAGCGCCGGATTGTCGACCGGGAGTGGACGGCTGTCCATCCCGGGTGGACGAATCCAGGGTGAGTGGACAAGGACCGGCAGCGGCGCCCATTCTCTGGGCTGCCAACACTCGGGAATGGCATGACGTCCTGGGATGAAGAGGGTCCTGTCGACTGGCGCGGAATTTGTAGAGTGACCATTCAATTAGCGAGACGTTCGGAGTCGAGACAGCCCTCAAGGAGGTCGAGCCATGCGAGCCGGAGCGGATGCCACCCCAGTGAACGCCAGGATGGAGTTGCGGGCCTACGCCGCCAACCACCAGAGCGAGGTGGTGGACCGCGAACACCGGCGCCGGGCCGATCTCATCTATGTCAACTACCGCGGCGCGAGGCTGCGGATTCCGGACTGGGAGCGCTCCCGGGCCTGGAAGGAGGGGCACGCCCTCATGCTCAACCTGGGCATCGCCTGCGCCCAGGGGATCACCGAGAACGTCTCCTGCCTGGTGCGCTGGGTGCAGGGCGACGACCTGGGCGTGGATTTCACCCGGCCCCTGCCGGTGGGCGTGTCCGACCTGCAGGGCTGGCTGGAGCAGTAGTTTTCCCGGAGTCACCCCGCCTCCATCCCCCATGGCCCGTCCCCCCGGGCCGTCCCCTGCGGTCCGTCCCCCCGGGCCGCTCCCATGGGCAGGGGCGCCTCCTCGGCGCCCCTGCACTGCCTTTCCGGCGTTGTCTCGGGCCGGGTAAGCTGCTAGTGTCGGGTCGCGCAGCTCCGTCGCAGCCTTCTCGCAGCGCAATACATTGTCAGTGAAGGAGTTTTCTCGGCACAGCACGATCGCCGGCCCCATGCGCCCGGCTTCGTCCCGGAGAATCCATGCCAGTCTCCCCGCTTCGTCCCGCCCTGCGTCTCGCCGCCCTCCTTGGCCCGGTTCTGTTGGTCCTGGCCGCCGCGGCCTGCGCCAAGCCCCCGCTGCCGGGCTATGGGGACCGGGCCGAGGCCCTGCGCACCGCCTCCCGCACCCCGGCTCCGGCGGATCCATCCGCCGGCGAGGGATACGTGAACGTGATCTGCCTGGCCGGGGATTCGGCTGGCCGCGCTCCCTACGACACCCTGTTCGGTTGCCTGCTGCGCGCCCGGGAGACGGGCAGCGGGGTGCTCGCCCTGCCCCGGGGGGTGTACCTGGGCCACGTGTCCGAACTCATGACCCGCACCCTCAAGTATTACCGGATGGAGGAGCAGTTCGACCGCTACCTGGGCTACCGGCTGGTGCTCAGGTTCCGGGAGGTGCGCAGCGAGGAGATGGAGGCTCGCGACGACTCGGAGAACGCCGGGCTGGCCGCGCACGGCGCGGGCCAGGTGGCGGCCTTCGTGGTGGGGCTGGGCTATGTGCCCCTGTCGCCGGTGGTTTTCCTGGTGGAGAGCGGGCTGGCCGAGCGCGAGCGGCGGCAGGTGGCGGAGGATGCGCGGACCAGGGGCGTTCCCGAGCCCGACCGCGGGGCCGTGGACGTCACCTGGGAGGAGTACCGGGGGCGGTATGGCCGGCTCTGGGATCGGGTGGCCGGGACTGGACGGGCCGAGGCTCCCGAAGCCTATGTGGTGGAGGAGTGCTACCTGGAGCGGCCCGGCCGGGGAGACATGCTGGAGGTGGTCCGCCGCCGCGAGGCGCCGGGCCGGGAAAATGCCGGAGGCACGTGATGCAGGACGACAACCTGGACCGCTTGGCCGGCTTCAGGGTGGACCCTCCCGGCCGGGACGACTACGCCGCGCTCAGGGATATCCCGTTCTTCGACATCTTCGGTTCGGACGAGGACCTGGCCCTCATCGCGCGCAAGGGGACCTGGCTCAGGGTCCCGGCCGGCACGGCGCTGGTGCGCGAAGGGGAGCTGGAGCACGACTTCTTCGTGCTGGCGTCGGGCCGGGCCGAGGCGGTCAAGGGCGGCAAGCATCTGGCCCGGTTCGGCCCGGGGGACATCTTCGGGGAGATGGGGGCGCTGCTCTTCGAGAAGCGCACGGCCACGGTCACGGCCGAGGAGGAGTGCCTGCTCTTCCGCCTGCACATCGCGGCCCTGAACAAGCTCTCCCTGGCCACGGTGTTTCCCATCCTGGTCCATTTCTACCGTACCACGGCGCGGCGGCTCATGGCCGCGGACGCCACCATCGCCATGACCTGATCCCGGCGGGATTGAAATAATCCGGCGGGCGCGTATAAGGATACTGCCGGTCCCGCCCGGCGGGTGGACGCCGCCGGCGCTCCGGCTTCGGCCCACGTTGTGCGCCGGACCCTTGCCCAGGGAGGTACGCCCATGGCCATCGTCATCAACGAGGAAGAGTGCATCGGCTGCGGCACCTGCGCGGAACTGTGCCCCGACGTGTTCGAGATGATCGAGGAGGAGGAGAAGGCCAGGGTCACGGCCCCGGACTCCACGGCCGATTGCGTGAACGAGTCCATCGATTCCTGTCCGGTGGAAGCCATCTCCAGGGAATAGGCCCGGCCCGGTCGGGTCGGGGTGGCGGCGTCTTGGCCGCGGTCGTTCCGGCGCGCCCCCGCGCCGCGTTTTTCACGTTGCGACCGGGGCTCAGTCCTCCAGCCCGAACCTCCGGGCGAAGCGCGCGGCCAGGTCCGCCTCAAACGCCTTTGCCTCCTCCGTGTCCGGGACCGGGGCCCAGGGCGCGAAATCCTTGTCGTCCGCCGCCGCATAAGGGCCGTTCTTGACCTCGTAGAGCACCGTGTCCGGGGCCAGGCAGACCAGGGTGTGCCAGGCCCCGGACCGGATGTCCACGGCCAGGGCTCCGGCCGCGCGGTCCAGCAGGACCATGTTTTCCTCCCGCAGGGCCCCGTCCTCCTCGAACACCGCGACGCCGGCCCGGCCGGACAGCAGCACGAAGCCCTCGTCCTTGGGCGGGGCCAGGTGCCGGTGCGGCCGGCCGTAGGTCCCGGGTTGCATGGCGTTGAGCATGCGCTGCAGGAGCGCGTCGTCGGAGCTGTGGAGGCAGTGGATCTCCCGCAGGCGGGGGTTGACCGCCGCGTCCCGGGCCTTGCGCTCCAGGAGGTTGCGGTCCACTGCGGCCAGCCGCCGGTGCTCGGACCGGGTGGCCAGGGGGGAGACGCGACGGATGGCCATGGCCGCGGGGTCAGGCGAAGTCGGAGGAAACGCCGGCCACGTCGGCGAAGGCCACCTCCACCACCAGGTCCCCGCCCTCGGTGGAGAAGGGGATGGCCAGGATGGGGGAGCCGCTCACGTGGCTCAGCCGGTGCCCCTTGCCCATGATCACCGAGGGGGTGGAGGCGGTGAAGTTCAGGCCCTGCTGGGAGAGGTGCATGCGGGCCTGGCCGGCGATCATGTTCGTGAGCTCGCCCACCGCGTCGGCGATGTCGTCGTTGAGGTCGGTGTAGCTCTCGTGCAGCATGTTGTTCACGATGAGCAGGATGGCGCCCTTGGACAGGGTGAGGGACATGGTGCCCGCGCTGTGCCCGGTGATGCCGATGAGGCCGGTCACGTCGCCGATGGCGGTGCGGGCGGCGTTGACAAAGGGCTTGCCCGGGGTGGCGGCCACGTTGGCCATGGTCCCCAGCACCGACATCACCGCCTCCAGGAAGGGGTTGATGAAGGCGACGTCGTAGCGGATCTTTTTGGGTTTCTTCGGAGTCACTGCGGTGCGGGGGCGGCGGGCTAGCTCATGAACACGGCGGACAACTCCGCGATGGAGCGGTCGTGGACGTCCATGAGCCTGCCGAGCGAGCCGGAGTCGATGCCCAGGAGGTCGGACGCCGCCTGGTCCTGGCCGGGGAGCACGTAGGCTCCTCCCGCGGACACCGCCGCGGCGTGGGCAAGGTTGTCGGCCAGCTGCACCACCGCGGCCTCGCGCGGCTCGGACGACTGCATGGGGTCGTGGTGGTGGGCGATGGCCGCGGTGAGGGAGGCCGGGAACTTCCAGGTTGCGAGCAGGTGGCCGGCCACCTGGGCGTGGTCGTAGCCGAGCACCCGGCGCTCGGCCGCCACCAGGGGCAGCATGTTGTTGCGGGCGAAGAGCATGGCCTCCACAGAGGCGTAGGGCAGGTTCTTGAACACGATGAGCCGGCCGGCGTCGTGCAGGAGCCCGGCGGTGAATACGCGGTCCGGGGACAGGCCCGGGACCTGCCCGGCCACCAGCCGGGCGAAGACTCCGCAGCTCAGGGAGTGCCGCCAGAAGGTCTTCATGTCCATGAGCTCGGGGGGGATGTCCTTGAAGAAGTTGATGGCCGTGATGCCCAGGGCCAGGTTGGACAGCTCCCCCGCACCCACCAGGGAGATGGCCCGGGCCACCGAGTCCACGGTGGAGGACAGGCCGTAGAAGGGGCTGTTCACCAGCTTGAGGAGCTTGGCGGTCAGGGCCACGTCGCCCTCCACCACCCGGGCCACGTCGCTGGCCGAACTGGTGGGCGAGTCCAGGACTTCCTTGATGCGGAAATAGATGTCCGGGAAGGAGGCCAGTTCGCACTCGTGGTCCACGATGTCCTGGGGATGGCCCGCATCCTTGTGGAAGAGGTCCGAGAGGTGCTCCACGTTCTTGGCCATGAGCTCGTCCGCGCAGGGGATGAGCCAGCCCTTGCCCAGGGCCTCGTAGGTGCGTTCGGCGCTGGCCGCGAACAGGGCCTGCATGGCCGGGCTGTCAGCGTCCACGTAGAGGAAGAAGCGGCGGGCGTGCCGCACGGCCACGCGGCCCAGCAGTTCGGGGTCGGGCCTGCCGCCCGGGAGCCGGATGAAGGCCTCGGCCACGCCCATCTCCTGCAGGGCCGCGATGATCTCCTGCGTGAGCTCCTGCCCGGCGGCGAGAAAGACGCTGCCGTCGGTCCCGGCCAGGTTCTTGGCCAGAACCATGCCGGGTTCGAGATGTTCGGTGCAGAGCCTGTACACTGCGTCCTCCGTGCCAGCAGCCGGGCAGGCCGTCAACCCTGCTTCTTGTACACGATCCCGCCGGGCTGCATGAGCGGGGTGAAGGCCCGGGAAATCTTGTGGATGCTCTCCGAGTGCCCCAGCACCAGGAAGCCCTCGGGGTGCAGGTTGTCGTAGAAGCCGGAGATGACCTTCTTCTTCATGTCTTCGTCGAAATAGATGATCACGTTGCGGCAGAAGACCACCTGGGAGCGGGGCACCCGCTTCACGGCCAGGGAGTCGTTCAGGTTGATGGGCCCGAAGCTGACCAGCTTCTGCACCTTGGGGTGGATGCGGTATCCGCCGGCCTCCTTGGTGAAGTAGCGGTCGACGACGTCCTTGGGCGTGGTCCGCAGGGCGTGGTCGTTGTACAGCCCGGCCCGGGCCTTGGCCAGCATGGCCGGGGAGAGGTCGTTGGCGGTGATGCGGATGCGCCAGCCGATGATGGACATGCGCAGCATCTCGTGCAGCATGATGCCCAGGGTGTAGGGCTCCTCGCCCGAGGAGCAGCCCGCCGACCAGATGGATATCTCCTTGGTCCCGGCCTTCTGCTGCTGTTCGACGATCTCCGGGAGCACCTTGTCCCGGACCACGTCGAGCTGCTTGAGATCTCGGAAGAAGCTGGTCTCGTTGGTGGTCACCCGCTCGAAGAGCTTTTCCAGCTCCGCGTCGCGGCCCGTGCCCAGGCGCAGGTGCCGGGCGTAGTCCCCGAAGCTCTTGAGGCCCAGCTCCTTGAGCCGCGCGCCCAGGCGGTTCTCCAGCAGGTACTTGCGCTCGGCCGGGATGTCGATGCCGGTGAGGGAGTAGATGTGGTCACGCAACTCCTTGAACTCCTGGTCGGAGATCTTGGGCGTGTCCCGCAGGGAGAGGGTTCCGAGGGAGGGCAGCGGCATGGCTTCGGTCCGTTAGGTCGTGACGCCTCGTTTTTTGATCATATGCCATCACCCGCGGGAAAAGGAAAGGCCGCCTGTCGGCCATTTCCCGCCGTTGGCCGGGTTCAGCGCACCCCGCGGGCCGTGAGGTGCGGCGCGTACTTCTTGTCCGCGCCCATGATGTGCTCGGTGAGCCATTTCTTGAGAAAGCGCAGCAGGTCCATGCTCACCGTGGCCCGGCCGGACCCCAGCTCCTCGGCGAAGTCCAGAACCTGCTCCACGAGCTTGGAGTGGATCTGGGCGTGGGCGTCGGCCTCGGGATAGCGGTGCTGCTCGAAGAGCTTCTCCTCGTACTTGAAGTGCTTGACCGTGTAGTCCTTGAGCCGGTCGAGCACCCCGGAAAGGACCGCGTTGCCGCGGCGCTGCCGCATGGCCGCGTGCAGTTCGTTGACCAGGCCCACCAGGACCTTGTGCTGCTCGTCGATGGACGCGATGCCCACGGACAGGGCCGGGGTCCAGGCGATGAACGCCTCGCCCTTGCCCGACAGGGCGCCCAGGTCGTCCTTGCCCTCCTTGGAGCCGGCCATGCCCTGGATCATGGAGTCCAGCTCCTCCACCAGGCTGGTGGCCTCCATGAGGGCCTGGGCCGAGCGGGACATGCCCTCGGCGGTTTCGCTCGCCACCCGGGTCACCTCGGCCACCGCCCGGTTGATCTCCTCGCTGGCCGCGGACTGCTCCTCGCTGGCCGCGGCGATGGACTGGACCTGGCCCGCGGTCTCGTCCACGATGCGCACGATCTCCTCCATGAACCGGCCGGACTCGTTGGCCGCCTCGGTGCTGGCCACGATGTCCTGGGCCGCGGCCTCCACGGCGGCCACGTTCTCCCGGGCGTGGGACTGGATGTTGCCGATGGCGTCGCCCACCTCCTTGGTGGCGGTCATGGTCTTCTCGGCCAGCTTGCGCACCTCGTCGGCCACCACGGCGAAGCCGCGGCCGGCGTCGCCGGCCCGGGCCGCCTCGATGGCCGCGTTGAGCGCCAGCAGGTTGG
>JBFMHA010000078.1:0-18088 GCA_040753075.1 Thermodesulfobacteriota bacterium
CCTGTCCGCGGCCGCCGGGGTGTCGCCGGCCCGGCTCTTCCGGGGATACGCCGAGGCCGTGGCCCCGGCCCCCACCCGTCGCGCCCGGCTGGCCACCCTGGGCGTGTACGCCGCGCTGGCGGGCCTCACCCTGCTCACCGCCCGCAGCCGCACAGTGGCCCTGGGATTCGTGGGCGGGGCCGCGGCCTGCGCCCTGGCCTTCCATCTCCTGGCCCGGGCGGTGCGCGGCCTGGCCGCCCGCTGCCCCCGCCTGCCCGACCCGCGCCTGCGGCAGGCCGTGGCCGGCCTGCACCGGCCCGGGGCCTCCACGGGCAGCGTGCTGCCCGCCCTGGGCCTGGGCCTCACGGTGCTGGCCGCGGTGGGGCTCACCGACGGCAACATCCAGGACCAGGTGCGCCGCCGCACCCCCGAAACCGCGCCCTCCTATTTCTTCCTGGACGTGCCGAGGCAGGACATGGACCGCTTCCGGCAGACGGTCCTGGCCGTGCCCGGGGTGAGCCGCATGGAGGAGCAGCCCTCCCTGCGCGGCCGCATCCTGGAGTTGAACGGTCGGCCGGCGCGGGCCGAGGACGTGGCCGAGAGCAGTCGCTGGGCCCTGCGCTCGGACCGGGCCATGACCTTTGCCGCGGGCAGGCCCGCGGACGTGGACCTGGTGGACGGGGAGTGGTGGCCGGAGGACTATGCCGGGCCGCCCCTGGTGTGCTTCGACGCGGAGCTGGCCCAGGGGTTCGGGCTCGCGGTGGGGGACAGCCTCACGGTGTCGGTGCTGGGCCGGCCGGTGACTGCGCGCATCGCCTGCCTGCGGCGCATCGACTGGCTGACCCTGGCCCTGAACCAGACCCTGATCTTCGCCCCCGGGGTGCTGGAGGACGCGCCCTATTCCTACCTGGCCACGGCCTACGCCGCGCCGGAGGCGGAGCAGGCGGTGTTCGCCGCGGTATCCAGCCAGTTCCCCGGGGTGGCGGTGGTCTTCCTGCGCGAGGTGCTGGCCGAGGTTTCGGCCTTCATCGGCCGCATCGGCCTGGCCTTCCGCAGCGTGGCCGGGGTGGCCCTGGCCGCCGGGCTGCTGGTCCTGGCCGAGGCCCTGCGCGCCAACCTGGAGGCCAGGCGGCGCGAGGCGGTGGTGTTCAAGGTGCTGGGGGCCACCCGGCGGGACATCCTGGCCGCCCTGGCCCTGGAGTTCGCCCTGCAGGGAGGGATCGCGGCCCTGGCCGCGGCGGTCCTGGGCGCGGCCGCTTCCTGGGCCTTCATCCGCTATGCGGTGGAGGCCTCCTGGGTGTTCCTGCCCCTGCCCCTGGCCGGCATCCTGGCGCTGGGCCTGGCCACTACCCTGGCGCTGGGCCTGGCCGGGGTGCGCGGCGCTCTCTCCCGCTCCTCCTGGGGCGTGCTCAGGAACGAATAGCCTTGGCCGCGGCCTTGCGCGCCGGCGCCTTGGCCGGCTCGGGCGCGGGCGCAGGGGGGTCGGCCTTGGCCGGGGCGTCGTCGGCGGCCTGGGCGGCCGGAGCGGCCGGGGCCTTGGCCGGGGCGGCCTTCTTGCGCTGGGGCTCGATGAGCGCGGCCAGCTTCTCCGCGGCCTTTTCCGTCTCCCCGGGCTTGCCCAGGAAGTGCATCTCCCCGGCCGGGGATATCCAGTGCCATCCCGCGGGCTTGGTGAGCAGCGACGCCCCGGCCCGGGCCAGCACGTCCTCGGCCCGGGCGCGGGATATCTCCTCCTCCATGCCCGCGGCCAGGGCCTCGTTGTCCAGGATGAAGGAGGCCGCCCGGAACAGTTCGAAGGCCGAGTGGGCCAGGTCGAAGGGCGAGTAGTCCCCGGGCTTTTGCTTGCCGGTGAGGATGCGCTCCAGCAGGTTCAGGTCCTTGCGCAGCTCGTGGATCTCCTCCAGGGCGGTCTGCCGGGCCTGGTCGTTGCGCTCGCGGATGGCCTTGACGGCCGGGGGGCAGGGGGCGTCGTTGGGGCGTTTGGGCATGGGGCCTCCGTGGGGATTGGGGACTAGCGGGTGAAAATGGCGAGCAGGGCCTGGAGGTAGGTCAGGACGCTGATGCCGGCAAGCAGCCAGAGCACGGCCAGCGCGGCCAGGAAGGAGACGATGGAGAGCAGCCGGCCGGCCAGGGGGGATATCCCGGTGCGGTGCGCGGTTTCGGTCAGCAGGTCGTGCAGGTAGTAGTTCCAGAGCCAGAGCAGGCCGGCCAGGACGATGCCGCCGATGATGACCACGGTCGCGGCGTCGTGGGCGGGGTCCATGGCCTCCTCCGGGGTGGCTGGTGGGTGGGGCGCAGCCGGCGGACGCCGATCCGCCGGCTGTCCCTACGTACACCACCCGCCGGCCGGGTGCAAATGGCCGCCCGCGCATGCTCGCGTCCGCGGCCGGCGTCCCGGGAGTCTGCCCTCGACGTCCCAGAAGGGGAGGCGCATAGCCGCAGTTTGCATCATGGTCGGGATATGCTAAGTTAAATGGTCGGTTCAGGCCGGCGCGGCGGAAAACCCGTCGCGTCCATACTCCGGAGGTGCGCCATGGCCCCCCTGCCCTCAGAAGCTCTCCTCGAATTGCGCAAGTTCGTGGCCCCCGAGTTCGTGTTCGGCCCGGGAGCCCTGGCCCTGGCCGGGCGCTACGCCCGCAACCTGGGGGCGCGCCGGCCCCTGCTGGTGACCGATCCCGGGGTGCGGGCCGCGGGCTGGACGGACCGGGTCCTGGACTCCATCCGGGAGCACGGGCTCGCCGCCGTGGTCTTCGACCGGGTGACCCCCAACCCCCGGGACCACGAGGTCATGGCCGGGGCCGAGGTCTACCGGGCCGAGGGCTGCGACGCCATCGTGGCCGTGGGCGGCGGCAGCCCCATGGACTGCGCCAAGGGCATCGGCATCGTGTGCAGCAACGACCGCCACGTGCTCTCCTTCGAGGGCGTGGACAACGTGCCCACCCCGGGGCCGCCGCTCATCTGCGTGCCCACCACCGCCGGCAGCTCGGCCGACGTGTCCCAGTTCGCCATCATCAACGACACCGGCCGCAAGGTGAAGATCGCCATCGTGAGCAAGACCATGGTCCCGGACGTGTCTCTCATCGATCCCGCGGCCACCGCCACCATGGACCGGGACCTGACCGCCCACACCGGCCTGGACGCCCTGACCCACGCGGTGGAGGGCTACGTGTCCAACGCCCATTCTCCGGTGAGCGACCTCTTCGCCCTGGAGGCGGTGCGGCGCATCGCCGCCAACCTGCCCCGGGCGCTGGAGGCCCCCGGTGACCTGGCGGCCCGCTCGGGCATGATGCTGGGCAGCATGTACGCGGGCCTGGCCTTCTCCAACGCCATCCTGGGCGCGGTCCACGCCATGGCGCACAGCCTGGGGGGGCTCAAGGACCTGCCGCACGGGCAGTGCAACGCCATCCTCCTGGACCACGTGGCGGACTTCAACTTCGCCGCGGCCCCGGACCGCTACGCGGCCGTGGCCCGGGCCCTGGGCGGGGAGGTCCCGGAGGACGCGTCCCTGGAGGAGCGCAAGGCCGCCACCCTCGGTGTCCTGCGGGATTTCAAGCGCAGGGCCGGAGTGACCGTGGGGTTGGCGGAATTGGGCGTGACCCGCCAGGAGCTGGCCGCCCTGGCCGAATTCGCCATGGCCGATCCCTGCATGGCCACCAATCCCCTGGAACCCTGTTGCGAGGACATCGTGACCATCTATGAACGAGCCCTCTGATCCCAAGCCCGGTGGGCTGCGCGACCGGCTCATCGGCCTGGGCGAGCGGTCGGTGCGCAAGAGCTACTATCCGGAACTGCGCAGCCGGCTGGCGGAGCTGGAGCGTTTCCGCGCCCTGCTCGACCGGAGCATGGACGGGGTGTTCCTGGTGGACCTGGCCAGCGGGACGGTGACGGACTACAACCGCGCCGCCCTGGCCATGGTCGGGGCCGGCGTCCCGGACCTGTCCGGGGCGCGGTTCTCCTCCTTCTTCTCCGAATCCGACGCCGCCCGCCTGGTCTGGGGCCTGGAGGGCAGCGGCCAGGCCGTGGCCGAGGTGACGCTCCGGCCCCCGGGAGGGAAGCCCCTGCCGGTGGAGGTTTCGGTGGGCCGGGTGCGGCTGGAGGAGGGGGAGTACGCCGTGGCCCTGGTGCGCGACGTGAGCGAGCGCAAGCGCGACCGGGAGCGCCTGGCCGAACTCAACCGCAACCTGGAGGCCGAGATCCGGGCTCGCACCGCGGACCTGGCCCGCAAGGCCGCGGAGCTGGAGGTGGCCAACCGCCGGCTGCGGGAGCTGGACGAGATGAAGAACGCCTTCATCTCCTCGGTGTCCCACGAACTGCGCACGCCTCTGACCTCGGTGCTGGGATTCGCCAAGCTCATCCGCAAGGAGTTCGAGCGCTCCTACCTGCCCCACGCGGCCCAGTTGCCCGGGGGCAGGAACATGGTCCCCCGGGCCCAGCGCATCGCCGAGAACCTGGGCATCATCGAGCGCGAGGGCGAGCGCCTGACCCGGCTCATCAACGACGTGCTGGACCTCTCCAAGATCGAGTCGGGCCGCATGGAGTGGCGCGACCGGACCCTGGATCCCGGGAGCCTGGCGGCCCAGGCCCGGTCCGCCATGCGGGGCCAGTTCGAGATGAAGGAGGACCTCGCCCTGGAGGTGGACGCGCCGGCCGGCCTGCCCAACCTGGTGGCCGATCCGGACCGCATGCTCCAGGTCCTCCTGAATCTCCTGGGCAACGCCGCCAAGTTCACGGACCACGGCCGGGTGGCGCTGCGCCTGCGCGCGCCCCGGCCGGACCTGCTGCGCATCGAGGTGGAGGACACCGGGCCGGGCATCGCCCGGGAGGACCTCACCCGCATCTTCGCCGCGTTCCAGCAGGCCGGGCACGAAACCCGGCCGGACATCCCGGCCGGCACCGGACTGGGCCTGGCCATCTGCCGCGAGATCGTGGAGCACTATTCGGGCCGCATCTGGGCCGAGTCCGATCCGGGCAGGGGGAGCCTTTTCGTGGTGGAGTTGCCCGCCGGACCGCCGGCGTCCTCGCCGGAGTCGGTCCGGGCGCCTTCCCTGCGGGGGGACGCGCCCCTGGTGCTGGTGGCGGACGACGATCCCTCCCTGCGCGCCTTCCTGGTCCAGGTGCTGGAGGACGAGGGGTTCGCCGTGCTCACGGCCCGGGACGGCCGGGAGGCCCTGCAGCTGGCCGCGGCCCATCAGCCGGACCTGGTGACCATGGACATCTTCATGCCCGGCATGGACGGGGTCGAGGCCGTGCGCCGGCTGCGGGAGCATCCGCGGCTGGCGGGCATCCCGGTCCTGGTCCTCTCGGTGCTCTCCGCCGTGCCCGAGGACGTGGACGCGGACGCGGCCCTGGCCAAGCCGGTGGACAGCGAGCAGTTTCTCGCCACCGTGGGCTGCCTGCTCAAGGGGCGCTGCCGGGGCGAGCGGCTCCTGGCCCTGGGGGACGAGGCCGATCCCGGCCTGGGCGTTCTCCTGCGCGAGGGCTATTTCGGGGCCAAATCGCCGGAGGTGGTCCTGGCGAGGTCCACGGAGGATCTCTGGGCCCGGCTGGACGAGGGCTTCAGCGGCACGGTGGTCCTGACCGCGGCCCAGGGCGCGGCCCTGGACGTGGCCTCCCTGGCCAACCGGCCAGGGGTGCGGGTGATCATCCTGCCCGAGGACCAGGAAGGCCCCTGACCTAGGGGCGTCCCACACCCGGTGCATGGCTCGGGCCCGCTCCCCGGATAGGCCTGCATCGCGGCCTTCCCCGGGATGGAGCGCCTCCGGGGAAGCGGCTGCGGCGCATAGACGGAGCGCATCCGCCGCCGTGCGCAGGGGCCTCGGGGCTGGCGAACGAAGTCATCGTCCTTGCCCGCGGCAGGCGTTGACGTTAGGAAAAGGCATGGAGCAGAACGCCGCCGCATCCGCCGCCGGGTCTCCCCATGGGCGTGGGTCCGTGGCTCCCGGCCAGGACCGCTGGAGCGGAGGCCAGTTCCTGGACCAGTGGCTGATCCTGGGCCTGGTCCTCCTGGCCCTGGGCGGAGTCGTCGCCTACTTCCTGCACATGGAGCGGCAGCGGACCGGGGCCTGGGAACAGGAGCGCCTGCTGTCCCAGACCACGGTCGTCAAGCACATCCTCGGCCAGAACCTGGCCTCGCTCGACATCGTGCTCGCCGCCCTGGTCACGGAGCAGGCCGCAGGGAGGGGAAGCCATGACATCGGCCGCCGTCTGGAAACCCTGGCGGCGGCAATGCCGGGGGTGCGCACCCTGCTGGTCGTCGACGCCCGGGGCGTGGTCCTGGCCTCCAGCCGGCCGGAGATCCTGGGCCAGGAGTTCACAGGTCGGGAGTATTTCAAGGCTCCCCGGAAGAACCCCGACCGGAACACCCTCTACGTCTCCCCGCCCTTCCGCACCGTCCTGGGCGTGTGGGCCCTCAACGTGACCCGCATGATCCCCGGCCCCGGCGGCGGGTTCGCGGGAGTGGTAACCGCCACCCTGGACCCGAGGTTCTTCAGCCCGCTCCTGGAGTCCGTCCTCCACACGCCGGACGCCTGGGCCGGCCTGGTGCACGGCGACGGCGACATCTTCCTGGTCGCGCCCGTCCGCGAGGGACTGCAGGGGATGAACGTGGCCAAGTCCGGGACCCTGTTCACCCGGCACATGGAGAGCGGCGGGGAGATCAGCATGTTTTCCGATACGGTGTTCGCCACCGGGGAGCTGCGCATGGTGGCCGTGAGAACCATCCATCCGGCCGGGCTGAAGATGGACAAGCCCCTGGTTGTGGCCGTGTCCCGCGACCTGGACACCATCTATGCGGCCTGGCGCAGCGAGGCCCGCTTCGTCGCCGCGCTGAGCGCCGTCGTCTGCCTTGTGTCGGCTGCGGGTCTTGCCCTTTTCCAGCGCAGGCAGCGGGAGCACGACCGGCTGGCGGCCCGGGCGGCCCGGGCCCTGCAGGACAACGAGCGGTTTCTGCGCGCCCTGGCCAGCAACCTTCCGGGCATGGTGGGCTACTGGAGCCGCGACCTGCGCTGCGGCTTCGCCAACCACGCCTACCGGGAGTGGTTCGGCAGGACACCGGAGCAGATGCTGGGAATCCGCATCCAGGACCTCATGGGCGAAGAGCTGTTCCGCAAGAACGAGCCCTACATGCGCGCCGCCCTGCGGGGCGAGCCCCAGCAGTTCGAGCGCACCCTGGTCAAGGCCGACGGCTCCACCGGGTACACTCGCGCCCACTACATCCCGGACAGCGACGGGGAGGAGGTGCGGGGCTTCTTCGTGCTCGTCTCCGACATCACCGAACTCAAGCTCACGCAGTTCCAGTTGGAGAAGCAGGTCAAAGAACTTGACCTCCTGGCCACCACCGACTCCCTGACCGGATGCCGGAATCGGCGCTCGTTCATGCAGAGGGTCGAGGAGGAATGCGTCCGGAGCAGGCGGTACGGGCATCCCCTGTCCTTTCTCATGCTGGACATCGACCACTTCAAGGCCATCAACGACGCCCACGGCCATGACGCCGGGGACGAGGTGCTCAAGGCCCTGGTCTCCCTCTGCCGGGGCGCGCTGCGCACCTCGGACGAGGTCGGCCGCCTGGGCGGGGAGGAGTTCGGCGCGCTGCTCGTCAATACCGACCTTTCCGCCGCCGAGGCCACTGCCGAGCGGCTGCGCGGCGCCTTCGAGGCGGCGGAAGTGGCGACCGTCAGCGGTCCGGTCCGCTTCACGGCGAGCATCGGGCTGACGGGCTTCCTGGGGGGGGACGACCTTGGCGAGAATCTGTACAAGCGCGCGGACACCGCGCTCTACCGGGCCAAGGAGGCGGGCCGGAACCGGGTGCGGGTCCTGGTCGGCCCCGGGGAAGAGCCGCACGGGGTGGAGTAGGGCGGCATGTTTCTGAACAGGAGGCGACGGTGCGCTTTGCGGCGGTGATCTTCGACCTGGACGGGACTCTCCTGGACTCCCTGGAGGACCTGGCGGATTCGGTGAACGCGGTGCTGGCGGAGCGGGGCATGCCGGTGCATCCGGTCGCGGCCTTCCGCCGGTTCGTGGGCGACGGGGTGGTGAACCTGGTGCGCCGGGCCGCGCCCGCGGGCCTGTCCGACGCGGAGCTCCAGGACCTGGTGCGGGCCGGCCGGGCCGAATACGGCCGGCGCTGGGACGCCAAGAGCCGGCCCTATCCGGGCGTGCCGGCCATGCTCGACGCCCTGGCCGGGGCCGGGGTGCGGCTGGCCCTGCTCTCCAACAAGCCCGACGACTTCACCCGGCGCATCGCCGGGCGCTTCTATGCGGCCTGGCCCCTGGACCCGGCGCGCGGGGCGCGGGATGGCGCGCCCCTCAAGCCGGACCCGGCCGCGGCCCTGGAGCTGGCCCGGGAGATGGGGTTTGCGCCGGGCGAGATCCTCTTCGCCGGGGATTCCGACGTGGACGTGCGCACCGCCAGGAACGCCGGCATGTTCGCCGCCGGCGTGCTCTGGGGCTTCCGCGGCGCGGACGAACTCGCCGCCGCGGGCGCGGACCGGCTCTTCGCCGGGCCGGAGGAGCTGGCCTCGTTCATCCTGGGGGACTAGATTCCAGCGGCGTCGCTGTCCTTTCCCGAGAAATGCCGAGAGGTGTCGCGTAGGCGCCGCTAGCCCCGGTTCGGCCTTCGTTTCGCCAGCACCTTGAATCCCACCGGGCCCAGGGTGCAGGTGAGCAGGGCCAGGAGCACCACCGCATCCTTGATCTGGGGGGTGAGGAAGCCCTGCTCCACGCCGATGGCCGCGGCGGCCACGATGAGGGACAGGCGCGAGGACAGCAGCACCCCGGCCAGCAGCCCGTCGGACAGGGGCCGCCCCCACAGGGGGAAGAGCAGGCCGGGCAGCACCTTCACCCCCACCGCCACCGCCAGCAGGAGCAGGGCGAAGGACAAC
The DNA here is from genome assembly GCA_040753075.1 of Thermodesulfobacteriota bacterium. Lineage (GTDB taxonomy): Bacteria > Desulfobacterota > Desulfovibrionia > Desulfovibrionales > Desulfovibrionaceae > UBA6814. Next base: position 8,859 of record JBFMHA010000078.1, read on the forward strand.
TGCTCCCAGCCCAGCACGCTCTTCACGTCGAAGCCCATGCCCACGTGGATGAAGAAGAGCGGCACCAGGAACCCGAAGCCCAGGCCCGAGAGCTTGGACTCCAGGGACTTCTTCTCCCGGTACACGAAGGACAGGATGCACCCGCCCAGGAAGGCTCCCAGCACGGGCTCCAGGTGGACCAGTTCGGACGCGCCCACGAACAGGAAGAGCAGGGCCAGGGTGAGCCGCACCCCCTGCTCCTGGGGGTCGCCGGAGCGCAGCAGCTTCTCCGCCTTGTCCGGGTTCCACCAGGCCCAGCGCCGAAAGGCCCACAGCATCACCGCGAACCCCGCGAACAGAGGCAGGGGCCGCAGGAGCGCCCAGGACAGGCCCGAGCGGTGCGCCAGCACGAACACGGTGATGGCCAGCAGGGTCAGGAAGTCGGCCAGGGTGGCGGCCATGAGGATGGTTTGCCCCAGGCTCGTCTTCGCCTGACCGCTTTCGCGCAGCACGGGCATGACCAGGCCCAGGGAGGTGGTGGTGAGCACCAGGGTCATGAACGCTCCCCGGTCCAGGACCCAGGCGGCCAGGCCGGCCAGGCCCAGGGTGGCGGCGAAAAGGGTGAGCTGGAACGCGATCTGGCGGCGTCCCTGCCGGCCGAGCAGGGTGAAATCCAGCTCCGCGCCGGCCGAGAACATGAGGAGCAAAAAGCCCAGTTGGGCCAGGAAGGGCATCCAGTCCCCGCCCGGGTTGAACGCGAGCAGGCTCTTGCCCAGCGCCACCCCGAAGAGGATCTCGGCCACTGCCGAGGGCAGGCGCAGCAGGCGCGACACCCCGGGCAGCACCGCCACCGCGAGCATGACCAGGAGCAGGGACAGGGCCTGGGAGGCGCTCACGGCTCGGGCCTAGCCGGGAATCAGCAGCACCGAGCATGCCGCCCGGCGGGCCAGCTCCTCGGCCTGGTTGGGGGTGAGCAGGCCGCCCGAGGGGTTGTCCGCGCCCACCATGAGCAGGTCGTAGTTCGAGGAAAGGGCTGAAATCTCCCGCACCGGGTTGCCCCGGCGCTGGATCAGCTCGATGCGGGTCTTGTGGATGTGGGCCAGTTCGCGCACGCGCTCCGCGGCCCGCTGGGCGGCCTTCTCTTCGGCCTCGCCCGACAGGAAGGCCGGCTCCTCCACCACCGCGGCGGACACGCTGGAGCCCAACTGCCGGGCCAGGTCCACGGCGATGTCCAGGGCCAGCTCCGCCAGGGAGGAGTTGTCGAAGGCCACCAGGATGCGCTCGTAGGGCAGGGTGAAGCGGGAGACCAAAAGCGGCCGCTCCAGGTTCGCGGCCAGGGAGGCGGCCACGGGCTTGCCCAGGCCCCAGGGCCGGCCCGGCCCGGGCGGGGGCATGACCACCAGGCCGAACTCTCCTCCCGCGGCCAGCTCCCGGATGCGCTGGGGCAGGTTTCCGTCCAGCTTCTTGAAGCGCAGGTCCACTCCCTCGGGCCACTCCCCGGCAGCGGCGGGAAGGTCGCAGAGGGCTTCCGGGCAGAGGGCGACCACGGTCTTCACCTGGGTGTTGCGCACCAGGTAGCGGGCCTTTTCCAGGAGCCGGGACAGGGCGGCCTCGTCCTCCCCGGGCAGGGCCAGGAGCAGGCCGTGTCCGTAGGCCAGGGGGAAATGGGGCTGGCCGCATTCCAGGATGTCGCAGAAGCGCTGGAAGGTGTCGGCGCGGCCCAGGATCACCAGGCGGTCGTCGGTCTGGATGAGGGTGTCGGGTTCAGGGTAGAGCAGCCGGCCGCTGCGCAAAAGCGCCACCAGGCGCTGCCCCGGCTCGGCAAAGGCCGCGGCCCGCTTGCCCACCACCCGGAAGTGGTCGGCTGCGTCCACCTCGTAGACCGCGGCCTCGCCCTGGGCCAGCGGGCTGATCCGGATGCCGGGGTTGGTGAACCGCTGGTGCAGCTCCCGGGCCACGATGGCGCTGGCGCGCACGGCCTGCACGCCAAGGCCCTCGTAGGCGGGCAGGAGGTCCATGTCCCGGACCACGGACACCACGTGGGGCACCCCTTGTTCCCGGGCGAATGAGGACACGGCCAGGTTCACCTGGTCGTCGCCGGTGAGGGCCAGCACGTAGTCGTGGCCGGCCAGGCCGGCTTTGTCCAGGACCACCGGGCTGGAGGCGTCGCCGGACACCACCACGGTCACGCCCGGGAACACTCCGGCCGCGCGCTTGAGCGCGTCGTCCGAGGTGTCCACCAGGGTCACGCGCCAGCCTTCGGCCAGGCGTTTGAGCACCTCGCGCCCCATGCGGCCGGCGCCGGCCAGCAACAGGGTGAACGGGGCGGAAACAGGAGGGGGAGACATGGCCATGTCTCCCCCTACCGCAGGATGGTTTCAAATCAAAGGACTTTCGCCCGCCTAGTCCCCGGGCTCCTCGCCGCCCCACTGGGTCGGCAGGTCGGTGAACTTCTTCTCGGCCTCGCGGTAGCCCAGGTTCAGGGCCTTGACGTTCACCGGCCGGATCTTGGCCGGCAGGGTTTCCTCCAGGCTCTTGCGGATCACCGTGCGCTTGGCGAAGGGCAGCAGGAAGGTCATGGCCCCAAGCACGATGGTGTTCATGGCCTGGGGCAGGCCCAGCTTGTCCTGGGCCAGGTCGGTGAAGGGCAGGCCCAGGAAGTGGTTGGTGGGGATCTGCTTGACCAGCGAGGTGTTCACCATGAGCGCCCCGCCCGGCTTGAGCAGGCCGAAATAGCGGTTGCAGGCCTCCTGGGACAGGGCCACCAGCAGGTCGATCTTGTCGGTCTTGGGATAGCTGATGGGCGCAGAGCTGATCACCAGATCCGAGCGGGACGCCCCGCCCCGGGCCTCGGGGCCGTAGCTCTGGGTCTGGGTGACGTAGTACCCGTGGCCCAGGGCCAGGGCCTGGCCCAGGATCTTGCCCAGGGTCTGCACGCCCTGGCCGCCCAGGCCGGACAGGCAGATCTCGAAACGGTCAAGTTGGATCTGCGGCTGCTTCTTCATGCGTTCCTCCCGCCGGCCCGGCTGGTCCGCAGTTCGGCGTAGCGCTCCTCCAGGGCGGGCTCGTCCTTGTCCACGAACACCCCCAGGGGGATGCGGCCCGCGGCCTTCTCGGGCGAGAGCTTGCGGTACTGCTCCAGGGGCGTGCCCGACTCCTTGAGCCAGCGGTACATGTCCACCACGGTCTTGAACTTGTTCTTGCGGCCGTACTGGGTATGGCAGGGGGAGACCACCTCCAGCAGGGAGAAGCCCCGGTGGGTGAGGGTGGCCTGCATGAGCTTGTCCATGCCCTGGGCGTGGAAGGCGCTGGCCCGGGCCACGTAGTTGGCCCCGGCCGCGGTGGCCAGGTCCACCAGGTCGAAGGATTTCTCCATCTGGCCGTAGGGCGTGGTGGTGGTCATGGCTCCCAGGGGGGTGGTGGAGGAGCACTGGCCGCCGGTCATGCCGTAGATGTTGTTGTTGAGCACCAGCACCGACAGGCCGATGTTGCGGCGGGCGGAGTGGATGAAGTGGTTGCCGCCGATGGACAGGGCGTCGCCGTCGCCCATGACCACGATGACCTTGAGGTTGGGGTTGGAGAGCTTGACGCCGGTGGCGATGGTCAGGGCCCGGCCGTGCACCGCGTGCACGGTGTTGAAGTCCACGTACACCGCCATGCGGCCGGAGCAGCCGATGCCGGCCACCATGACCACCTCGTCCTTGGACAGGCCCAGGGCGTGCACGCTGCGGATGAGGGAGCCCAGCACGATGCCGTGCCCGCAGCCCGCGCAGTAGACGTGGGGGAACTTCTTGTTGTGCCGCAGGTAATGGTGGATGAGTTGGGTGCGTTGGGCCATGCCTAGCGTCTCCTGAGGACCTTGAGGATCTCGGCCGGGGTGATGATCTGGCCGTCCACCCGGTTGATGGTGCGCACCGCGAACTGCCCGTTGTTGACCCGCTTCACTTCGCGGGACAACTGGCCCATGTTCATCTCCGGCACCACCAGGGTCTTGCAGTGCGGGGCGAGCCTCTCCACCTTGGTGCGGGGGAAGGGGAAGAGGGTCTTGAGCTTGAGCAGCCCGGCCCTGACCCCCTTCTCCCGGGCCTGGGCCACGGCGAGCTGGGCGGAGCGGGCCACGGAGCCGTAGGCGATGACCACGATCTCCGCGTCCTCGGTCTCGACCTCGTCGGCCAGTTGGATGTCGAAGAAGAACTGGTCGATCTTGCGGAACTGGCGCTCCATGAGGGCGTTGACCTCGTCGGGCCGCTGGGTGGGGAAGCCCAGGGGGTCGTGGGTCAGGCCGGTGACGTGGTAGCGGTAGCCCGCGCCCAGGGGGGGCATGGGCGGCACGCCGCGCACGGTCTCCTCGAAGGGCTTGTACCACTCCGGGGGCATGGAGGGCTGCAGGCGGTAGAGGATCTCGAAATGGTCCGAAGAGGGGACCGTGATCTTCTCCCGGGTGTGGGCGGTGATCTCGTCCAGGAGCAGGATCACCGGGATGCGGTAGCGCTCCGCGAAGTTGAAGGCGGTCACGGTCATGGACAGGCATTCCTGCACGTCCGAGGCCGAGAGCACGATGATCGAGTGGTCGCCGTGGGTGCCCCAGCGGGCCTGCTGCACGTCGCCCTGGGCCGGGCTGGTGGGCAGGCCGGTGGAGGGGCCGCCGCGCATGACGTTGACGATGACCAGGGGGGCTTCGATCATGCAGGCGTATCCGATGAACTCCTGCATCAGGGAGAAGCCCGGCCCGGAGGTCGCGGTCATGGCCTTGCGTCCCGCCAGGGAGGCCCCGATCACCGCGCCCATGCTGGCGATCTCGTCCTCCATCTGGACGAAGACCCCGTCCGCTTCGCAAGGGAGGCGCGAGGCCATGACCTCCATGATCTCCGAGGAGGGGGTGATGGGATAGCCGGCGTAGAAGCTGCAGCCGGCCAGGAGCGCGCCTTCGACCACGGCCTCCGCGCCCAGGGCGAAGATTTCCTTTCCGCTCTTCTTCTTTGGTCTGGGCATTGGGTTACTCCCCCGCGGCCGGGACGGCCTGGTCGTCCTTGCGGCGGCTCTTGTCCTTGGGCGTGACCAGGATGGCGAAGTCGGGGCAGTGCAGTTCGCAGAATCCGCAGTCCACGCAGTCCTCTTCGCGAACCACCCGCGATTTGCCGTCGGGGCCGACCTCCAGCACCTTGGCCGGGCAGAAGGCCGCGCATAGGCCGCAGCCCTTGCACCAGTCCGGATACACCGTGATTCTTGACTGTCCCTTTTTCTTGCTCATGCTCCCACCGTCGGTTCCCAGGCCCGGAAAAAAAAAGGGCGACCCGGCGGGGTCACCCTCGAAACAAAAGCCCAGACCTTCCCACTAAGGGTCGCCGGTCCGGGTATGGTATGGTGCAGGGCATGGGAATCCTAGCGTTTTCGTCGTACGGCGCATCTGTAACGCAACTGCCCGACCATGGCAACCGTTTCCGGACCGACCCGGGAGGCCGGGGGAAGTTGCCCGGGCTCCGGGTTTCGGTGTAAAGAAGACTGGCGCAGGGGCCCGCCGCCCCATTATGGAGACCGAGTGCCCGCTGAACCAAAGAAACTCCTCATCATCGAAGACCACCCCCTGTTCCGGGAGGGGCTCAAGGCCATCCTCAACCGGGATCCGCTCTTCGTCATCGCCGGCGAGGCCGGATCCGGCGCCGAGGGCCTGCGCCTGGCCCGGGGCACCTCCCCGGACGTGGTGGTCATGGACATCTCCCTTCCGGACATGAGCGGCATCGAGGCCACCCGCCGGCTGCTGGAGGCGATACCCTCGGCGCGGGTCATGATGGTGAGCTTCCACTCCGGGGTGGATTACATCGCCGACGCCTTCGCCGCCGGCGCCACCGGCTATCTGGTCAAGGAGTCCGCGGCCGAGAAGCTGCTGCACGGTCTGCACGCGGTGGCCCGGGGCGAGAGCTACCTGGACAGTTCGGTGTCCGCCGAGGTGGTGCGCAAGCTGCGCTCCCCGGAGAAGCGCAAGGATGCCGGAGCGGATGACGCTTACGCCGCCCTTACCGCCCGGGAGCAGGAGGTCATGCGCCTGGTGGTGGAGGGATTGTCCACCAAGGCCATTGCCGAGCGTCTCTTCGTAAGCGCCAAGACCGTGGAGAACCACCGCGCCAACCTCATGAAAAAGCTCGGCCTTTCCAGCACGATCGAGCTTGTCCGCTATGCCGCCCGCCTGGGCCTCATCGACATCGAGGATTGGGTGGAATAGCCCCCTCGCCCGTTTCCGTTTTTTGTCCGGGAGATTCCCCCAGAAAAGTCGGGAGAAACTCCCGGCACTTTGCTCCTGGCCCCTATGGACTCAAAAGGTTCCCTGAGAGAGATAGTAGCCACCGGATTGACCATGTACCGGGGGGTTTCGGTGAGTCGTGGGGTGCGCTGGTCAGTCCGTGCGCCAGAGGTGGAGAAGGGAGAGCAAGCACAACGGGATACGGAAAGGAGCGACGGGAATGAACAAGACGGACCTTATTGCCACCATCATGTCCAAGAACGGACGTCTGTCCAAGGCTGCGGTGGGACGAGCAGTGGCTTCGCTCATGGATGAGGTGGTCAATACCCTGGCCAAGGGCGAACATGTGACCCTGCAGGGTTTCGGCTCCTTCCGGGTGGTGCAGAGGGCGGAGCGCAAGGGGCGCAATCCCCGCACCGGAGAGGAGATCAAGATCGACTCCACCCGCACCGTGAAGTTCACCGCGGGCAAGAATCTCAAGGAAGCGGTGAACTGACCTCTCCCCTTCCCAGTCCAGCCAATATCGAGCGCGCCCTCCGGGGCGCGCTTTTTTTTGGGGGCCTGACTCAGACCCCGCCGCCTCCGGGGGTCAGGCACAGGTGCAGGGCCTGCTCCCGGGTGAGGGCCAGAGGGAAGGAGGAGGCAGGGAGCCGGGGATAGTCCGCGGACAGGGTGTGCCGCAGGGTATGGCCCGAGGCCGCGTCGAATGCGGCCAGCTTGTCCAGGGTTTCCTGGGGGGTCTTGAGCAGCCGGTTGAGGTGCAGGATGGGCGTGCCCAGGCTCAGGACCGTGGGGCCGGGCAGCCCGGCCAGGCGTTCATGCACCGGGCGTTCGTAGTGCAGGCCGGGGGTGTTGCGGAACAGGCGCACCTGGAGGTCGGGCCACAGGCCGAAGCCGGCCAGGACGTGGTCCTGGTCCGGGTAGAGGGTCAGCCGGGGCAGGGCCAGGGCTGCGGCCCCGGCAGTCTCGGCCGCGGCGGCCAGGGCCGGGAGCAGGGCCCAGGTCTGGGGGGCCAGGCGTTCGTCCGCGTCCAGGACCAGGGTCCAGCCCGGACCCAGGGTGGCGAGCAGGGCATTGCGCTGGGCCGCGAAATCCTTGCGCAGGGGCCTGGCCATGTGGCGCGCCGGAACTGCGCAGGCCGGCGGGGCTGCGGGCGGCTCGGCCGCGTCCCAGAGCACGGTCGCGCCGGCCAGATCGGCCGGAATCTGGGCGAAGAAGGCGGGGAGCCCCGGATCTCCGGGCGCCAGGATGGCGGCCAGGGTCAGGGCCGGAGACGTCCCCGCCGGGGCGGCCGGCAGCGGCCGGGCTCCGGCAAAGGCCGAGAGCAGCGGGCGGTAGGCGTCCGGGTCGAGGGACTCGGGATTGGGCAGCACCAGGGTGTCGGCGGGGCGCAGCCCGGCCAGGACCCAGAGGCAGAACAGGGCCCAGGGCGAGGAGTCGGCCAGCACCGTGGCCCGGGGGCTGGCGACGAGTTCGGCCAGACATCCGGTCTGGTCCAGGGCGCGGACCGCCTCGGGTTGCAGGGAGCAGGCCGTGAGGTCCACCCCGGCGGGCAGGCGGGACGCCAGGTCGCAGGCAAACCGGCCCGAGCCCAGGCCGAGCAGGACCAGATGGGGCTTTCGGGCGTGCTTCCAGATGCGCAGGGCGCGCAGCAGGTTCTCCTTGGCCCGCTCCGGGTGCGGCTCGGAGGGAATGGCCGGCGCTCCTGACGGGGAGGGCAGGTGGTAGCGCAGGACCTCAGCCGTGTACGCGGCAAAGAGGGCGGGGGGCAGGGCTGGGGATGGGCGCATCCGGGTTGGGAGCCAGCAGGTCCTGGTAGATGTTTTCCAGCTTCCGGGCCACGGCCTGGGCTCGAAACTGGGCCCGGGCCTTGGCCTGTCCGGCCAGGCCCATGCTCCGGGCCTGCTCCGGGTTCTCCAGCAGCCAGGCCACGGCCCCGGCGTATTCTTCGGCCGTGGCCGCCACCAGCCCGGTGCGGCCGTGCTCCACCAACTCCAGTTGGGCGTTGTCACGGGGCGGGGGACAGGGGTGGGTCACCACCGGCAGTCCCGCGGCCATGGCCTCGGCAATGGACAGGCCGAAGCTTTCCCCGGCGTCGTTGGCGTGAGCCATGACGCGCAGCGAGTGGAGGAACCCGGCCAGGGCCGTTTCGTCGGGCAGAGGTTCGCAGAATTCCACCCGGCCGGCAAGCCCGCGGTTTATGACCCAATCCCGCACCGCCGGGGTGTGTCCCACGATGCGGTAGACGCAGTCCGGAGCCCGGCGGACCAGATGGGGGAGCATGTCCAGGGCCAGGGCCGACCACTTGCCCGGGTCCGGCCGGGAGAGCCTGCCTGCGACGGGTCCCGGGGCTGGCGTCCCGGGGGGCGGGGAGGCCAGGAAGTCGGTGTCCACCGGGTTGTAGAGCACGGCCGAGGACGCGGGATCGTCGGGAAGGCCCCAGGTGGCCAGGCAGCGCTCCCGGCAGAAGCGGGACACGAACAGCCGCCGGGTGATGACCCGCGCCGCAGGGCTGGGGTCGTGGCGGCCGAAGACGTTGGTCTCCACCACCGCCCGGGCCCGGGCCAGGGCCACCGGTCGCAGGATATCCCGCTCGGTCCAGCCGGCGCGGTGCAGGTGGATGATGTCCGGCTGCAGGGACTGGAGCGCCTTGAGCAGGTTGTCGGTGATGAGCACCGGAATGCCGGCTGCGCGCAGCATCTCGCCGCGCGGGCCGTCGGCCAGGGCCACCACGAAGACCGCAAAGCGGCTGCGATCCAGGTGGGAGGCCAGAAGCTGGAGGGTCTTTTCCGTGCCGCCCAGTCCCAGGCTCTTGGTCAGATGAACCACACGCGCGGGGCCATCGCCCATGGGGCGCTCCTAGGATGCGCCGTAGCGGCCGTAGGCCCGGTGCAGGGCCTTGACCCGGGCCAGGTCGGGGTTGGCCGGCTCGGCGGCCTCCGGGGCCGTGGGCGCGGCGGCCGTGGGCGCAGGGGCCGGGGCTTCGCTCGCCCGGGGGCCGGGGGCCGCGGAT
>JBFMHA010000079.1:0-17084 GCA_040753075.1 Thermodesulfobacteriota bacterium
CGGGGAGGCCCACCCCATGGACCCCGCGGCCACGGGCCTGGCCCTGGCCCGCCTCCTGGAGCGGCCGGACTGGGGCGGCGCCCTGCTGGCCGCGGACGCCGGCCGGCCGGCGGGCTACGCGGTGTGGACCCTGGGCTACAGCCTGGAGTTCGGCGGCCGCGACGCCCTGCTGGACGAGCTCTACGTGGCCCCGGAGGCGCGGGGCCGGGGCCTGGGCGCGGCCCTGGTCGACGCGGCGGCCGGAACCGCGGCCGCCGCGGGGGCCGCGACCCTCCACCTGGAGGCCATGCACGGGGACCGGGTGGCGGAGTTCTACCGCCGCCTGGGCTTCGCCCCGCGGCCCAGCACCTACATGACCCGCGCCCTGGGGGCCTGACCCCTTCAGCCTGCGGCCGGGGGCTCGGCCGGGTGCGGGACCAGGGCCGCATTCACGAAGAGCAGGAGCTCCTCCTCCAGGTCCGCCAGGCTCCGGCCGGTGAACAGCCGCATCCGCACCGCGCCGGAGATCAGGGACAGGACCAGGTAGGCCGCCTTCTCCGCCGGGACCATCCGCACCGATCCGTCCCTGACCCCCAGGGCCAGCCCCACGGTCAGCTGCTCCAGCATCTTGTCGTGGATGCGCCGGATGTCCTCCCGGCACGACTCGCCCACCCCCGGCATCTGGTAGGGGTTGTTGCGGTGGACGAAGTCGAAGGCCGTCTCCCGCTTCTCGTAGAAGCGGCAGTACAGGCGCACCAGCCGGAGCGCCGCGACCATGCCCGGATCCTCGGGCCGGAACCGGTATTCCCGCTCCATGTCCGCGAAAAAGGTCTCCCGCACCTCGCGGAAGATGGCCGCCAGCAGGTTCTCCTTGGTCGAGAACAGCCGGAACACCGCCGCCTCCGAAACCCCGGCCTCCCGGGCGATCTCGCTCACCGGCGCGCCGTCGTAGCCCCGCTCCGCAAAGAGCCGGGTGGCCGCGGCCAGGATCGCCGCCCTGCGTTCGCTCATGTCCTGTCCATGCCCCGTGGTTTTTTCTTGCACTGTACGCCGTGAGGCGCTATCCGCAAAGCGGAGCGTACACTCCGGAAAATCGAAGTGTAAACTCCAAAATCGCCGTGTCGGCATGCGTCCAGTCACGGCCGGGGCCTGCGGGGCCGGTCCGGAAAGGGGCGCCCGGACCGCCCGAGGCCCCGGCCACAGCCGCCCTCCGGGGCAGGAGAATCCCATGGAATATGCACTCCCTCTCGTCCTTCTGCTGGTCGTGGCAGTGGTGATCGTCATAAACCTGAAGGGCAAGAAGTCCTAGGGGGCATCACCCTCCATAGCCGCCCGGCCGAGGGGCCGGCCGGGCGGTCGGCTATTCCCGGACCGCGCGCCGGGAGGCGCCGCAACGCGGCCCCTGCGCGCCAGGAGCGGCGCCCCGCCCGGGGAGCCGCGAAAACGGCGAACCATTTCCCCCTCCCTGCACTCCACTTTCGCCAACGGGCGGCGGCAGCCCCGGGACGGCCTCCGCAACGGACCGCCGGCGGCCGCCGGGCGAGCCGGGGCGTTTCCTTCCGGCCCCGGACGTGGTACCTCTGCGGACCATGCGCGCGCCCCTCGCCGCCCTCCGCCTGCCGGCCGCCGTGCTGCTGGCCCTGGCCTGGCTCTGTCTGGCCGGAGCGGCCGCAGCCCAGGAGAACGCCACCCTCGGGCCGGCCTACGTCCCGTCCATCGAGGGCGCTCCCGACGCGGGCCTGGCCCAGGCCCTGGCCGACCTGGCCGAAACCTTCCGGCTCCGGGACCGGCCCCCGGGCTCCCGCCTGCTCCTGGAGCGCCGGGCCCGGGCCGACCTGCCCGCCATGGAGAAGCTCCTGCGCGCCGAGGGCCTGCTCAAGGCCGAACTGGACGTGGACGTCCTGGCCGCGGAGAGGCCCTGGCGGGTGGTGTTCCGCCTCACCCCCGGCCCGGCCTTCCTCCTGGGCCGGGTCAACACGCGCCTGGCCCCGGACGTCCCCGGGGACCTTCCCCCGCCCCCGGCCGGGGACCTGGGCCTGGTCCCGGGCCAGCGCTTCACCGCCCGCAAGGTGCTGGACGCCGAGGCGGCCCTGCTCCGGCTGCTCGGGGAGCGCGGCCACCCCTTCCCGGCCATGGCCGGCCGCCAGGTGTCGGCGGACCACGCCACCGACACGGTGGACGTGGACCTCACCGTGGACCCCGGGCCGCGAGCGGCCTTCGGCGACACCGACCTGGCCGGGCTCCGGGAGTCGGACGAGGCCCACGTGCGCTCGCTCCTGCCCTGGACCCCGGGGCAGGACTTCGACCTGCGCCTGCTGGAGCAGGCCCGCACCGCGCTCTACGCCTCGGGCCTGTTCAGCTACGTGGAGGTGGCCGCGGCCCGCTCCCTGGATCCGGCCGGCCGGCTGCCGGTGCGCGTCGCGGTCACCGAGCGGCTGCCCCGCACGGTGCGCGCCGGCCTGGAGTACACCACGGACTTCGGCCCGGGCGTCAAGCTGGGCTGGGAACACCGCAACCTCCTGGGCAGCGGCGAGAAGCTGGGCCTGACCCTGGCCTTCAACGAATACATGCAGAAGCTCGCCGGCGACCTGAAGCGGCCCCGCTTCCTGCGCGACGACCAGAACCTGGCCCTGCACGGCGAGGCCGGCTCCGAGCGCACCGACGCCTACGTCCTGGAGCTGGCCGACGCCTCGGCCTCCCTGGAGCGCCGCCTGCGCCGGGAGGTGACCGGCTCCCTGGGCCTGGGCTACCGCGTGGCCCGGGTGGAGGACAAGAAGCTGAACGAGGAGCAGGACTTCGGCCACGTGTACGTGCCCGCCGGCCTCACCGGCGACTGGCGGGACGACGTGCTGGACCCGGCCTCCGGGGCGACCTTCGGAGTCCTGGGCGCGCCCTACGCCGACACCCTGGGCAACCTGAACAGCTTCTTCAAGTACCGGGCCGCGGGCGCCGGCTACCTGGAGATGCTGGACCGGAAGCGGGCGGTCCTGGCCCTGCGCGGGGCCTGGGGCCAGATCTGGGGGCCGGGCCGGGACGACATCCCCGCGGACCTGCGCTTCTACGCCGGCGGCGGCGGCTCGGTCCGCGGCTACGCCTACCAGACCGCGGGCAGCCTGCTGGACGGCCAGCCGGTGGGCGGCAAGTCCCTGGCCGAGGTTTCGGGCGAGGTGCGCCTCAAGATCACCGACGACTTCGGGCTGGTCCCCTTCCTGGACGGCGGCTCCACCTACGAGGGCTTCGTGCCGGACTTCTCCCGGCAGATCTACTGGGGCGCGGGCCTGGGCCTGCGCTACTACACCGCGGTGGGCCCCATCCGCCTGGACGTGGGCTTCCCCCTGGACCCCCGGCCCGAGGACGACCCCTTCCAGGTCTACGGCAGCCTGGGACAATCCTTCTGAGAACGGCATGAACCCGACGCCCGACCCGAATCCCGACGCCCCCCCGCCGCCCCCGGCCTCCCAGGACCGGCCGCGCGGCCGCGCCCTGCGCGGGCTGGGCTGGACCCTGGCCGGGCTGCTGCTCCTCCTGGCGGCGGCCTGGGCCGCGCTCCAGGCCCCGGCGGCGCGGGAGGCCCTGGTCCGGGCCGCGGTGCGGGCCGCGGCCGGGTCGGACACCGCCCGGGTGGAGCTGGAGGGCCTGGGGCCCGGCCTGCCCTTCACCCTGTCCCTGCAGCGCCTGGCCCTGGCCGATTCCGCCGGACCCTGGCTTGAAGCCGAGGGCCTGGAGCTGCGCTGGTCCGCCTGGCCCCTGCTCGCGGGCCGCCTGGCGGCGGACTCCCTCACGGCCCGGCGCATCGCCCTCACCCGCCTGCCCCAAGGCGGGGCCGGCGAGGCCCAGCCCCCGGCCGCATCCCCGGCCCCGGCCCCGGGCCGGACCCGGCTCCTGCCCCGCCTGCGCATCCGCGAGCTGGCCGTGGACGAGGTGTTCCTGGCCGCGGCCGTGACGGACAGGGACCTGCGCCTGGCGGTGCGCTCCAGCCTGCGGCCCGAGGGCGACGGCCTGGCCCTGGCCCTGGCCGCGGCCAGCCTGGACGGACGGCCGGACCGCATCGGCCTGGACGCCACCCTGTCCCGGGACCTCTCGGCCCTGGCCCTGGACCTGCGCGCGGACGAGGCCCCGGGCGGGTTCCTGGGCTGGACCCTGGGCCTGTCCGACCACATCCCGCTCTCGGCCTCCCTGGCCGGCCGGGGAGGCCTGGAGGGCTGGCGGGGGCGCTTCGCCTTTTCCGCGCCCGGAGCCCTGGAGGTGGCCGCGGACCTGCGCCTGGAGGACGCCGGCGGACTGCTGCTGCGCGGCTCCGGCCGGGTGGAGCTGGCCCCGGACATCGCCCCGGCCCGGCTGGAGGACCTCTGGCGCGGCGGGGTGGACTTCGGCTTCACGGCCCGGCCCGACCTGGACGGCCTCCTCCGGGTGGAGCGCCTGGACCTGGAGGGACCCGCGGCCCGGGCCGAGCTGGCCGGCCTGGTCCACCTCCTGGACCTGACCCTGGACGCCCGGGGCCGCCTCGCCCTGGCCGACCCGGCCCGGCTCCTGGCGGGCAGCGGCTTCGCGGTCGCGGGCCTCGAACCCCTGGACCTGCGCGCCACCGGCGAGATCGAGTTCATGGACCTCTCCCTGCGCGGCCGGGCCCGGGAACTGCGCCTGCACGGCCTCGCCCTGGCCGAGCCGCGCCTGGACCTCTCGGCCCGCCCCCCCAAGGGCCTCTACCGCCGCGACCCGGACCTGGCCGTGAACGCCACCCTGGCCGGACCGCGCCTGGACCTGGACGGCCGGCTCCTGGCCGCGGAGCCGGCGCTGGACGCGGCCATGTCCACCCAGGACTTCCGCGCCCTGGACTTCCCCGGCATCCGGCTGCGCGCCCGGGGCCTGGACCTGGCCCTGGACGGCCGCCTGGACGCCGCCACCCTGGCCGCGGGGGCCGACCTGCGCCTGGAGCGCTGGGACGGCCGCCAGTTCCCGGACGGGGCGGGCCTGCCCCTGTCCGGCCGGGCCGAGGCCACGATCCGGGCCGACCTGGGCCGGCTCGCCGGCCGGGCCGAGCTCGCCGGCCGCCTGGACGGCCTGGCCGCACTGCACCCGGCCCTGGCCGCCCTGGCCGAGAGGGACGTCCCGGTCGCCGGCATCCTTGATTTCGACCGCGCCCGGCTCGCCCTGTCCGGGTTCGCGGCCGGCCCCGAAACCGCGCGCCTCACCGGCTCCGGGGACTGGAGCTTCACGGCCCGGGACTTCCGGGCCGCCGCCGCCCTGGCCGTGACCCGCGCCGACGCCCTGGGCCGGACCCTGGGCCTGGGCCTGGACCGCGGACTCGCGGCCCGGGGCGCGGCCCAGGGGAGGCCCGGAGACTTCGCGGCCCAGGCCGAGATCCGGACCGACGCGCTGTCCCTGGCCGGCCTGGACCTGGGACCGGCCCGGGCCGCGGCGGAGTTGGCCGGCCTGCCCGCATCGCCCCGCGGCGGCATCTCCCTGGCCGCGGCCACGCCCCGGGGCCCCCTGGACCTCGCCGCCGGCCTCACGGCCCGGCCCGGCCTGCTGCTCCTGCGGGACATCCGGGGCCAGGCCCCGGGAGCCGTCCTATCCGGCAGCCTGGACCTCGACACGGCGACCCGGCTGCTCTCCGGACGCCTCTCCGGCGAAATGCGCCAGCCCGACCTGCTGCGCGGCCTGCTCGGCCGCAACGCCCGGGGCGCGGCCACCCTGGACCTGGCCCTGGAGGCCCGCAACGCCACCCAGGCCGCAGACCTGAGCCTGGCCGCGCGCCGGCTGGCCGGCCCGGACCTGCGCCTGGAATCCCTGGACTGCGCCGCCTCCCTGGACGACCTCTGGGGCCGGGCGCACGGCGAGGCGAAGCTGTCCGGACAGGGCCTGGAGCTGCCCGGCCTGGGCCTGGAGTCCTTTGCGGCCGAGGCCCGGGGCAACCGGGAGCAGGCCCGCTTCGCCCTGCAGGGCAGGGGCCGGGCCGGCCGCCCCCTGGACCTGGCGGCCCAAGGCGGCCTGGCCGGCGGCGATCCCCTGCGCGTCTCCCTGGAGAGCCTGGCCGGGTCCTGGGACGGACGGCCCATCGCCCTGGCCGCGCCTGCGGACCTGGAGATCGGAGCCGACAGCCTGGCGGTGCGCGGCCTGGACCTGGACCTGGCCGGCGGCCGCCTGACCGCGGCGGGCGGCGTCGCCCCGGCCGGCGCGGACCTGACGCTCAAGGCCCGGGACCTGCCCCTGGCCCTGGCCTCCTTCCTGCTCCCCCTGCCCCTGGAGGGGAGCGCCGACGCCGACCTGCTCGTCCGGGGCGCGGCCCGGGACCCGGACCTGGCCCTGGACCTGACCCTGCGCCAGGTGGCCCGGGCCGGACAGGGCCACGCCGCGCCCCGGCTGGGCCTCGCCGCCGAGGCCCGGCTGCGCGGCGGCCGGCTGCGGCTGACCGCCGGCCTGGAGGGCCTCGGACCGGAGCGGCTGGCCCTGGAGGCCGGCCTGCCCCTGCGCTGCTCCCTGCGCCCCTGGGACCTGGGCCTGCCGCCCGAAGGGGAGCTCTCCGGCGGCCTGCACGGGGTCCTGGACCCCGCGGCCCTGGCCCGGCTGGCGGACCTGGACGGGCACGCCCTGGCCGGCCGCGCCGCGGTGGACCTGGACCTGTCCGGCAGCCCGGAGGCCCCGGCGTTGGGCGGCTCGATCCGGCTTGACGGCGGCCGCTACGAGAACGCCTTCCTGGGGCTCCTGATCACGGACCTGGAGGCCCGCATCGCGGCCCGGGGCCGGACCCTGGAGCTTCGCGACCTGCGCGGCGCCGGCCCGGAGCAGGGCCGCATCGCCGGCTCGGGCCGCCTGGACCTGGACCCGGGCCTGGGCTTCCCCTTCGCCCTGGACCTGAACCTGGACAAGCTCCGGGCGGTGCGCCGGGACGACCTCTCCCTGGCCGCCTCCGGCCGCGCCGGGGTGGCCGGCAACGCCACCGCGGCCCGGATCGCCGGGTCCCTGAGCCTGGAGCCGGTGGAGGTGCGCATCCCGGACCGCCTGCCCCCGGACGTCCCGGACCTGGACATCGCCGAGGTCAACGTGGCCCCGGCCCGGCAACAGGCCCGGCCCGAGGCCCCGCCGCCGGCCCTGGACCTGGACACGGACCTGGACCTGGCCTTCCCGGGCCGGTGCTACGTGCGCGGCCGGGGCCTGGACGCGGAATTCAGGGGCCGGCTGCGCATCACCGGCCGGCCCGAGGCCCCGGCGGTGAACGGCGCCCTGTCCGTGGAGCGGGGCCAGTACGAGTTCCTGGGCAAGACTTTCGCCATCGCCTCGGGCAACCTGGTCTTCGACGGAGCGAGCGCCTCGCCCTTCCTCAACGTGCGCGGCGAGGCGGCCACCGCGGACATCACCGCCCAGGTCCTGCTGGTGGGGCCGGCCCGCTCCTTCTCCCTGACCCTGGAGTCGGACCCGGCCCTGCCCCAGGACGAGATCCTGGCCCGGCTGCTCTTCGGCCGCTCCACCGCCGGCCTGAACCCGGTGCAGGCGGCGCAGCTGGCCAACGCCGTGCGGGTGTTCACCCTGGGCGGGCCCTCCCTGGACCCCACCTCCGCCGTGCGCCAGGCCCTGGGCCTGGACCAGTTCGGGGTGGCGGGGGCCGAAGGGGAGAAGGGCCCGAGCCTGACCATGGGCAAGTACCTGCGCGAGAACGTGTACATCGAGGTGCGCCAGGACCTGACCAAGGGCGGCGAGGAGGTGTCCCTGGAGGTGGAGCTGGCCCCCAACCTGGGGGTGGAGAGCACCACCGGCGCCGAGCGCAGCGGCGTGGGCCTGAACTGGAAGAAGGACTACTAGGAGCGCCCTGCGGCCGCCTGCGCCCGGGCGCGGCCCCGGAGCGCCGTCCCATCTGCAGCGCGGTGCGCGGCAGGTTCATCGAGGCGAGTTGGGCAACCCCCAGGCGGACTTGTATTTCCCCGCGGTTGCGTTAAAAAGTAGGCAAACCTCCGGACCCATGAGGAGCAGAGCATGGACGTCAAGGTGCTGACCTCGGACCGGCTGCACACCCGCGTGGCCCTCGCCGGCCGGATCGACCCCGACGGGGTGCACGACCAGGGCTACCAGTTCCACAAGCTGGCCGCCTTCCCGCACAAGAACCTGGTGGTGGACATGACCGAGGTCACCTTCATCGCCTCCCTGGGCATCGGGATGCTCCTCACCGCGGCCAAGGAGCTGGCCGCCACCGGCAACAAGATGGTGCTGCTCGCCCCCCGGAAGCTGGTGGAGGGCACCCTGCGCACCGCGGGCCTGACCGGGGTCATCCACATCTCCCGCACCCTGGACGAGGCCCTGCGCTACCTGGACGCCCGCTGAACAGCCGGGCCGAACCCATGGCCGACGCCGCACTCGCCCTGGACCTGCGCAACGACTTCGCCGACCTCTCCCGGGCCGTGCGCGAGGCCAACCTCTTCCTGGAGGCCGCCGGCCTGTCCGCCGAGGCCGTGTACCGCGCCAACCTCGGCCTGGAGGAGATCCTCACCAACATCATCAAGTACGGATTCGGGGATGCGGCCGAACACCGCATCGGGCTCCGCCTCGAAACCCGGCCCGGCCTCCTGCGCCTGGTGGTGGAGGACGACGGGCGCGCCTTCGACCCCCGCCAGGCCCCGCCCCCCCGGCTGGACCGCCCCCTGTCCGAGCGCCGCCCCGGCGGCCTGGGCATCCACCTGGTGCTGGCCATGATGGACCGGGTGGACTACCGCCGCGCCGGCGACCGCAACATCCTGGAGATCACCATCATCCCCCGCCCGGATCCCGAGGGCTGAGCCCCGCCCCGGGGCGCGCCCCGAGTTGACATTCCCGGCGCTTTGCCTTCTCTTCCCCTCCTGACCGCCAACCCCAAGCCCCGAGGCCCGAGCATGGACCCCAAGAGACGCCTGCTCCCCCAGGTGGAGCAGTTCACCGCCTACACTCCCGGCCTGTCCATCGACGAGATCCGGGAGCGCTTCGGACTGGCCAACGTCATCAAGATGGCCAGCAACGAGAACCCGCTGGGCGCGCCGCCCCTGGCCAGGAAGGCCCTGGAGCGCGCCGCCGCCCAGGCCTTCCGCTACCCCCAGTCCGGCAACCCCCGCCTGGCGCGCGCCCTGGGCCGACGCCTGGGCGCGGACCCCGGGCGCATCGTCACCGGCAACGGCTCGGACGAGCTCATCGACCTGCTGATCCGCGTGGCGGTCCGGCCCGGCCGGGACAACATCCTGGCCTTCTCGCCCTGCTTCTCCATCTACGAGCTGCAGTCGAGGCTCTGCGGCGTGGAGTTGCGCCAGGCCCCGCTGAACCCGGACTTCTCCTTCCCCTGGGACCGGCTCCTGGCCCTGGCCGACGAAAACTCCGCCATCTGCTTCGTCACCACCCCGGACAACCCCTCGGGCTACGCCCCGCCCGTGGAGGAGCTGGCCGCCTTCGCCCGCCGCCTGCCCGAGAACTGCCTGCTGGTGGTGGACGAGGCCTACATGGACTTCGCCGAGCCCCAGTCCGCCTTCTCCCTGACGTCCCGGCTCGACGAGCTCCCCGGCCTCTGCATCCTGCGCACCTTCTCCAAGATGTACGGCCTGGCCGGCCTGCGCCTGGGCTACGCCGTGCTGCCCCCCTGGCTGGCCGACGCGGTCATGCGGGTCAAGCTCCCCTTCTCGGTGAACCTCCTGGCCGAGGAGGCCGGCCTGGCCGCCCTGGCCGACGCGGACTTCATCCGCTGCACCCGCGACACCGTGCTGCGCGGCCGTCAGGTTCTCGCCTCCGGCCTCGCGGAGCTGGGCTGCGCGGTGCGGCCCTCCCAGGCCAACTTCCTGCTCTTCGACCTGCCCGCCGGCGCCCCCCTGGACGCGGCCGGCTTCTTCGACGCGCTCCTGCGGCGGGGCGTCATCATCCGGCCCCTGAAGAGCTACAACCTGCCCAACTCCCTGCGGGTCAGCGTCGGCAACGACCGGGAGAACGCCCTGTTCCTGGAGGCGGCCAAGGACATCCTCCATGCCTGAGCCGCACGCCGCCCCGCGCATCATCACCATCGACGGCCCGGCCGGGGTGGGCAAGTCCACCCTGGCCAAGCGCCTGGCCGCCCACCTGGGCGTGGCCTACCTGGACACCGGCGCCATGTTCCGCGGCACGGCCCTGGCCCTGGGCCTGGACTCCTGGACCTGGCCCGAAGACCGCCTGGCCGCCGCCCTGGCCGGCCTCTCCTTCTCCCTGGCCGGCGCGGGCGCGGAGTCCCGGGTCCTCCTCAACGGGACCCTCCTGGACGACGAGATCCGCACCGAACAGGCGGGCATGTGGGCCTCCAACATCGCCACCCTGCCCCAGGTGCGCGCCTTCCAGAAACAGGCCCAGCAGGCCATCGGACGCACCACCTCCCTGGTGGCCGAGGGCCGCGACATGGGCACCGTGGTCTTCCCCCAGGCCCGGCCCAAGTTCTTCCTGGACGCCTCCCCCGAAGTCCGCGCCGCGCGCCGCTTCCTGCAGCTCCAGATCATGGGCAGGCCCGAGGACCTGAACGACATCATCGCCAACATCCGCGCCCGCGACCACCAGGACCGCACCCGGGCCGCCGCCCCCCTGGCCGCCGCCCCCGACGCCCTGGTCATCGACACCGGCCCCCTCACCATCGACGAGGTCTTCGAGATCATGGCCAAGGCGGCGGAATAGGAAACCGAGAGGGGCGGGCTCTCCCCGCCCCTTCCCAAAAACGCGCCCTACGCCCCGTCCGCCGAAGCGGCGAACGGGGCGCAACTTTTGGGCGTCGCTCGTCTTCGCACCGGCGGCCCCCTGTCCGAAATCCCGCGCGCAATGACGCACGGTCGGGGCAGTGTCTTCCTGCGCCCGTCAAGGTCCAGGGGATTATCCCCTGGCGGGTGGGGTGCAGGGGAGGCGAGGAGCCTCCCCTGCCGGGGCCAGGGGCGGAGCCCCGGCCGCTCGCGCGGGGCTTACGCGCCTTCTTCTTTGGGGCGGATGGTGAGGACCGGGCACCTGGCGGACTTGACGACCTTTTCGGCCACGGAGCCGAAGAGGATGCGGTCGATGCCGGTGCGGCCGTGGGTGCCCATGACGATCATGTCCGCGCCCTCGGCGTCCGCGAGGGCGAGGATCTCCTCGGCCGCGTAGCCGGTGGCGACCTTGCCGGAGACCGGGACCTCGGAGAAGTTCTCCTGGATGAAGGTCTCCATGGTCTTTTCCGCGCCGGAGACGATCTCGCCCACGAAGTTCTCGATGGAGGTGGGGGGCACGTGGAAGCCCACGTACTGGTTGAGGGACGGGGCCACGTAGAGCACCAGGAGCTGGGCTCCGGCGCACTTGGCCAGGCCCTGGGCGTAGCTGGCGACCATGGGGCTGTTTTCGGAGAAGTCCACGGCGCAGAGTATCTTCTTCACGCTGAACATGTTGACCTCCTCTCTGCCGGGCGGGTCCGGCGGGGGCTTTGGCCTCAAGCCCGGGGGCATGTCGGCCGATAGGGTGTGAGGCGGGTCTTTGCCCGCGTCATTTCTGGATTTCCAAGTTTGTTGTACGCGCAGGCGCGGCTGTTCGACAAGGGCTTTTTTGTGGCGTAGAACAGGGGCAAGGGCAGGCGCGGGCGGGAAAAAAGTTCCGGGTCCGCAAAATTTTAATGAACGATTCAAGCAAGATATCTGGCGGGGCCTGATTGGCAGGCATTTTGCTTTCCATGGGCAAACCATGGATGAGGTGCGCCATGAAGATCAACACCGAACAGTTGCGGCCGCTGGAGTCCGACCAGGAGTCCAAGAAGGCCCGCCGCGCCGAAACCGGCGAGGGATTCGGGGAGCTGCTCTCGCGGGAGCTGGACGCCCGGGAGGTCGTCCCGGCCCCGGGCCTGCGCCCGCCTCCCGCGCCACTGCTGCCGCACCAGATCGCGACGGCAGGCGAGGCGGCGGCCACCGAACAGAGCACCACGGCAGGACGAGAGGTCATGGACAAGCTGGAGAACATCCTGGGCGAATGGGAAAACTATGCCTCCCATCTTGCCGAACCCGCGGTCGAGGACGGACTGCGCAAGGCCAACGGGGCCCTCGAGAGCATCGAGAGCGACGTCGCCGGGCTCAAGTCCCGCTGGCCGGGGCTGGGCAAGGACCATCCAAGCCTCCAGTCCGTGGTGGACGAATTGGAGATCCTGGCCGTGACCGAGCGGATCAAGTTCAACCGGGGGGACTACCTGGAGTAGTCCTTCACTCCGCGGCGAAGGTGGACAGGGCGGCGTACTGCGGCCCGCCGGGGCCGAGCGCGCTCCGGTAGAGGGTGAAGCCCGCCGCGGGGAATTCGGGCCAGGGACGGCCTGCGAGGTCCGCCAGGACCTCGTCCCAGGGATCGGGTTCGGACCACTTGATCCGCGCCAGCGTCAGGTGCGCGGAGAAGGGGCGCCCTTCTGCGGGGAAACCCAGCGGAAGGAGCGCCTTTTCTATGGCGGAGGCCAGCGCCGCGGTTTCGGCCGCGCCCCGGGCCAGGCCCACCCAGAGCACCCGGGGCTGCCAGCGGCGGCGGGCCTCGGGCCGGGGCGGGAAGAAGCCTCCGCCGCCGCCCTGCAGGACGAACCGCGGCGCGCGCACCGCGCCCAGGGCCGCGGCCAGGCGGGGCAGCAGGCTCTCCTCCACGTCGCCCAGGAACTTCAGGGTGAGGTGCCAGTTGCCGGGCCGGGTCCAGCTGAGCCTGGAGCGCAGGCGGGGGCTCCAGTCCCGGCGCACCGCGGCCAGCCCGTCCTGGTAGGCGGCGGGCAGGGGCAGGGCCACGAAGGCGCGCACCGCGCTCACGGGGCGGCCTCCAGCAGGCGGGCCAGCTCCTCCAGGCAGGCGCGCACCGTGGCCGCGCGCACCGCGGCCCGGCCGCCCGGGAAGCGGAAGCGGGCGGCGCTGGCCGCGCCGGCCAGGTCCCAGGCCATCCACACCGTGCCCACCGGCTTGTCCGGGGTTCCGCCGCCGGGGCCGGCGATGCCGGACACGGCCAGGCCCGCGTCCGCGCCCAGGGCCCGGCGCGCGCCCGCGGCCATGGCCCGGACCACCGGCTCGCTCACCGCGCCGGAGGCGGCCAGGTCCGCGCCGGACACGCCGAGCAGCGCGGTCTTGGCCGAGTTGGCGTAGGCCACCACCCCGCCCAGGAACCAGTCCGAGCTGCCGGCCACGTCGGTGAGCGCCGCGGCCACGAGCCCGGCGGTGCAGGACTCGGCCGCGGCCAGGGTCCAGCCCCGGGCGCGCAGCCGGTCGCCGATGCGGGCGGCCAGGACGAGGAGGTCGGGATTCTCCATGGCCCCAAGGTAGCAACAGGAGGTTTGCCTTACAAGGCGGCTTGCGGTAGTTGCTCTCTGCCGAAGAGAAGAGATTTCCCTCCGGGGGCTCAAGGGCCGACGGCCCTTGAGAATCCCCACAAGGAGCCATCCATGTTGGACATGAAGTTTGTGCGGGGCAATGTCGATGTCGTGCGCGAGGCCATGGCCAAGCGCCATGCGGACGTGGGCCTGGACGCCTTCCTGGAGCTGGAGGCCCGGCGGCGGGCCGTGCTGTCCGAGGTGGAGGCGCTCAAGGCCGAGCGCAACGCGGCCTCGGCCGAGGTGGGCAAGCGCAAGCGCGCGGGCGAGTCCGCGGACGACCTCATGGCCCGGGTGGGCGAGGTGAACGAGCGCATCAAGGCCCTCGACGCCGACCTGGCCGCCATGGACGAGCAGGTTTCCGACTGGCTGCTGGCCGTGCCCAACATCCCGCACGAGTCCGTGCCCGTGGGCAGGGACGAGAACGACAACCCGGTGGTCTCGGTGTGGGGCGAGCCGCGGGCGTTCGACTTCCCGGTCAGGGAGCACTGGGAGATCGGCGCGGGCCTGGGCGGGCTGGACTTCGAGCGGGCGGCCAAGCTGGCGGGCGCGCGGTTCGCCGTGTCCTCGGGCCAGGTGGCGCGGCTGGAGCGGGCCCTGGCCGCCTTCATGCTGGACCTGCAGACCGTGGAGCACGGCTACCGCGAGGTGGCGCCGCCGCTCATGGTGAACCGGGCCACCATGACCGGCACCGGCCAGCTGCCCAAGTTCGCGGCGGACCTGTTCAAGCTGGAGGGCTGGGAGTATTTCCTGATCCCCACGGCCGAGGTGCCCCTGACCAACATGTACCGGGACGAGGTGCTGGAGGATTCGGCCCTGCCCATCAAGTTCTCGGCCGCGACCCCCTGCTTCCGGTCCGAGGCGGGCTCCTACGGCAAGGACACCAAGGGGCTCATCCGGCAGCACCAGTTCCTCAAGGTGGAGATGGTGCGCATCGAGCGGCCCGAGGAGTCGTACGCGGCGCTGGAGTCCATGCGCGGCCACGCCGAGGAGGTGCTGCGGCGACTGGAGCTGCCCTACCGGGTGATCACCCTGTGCACCGGGGACATGGGCTTCGCCGCCAGCAAGACCTACGACCTGGAGGTGTGGCTGCCGGGCCAGGGCAAGTACCGGGAGATCTCGTCGTGCTCCAACTGCGAGGACTTCCAGGCGCGGCGGGCCAACATCCGGTACCGTCCGGCCGGGAGCAAGAAGCCGGCCTTCGTGCACACCCTGAACGGCTCGGGCCTGGCCGTGGGGCGCGCCCTGGTGGCGGTGCTGGAGAACTGCCAGCAGGCGGACGGCTCGGTGAAGATGCCGGCGGCGCTGGTCCCCTACATGGGCGGCCGGGAGCTGCTCACGCCCGAGGGCTGATCCCCTGCGGCTCCGGCGGCGGCCCGGTTGCCCGCCGCGGCGAAGTGACGTAGAGGTCTATTGACAGGGGGAAATCAGCCTATTACGTTGCCCTTCCCCTTTGTGGGCCGTTAACTCAGTCGGTAGAGTATCTGCCTTTTAAGCAGAGAGTCGCTGGTTCGAGCCCAGCACGGCCCACCACAACGCCCTTCAGTCCGGGCGGATCGCAACGCGGCGATCCGCCCGGCTTTTTTTCCGGAGCGCCCCTTCCCCGATGCCGCCGCCCGGACGCCCCCCCGGGAGGGTACGGGGCCTCCCGCGCCGCATCCGGCCCGGCGTGGACCGCGCAGGGCCGCAGCCCGGCGGCGGGCACATGCGAGGCCGGACGGGACGCGACGGAATTCGCCAGGCCGGACGGGAGGTTGGCAGTCGCACTTTTTCTGCTTGACAGCCGGCCCGGCATCTGTAAAAGGACCCCGACGCGACAGCTGCGGCTGCCGCCACGTCCGTCCCCATCGTCTAGTGGCCTAGGACGACGGCCTCTCACGCCGTAAACAGGGGTTCAAACCCCCTTGGGGACGCCAGCAATAACAGAGGGTTGCAGTGAACGCTGCAACCCTCTTTGTTTTGGGACGGAAAAAAGACGGAAACGGCGTCTCACTCCGACCCGGCGCTCTCCCCTGCGAAAGGGAGCACCTTTCCCGGCGGCCTTGGCAAGGCACCCTCGAGTTCGGCCCTCACCCCGCGCAGGGAGCGTTGAATCCTCCGCGCACCGTGAAGACGTACTCCGAATCCTTGTGCGGCCGGCTCTCCCACCACGAACATGTTGC
Organism: Thermodesulfobacteriota bacterium; assembly: GCA_040753075.1. GTDB lineage: Bacteria > Desulfobacterota > Desulfovibrionia > Desulfovibrionales > Desulfovibrionaceae > UBA6814. Next base: position 15,445 of record JBFMHA010000079.1, read on the forward strand.
GGCAGAGGCAGTCCAAATCCTTGGGCGCGTGGAGCCGCAACTCATGCTAATCCTGCTTGGGCCCTCCACTCGGCATCCCCCCTGGAATCATAAAGCCATATGCCTCCAATGGCCTGTTATAGATAGCGAAAACCACCCTGGCGACCGGGCGTTCTCAGCGGGGCGGAGATTTCTTGAGCTTTGTTGACATACTCATATTCGTCAGAAAAATATTAATACCAAATATAATGCGTGGTTAAATATATGCTTATGCCATATCGTTTTCATTGGGAATAAAGTTGCCCGTATTCTCAGTGTGTTTCGAGAATTGCCTATTTGTATTCATTGGCTTAAAAATGTATCATTATGAGCAAAGCTGTGTTCTTTGCCTTCTCGCCTAGAATTCGCCCTCCCACACAACCCTCCCTTGCCGTGTTCTTGGCTATCATGCCTGGATATCAACAAGTTCTTCCGTGGAGCCCAGGATGGAACAGATCGGCGTAGTCGCGCAGTTGCGTGGTGAGGTCGTCGCCCTGCGTCCTGAAGACACAGACATAGGTCGGGGTGAACGGGTTCTCGCGCCAGGCTCCCCTGTATATCTCCAGGATGAGATCGTCACAAAAGGCGGCGGCGCTGTCGAAATCAAGTTCACGGATGACAGCGTGCTGTCACAGGGAGAGAACTCTAGAATAAATCTTGACAGCTATGTGTATGAGCCTGCCGATCCAACCCATGGCAACCTGCTCTACAAGATGGGGATGGGGACGTTCCGGGTTGTCACCGGAGCCATAACCCAGGGCAACCCCGACGGGGTGAAGTTCCAGTCCCCCCTGGCGACCATCGGGATCCGGGGCACGGGTGTTGATTTTCTGATTTCACCTGAAGGCGAGAAAATCGGCGTTTTCGACTACCATCAGATGGATGTGGTCATCAGCACCGCCCTGGGCGCCCGGTTCATCACCGGCGAGAACAAAATCGTCGACGTGTCCCACGACGGCGCGCTTGGGGCGCCGCGGCGATACACTCCTGCAGAGCATTCGTTCTTCAAGACCGCCGCCCCCATCACGACTGTTCCTGGCTTGACCGAGACGGCGCCCTCGGAAGGGGAGGAGGTTGCGGAAGGCGAGACGGAGTCTCATGGCGAAACCGGGGAAGAAGCCGGCGAGGATGAAGCCGGGGAGGTCGGGGGGGAGCTGGAGTCGGAAGAAGAGTCTTTGGGCGGCGCGATTGCCGAGGAGGAGAAGGGACAGGAGGGCGAACTGGAGGAGGAGCACGAGGATGAGCTCGCTGCACAAGGGGAGCAGGAAGGACAAGAGGAGCTCGATGAACTGCTTGAGCAGGCTGAGTTAGAGCAGGAAGGGACGGAGCGAGAGGCTGCGGAAGAGGTTGCGAGAGAAGGCGCGGAGCAGAAGGCTGAACAAGAAGCCGAGGCGGCCGAGGCGGCAGCGAAGGAGGCTGCAGAGACGGCGGCCCGCGAGCAGGCGGAGCGCGAGGCGGTTGAAGCTGCGGGAAGGGAGGCGGCTGAACAGGCTGCCGCCCAGCAGGCCGCGGAGCAGGCAGCCGCCCAGCAGGCGGCGGCCATGCAGGCCGCGGCCGAGGCCACCGCGCGGTATGCCGTCGAAGCCGCTGCCCAGCAGGCTGCCGAAGCCGCCGCCCTGGCC
>JBFMHA010000080.1:0-16886 GCA_040753075.1 Thermodesulfobacteriota bacterium
TGAAAAAGAGGGGGCTCCCCTCCCCTCTCGCGCTCTCCCCTCCCTTCCTCCAGAAAACTCTCATCGCGGGCCTTCGGCCCTTCAAGAGGGCTCTTCCGCCGGGCGCTTCGCGGCCCCCTGCCCGGAATCCCGTGCGCGCAAAGCATCGCGGCGGGGGCGGGGCCTTGCTGCGCCCGACAAGGTCCAGGGGACCTGCCACCCGCATGGGTGGTTATCCCCTGGCGGGTGAGGCGCCGGGGAGGCGAGGAGCCTCCCCGGCCGGGGGTGCGGGGCGGAGCCCCGCCCCTGCGCCCTACGCCGCCGGCAGCGTGAAATGGAAGGTGGAGCCCTGGCCGGGGGCGGATTCGGCCCAGATGCGGCCCGCGTAGCGGGTGACGATCTCCTTGCAGATGGGCAGGCCCAGGCCGGTGCCCTTGGCCTTGCCGAGCAGGATGTCGCCCTGGCTGGACTGGTGGAACTTGTCGAAGATGCGCTCCAGGTCCTCGGCCGGGATGCCCGGACCCTGGTCGGACACGGTGAAGCGGACCATGGTGCCGTCGGGAGTCGCGGCCAGGACCACCTCGCCCGTGTCCGAGAACTTGATGGCGTTGGACACCAGGTTCATGAGCACCTGGTGGATGCGGTCCTGGTCCGCCACGATGAGGGGCAGGTCCGGGGCCAGGGAGGTGGCCAGGGACAGGCCGGGCTTTTCCGCGGCCATGCCCGCGGCGGCCCGGGCCGCGCGCTCCAGGGCGCGGTCCGGGTGGAGGGGGGCGTCGCGCCATTCCACCCGGCCGTCCTCGATCTTGGTCAGGTCGAGCACGTCGTTGATCATGTTGGTGAGGCGGTGGGACTCCTGGACGATGATGTCCAGGTTCTTGTCGATGCGCTCGGCCTTGTCCAGGGGCACCGGGCAGACCTCGTCCTGGCGCAGGTCCATGGCCCGGCCGAACTCGCGGCGGATGAGCTTGGCGAAGCCCAGCACCGAGGTGAGCGGGGTGCGCAGCTCGTGGGACACCGAGGAGAGGAAGTCGCTCTTCATGCGGTCCAGTTCGCGCAGCCGGGAGTTGGCCTCCTCCAGTTCGCTGGCCTTGGCCTCCAGCTCCTTGGCCTTCTCGGCCAGGTCCCGGGTGCGGGAGAGCACGAGCTGCTCCAGGTGGCGGTTGAGCGCGCCCAGCTCCTCGCGGACCTTCTTCTTGCCGGTCACGTCGTCGAAGACCACGATGAGGCCGCGGTCCGGGGCGGAGGAATCCACGAGCTTGGCCGAGAGCTGGCACCAGATGGGGGTCCCCTGGCGGCGCTGCAGGGGGATCTCCACCTGGAGCAGCTCCTCCTGGCCCAGGCGCTTGTAGTACATCTCGCGGAAGACCAGGTATTCCTCTTCGGAGCGGTGCAGGACCTGGGCCGAGACCTGGCCCAGGTCCTCCATCTCGTAGTTGAAGATCTCGGCGAAGCGGGTGTTGGCCTTGAGCAGCCGCCCCTGGTCGTTGAACATGGCGATGCCCACCAGGGTGTTGTCGAACAGGGCCTCCAGCTCCACGTTGGCGCTCTGCAGGTCCTGCAGCGTGGAGTCGGCCCGGGCCTTTGCGCTCTCCAGCTGGGCTATGAGGGTCTCCTTGTCGGCCAGGAGGCGCTCCTTCTCGGTCTTGAGCGCCAGGGCGGTGCGCACGGCGCGGTCCAGGGCCGCCACCTCGTCGCCGGGGTTGGCGCCGGCGCCGCCGGCCGCGTCCGGGGCCAGGCGGCGGATGTCCTCCATGAGCGCGGTGAGGGGCCTGGAGATGCTGCGGGCGATGCCCCAGGAGAGCACGGCCACGGTGAAGAGGAGCAGGCCGGACAGGGCCGACCCCAGGATGGCGCTGCGCAGCACCTCCCTCCTGATCTGCTCGCGCAGGCCGCGTTCGCGCTGGTCGTTCCAGGCCAGGATGCGCTCCACGGCCGGGGCGATGGCGGCCTGCCCGCCGTCCACCTCGGACTCGAGCAGGCCCCGGCGCTGCTGCACCTCGGCCAGGATGTGGTCCACGCCCGAGCCCAGGGTGCGGGCCAGGTCCGCCATGGCGTCCAGGGCCTCGGTCTCCCGGCCCGGGGCGACCCTGCTCCGGATCCGGTCCAGGGCCTGGTCCAGTTCGAGCAGGCCGGCCCTGGCCTTGCCCGCTTTCCGGGGATCGCGGCCCAGGTGCAGGGCCGCGGCGGCCGAGGTGGCGATCTGGGACAGGTGCAGGGCGTGGTCCAGGGCGTTGTTCAGGCCTTCGGCCCGGCGGTCGTTGGCCAGGGCGCGCAGGGCGGCGGCCTGGGCGCGGAAGGCGTCGGGCAGGTCGAGGACGTGGGCGCGGTAGAGGGAGTCCAGCGTCTCGTCGCGCTCCTGGATGTCCCGGAACCCGTGGTAGAGTCGGCGCACGGCCCCGGCCAGGGCCTCGAATTCGGGCTCGATGGCGGGCAGGTCTTTGCCCAGGGCGCCCATGTCCTCGATCAGGGCGTTGGCCAGGGCCTCGGCCTGGGTCCTGGCCTGGGGCGAGCGGTCCTCCAGGTGCTGGCGCAGGAACAGGGCCAGGCCGGTGCAGCGGCCGCCCACGTCCTCCACCCGGCGGCTCGTGCGGGCCAGGTCGGCCAGGCGCTGGGACTGGGTGGTGAAGAGCTCCACCCCGAACCAGGCCAGGGTCATGACGACCACCACCACGAAGGCGTTGGCCAGCATGATCTGGGTGATGCGCTGGCTGATGGGCAGCCGGCGCAGTGCGTTGGCCAGGTCTGCTCGGGGCATGGCTTCCGCGGCGCAGGGACTGCAGGTTGATCCGACCCGCGCTCTATACACCGGAAGCGGCAAGAACGGAAGGAGAATGGGGGAGGTGAGTTAGGCGGCCTTCTTGCCCGTGGGCTGGCCCAGGAGGGCGGCCAGGGCGGCGAAGCTGGCCTCCAGGGGCTGGCCGTCGGCCACGGCCTGCTGCAGGTAGGCGCGCAGGGGGCCGATCATGCGGATGGCCAGGTCGATCTCGGGGTTGGAGCCCTTGGCGTAGGCCCCGATGTTCACCATGTCCTCCACCCGGTTGTAGGTGGCCAGGAGGCGGATGAAGTCCCGGCCGAGGGCCAGCACGTCCGGCGGGGTCACGTCGGGCCGCAGCCGGCTGATGCTCTTGAGCACGTCGATGGACGGGTAGTGGCCCTGGTCGGCCAGCTCCCGGGTGAGCACGATGTGGCCGTCCAGGATGGAGCGCACCGCGTCGGCGATGGGCTCGTTGAAGTCGTCGCCGTCCACGAGCACCGTGTAGATGCCGGTGATGGTGCCCCGCGGGCTGCGTCCGGCGCGCTCCAGGAGCCGCGGCAGGGCGGCGAACACCGAGGGGGTGTAGCCCCGGGTGGTGGGCGGCTCGCCCGCGGCCAGGCCCACCTCGCGGCCGGCCATGGCGAAGCGGGTCACCGAGTCCATCATGAGCAGCACGTCCGCGCCCTGGTCCCGGAAGTACTCGGCCGCGGTGGTGGCGGCGTAGGCCGCGCGCATGCGCACCAGGGGGGAGTGGTCCGAGGTGGCGCAGACCACCACCGAGCGGGCCATGCCCTCCGGCCCCAGGTCCTTCTCGATGAACTCCAGCACCTCGCGGCCGCGCTCGCCCACCAGGCCGATGACGTTCACGTCGGCCTTGGTGTAGCGGGCCATCATGCCCATGAGGGTGGACTTGCCCACGCCCGAGCCGGCCATGATGCCCACCCGCTGGCCCTTGCCCAGGGTCAGCAGGCCGTTGATGGCCCGGACCCCCACGTCCAGGGGATCGGTGATGCGGGGGCGCTCCATGGGGTTCAGGGGCTCGGCGTAGAGGGGGTAGTAGCGTTCGGGAACCACCGGGCCGGCGTTGTCCAGGGGCTCGCCGAAGGCGTCCACGCAGCGGCCCAGGAGGCGTTCGCCCACCGGGAACAGGGGCGGGGTGCTCATGTTCTTGATCAGGCTGCCCGGCCGGATGCCCCGCATCTCGCCGTAGGGCATGAACAGGCAGCAGTCGTCGCGGAAGCCCACCACCTCGGCCGGGATGCCGCCGCGCTCGCCCGCGTCCGGGATGAGCCGGCACACCGAGCCCAGGGGGGCCTTGATGCCGCGTCCCTCCACGATGAGGCCCACCACCTTGCTCACCTTGCCGAAGACCTGGCAGGGGTCCAGGCCCGAGAGCAGGCTGATGCAGCCGGAGGGATCGAGGATCACGCGCCTTCCTCGACGATGGCCAGCTGGTCCAGGATGGGCTCGATGGCCTTCCAGCGGCCTTCCAGGGTGTTGTCCACCATGCCCTGCTCGGACTCCAGGCGCAGGCCGCCCGGGGCCATGGCGGGATCCAAGCGCACGTTGAACTGGGCCAGCCGGGGGTTTTCGGCCCGGGCCCGGGCCAGGAGCTCCTCCACCAGGTCCTTGTCCGCGGGCGAGACCACCACGGTGAGCGCGCGGGCGGAGTCGATGGCCTCCACGGCCTGGACCAGCAGGTGGTCCAGGATCTCGGCCCGGCGTTCGGAAAGCTCGATGTTCAGGAGCTTCTCCACCGTGAGCCGGACCAGGGTGACGAGTTCCTGACGGTGCTCGTTCCAGATGTCCTCGCACCCGGCGCACACCCCGCCCAGGGACTGGGCCAGGGCCCGGGACTGGGCGGAGAGGAACTGCTCCTTCTCCTGCTCGGCCAGGCGGCGGCCCTCGGCCAGGCCCTCTTCCCGGGCCTGGACCCGCAGGGCCTCGATCTCGGCCTGGGCGGCGTCCACCACCTCGCGGGCCATGGCCGCGGCCCTGTCCCGCACCCGGCGGAAGTACTCCTCCTCGGTCTTGGCGGTCCAGACGTTGGGCCGGCGGCGGGAGTCCATGTCCTCGATGCGCATCTCGCCCGGGCCGTTGCCGCCCACGCCCATGAAGACCCGGCCCGTGACCTTGCGCTCTCCCGCGGCGGCGGGCTCCGGCTTGGTCCTAGACAAAGACATCTCCTCCGCCCCTGCCGATCATGATCCGGCCTTCGCTCTCCAGCCGGCGCACGATCTTGACGATGTTCTGCTGGGCGGTCTCCACCTCGGAGAGCCGCACCGGGCCCATGATCTCCAGGTCTTCCCGGATCATGGTGGCGGCGCGCTCGGAGAGGTTCTTGAAGAACTTCTCCTGCAGGTCCTCGGTGGAGCCCTTCAGGGCCTTGGTGAGGTCCTCGTTGGAGACCTCCTTGAGCAGCTCGCGGATGGAGCGGTCGTCCAGGGCCCTGATGTCCTCGAACACGAACATGAGGTTGCGGATGTCCTCGGCCATCTGGGAGGACTCCTCCTCGATCTCGGCCAGAACCTCCTCCTCCGTGGCGCGGTCCACCGCGTTGAGGATCTCGGCCACCGAGGCCACGCCGCCCACCTTCTTGCCTTCCTTGCCGCCCATGGCGATGAGCTGGCTCTGCAGCACCTTGTCCACCTCCATGAGCATCTCCTCGGCCACCGCCTCCAGGCGGGCCAGGCGCATGAGCACCTCGGGCCGCACCCCGGCGGGCAGGTTCTGGAGGAGCTCCGCGGCCTGCTCCGGGTGGAGGTGGCCGAGGATGAGGGCCAGGGTCTGGGGGTGCTCGTTGCGCAGGATCTGGGCCAGGATGCGCGGGGACACGTTCTCCAGCTCGCGGAAGGGCGCGGGGCCGCTGTCCAGGTCCAGGGCGTCCAGGATGTACTTGGCGGTCTCGGCGTCGAGGTTCTTCATGAGCAGCTTCTTGACCTGCTCGGGGCCGCCCATGAGCATCTCGGCGTTGACGATGAGCTGGTGGTGGTACTCGCGCAGCACGGCCTCCACCTGCTCCTTGGGGATGGTCTCCATCTCCACCATGGCCTTGGAGATGTGGGCGATCTCCTGGCGGTCCAGGCGCTTGAACACGTCGGCCGTGAACTTCTCGCCCATGGCCAGGAGAAGGATGGCCACCTTGGCCGGTCCGGAGATCTTTTCAGGGGGCATCTTACGCAGCCTCCGCCTTGAGCCAGGTCTTGATGATGGCCATGGCGCCGTCCATGTTCTGCTCCGAGAGCTGGATGGCGTGGGCCCTGATGTCATCTATCTTGCGGAGCTGGTCGAAGGCAAGTTCGGCCTCGTCCTCGGCCTCCTCGATGGCCAGGCGGCCCTCGCCCTCGGGCAGGCCGGCGATGCCCTCCACGCCCTCCACCTCGGTCTTGGGCCGGATGAGGGCCATGACCACCGGCCGCACCACCAGCACCAGGAAGAGGAAGATCAGCAGGCCGTTGAGGAAGGGCTTGCCCAGGCGCTGGGTGTATTCCAGGATGATCTGGAGCAGGTTGGGCTTGATCTCCTCCTCGGGGCCGCCGAAGGAGATGCTGGTGACCTCCAGCGAGTCGCCCCGGGCGCGGTCCAGGCCCACGGCCTGGGTCACGAGCTGGCGCACCCGCTCGATCTCCTCGGCCGGGCGGGGGGTGAAGGCCGTCGCGCCGTCGGCGCCCTTCTCGTAGGTTCCGTCCACGATGACCGCCACGGTGAGGCGCTTGAGCTCGCCCACCGGGGAGATGATGTTGTACTCTTCCTTGTTGATCTCGTAGTTGGTGGTGCGGGTCTCGCGGGAGCCCTGCTGGTTGGACAGGGCGCCGCCCATGCCCTCGCCGCGGAAGTTGGGCTCGGGCGAGCCCTGGGACAGGTTGGCCTGGCCGGTCTGGGTCTCCTCGGAGCGCTGTTCGCTGCGCACCACCGCGCTGGCCGGGTCGTAGATCTCGCGGCGGATGGTCTTCTTGCTGAAGTCCAGCTCGGCGTTGACCTTGGCGATGACCCGGCCCGGGCCGTAGAGCGGGGAGAGCATCTCCTCGATGCGCCGCTCCAGGCCGCCCTCCATGTTCATCCTGGTCTCCACCTGGGTGGTGGTGAGGCCCTCCAGGGAGCCCTCGCCCTTGGGCGAGTAGAGGATGGCGCCGTCGGTGCCGGCGATGGTGATGTGGTCCTTGTTCAGGCCCTCCACGGCCAGGGAGACGAGGTTCACGATGCCCTCGATCTGCTTGGCGTCGAGCTTCTTCTCGCCTTCCTTGAGCTTGAGCACCACCGAGGCCGTGGGCGGGGCCTGCTCCTCGATGAACAGGGTCTTGTGGGGCACCACCAGGTGCACCCGGGCGCGCTCCACCTGGGGGAACTCGGAAATGGTCCGGGCCAGCTCGCCCTGCAGGGCGCGCTGGTAGTTGATGCGCTGCACGAAGTCGGTCTGGCCCACCTTGATCTCGTCGAAGATCTCGAAGCCCAGGCCCTGGCCGTGCAGGATGCCCTCGCCGGCGATGGTCAGGCGCAGGTCGTAGGCCTGGTCGGCGGGCACCAGGATGGTGGTGGTGCCGTCCTCGGCCTCCTCGAGGGAGTACCTGACCTTCTGCGCCTGGAGCTTCTTGACCACCGTGGCCGCGTCCTCCTTGTACATGCGCGAGTAGAGCACCTTCCAGTCCGGCTGGTTGAGCCAGAGGATGAGCAGGAAGAAGGTGCCCACCATGGTCACGGCCAGGCCGCCGATGAGCAGGCGCTGGGAGGTGGTGGTCCGGCCCCAGAGGGCCTTGGTCTTGTCGAGGAATTCGTTGATCGCCGAGGGCATGGCCGAAGCTCCGTGGTGTCAGGTTCGCGGCGGGGCGGGTCCCTAGAACGACATGTGGGAGAGTTCCTTGTAGGCCTCCATGACCTTGCTGCGCACCGTGCTGGTGAGCTTCACGGCCAGTCCGGCCTTCTGCAGGGTGATCATGAGCTCGTGCACGTTCTGGCTCTTGCCCGAGGCGAAGGACTCGATCATGGCGTTCTTCTCTTTCTGCATCTCGTTGACCTTCTTGACCGAGTCCTTGAGGGTCGCGGTGAAGTTGTCGCTCTGCTTGACCGAGAGGTCCGGGGCCACGGCGCTCTTGCGCGCGGCGGCGTCCGCCTGCAGGGCGTTCTGGTAGGCCTTGAGCGCGGTTACGCTGGCGATGGTCATGGCGTTCCTCCGGGAGGCTGGCTACATGCCCAGGCTCAGGGCCTTCTGGTACATGCTCTTGACGGTGTTCAGGGAGGCCACCCCGGCCTCGTAGGTGCGGGTGGCGGTCATGAGGTTGGTCATCTCCTCCACCACGTTGATGTCCGGGTAGAACACGTAGCCCTGGGCGTTGGCGTCCGGGTGGCCGGGCTCGTGCACCCGCTTGAGGGGCCGGGTGTCGGTGGCCACGCCCAGCACGCGCACGCCCTTGAGCTCCCGGCCCAGGGCGTCCTGCATGATGGCCGAGAAGGGCTTGTCCACGTCGGACTCGGCGAAGATCACGCTCTTGCGGCGGTAGGGGCCGCCCTCCGGGGTGCGGGTGGTCTTGGCGTTGGCCAGGTTCATGGAGATGATGTTGATGTTGGCCCGCTCGGCCGACAGCCCGGAGGCCCCGATGTCCAGTGCGCTCATGAAGTCCATGGCTGTCTCCCTACGCGCCGGTCATGATGTCGCGCAGGCCGTCGAAGCCCCGCTTGAGCACCGTGGTCAGGGCGTTGTACCGCATGGTGTTCTTGGCCATGGTCGCCATTTCCTTGTCCAGGTCCACGGTGTCGTCGCCGTGGATGACCCGGTAGGCCATGCCCTTCTCCATGTCCGGACCGAAGGTCTCGGCATGGAAGGCCGCGGGGATGTGCTTCTGGTCGCTGCGGGTCATCTTGCCCCGCGCGTCCAGGTTCAGCGCGGCCTGGAGGTTGTCCTCGAACTCCAGGTTGCGGGCCTTGTAGTTGGGGGTGGTCAGGTTGGCCAGGTTGCTCGCGACGACATTTTGACGCATGAGCTGCATGTCCATGACCTTTTCCGTGAGCCCCATGTGGCTCGGGAACAGACTCTTCATAGCGCGTCCCTCCTTGTCCGCCGCCCTTCCGGCCCGCTCGGGCGCCCGTCTGGGCGGCGCAGCGGGACCGGGTCCGGGGCAGGGGGTCTGCCGGGAGATAGCAACCCTCATACCAAGCGCGTCACCAGGCTGGTTTTACTGGATTTTTGCAGAATTTGCCGGCCCGGGATCCGGCCGGGAGGCCGGCGGCACATTCTTCCGGGCTCCGGGACGGGCAGGGGCGGGCGCAAGATCCTGCGCCGGGAAGGGATTTCCCGGCCGGGGCGTCGGAGCCCCGGCGGCCGGCGACCCCGGCCTGCGGCGCAGAAGCCGCGCCGGACGGGGCTTATATAAGGAATGGCGCGCCGGGGCGAAGGCTTTGGCACGGGTGTTGCTTAAAGAGAATCGCCCCCGAGCTTCCGCTGTGGGGGGGCCAGAAGGTCCTGGCGCGGTTCTTGCCAGGACGCGGGCGACGGACGAAGTCGCCTGGAAATTTCCCGAGGTGGAGGGAGAGAGCAATGAGCAGCCATCTGGACTACGAGATCAACAAGGAACTGGGCGAGTGCTACCTGTTCATGGGCGACCTGGAGAAGGCCCATGAGTACTACGACAAGGCGGTGCGCTCCAACGGGGTCCATCCCGAGCCCTACCTGGGCCTGGCCACCATCGCGGTGCAGCGCGGCGAGCTGGAGAAGGCGCTGACCCTCTACCGCAAGGCCGCGGAGATCGACCCGGACGACAAGTCCCTGGGCGGCATGGCCCTGGTGGAGATGGAGACCGGCCGGCAGGCCGACGCCTTCGACCACTTCGTCCAGGCCCTGGACAAGAACCCCGAGAACCTCATCGCGATTTTCTGCCTGGTCCAGCTGGGTCACACCCTGGGCAGGCTGGCCGAGGTGGTCCCCCACATGGAGAACTACCTGGCCATCGACCCCATGAAGCACGAGGTGCGCTACTCCCTGGCCGGCTGCCTGGCCGGCCTGGGCCGCAAGGACGAGGCCCGCCTCCAGCTCGGCCTCATCCTGGAGGGCGACGCGCAGAACGCCCAGGCCATCGAGCTTCTGGGGCATCTCGGGTCATAACGCCGGACGCCTCCGGGCGTTCCGGGCGATGACGCTATCTCCCCTCCCCACTTGGTTCCTCGGCGCCGACAAGAGTTGCCGGCGCCGGGGAGCCAAACCCTTTTTTCCGCCGCTTCCCCCTCTCCCTTTCCTTTCCCGGCGAAGCGACCTACATCCGCCCCATACGGCGAGGTGAGGGACGCATGCTCTGGCTCTGGCTGGCCCTGGGGACCGCCGCGCTGCAGGCGGTCAAGGACGTGTACGTCAAGCGCAGCGTGGCCGGCGTGCGCCCCGTGCTGGCCGCCTGGGTCTACGCCTGGGCCGCGGCGGCCTGCCTGGCCCCGGCGGTGTGGATCCAGGGGCCGCCCGGCCTCGGCTCCGGCTTCTGGCCGGCGCTCTCGGCCAGCGTGGCGCTCAACGCCCTGGCCACCCTGCTCTATTTCCGGGCCCTGGCCGCCTCGGACATGTCCCTCACCGTGCCCATGCTCACCCTGACCCCGGTGCTGCTCCTGTGGACCTCGCCCCTCATGCTCGGCGAGCACCCCTCGACCGGGGGCCTGGCCGGGGTGCTGCTGGCGGCCGCGGGCTCCTACGTGCTCAAGCTCTCCGAGGCCAGGCGCGGCTGGCTGGCCCCGCTGCGCTCCCTGCTGGCCGAGCGCGGGCCGCGGCGGATGCTCCTGGTGGCCGTGATCTGGAGCGTGTCCGCCAACCTGGACAAGATGGGCCTGGCCCGCTCCTCGCCCCTGTGCTGGCTCCTGGGGGTGTTCGCCGGGGTGGGCCTGGCCCTCACCCCGGCCGCCCTGCGCGCCCTGCGCGCCGACGGCCCGCCGTCCCGCCGCCGCCTGGCCGACGCCGGCCTGGCGGGCCTGTTCGAGGCCGGCTCCACCGCCCTGCAGATGCTGGCCCTGACCCTGGCCATCGTGCCCTACGTCATCGCGGTCAAGCGCACGAGCGCGGTCTTCGGGGTGCTCCTGGGCAGCCTGGTCTTCGGCGAGCGCGGCCTGCGGGAGCGCCTGGCCGGGGTGCTCCTCATGCTGGCCGGCGTGTTCTGCATCGCCCTGCTCTAGCACCCTTCCCTGATCCGTCGTCGCGGACCGTTTCGACCTTGCGGCGCGGGGTTCGCCATTGCCGTTCACCGTCCGCCGCCGCTAGTCGGCGGCCGGCGAGCGGCGCGCCTGCGGGGTGCGGACGGCGGCCGGGGGCGGGCGGGCGGGGCGGCCTCTCCCGTTCGCCGGGAAAAGCAGCGCCGTTCTCCCGTTCACCGAAAAGCGCATGCAAATATCTTTTCTCTGTGCCAAAAGGGAGCATCGAAATCCGCCTCCGCATGGTGCATGGCGGAACGTGAACGGGCCTGGCCACGCATCCGCGGCGTAATAGGTCCAGAATATTGGGGGGTGCCGGCATGAACAAGGACAAACTGACAGAGTACTGGCGCAAGAACCTGGGCTACATGGTCACGCTTCTCGGAATCTGGTTCCTCGTGTCCTATGTTTGCGGAATCATTTTCGTCCAGGAGCTGAACGCCTTCCGCCTGGGCGGATTCCCGCTGGGCTTCTGGTTCGCCCAGCAGGGCTCCATCTACACCTTCGTGGCGCTGATCTTCGTCTACGTGGGCCTCATGCGCAAGCTGGACCGCGAGTACGACGTCCACGAATAGCCGGAAAAGCAAGGAGAACCGACATGAGCATACAAGGCTGGACCTATGTGATGGTGGGCCTGACCTTCGGGATCTACCTCACCATCGCCTGGATGTCCCGGGTGAAAGACACCAAGGGATTTTACGTGGCCGGAGGCGGGGTCCCGGCCCTGGCCAACGGCATGGCCACCGCCGCGGACTGGATGAGCGCCGCCTCCTTCATCTCCATGGCCGGCATGATCTCCTTCCTGGGCTATGCCGGCGCCATGTACCTCATGGGCTGGACCGGGGGCTACGTGCTGCTGGCCCTGCTGCTGGCCCCCTACCTGCGCAAGTTCGGCAAGTTCACCGTGCCCGACTTCGTGGGCGACCGCTACTACTCCCGCGCCGCCCGCGTGGTGGCCCTGGTCTGCGCCATCGTGGTCTCCATGACCTACGTGGCCGGCCAGATGCGCGGCGTGGGCATCGTGTTCTCCCGCTTCCTGGGCACCGACGTGAACACCGGCGTGATCATCGGCATGGTCATCGTGTTCCTCTACGCCGGCCTGGGCGGCATGAAGGGCATCACCTGGACCCAGGTGGCCCAGTACATCGTGCTCATCCTGGCCTACGTGATCCCGGCCGTGGCCATCTCCGCGGCCATCACCGGCAACCCCATCCCCCAGCTGGGCTTCGGCAACACCATCGCCTCCGGCCCGGACGCGGGAGCCTACCTGCTGGAGACCCTGGACAAGCTCAACGTGGACCTGGGCTTCGCCGCCTACACCGAGGCCTTCGGCAAGGGCCAGAAGCCCATGATCGACGTCATCGCCCTCACCCTGTGCCTCATGGTGGGCACCGCGGGCCTGCCCCACGTCATCGTGCGCTTCTACACCGTGCCCAGCGTGAAGGCCGCCCGGCTCTCCGCAGGCTACGCCCTCATCTTCATCGCCATCCTGTACACCACCGCCCCGGCCGTGGCGTCCTTCGCCCGCTACAACATGATCAACACCCTGAACGACAAGGTGTACGCCGAGGCTCCCTCCTGGTTCAAGAACTGGGAGCAGACCGGCCTGGTGGCCTGGATGGACAAGAACGGCGACGGGGTCATCCAGTACCGCGCCGGAGCGCCCTTCAAGGGCAAGCCCGACTTCACCGGCGAGACCGGGGCCCAGGGGCAGAAGCTCCTGAAGAACGAGCCCGGCAAGACCGCCAACGAACTCTTCGTGGACAACGACATCATGGTGCTGGCCAACCCCGAGATCGCCAACCTGCCCGCCTGGGTGGTGGCGCTGGTGGCGGCCGGCGGCCTGGCCGCGGCCCTGTCCACGGCCTCGGGCCTGCTCCTGGTGGTGGCCTCCTCCATCTCCCACGACCTGTACTACCGCATCATCAACCGGGAGGCCTCCGAGGCCAAGCGGCTGCTCATCGGCCGGGTGATGATCGGCTTCGCGGTGCTGGTGGCCGGCTACTTCGGCATCAACCCGCCCGGCTTCGTGGCCCAGGTGGTGGCCCTGGCCTTCGGCCTGGCCTCGGCCAGCTTCTTCCCGGTCCTGGTGCTGGGCATCTTCTGGAAGCGGGCCAACCGCGAGGGCGCCGTGGCCGGCATGCTCACCGGCATCTGCTTCACCATGATGTACATCATCCAGACCAAGTACCTGGGCTTCGGCAACTACATCCTGGGCATCAGCCCCGAGGGCATCGGCTCCGTGGGCATGCTGCTCAACTTCGCGGTGACCGTGGCGGTGTCCCTGGTCACCTCGGCCCCGCCCCAGGACGTGCAGGACATGGTGGACAGCGTGCGCTATCCCCGCGGCGCGGGCATGGCCACGGCCCACTGATGCAGGCGCATTGACCAGAACCCCGCCACGCGGCTAGGAAGAGGGCGGGGGGAAGGCGCGGCCTTCCCCCCGCCCTCTCCACCTCGGCCAACAGGGGCGCAACATGGCCAGCCAACAGAGGAGCCGTCCGGCCGAGCCCGGAGAGGCCCTGGACCTGCTCTCCCGCACCCTTCCCTTCTCCGAGCTCAGCCCGGAGGAGCGCGCGGCCCTGGCCGCGGACTGCCGGGTGGAGAAAGCCTCCAAGGGCGCCCGGATCATGACCCAGGGCGAGACGGAGATCACGGCCCTGCTCATCATCCGCGCGGGCGGGGTCAAGCTCTTCCTGACCTCGGGCCAGGGCGAGGAGCGCCTGGTGGACTACCGCGGCGAGGGCTCCTACGTGGGCGCCCTGGGCCTCATCCGCGGCTCCCGCGCCAACCTGAACGTGGAGGCGGTGGAGGACGCCGAGTTCCTGGCCGTGCCCCGCGCCGCCTTCCTGGACCTCCTGCGCACCAACCCGGCCTTCACCGGCCACTTCCTGCGCACCTTCACCGAGGCCTACGTGTCCAAGGCCTTCGCCGAGCTGCGCCACCGCCAGGCCGACATCTGCGCCAGCGAGAGCCCCCTCTACCTCTTCGCCACCACCCTGGGCGACGTGGCCAAGGGGGATCCCCGCACCGCCTCCCGAGCCGCCAGCATCCGCGAGTGCGCCGCGCTCATGGCCGAGCACGGCATCGGCTCCCTGCTGATCACCGGAGAGGGCGAGGCCGAGGGCGGGGTGGAGGGCATCATCACCGACAAGGACCTGCGCCGGGTGGTGGCCCGCGGCCAGGACTTCGACGCCCCGGTGGAGGCCATCATGTCCTCCCCGGTGGTCACCATGGAGCACCACGCGGTGTGCTTCGACGCCCTCATCCGCATGATGGACCGCAAGATCCACCACCTGGCCGTGACCCGCGGCGGCGTGGTGTCGGGCATGGTCACCTCCCACGACATCATGGTGCTGCAGGGCCGCTCCCCGGTGGCCCTGTTCCGGGAGATCCTGGCCCAGCGCGCCATCCCCGGGCTCTACGACCTCTCCCGCAAGATCCCCCTGGTGGCCGGCCGCCTCCTGGAGGAGGGGGCCAAGGCGGGCAACATCACCCGCATGATCTCGGTGCTCAACGACCTCATCCTGGACAAGCTCCTCACCATGCTCCAGGACGAGATGGGCCCCCCGCCGGTCCCGTTCTGCTGGCTGCTCATGGGATCCGAGGGCCGCAAGGAGCAGACCTTCCGCACCGACCAGGACAACGCCCTGGTCTACCAGGACCCCCGGAGCCCGGGCGAGGCCCGGGCCTGCGAGGACTACTTCGCGGCCTTCACCCGGGCGGCCATCGACCACCTGGTCGCCTGCGGCTACCCCCTGTGCCCGGGCGAGATGATGGCCGTGAACCCCAAGTGGCGCAAACCCTATGCCGAGTTCCGCGAGTTCTTCGAGTCCCTCATCATGCGGCCCGAGCCCCAGGAGGTGCTGCACGCCTCCATCTTCTTCGACTTCCGGCCCGGCTACGGCCGCCTGGAGTTCGGCGAGGCCCTGCGCGACCACGTCGCGGTCCACGCCAAGCGCGAGCACGTGTTCCAGCGCCACCTGGCCGCGGACTGCATGAAGGTCCGGCCCCCCCTGTCCCTGTTCCGCAGCTTCGTGGTGGAGAAGGACGGCGAGCACAAGAACACCCTGAACATCAAGGAGCGCGGGCTGACCCCCTTCGTGGACTTCGCCCGGCTCTTCGCCCTGCGGCACGGGGTCAAGGAGACCAACACCCTGGACCGCCTGCGCCTGTTGCGCGAGGGCGGGCACCTGTCCGGCGACCTCCTGGCCGAGGCCGCCGGGGCCTACGAGTTCCTCATGCAGCTGCGCCTGGTGCTCCAGATGGGCCAGATCAGGAGGGGCCAGCAGCCCAACAACCAGCTCGACCCTGGGACCCTGTCCGAGATGGAGAAGCGCACCCTGAAGGACGCCTTCGGAGTCATCGGCCGCCTGCAGGGCCTGGTGCGCGACGCCTTCCGCCTCAGCCTGGGCTGAGGCGTCCCCCGCAACCGGCGCGCCCCCGCGCCAGACCGACGGAGATCCCGTGAAATTCTACTTCGTCCTGCTCACCCTGCTGCACATCGCCCGCGTGCTCCTGGTCAGCGTGCCGACCCTGGTGGCCCGGCCCGTGCCCGACCTCTTCACCCTGAACCACCTGGGCGACATCGCGCTCTTCACCCTCTGCCTGGTGGCCAGCTACGAGCACGGCTTCTCCCGCACCGTGCTCAAGAGCATGAACCCCGCCCGCTGGCGCATGGCCGGCCAGGCCACCCTGGCCCTGGGCGTGTTCCAGGTGTTCCTGTACACCATGGGCGAGCGCATCGGGGCCCCGGACCTCATCCCCAACCCCGGGATCCTCGACGTGGCCCGCCTCTTCCTGCCCTACGCGCTCTTCGCCATCCCGGCCATCGTGCACAGCCACGAACTGGCCAAGACCAGCCAATCCTGAGAGGAGGCCCGCCCCATGGCCAAGACCATCGACGTCTCCTTCCCGGGCGGCAAGCGCCTGGCCGCCCGCATCGACCAGCACACCGTGTTCTGCGACCAGCCCGTGGACGAGGGCGGGGGCGGCACCGCCGCCTCTCCCTTCGACCTCTTCCTGGTGTCCATCGCCACCTGCGCGGCCTACTACGCCCAGGGCTTCAGCGAGAAGCGCGGCATCGACGCCTCGGGCATGGCCCTGACCCTGCGCTGCGAGTACGACGAGGCCGCCCGGCGCTATCCCCGCATGGACATCACCCTCACCCTGCCCCCGGATTTCCCGGCCAAGTACGAGAACGCGGTGGTCAAGGCCATGGAGGCCTGCTTCGTGAAGAAGCACATCGTGGACCCGCCCGAGTTCGTGCTGCGCGCCGAGCGGCCCTAAGGCCCGAAAAACCAGGTTGTAATAAAGAGAATCCGCCACAGGGATTCGGCGCCGCCCCATGAGCCTGCTCTCCAGCCCGCCCGGCAGGGCCTTCGCCGCCCTGCGCGACAGCGTGCTCCTGCCGCGGCTCATCGCGGCCGGAGTGCGGCCGGACCGGCTCACCTGGGCCGGCCTGGCGCTGGCCCTGCTGGTCCCGCCCGCCTTCGCCGCCTAGGCCTGGCTGGGCCTGGCCGCCATGCTGGCCTCGGGCCTGGCCGACGCCCTGGACGGGGCCCTGGCCCGGGCCACGGGCCAGGCCACCCGCGGCGGCGCGTTCCTGGACTCCACCCTGGACCGGGCCGCGGACTTCCTCTACCTGGCCGGCCTCTGGCTCCTCCTGCTGGAGCAGGGCGCGGACCCGGTCCCCTCGGTCCTGCTCTGCTTCTCGGCCGCGCTCCTCTGCTTCCTGGTCAGCTACGCCAAGGCCCGCGGCGAGGCCCTGGGCGCGTCCTGCGAGGCGGGCCTCATGGAGCGCGCCCCCCGGTTCCTGGCCCTGGCCGCCCTGGCCCTGGCCGCGGCCCTGTTCCCGGAAGCGGCCGGGGCCGTGCTCTGGTGGGGCCTGGGGGCGTTCTGGCTGCTCACGCTCGAAACCGTGGTCCGGAGGGTGCGGCGCGTCAGGGCGCAATTGGGGGAGTAGCCGGGGCGCCGCCCCGGACCCCGGCAGGGG
>JBFMHA010000081.1:0-16234 GCA_040753075.1 Thermodesulfobacteriota bacterium
GGCCGGGAAGTCCCCGGCCTGCAGGGCCTTGAGGAAGCCCGCCGGGTCCTGGTCCGCGGCCCGGGCGGCCAGGGCGGCCTGCACCCGGGCGGCCAGGCCGCGGGCCGCGCGCTCGGCCTCGTCCTGGTCCAGCACGCCCAGGGCCAGGGCGTGCTCCAGGGCGTCCCGGGCGTCGCGGGACGCGGCCCCGGCGTCGTCCGGCCGGGCCGGATCCAGGGCGCGGCCGGCGGCCGCGTCCAACTCCGCGCGCAGGGCCTCGCCGGCCCGCTGCACCGCCGCGGCCAGGGCCTGTTGCTCCAGGTGGGGGGCCAGGCGCTCCTGCTCCTCGGCGAACCAGGCGCGCCAGGCCTCCAGGGCCTGCGGCCGGCCCTCCAGGGCGTCCTCGGCCGCGGCCGCCACGGTGTCGCGCCAGTTCTCCAGGGCGTCGGCAAAGGCCCGGGGGTCGGGGAATCCGGCCGGGTCCGGGGGCGCGGCCAGGGTTCCGGCGGCCTGGGCCTGGGCCGCCCACAGGGCCGCGGCCTGGTCCAGGGCCGCGGCGACGCCGCCGGGATCGAAGCCGGGCGCGGGCTCGCGCAGGGTCAGGGACTCGGGAAGTGAATCGGGTATGATGGGCATGGGATCACTCCTTGGGGTTCGGGTCAAGGATCAGCGGCCGAACCAGCCGGTGTCCTGAGGCTCGGGCTGGGGCTTGGGCATGGGCTTGGGCGTCCCGCCTCCGGTCGGCGCGGTAGGCTCGGTCTGGCCGGATTTTTTGTAGTCCTGGTACATGCCGTACGCCGTGCCAGCCATCTGCAGGCCGCCCTGGAGCATGGAGAGCATGTTCGCGCCCTTGGCGGCCTTGGCCCTGGCGCCGTAGGCCGCGGCCTGGGAGCGCAGGGAGGTGGCGCGCTGGGCCGCCGCGTCCAGGATGTTCTGGGACTGCTGCCCGGTGAGCCAGTCCTTCTGGCTGGAGGACAGGCTGAACCGGTCGGCGCTGGCCAGGAGCGACTCGGCCGAGATCCCGCCCACCCTGGCCCGGGACAGCTCCTGCTCGTAGCTCCGGCGCTCCTGGGCCTTCTCCATCTCCCGCTGCCGGCGCATCATGGCGGCGTTGGTCTCGGCCTGGGCCTTCTCGTATTCGGCCTGCTGGCGCAGCAGGTCGGCCTGCATCTTGCCCTGGTCGTTCTCCGCGTCCGCGGCCTGGGCCGCGCCGTACATGCTCATCCCGGTCTGGGCCAGGGACATGAATCCGTTGGTCATGGCGCCCATGATCTTTCCCTCACGCAAAGGTAGTGGTTTTCGCCGCCCGGGAGGCCGGCCAGGAGGCGCTCCTCCCGGAACCCCAGGCGGCGCAGCCAGCGCCGGCTCACGGCGTGGCGCTCGTGGACCAGGGTGGTGACCCTGGCCAGTCCGCATTCCTCTTCGACGGCCGGCAGGAGCCGGACGAAGGCCCGGTGGAAGGACAGGGCGAAGCGGGGCACCGACGGCCCGGTCAGGGCCCAGCCCTCGCCCTCGCCGGGCCGGGCCAGGACCACCCCGCCGCAGGCCACCACCTCGTCCCCGGCCAGGACGGTGAAGCCCGGGCCCGTGGCGTGGTAGAACTCCCACAGGGCGTTGCGGTCCAGGCCCGGCCCGAGTCCGGCCAGGCAGAGTTCGTCGAATTCGCGCAGGCGCAGGGCCCGGGCGTGTTCCGGCAGGAAGGGCGCGGTACGCACGGCGGCTCGCATCGCGTCCCCTAGGAGGCGAAGAAGCTCGAGCCCATGTCCATGAGCCCGTTGCCGGCCATGCCGCCCAGGTGGCTCCCGCCCATGGCCGCGCCCTGGCCGCCCTCGGCCCGGCCCAGGGCCAGGAGCATGTCCCCGCCCGGGATCTGGTCGGCGTAGTGCGCGGTCTGCTTGCTGCCCATGATCTCCGAGAACCCGCTGCGGGCCATGCCGGAGCCCGCGCCCATGGCCGCGCCCCCGACCGCGCCGACGAGCATGCCGTAGGGGCCGCCGACGATCCCCTTGACCGCGCCGTTGATCGCGCCGTCCTTGACGCCCTGCAGGCCCGCGCGCAGCACGCGCAGGGGCCAGCCGCCCATCTTGAAGAGCCCGGCCGGGTCCACCGCGTTGACCGGGTCGTCCACGCAGTACTCGTAGGGATCGTGATCCCCGCCGGTGTCGCCCAGGGGGTCCTGGGCCACGAAGCGTCCCACCTCGGGGTCGTAGTCGCGGTAGCCGAAGCGCAGGAAGCCGGTGTCCCGGTCGCGCACCCCGCCGGCGAAGCCCAGGGGCACGAAGAGCCAGGGCCAGTCCTCGGCCAGCACGTTCCCGAAGCTGTCGTAGTCGATCCGCTTGAGCACCTCGCCGCGCTCGTCGGCCACGGCCTTGAGGCTGCCCACCTGGTCGTAGCCGAAGCGCAGGGTCCGGGAGCCCTCCTCGTCGGCGTAGGTGGCCGCGTGGGGCAGGCGCTCGCCCTGCGGGTAGTGGAACGCCAGGGAGTAGCCCTTGTCCGCGGCGCGGTATGCGCCCAGGCGCAGCAGGTCGAGCCAGCGGAAGGACTCTCCCGGCGCGCCGCCTGCGGACTTCTCCAGCGGCTGGCCGTACTGGTTGCTGCGGCATTCGATCTCCCGGCCGCCGGGCGTGCACGCGTACTCCAGCCCCAGGTTGCGGCCGTAGGCCAGGTGCAGGCCGCCCCGCCGGTCGCGGCGGTTGCGCAGGGTCCCGTCCGGCCCGTAGGCGTACGTCGCGTCTCCGGCCCGGATAAGCCGGCCCGCGCCGTCGTACTCCAGCCGCCGCCTGCCGCCATGGCCGCCCGCGTCCGCCACCCGGCGGCCCTGCGGGTCGTAGGCGTACTCCTCGGCCGTCCGGCCGTCGCGGCGCACCCGGACGAGCCGGCCCCGGGGGTCGTATTCATAGGCGAATTCGGCCGTCCTGACCCCCACCCGCTCCCGCTTGACCGCGACGCGGCCGTCCGGTCCGAGGCCGAGGGTGAACTCCACCAGTCCGTTGCCTCCTCGAATCTCCATGTGGTCCTCCTTGTCGGCGGCCGGAGGCCGCCAGGGTTTCCGCGCACCCTATCCCCGGAAAACCGGCCTGGTCGAAAAATGCCTATGAAATGCCTAAAAAGGGACGAAAAGAGACGCGAAATGGGGGTTGACGGGGTTGGGAAACCGCCCCGTAAAAGCGAGCGGCCCGGCAGGGAATCCTGCCGGGCCGCTGGAGCGAGTCCGCTGACGCCCTCAGCCCTCGATGAGGTAGAAGCCGGCGATGGCCAGGGAGCAGAAGATGACCGAGTAGGCCACGGTCTTGGTGAGGCCGGCCGGGGTCAGGTCGGGCCCCTTGCCGCCGTTCATGCGGGTGAAGATGACGCCCAGGGCCGCGAACAGGACGATGTTCAGCACGCCGTGCGTCACCCAATGGTGGCCGAAGGACTTCATGATGTCGAGCACGCCTTCGTTGCTCTCCTTGATGAAGACCAGGATGGCGGAGAACACGCTGGTCACTGCCAGGGCCAATCCGAAGCCGGTGGCGTTGGCGCTGAGTCTGCCGGTATCCATGATGCGCCTCCTTACATGGGCGGGGCCTGGAGCGCGAGCTTGGCCCCCAGGCTGATGATGGCCCCGGCGCCGTCCATGGCCAGGCCCAGCCCGACCATGAGCGCGGCCACCCACAGGGCCAGGGTCCGCGCGGACCGGTTCTGCGACAGGTCGACCCCGGCGGTCGCCAGGGGCAGGTAGGTGGCCAGCAGCACGATCATGAGCAGCACGTGCTCCTTGGTCTCCATGAAGAACTCATGGGCGAACGGCCAGGGACCCTTGAGGATCAGGGCCTTGTCCGCTCCATAGTGGAGCACGTACCACCAGCCGCCCGCCAGATAGGTGAGCCACATGAGCGCCGCGGCCAGCCTGGCCGCGGCGCGGATGCGGGCCTGGTTCTCCGGCGTGGCGTTGAGCGCCTCCACGAAGAACCAGACGCTGGTGAAGATGAAGAGGACGCCCAACAGGGCGTGGGACATCATGACGAGTGTGGACATGGCGAACCCCCTTCCGGCCGGGTGCGGCCGGCCTGGTTGCGTGGTCGGGCGGCGGAGCGTCGCCGGCCCGGGGGAGACTCGGCGCAGGGGATCACGGCCTCGGCGGGGTTCCGCAGGGCCTGGTGCAAAAAGAGCCTGGTGTGGGTGCAATGCATGTATATCCTACCAGCATGCCAGGTTTACCTTGCTGCTCAACTATAATATCATTCTGTGAAATGTCAGCCCGTGCATCATGCATTTTTTGATGCGAAATTTTATTTTGATGAAAACAGCAGGCCCGTAACACATCCGGCATACGTCTGCATTTTTCAAACGTTGAAAACGTGATGCTTCAGGAATCATCGCGTTGCTGTTTTCCTGGTATCATTCACTATTGCCGCTTATCCTCTTTTTTAATAAAAAATATGCGTTTCTGTTTTGCGTGTTACGCGAATCGGGCCCGGCCCGCCCCGGCGCTCAATTTCGCCGCGGCTCGTTCCGGCCCTGGCAAGCCGGGGCCGAAGGTGGTAAGGGGGAGGCTCGTAACCTCATACCCTCAGGAGCATGTCATGCGGGTCAAGATCGTCGCCACGCTGGGTCCGGCCTCCATGGACCGCGAGGTCATGAAGTCCATGGTGGAGCACGGGGTGCGCATCTTCCGGCTCAACTTCTCCCATTCCGACGCCGCGTTCTTCGCGCCGGTGGTCAAGCTCATCCGCGAGGTGGAGGCCGAGTTCGGGGCGCCCCTCACGGTCATGGGCGACCTGTGCGGCCCCAAGATCCGCATCGGCGAGGTGGAGGGGTCGCCGCTGACCGTGCACAAGGGCTGCGCCGTGACCCTGGGCCCCTCGTCCCGGCGCGGCCAGGCCGAGGGCTGCTCCTTCATCGCCCTGGACAAGCCCGAGCTGCTGCGGGGCCTGGACTGCGGCATGCGGGTGGCCCTGTCCGACGGCATGCTCCAGTTCGTGATCACCCGGGTGGTGGAGAAGGACACCCTGTACATGATGGAGGCCCAGAACTCGGGCATCCTCACCTCCAACAAGGGCATCGCCTTCCCGGGCAAGCGCCTGGCCGTGGCCGCGGTCACGGACAAGGACCGCCGCGACCTGCACGGCGGCCTGGACATCGGCATGGACGCGGTGGCCCTGTCCTTTGTCCAGACCCCGGAGGACGTGCTCGACCTGCGCCGGGAGATCGAGGCGCACGGGACCTGGATCCCCATCGTGGCCAAGATCGAAACCCAGCACGCGGTGGAGCGGCTCAAGGACATCCTGGAGGTGTCCGACGCCATCATGGTGGCGCGGGGCGACCTGGGAGTGGAGATGTCGCTCAGCGAGCTGCCCGTCATCCAGAAGAAGGCCATCCGCGCCGCGCGCCACGCCCAGAAGGCGGTCATCGTGGCCACCCAGATGCTCCTGTCCATGGTCAAGAACCCGGTCCCCACCCGGGCCGAGGCCACCGACGTGGCCAACGCCATCATGGACGGCGCGGACTGCGTGATGCTCTCGGAGGAGACCGCGGTGGGCGCCTACCCGGTGGAGACCGTGCGCACCATGCAGGGCATCGCCGAGAACGCGGAGGCCTACCTCCTGGAGCGGCAGGGCGGCCCCTTCAAGCCCGGCGAGGAGAAGAACATCGTCAAGTACCTGGCCTATTCCGCCTGCATCCTGGCCGACCACCTGGGGGCCAAGGCCATCGCGTGCCACTCCTCCACCGGCTCCACCGGCCGCCAGATCTCCAGCCGCCGGCCCTCCCAGGCCATCTACTGCCTCACCGGCGACCAGCGGGTGCTGCGCGCCCTGAACTTCTTCTGGGGGGTCAAGCCCCGGCTCACCGACCAGGAGCTGGACCGGCACCTGGACCGGGTGGAGAAGTTCGTGCGCGGATGTCCGGCCCTGGCCCCGGGCGAGCCGGTGATCCTCACCGCGGGCCAGCCCACCCCGGGCCAGAAGGAGAAGCACACCAACGAACTGAAGATCTACTACAAGTAGGCGCGGCCAGGGCCGACCCTCTCCCCGCCGGCGGCAGCGGGCCTTTCCCCGCCGCTGCCGGCGGGAAGTCCTCCCCTTCCCCCCCGCGCCGTTTTCCCGAAGCCCGCCCGGAAGAGAAACGCGCGGCCTGGTCCGGCCCGCGGCGCGGGTCGCGCGGCGCAGCCCGCGCAACGCGTGACGCGGCCTTGATCGCGCCGGCGCGCCGTCGCGCGCCGCGCAGGGGAAGGCCCGCCCGCTCCCCGCGCCGTGGGGCGCGAACCGGCAACTCCGCTTCCGGTCTTCCCGATATGCGGCGAAGAATCATTTCTTGATTCCCCTGACTGTCCGTCTCGTGCTATATTCCTTTTCAATAGGGTAACCTCCTGATCTGGCAAGACGCCGCATGGCCAGCAAGAAAGCAACACGGCCGGACGCCGAAAAACCGCTTCCCGCCCCGGGCGCGCCCGGAGGCCGGGACGCGGCCTGCAGCGCGGAATCTCCCGCTCCCGCCGCGGTCACGCCCAGCTACCGGCGGGTGCCGGGCTGGCGGCTGGACATCCCCCTGGGCGCCAGGCTGCAGCTCGCACCCACGGCCGCGAACCGCACCTTCAGCACGGAATACGTGGGCTGCTGCGGCCGGGAGTTCCTCCTGGCCCGCTTCCCGGGGCAGCCCGGAGCGCGTCAGGTGCTGGTTCCCGGGGCGGAGGTCACGGTGCGCTACCTGCGCCAGCGCCGCGAGATCTGCGGCTTCTGCACCAGGGTGGCCGGGATCACGGTGGAGCCCCTGCCCCTCCTGGCCCTGGGGCTCCCCGAGTCCGCGGGGGCGCTCAACCTGCGCGGCCAGGACCGGGCGAACTGCTTCCTGCCCGCCCGGGTGTGCGGCGGCGACGCGGAGAGCAAGGCCCTCATCGCCAACCTTTCCGGGGACGGCTGCCGGCTGGCGCTGGAGCAGGGCCGCCGGGCGGCCCGGGAGGGCGTCGTCCGCGGGAGCCGCCTGGTCTGCTGCTTCCGGCTGTTCGACGCGCCGGACGAACTCTCCGCGCCGGGCCTCGTATGCTACGTGCAGGAGGCGTCCGGCCGCACCTGGCTGGGCATGCGGTTCTCCCCTCTGCGTCCGGCCGACCGGGAGCAGATCGAGGAGTACCTGAGGCAGGTGTTCTCGGCCGGGGCCTGACGGGCTGCAGCAGAAGTCCGCCCCCATGTTTGTGGGTTTGTCCCGCCACATCGGGAATTCCCCCTATTTCCCTCCGTCTGCGATCCTTGGTATATTTCGTCAGAACCGGACGTTCTTACCCTGGAAGCATCCGCATGGCCGAGCAGAAACCAGGCCGGACCGCCGGCGGCGCGCCGCCTTCCGCCGCTCCCCCGGGCCGCGCCCGGGGCGCGGCCAGCTACCGGCGGCTTCCGGGCAGCCAGTTGGACATCCCCCTGGGCGCCCGGCTGGATATTGCGCCCGCGAACGCGGACGGCGCCTTCAGCGCGGAATACGTGGGCAGGTGCGGCCGGGAGTTCCTCCTGGCCCGGTTCCCCGAGCAGCCCGGGGCGTGGGAGGCGCTGGTCCCCGCGGCCGCGGTCACGGTGCGCTACCTGCACCGGCGCTACAACCACTGCGGCTTCAACACCCGGGTGGCCGGGGTCGCGGCGGAGCCCCTGCCCCTCCTGGCCCTGGGCTATCCCGAGTCGGTGGGCGCGCTCAACCTGCGTCGCCAGGACCGGGCGGACTGCTTCCTGCCCGCGCGGATGTGCTGCGACGCGGTGGAGGGGCGGGCCCTCGTCGCCAACCTTTCCGAGACAGGCTGCCGGCTGGTGCTGGGGCCGGAGGCGGAGCGTCCGGGAGCCCGGGCGGGAATCGTCCGGGGGAGCAGCCTGGCCTGCTCCTTCCGGCTCTTCGGGGTGCTGGACGACCTCTTCCTGCCCGGCCTGGCGCGCTACGTCCAGGAGGCGGCTGGCCGCCTCTGCCTTGGGGTGCAGTTCACCTCCATGCATCCGTCCGACCGGGACCGTATCCGGGATTACGTGGGCCAGGTGCTCGCCGCCGCTGGCTAGCGGCGCTTCCGCGCATCAGGGCGACGCGCCTTCTCCGCGCGGCATCGCGGGATCAGAGGTTTTTCATTCCCAATGCGCCTGTCGGTTTTTGGGGGCGCGACGCGGGTGACGGGTTCTCAAGTCGCCTCCGCAGGCTCCTTCCCGGACGTCTTCAACCGCCCCGCGTCCCCCTGAAGCGCGCCGCGGCCCTTCCTCAGGGCGCCTTGGCGCAGCGCTCCTGGGGCGCGCCAGGACCCCAGGTGATCAGCGCCTCTCCCTGGCGCTCCCGGAGCTCCACGTCGCGGCCCTGGTATCTGGCCCCGCTCCCGCCTCGCTGCAGATACATGACCGCGGCGCGGCGCCCGCGCACGGCGCGCAGGGTGGGCGGGTCGGTCGGGTAGAAGGTGGCGGCGACATCGCTGTACGGATCGTCCCCGCAGGTGAAGCGGGCCGTCCCGACGGCCGGGACCAGCCCGTAGCGCGCCTGCAGCTCCGCGATGCGCAGGCGGTAGCTGTCCGCCGCGCACTGGCGGCGGTCGTCGCTCTTTTGGCAGTCGTTGCGGTCCTTGATCCATCCGCGCTGCTCCGCCTTGAGGGGGGACGGCCGCTCGCCGACGGCCTTCCGGGCCGCCGCGGCGTAGACCTCGGCCATCCTGACGTCCAGTTCGGCCAGGCCGTCGTCGCTGCAGATCAGCGCCTCGACGCTCCCGGGCTCCGCCTTCCCGCAATCGAACGAGGGGCCGTTGGCCGCCGCGCCGCCGGCCCACAGGCAGCCGGCCAGGACCAGGAGCGCGAGCCTCAGGCCGGCCGCCCGGACGGCCCCGGCGACGCCCCTGGCCACCCGCGGCTCACCGGCAAGCGTCGCCTGCGCCATGCGCTCTCCGGTTCGTCCCTGCTCACGATATCCGCGCAGCATCCAGTCCCCGGCCTGCTCCATGAACGCCCCCCCCATGAAAATGCCTTGGTATTTTCATTGAAGACCATCACTGCCCGGCCTCGCCGCGGCCAGCTCCCCGGCCTGCTCCATGAACGCCCACCCTATGAAAATGCCATGGTATTTTCATTGAAGACCATCACTGCCCGGCCTCGCCGCGGCCAACTCCCTGGCCTGCTCCATGAACGCCGCCAGGTGCAGCCGGTTGGCCGGGGAGTCCGTGCCGTCGAAGGCCAGGCTCACCACCGGGATGCCGAACCGGCCCGCCAC
This sequence comes from Thermodesulfobacteriota bacterium, assembly GCA_040753075.1. Lineage (GTDB taxonomy): Bacteria > Desulfobacterota > Desulfovibrionia > Desulfovibrionales > Desulfovibrionaceae > UBA6814. The sequence continues at coordinate 9,175 of JBFMHA010000081.1, forward strand.
GTCCCGCAACAGCGAGTTCACCACCGTGCCCGGCATGCAGCCGAAGGGCATGGCGCTCACGATGCCCGCCACCCCGCGCCGGGCCATGTCCACGCTCTTGCCCACCGAGAGCACCGCCTCGCCCTCGAAGGAGTCGTGCAGCCAGGGCGCGGCGTTTTTGAGGATGGCCGCGGTGTCGGGGTCGTGGATGCTCGTGAGGAATCCGTCGAAGATGCGCTCCAGGCGGTGGGTGATGGCGCGCTGCACCCGGGCGGTGAGGGCCACCCGCACCATGCCCCGCAGGTCGCGGCCCAGCCGCGCCCGCCGCGCGGCCATGAAGTTGACGTAGCTGATCCACTCGTCGATGGGCGCGAGCCAGGCCTCGCCGCCCGCGGCCTCGATGCGCCGCACCAGGTCCTCGTTGGAGAAGCGGTTGGAGCGCACGAAGATCTCGCCCACGATGCCGATGCGCGGGGGCTTCTGTCCGTTGGTCGCCACCCCGGCGAAGTCTTCGCGGGCCTCGGCCAGGACCCGGGCCGCCCCGGCCTCGGCGTCCTTTTCCAGGAGCGCGGCGCGCAGCCGCTCCACGGCCCGGGCGTAGGCGCTCTCCGCGGCGGCCGGGTCCTTGGCCCGGGGCCGGCGCTCGTGCAGGCACTTGGTGAGCAGGTCGAAGGCCACCACCCCCACCCAGGAGCGCCGCGGGAACTCCCGCGACACCATCCCCAGGTCGCTGTACAGCCGTTCGCTCTGCACGGGCGCGAAGATGGGCACGTCGGGATAGCCGGCCGCGTCCAGCACCAGGCGCTGGGCCAGGTTGTACTGGCCGAAGCGGCAGGGGCCGGTGCCCGAGGGCATGAAGAAGGCCGAGCGGCCCGGGGCGAACCCGGCCTCCGCCGTCTTCCTCAGCATGTCCGCCGAGGTCACGGCGAAGGGGTAGCACTCCTTGCCCGAGATGAAGGGCCGGGCCTGGGCCACGGCCGCGGGGTCGGTCTCGGGCATGACCTCGGCCTCCACCCCGCAGGCGCGGAATGCGGCCTCCAGGCCCAGGGCGTGGTCGGCCATGCGGGGCAGGTACACCGTGCGCCGCGCCTTGCCGGCGAAGCTCAGGGCCGGCCGGCGCAGGGCGCCGGCCGCCGGGCGCTCGATCTGGGCCGAGGCCGTGATCTGGCCGTCCACGCTGTCCAGGTAGGCCTCCAGCCGGGTGAGGACCCCGGCGTCCGCGCTGTGCTCGTCGATCTCCAGGAACAGGCTGGGCATGCCCCCCAGCTCCTGGTCCAGGAACTTGTGGATGAAGGCGTCCGGCCCGCAGGAGAAGCTGCCGATGCCCAGCGGGTAGAGCAGGGGGTGCTCCCGCACCGCGCGGGCCGCGGCCAGCATGCGCTGGCCCGAGCGCCAGTACATGCCCCCCCAGTCGCCGGACACGTCGGGCAGGGGCAGCATGTCCAGGGGCAGGGCCAGGGTCCCCAGGGCCGCAGCCTTGCGCGGCAGGTCCAGGTTCAGGCCCGGGTCGAAGGCGTTGTAGGCCCGGCCCACCACCACCAGGGCGCGGCGGTCCAGGCCGGCCAGGACCTCCCGGCCCCGCTCCCGCACGGTCTGGACGAACTCCTTCTGGGCCGCCTCGGCCCGCACCATGGCCCGCGCGGCCTCGGTCCGGCCCACCCCGTAGCGGGCCAGGGACCCGGCCAGGGCCTCGGCCAGGGCCCGGCTCCCGCGCCGCCGGTTCAGGGCCGGGGCCAGGATGTCCGCGCCCGGGAAGGCCACCCGGGCCTGGTAGGGGAAGCTCTGGGTGAGCGGGCAGGACAGGGATGAGGCGAAGGAGTCGTCGGGCGGGGCCATGTCCACCAGGCTGGGCAGGAACACCGGAACCCGCTCCTCCTCCAGGAGCCAGCGCACGTGGCCCAGGGCGGCCTTCACCGGGAAGCAGGTGTCGGCCAGGGTGCGCTCCACCCCCAGCTCCACGATGCGCCGGCTGGTGGGCGGGGAGAGCCGCACCGCGAAGCCCAGCTCCCAGAGCAGGGTGGCGAAGAAGGGCAGCCGGTCGTGGGCGAAGAAGACCAGGGGCAGGCCCATCGCCCCGCGCCGGGCCGGCCGGCCCGCGGCGGCGAAGGCCGCCTCCCGCGCCTCGTGCGCCGCGCGCAGGGCCCGGGACCGGAAGGCGAACAGGTCGGGCAGCTCCCGGGCCTTGGCGGTCTTGCGCTCCTTTTCGTAGCGCTCGCAGCGTCCGCCGTAGAACAGGTGGCCGGCCTCGCCCGCGATGGTGAGCTTGTTGATCTCGCAGCGGTTCTCGCAGCCGAGGCAGGGGAAGGACTCCTGGGAGTAGGCCCGGGTGGCCAGGTCGAAGCCCTTGAAGCGGGAGTCGCGTCCGGCCCGGGCCGCCATGTGGTCGCGGGCGATGAGGGCCATGCCGATGGCCCCGGTCACGTCGTGGTTGGGGGGCACGGTCACGGGGCGGCCCAGGTGCTTCTCGAAGGCCGCCACCACCGCCTTGTTGAAGGCCGTGCCGCCCTGGAAGAAGATGTTGGACCCGATCTTCCGGCCGCCGGCCACCCGGTGCAGGTAGTTCTCCACGATGGAGTAGGACAGCCCGGCCAGCAGGTCGTCCATGTCCGCGCCCGCGGCGAGCCCGGCCATGAGGGAGTTCTCCATGAACACGGTGCAGCGCTCGCCCAGGCGGCAGGGCGCGGCCGCGGCCAGGGCGCGGTCCGCGAACTCGTCCTTGATGGCCACCCCCAGCTTCTCGGCCTGCTCCTCCAGGAACGAGCCGGTGCCCGCGGCGCAGGCCTTGTTCATCTCGAAGTCGCGGATGACCCCGTTCTCCAGGCTCACGAACTTGGAGTCCTGGCCGCCGATCTCGAAGATGGTGTCCACGGAGGGGTCGATGAAGGCCGCGGCCCGGGCCTGGGCGGTGATCTCGTTCTTCACGATGTCCGCGCCGAAGAAGTCCGCGGTCATGTAGCGGCCGGAGCCGGTGGTTCCCACGCCGCGCACCCGCACCCGGGCGCCGATCTCGGCCCCGATGCCGGCCAGGCCCTCCTTCACCGCCTCGATGGGGCGGGAGGCGGTGCGCAGGTAGCGCTTGGCCAGCAGCCGGCCCGACCCGTCCACCACCGCCAGGTTGGTGGAGATGGAGCCCACGTCGATGCCCATGTACACGTCCGCGGTCCCCTCGGCCCCGATGGGGTGGAGCTGGTCCGGGTCGAAGTCCAGGTGGCGGGCGGCGAAACGGTCCCCGGGCTGGACCAGGGCGGCGCGCGGGGCCTCGCCGCCGTTGCGGGCCGTCCCGGCCCGGCGCAGGAGGTCCGGTTCGGGCCGCGCCAGCTCGGCCGGCCGCTCCCGGCCCCACAGGGCCGCGCCCAGCGCGCCCATGACGGTGGGCCGCTCGGGCACGGTGAGGCCGGGCAGACCCAGGACCTCGGTGAAGGCCCGCACCACGCCCCGGTTCAGGGCCACCCCGCCCATGAAGGCCACCCGGCCGGGGAGCCTGCGGCCGCGCAGGATGGCCCCCTTGAAGTTGCGGGCCACGGCGAAGCACAGGCCCGCCACGATGTCGGCCAGGGGCGCGCCGATCTGCTGCAGGTGGATCATGTCCGACTTGGCGAACACGCTGCAGCGGCCGGCCACGTGGGGCGGCGCGGCGCTCTGCAGGGCCAGGGCCGCGAACTCCTCCACGGACAGGCGCATGCGTTCGGCCTGCTGGTCCAGGAAGGAGCCGGTGCCCGCGGCGCACACCGAGTTCAGGGCGAAGTCCGCCACCCGGCCGTCCCCGCCCGGGGCCAGCAGCACGAGCTTGGAGTCCTCGCCGCCCATCTCGATGACCGCCTCCATGTCCGGGTGCAGGCGGGCGGTGGACAGGGCGAAGGCCGAGAGTTCAGAGACCAGGGGCGCGCCCAGGGCGCGGGCGGCCAGTGCCCCGGTGGAGCCGGTGCAGGCCAGGGCCAGGCCGGGAAATATCTGCGCGGCCTCGTCCAGGAGGTCCGCGGCCAGGGGCAGGGGCCGGCCCCGGTGGCGCTCGTAGCGGGAATGAACCAGGACGCCGCGGGAGTCGAGCACGGCCAGCTTGACGCTGACCGACCCCCCGTCCAGCCCGGCGATGAACATGCCTGTACCCTCCGGACGGCTTGAGATTCCGATCTCTCCTTTATGCTTCATTCCCGGGGTGTTGGCAAGGAATCCATAAACTGATGCGAGAGGCAAGGGGGCGGCCGACGGTGGGGTCGTAGTCCCGGCGACAGAAACGGACGAGGCCGGTGAACTTGTCGCGCAGGCCGCCCCTCTCCCCCTCCATGGCGGCCACGGCCTTGAGGCTGCCCGCCTGGTCGTAGCCGAGGAGGTAGGACGTGGAGCCCTGGGGCGTCTGCACGGTCATGGCGTGGGTATGGGGTGTCAGGTGAATACCATCTCAGGACATAAATATGAAAATAAAAAAACATGCGACTGGAACAACAAATAGCAGTATAATAAAACAATAAGATTGTATCTTGGTCAATTCATTGGCGGCAGCGTAGAATTGCATTTGTTGCATATTTTACCCATAAAAAATACCTTTAATTATTAAAGAAAGCATCATGATTATGCCGCCGGAAAGAAGTAGCATGCCGGAAATCATCAATAATTTTTTATCCAATGGCGTTGCGCCCCTAAACTTTGAAAAGTTGAAATCAATTAAACGGAAATTTTTAATATTAACAATAGATAATCCCAGCGAGCCTAGACCCCAGGAAAAAACTCCTACCCAAAGAACAATTTCCCAAGCTTTCATTATAATTCTCCTATGTTATATTTGCGTGCAGTTCCATAACTGCAGGAGGAGCATTGGGCAGATACATGATGATCGAATTCATGTATAATCTTTTAGCCGAGGCTACTTTCGAGGCTTTATGTCTAACATGTTAAATGTGTCTTTGATTCCATTGCCCAGCGACTTGGCGCCTGATTCCAGGGGGGCAGCAATTGCCTTTGTGCCCTTCTGAAGCCACTCTGCACCTTTTACAACGCCCTGCTCCAACGGAACACTCGCGGTAATAGGAGCGGATAAGCTGCCGCCGATATTTATGCTTCCGCGAGAGCCTTCGGTGTTTACCTCAAAGCCGCTGTTTTTGCCGCCGACGCCAATAGTGACGTCATCCTTTGGAGAATCAGTAGCCCAAGGAGCTTGCCCAGAAATACTGAGGCCAACTCCGGCAGGTGTAGTTGTAAGAGAAGGGTCAAGCCAACCTTCTGGATAGGCTCCGCCCTTGGAGTCCCAGGCAAAAACAGGAAAGTTGACAAAACCGCTCGTTATCGAAGCTTTTACGCCCCACCGGCTGTTGTCAGAATTCGACACTCCGCCGGAATCCCCCGATTCCACAGTTGGCTTCTGAGGGAGCTGCTCATCGGCCCCCTCATCCTTCAACCCCTCCGGATCCACCCTCCCCACCGGATCGTCCACGCAGTAGTCGTACAAGTCGTGGTCGCCTCCCGTATCGCCCAGCGGGTCGGGGGCGGTGAAGCGGCCGACGGTGGGGTCGTAGTCCCGGTGACAGAAACGGACGAGGCCGGTGAAGCGGTCGCGCAGGCCGCCGGCGAAGGCCAGGGGGATGAAGAGGGCCGGGTTGGAGTCGGACAGGATCTGGCCGAAGGCGTCGTAGTCAATTGCCTTGACCACCCGGCCCTCGTGGGGTCCGCCCATGGCCGCCACGGCCTTGAGGCTGCCCACCTGGTCGTAGCCGAGGAGGTGGGAGGTGGATTCGTTGGCGGTCTGCACGGTCGCGGCGGGGTGGGGTGTCGGGCAAATACTATCTCTGTACAGGTTGATGCTATATCCGTACACGTTGTGTACTTAATGTGATATTTTCCCCTGCCAATCGCGCTTGATATTGTTGCAATGTTCAATATATCGAACCTCTTTAATGGCTCCCAATACATCATTGAGATATTTTTTATGAATATTTAATTTAAGATATTGGCGTTTATTTCCGATAATTTCTATTATATCGTGGTGTTCATCTACTGGTATGCATATTTCAGCCATTCTTTCAAATATGGCGCAGATGGCCATTATTCTGAATGGATCATGTTCGATCGAGAGTTTTTCTTTTAAATATGGCAATATTCCCTCCCCGCGCATGGCCATAATGTATGACGCTCCGAACATTGTGCTATATGTCGGGCTGCCATATACGGAAATATATAGATCAAATTGCTCTTCTAGCGGCATTTCTGATAGTTCTTTGGCCATCTTGTATGGCGGACCCTCAATATACCATCTATATTTCTCCGGATATTCCGGATGAGAGTCCCGCGATGCGCTGCAGCACACACATGAAATAGCAGCAATTAAACATGATGCGTATATTTTTAGCATGTTATGGTCCTATGACTTTGTGCGGCCCAGGCTCGGAGTGCGAGCCTGGGCTACTCATTACACTGAATGCACTACCTATCGTTCCGGTTTATCTGGTTGCGGCCATCGCGGATAGCCTCTTTTGTTTAAAAGTTGCAAATAATCATGCTGCCTTTTCTCAAAATCCACGGCTTCTTTTTCATACGTGATGTCATCGTATGCCTCCTCGCCGCTTTTGGGGCTGGTCAGATACTGCCATGCGTATCTGAGTTTGAAGAATGGGGTTGTGGCGCCCTGTTGAACATGCTTCAACTCATGGCCGATTTGGGCCACGCCAGCTGCGCTATTGGGATCATACTCGCCCGGCTTAAAATAGATGGTATGCCCGTCAACATATGCTGCTGGGTCAATCGCAGCATTCTTCCTCACGTGTTCGGGAATGCCCATTTTGACCCTTACCTTGTCCAACTCTTCCTCCCCGAACTCGTTCCGATAATGTTCCTTGACATGCTGGGGGAGGCCTTGTGATTGGCCATCGGTGTGCTGCGATTGGCCGTTTTCCTGCCGGGAGGCTTCATCAGTGGCATGCTGCGCACGGATGTCGCCGGATTGCTTGGCATCACCCTCCCTCTCCTCCCCGCCGTCGCCGGAGGCGGACAGGGCGCTTCGGGAGAGGAGGAATCCTCCGTCGTCCGGGATTCGGTCGTGCCTGGGGCGGGCGGAGGTCTCCGGGTCGTAGTCGCCTTGATTTTTCGGCGG
>JBFMHA010000082.1:0-15160 GCA_040753075.1 Thermodesulfobacteriota bacterium
CCCGGCGGGCCCGCCCCTGCGGGCTCCCCCCGGGGTGTGGCGTGTCGAGCGCCTATTCCACCTGCACCTCGGGCACCACGCTGACCACGGTCATGGGCAGGGGGGCGTCCTGGCGGATGGTGAACAGGCCCTCCCGGTCCACGCCTCCGGCCAGGCGCAGGATGCGGTCGCCGGAGAACAGGCGCGGCGCGGCCCCGGCCGGCGCGTTTCGGGCGTGGGGCAGCACCGGCTCGTAGCGGTCGGTTTCGTCGTCGCCCGCGCACACCGAGCCGCCCACGGTGTGCATGAACCGCGCGGTCACGGACAGGATGCGCTTGCGTCGGCCCTGGGACGTGCCCCCCTGGGCCGGCACCTCCAGCCGCATGGGCTGGAGCACGCAGGGATACGCATACCCCACGTGCACCTGGGAGGCTGGGGCCTCCAGGGTGATCATGCCGTTCTGCACCTGCCTTGGCCGCTTCACCGCGCCGTCGGCCACCACCTGCACGGTTTCGCCCTCCAGGTGGGCGAGATCGCCGACCTCCGTGACCGGCGCCCCCCGGTGGGTCTTCCCGCAGTCCAGGTGGAAGGCCTCGGCCGCGTCCTCGTGGCCCGCGCCGTCGTAGGCCGGGGCCATGCGCTCCACGTAGCGCTTCACCTCCCCCTGCATCGTGCGCCGCACCACGGCCCACAGTTCGTCGCCCCCGGTCCCGGGGATGGCGGCCAGGCTCTCCACGGCCCCGTTTCCGCCCAGGGGGTGGCGGTGCCAGGCCGTGACGTTCTGGTCCTTGAGATAGGTGCAGCCGATGAGCATGCCGTCGGCGCGCGCGGCCCACAGCACCCCGCCCGGTTCGCCGCAGAAGGCCAGGTCCGCCAGGCCGTCGCCGGTCACGTGGTCGGCCAGGATGGTGATCTCCGGGGCGTGGTACTTGTAGGATCCCAGGTCGAAGGCCAGCTCCCGCACCTTGCGGCCGCTGCGGGACACGAAGAGCACCGCCCCGCCCACCAGCCGGGCGGCCAGGCCGCAGGAGCCGTGCGGGCTCTGACGGCGGGCCTTGGGCTTCTTCTCCGCGGACAGGGGCTCGCCCTCGCCGCCTCCGTCCAGGCGGATCTCGGCGGCGTTGGTGCCGATGAGCAGGTCGTCCTGGTCCACCATCCAGCGGATGATGTTCACCCGGTCGCCGGACAGGTCGTGCTCGATGGCGTCGTCGGCCAGGGGGCCTGGGCCGAAGTTGGGATAGTCGCCGAAGCGGGAGAACCACACGGTGCGGGGCTGGGCCTTGCTGCCGGCGAAGGTCAGGCGGTTTTCGTAGAGGGCGACGCAGGACGGGTAGCCGTTCTCCTCGCACCAGGCCCCCATGCGCCAGCGGGTGGTGGCCAGGTCCTTGCGCGCCAGGCGGACCGCATCGAAGCTGACCACGTCGCCGGCGTTGGCCCCGTACGTGCTTACGGCCACGTAAACGGGGCTCTTGGAGGGGGTGAACTCGAAGCTCGCGACGCCGGCCGCGGTGATGACCTGGTCGGCCAGCGCGTCGGACGCGCCGCTGCTCGTGCCCACGTAAGCGCGGGCCGTGCGGGGAACCGCGGCGGCCTCCAGGGTGAGGGTGTAGGTCACGTTGGGGGTCAGGTTGATCTTGGCCTCGGCAATGGCCGTTCCGGAGGAGGCCTGGCTGAGCACCAGACGCCGGTTCCCCGAGTCGTAGGTCGCGGAGCACTCATAGGTGCTCTTGTTGGACCAGCCTCCGATGCCGAATTCGAACGTGGCGTCCTCCATGAGCTCCGCGCCGAAGGGCTGCTTGGGGTCCACGCTCACCGTCGCCGAGGTTTTGGAGCCCACTTCGGTTATCTTGCCCCAGCCCCACTCCATCTCGCCGTCCTCGTCCTCGTATCCCAGGCGCAGGTGCGCGTTCTGGTGGTCGGGGTCGAAGGCCTCGATGTTGGCCGTGACCGTCACGTTCGTCCCGGTGCGGCTGGACGGGGTGAGCACCACCCCGGACTCTGGATTCTCGGGCTGGTAGGGTCCGTCCTTGGCCTGGAAGGGCGCCAGGGTCCAGACCACGTTTTTGTGGGCGTCCAGGCTGCGCACCAGGGTATGGGGAGGAGTCTTCTTGTGGACCAGGTACAGGGTGTCCGCGCTCTGCACGCAGCGCACCTCGGCGAGCATGTCCTCGCTCCAGGGGGTGGACTGCTCCGGGAGCTCGTCCTCTTGGAATTTGCCGTCCCTGTACCCCTGGCCTCCTTCCTGCCAGATGCGCAGGTAGTTGTGCCCCAGTTCGATGATGGCGCTCTCCTCGGCCTCGGCGTTGAAGTCGAAGGGCAGCAGCCTGGTCTTGCGCGACCGGTCCTTGACCTTGCCCAGGTAGCGCAGGCCGGGCCGGGCATAGGCGCTGCCGTGCGGCCGCACCACGAAGTTCTCCAGGCGGCGGCAGCCGGAATAGTACTTCTCGTGGTCGGTGCGGCCGTCCAGGTGGGGCGAGAGCTCGCCCGCGGTGAAGGCGTTGATGATGGGGGTGGCGGTCAGTGACATGGCCGCCTCCTAGCCCCGCGCCTTGAGCAGGCCGTCGGCGCGGGGCGAGGGCAGGGCGCCCGCGCCCTGGGCGTCGCGGCCCTTGGCCGTGCGCAGCCGGTCGAAGGCCAGCCGCTCCAGGCGCTCCTTCTCGGCCGAGGAGCCGGTGAGCTTGCGCGCGGCCTTGGCCGCCAGTCGCGCGGCCAGGGCGGCCCGGAAGGTGGGGGGCATGGCGTTGGCGTCGGTGACCCGGCGCACGTAGCGCGCCGCGGCCTCGGCCGCGTCGGAGAGGAGCCGGCCCGACTCCACCCGCCAGGGCGCGTCGGCCGGCTCGACCTCGAGCACGGTGAGGCAGTCCGCGGGCAGGGCGAAGGCATGGGCCGGGCCGAAGGCCGGTGTCTCCGCCAGGCGGGCCAGGGAGGCGCGGGCCGTGGCGAAGTTCCAGGGGTGCTCCTCCAGGAGCCCGTCGCGCTCGGTCGCGTACAGTTCGCGCATGATGCGGGCGCGCTCCACGTCCTGGTCCAGGGACACCACCGGGTCCTCGCCCAGCTCCAGGAGCGCGCTGACCACGATGCCGATCTCACTGGCCATGGCTCGCCTCCTGGCCCGACGGGCCGGACGGGGTCGCCGCAGCGATGGCTGCGGTCAGGTCCGCCGCGGTCCAGGTGCGGCGGCAGGCGACGCCCAGCTCCCGGGCCTGGCGGCGCAGTTCGGCCATGCGGGGCTGGCCGGTCGCCGGAGCCTGGTCCAGGGGTTCGAACAGGGTTTCGGGGACTCGGGTCCCGGAGGCGAAATCGGCCTCCTCGCCGATGCGAAAGAGCCGGCCGAACCAGCATTCCTTGCGGGCGCGGTAACGCATGGGGATTCCTCCTTGCGGTTGGGGTGGAGGGGCGGCCGGCGCTGGTTGGCGGCCTGGGCCTCGGCCGCCTCCGGGCCTCCGCCCGGCGTGGGTGCGCCGGCCGCCCCAGGACCAGGGCACCCTACCCCCGGAAAAGTGGGGTGGTCGAAAAATGCCTATGAAATACCCAAAAAGAGACGAAAAGAGACGCGAAATGGGGGTTGACGCGTTTCGGCGGGAGGGGGAAAGGCGAGGGCGGTGGTGGGGGGCGTCCGCGCTGGAAAGAGGCGCTACGGGGGCGGTCCGGAATCCTTCGGGGCGTATCCGGCCGGCTCCGTCCTGGTGCGGGCGGCGCAGCGGGCGGCCGGAGTCGGGACGGATACGTCCGCCGGAGATTGACTCAGGTTGTTCCTGCAAATATAACAAGACGGATTATCGGGCGGAACGGCCCGGCCATGGGGCGGGGCCGCATACTCATAAGGGGGCTCCCATGCGCAGAGTGGTCCTGCTTCTCGCGGTGCTGGCCTTGTCTCTGGCTGCGTGCAAGCGCACCTATTTCGGCAATGAGTTGGTGGATGCGCCGGCGGCCCTGGACGTGGCCTTTGCCGACGCCAAGTGGGACGGCAAGAACGTGCCCGCGGACGAGGTGTGCAAGCCCAAGGGGGCCAAGAACCCCATGTCGCCGCGGCTGGCGGTGTCCGGCATCCCGGCCGGCGCGGACACCCTCATCGTGGAGTTCAACGACCTTTCCTACGCCCCGCTGTCCAGCGGCGGCGGGCACGGGGCCATCAGCGTGGCCGTGCCCAAGGGCCAGACCAGCGTGACCGTTCCCGCTACGCCCGGCGAGACCAAGGACATGCCCGCGGGCGTGACCCTGGTGAAGCTGCACGGCGGCGACGTGCCCGGCCTGGGCGCGGGAGGCTACCTGCCCCCCTGCTCCGGCGGCCGGGGCAACCTCTACCAGGCCCGGGTCCACGCCGTGGACAGCGCCGCCCACCGGGTCCTCGGCCAGGGCGAGATCAAGCTCGGCCGCTACTAGCCCGGCCCGACGGAACTACAAAGGGCGGCTCCCGGCAGGGGCCGCCCTTTGCTGTTCTCGGAGGTCGGCGGAGGAGGCGCGGAGTCGTCGCGGCCGCGGCCCCGGACGACAGCGCCTGCGGCTTTACTGCGCCTTCCCGGCCGCCCGGAGGAACGCCTGGCGGCGTTCGCCGTAGGGGGGGAAGTTGAAGAAGGCGGAGCCGGAGACCAGGACGTCGGCCCCGGCATCGACCAGGTCCGGGGTGTTGTCCGGGGTCACGCCGCCGTCCACCTGGATGAGCATGGCCGGGTTGGCCTCGTCGCGCAGGGCCGCGAGCTGGCGCAGCTTGGGCAGGGAGAAGGGAATGAAGGACTGGCCGCCGAAGCCCGGGTTCACGCTCATGATGAGGGTCATGTGGAGCTGGGGGATGAGGTAGAGCACGCTGTCCAGCGGGGTGGCCGGGTTCAGGGCCACGGCGGGCTTGGCGCCCAGGCGGGCGATCTCGGCCACGGCGCGCTCCAGGTGGACCGTGGCCTCGGCGTGGACGCAGATGAGGTCCGCGCCCGCGTCTACGAACTCGGCCAGGTAGCGCTCGGGCTTCTCGATCATGAGGTGCACGTCGAAGAAGAGCCCGGAGCGTTTGCGCAGGGCCTTGATTACCGGCGGGCCGAAGGTGATGTTGGGCACGAAGGCCCCGTCCATCACGTCCCAGTGGACCCACTGGAGGCCGGCCTCCTCCAGCGCGGCCAGCTCCTCGGCCAGGCGCCCGAAGTCCGAGGAGAGCAGCGAGGGCGAGAGGATGAAGGGGCGGTCCATGCTACTTGCCGGCCTTCTTCTTGGCCGCGGGCTTTCTGGCGGGGGCCTTCCCGGCCGGGGCCTTGGCCGCGGCCGCGGCGGCCTTGGCGCGGGCGGCCATGTAGTCCACGCCCCAGGTCCCGCCCATGTTCCAGTTCTCGGCGGGCTGCTCGTGGATGACCACCTCCACGGCCGTCAGGGGGCAGGCGCAGATGCGGGCGCACTCCCGGGCCAGGACCTCGCCCAGCTCCCGCTTCTGCTCGACGGTGCGGCCGGAGACCATGGTGACGCTGATGATGGGCATGGCGCTACTCCTCGTCGTTGCTGGCCATCTTGAAGTCGACCTTGATCTTGTACATGCGCGAGGCGGGCAGGTTCAGGATGTCGACGCCGGTGGCCCGGCGCATCTCGGCCAGGGTGTCGTCCACCTGCCGCACCGAGGGGCCGATGAAGGTGAACCAGACGTTGTAGGCGTGGCGGCGCAGGTAGTTGTGGGTCACGCCGGGGTGGCGGTTGACCTCGGCGATGAAGGCGTCGAGCCGGTCCTCGGGCACCCGGGCCGCGCAGAGGGTGGAGTGGAAGCCGATCTTGCGGGACTGGAAGTTGCCGCCGATGCGGCGGATGACTCCGCGCTCCTTGAGCGCCCGCACCCGGGCCAGCACCTCGGCCTCGGTGAGGCCCAAACGCTCCCCCACCGCGGCGTAGGGCCGGGCCTCCAGCGGGAAGTCGGACTGGATGATGTCGAGCAGCCGCTTGTCAGTTTCGTCCATGTGCGCATCCATGGGTGGGCTCAGGCTCCCTTGCAGGCGCTCTGCAGGCGTGCGGGCGCATGCGAGCACAGGGGCTCCTCGGCCAGGTGGGAGCCCTTCATGGTGTAGGCCCGGGCGCGGCAGCCGGCGCAGACCTTGTGGTACTCGCACACGCCGCACTTTCCCTCGTACTGCGACTGGTCGCGGAACTCAAGGAAGTGCTTCGACCTGGCCCAGATTTCCGGGAAGGGGGTCTGGCGCACGTTGCCGCAGTCCAGCTCCAGATAGCCGCAGGGCTGGACCTGGCCGGTGTGGGAGATGAAGCAGAAGCCCGTGCCGCCCAGGCAGCCGCGGGACACCGCGTCCAGGCCGAAGTTCTCGAAGGTCACGGGCACGCCCTCCTCCCTGGCGCGCTGGCGCAGGATGCGGTGGTAGTGGGGCGCGCAGGTGGCCTTGAGCTGCATGGAGGTGGTCTTGCGGAAGTCGTAGAACCAGTTGAGCACGTCCTCGTACTCCCGGGCCGCGATGACCTGGTCGGCGAGCCCCGCGCCGCGGCCCGTGGGCACCAGGAGGAAGATGTGCCAGGCGGCCGCGCCCAGGCGCTCGGCCAGGTGGAAGATGTCCTTGAACTGGCCGAGGTTGTTGCGGGTCACGGTGGTGTTGATCTGGAACTCGATGCCCGCGTCTTTCAAGAACTGGATGCCCCGCATGGAGCCCTCGAACGCGCCGGGCACGCCGCGGAAGGCGTCGTGGGACGCGGCGTCGGGCCCGTCGATGGAGATGGAGCAGCGTTCGATGCCCGCCTCCTTCATCTGGCGGGCGTTCTCGGCGGTCACGAGGGTGCCGTTGGGGGCCATGACCGGGCGCAGGCCCAGGGACTTGGCGTGGCGGACCAGGGTGAACACGTCCTTGCGCAGGAGCGGCTCGCCGCCGGTGAAGATGACGATGGGCCGGCCCACCTTGGGGAAGGTGTCGATGAGGGCCAGGGCCTCTTCGGTGGAGAGTTCGCCGGGGTAGGGCTCCATGTGGGCCTCGGCGCGGCAGTGCTTGCAGGCGAGGTTGCAGGAGCGGGTGATCTCCCAGGCGATGAGCCGGCACTCGGGCACGCCTTCGCCCAGGTCGTGGGCCGGCCTGGGCCTGCCGCCCGGATGGCCGCCCGGATGCCCGCCGGAATGTCCGCCCGGATGCTGGGCCGGCTTCTCGAAACTGTCCTTGGTCATTGCAATATCCCGTATTTCATCTTCAACCGATAAAAGTTTTTGGGATAGGGGAGGGGGAGCGCGAGGGGGAGGGGAAAGGACCTTTTTCAAAAAGGTCTTTCCCCTCCCTCTCGCCCTACCCGTTCATCCATTCCAGCGCCTGCGCGGCGTAATACGTGATGATCAAATCCGCGCCGGCGCGCTTGATGGCCAGGAGGGACTCCAGGGCGGTGGCCTTCTCGTCGGTCCAGCCGTTCAGGGCCGCGGCCTTGAGCATGGAGTACTCGCCGCTGACCTGGTAGGCGGCCACCGGGGCGTCGAAGTTGTCGCGGACCATGCGGATGATGTCCAGGCAGGGTCCGGCGGGCTTGACCATGAGGATGTCCGCGCCCTCGAAGGCGTCGGCCGCGGCCTCGCGCATGGCCTCGCGGGAGTTGGCCGGGTCCATCTGGTAGGTGCGGCGGTCGCCGAAGGCGGGCGCGCTCTCCGCGGCCTCGCGGAAGGGGCCGTAGAAGGATGAGGCGTACTTGACCGCGTAGCTCATGACCGGGGTTTCGGCGTGGCCGGCCGCGTCCAGGGCGGCGCGGATGGCGGCGACGCGGCCGTCCATCATGTCCGAGGGGGCCACCACGTCCGCGCCGGCGTCCACGTGGGACAGGGCGGTGCGGGCCAGGAGCTCCAGGGTCTCGTCGTTGACCACCCGGCCGGTCTTGTCGCCCTTGCGGACGACGCCGCAGTGGCCGTGGCTGGTGTACTCGCACAGGCACACGTCGGTGATGACGGTGAGCCCGGGGAAGCGGTCCTTGAGCAGGCTGACGGCCTTCTGCACCGCGCCGTCCGCGGCCCAGGCCCCGGAGCCCTTGGCGTCCTTCTTCTCGGGGATGCCGAAGAGGATGACCGCGCCCAGGCCGCGCCTGACCGCGGCGGCCACCTGCTTTTCCAGCGTCCCCAGGCCGAGCTGGGCCACGCCGGGCATGGCGGCGATGGGTTTCTCGAAGTCCGCGGCGGCCTCGGCCACGAAGTAGGGCATGACCAGGTCTTCGGCGCGCAGGAAGTTCTCGCGCACCAGGGCGCGCAGGCCCGGGGTGCGGCGCAGCCGGCGGCCGCGGTGGAACGGGGCGGTATCCATGCTCGGCTCCTTGGTGTCGGGCCGCGGCCGTGCCGGCCGCGGCCTATTTGGCCTTGTCTTCGGCGGCCCCGGCCGCCGCCCGCAAGCCGGCTATGGGCTTGCGGCGGCGGCCGAAGAGGCCCAGGCGCAGGCGCAGGGACGAGGTCCGCTTGCGGCCCAGCAGGAAGCGCCGGCTGCGGGTCAGCGCCTGATTTCGTCGTCGGTCAAATAGCAGGCCGGATCCTCGGCCCAGACATCCCCATGATAGGCCTCGGCGCGGGCCCGGAAGTTGCCGGCGCAGATGTCCAGGAAGCGGCATGTGGCGCACCTTCCCTTGACGTGCTTCTTCTTCTCCTTGAGCTTGGCGAGCAGCTCGATGTCCGGGTCGTCCCAGATCTGGGAGAAGGGGCGCTGCCGCACGTTGCCGAAGGTGTGGATGCGCCAGAACTGGTCGGCGTGGACCTGGCCGTCCCAGGAGATGCAGCCGATGCCGCGGCCGGAGTTGTTGCCCTCGTTGAAGGAGAGCAGCTCCAGGACCTCGGCGGCGCGCTTGGGGTCTTCCTTGAGCAGGCGCATCCAGACGTAGGGTCCGTCGGCGTGGTTGTCCACGGTGAGGACCTCCTTGGGCAGGCCGGCGTCGAACAGGGCGCGGGTCTCGTCCATGATGAGGTCGAGCAGGGCCCGGGTCTCGGCGTGGTCCAGGTCCTCCTTCATGAGCTCGGAGCCTCGGCCGGAGTAGACCAGGTGGTAGAAGCAGATGCGGGGGACCTCCAGCGCGCGGAGGATCTGGAAGAGCTTGGGCACCTCGGCCACGTTGCGCTTGTTGACGGTGAAGCGCAGGCCCACCTTGAGGCCTTCGGCCTGGCAGTTCTCCACGCCCTCGATGGCCTTGCGGAAGGATCCGGGCACGCCGCGGAAGCGGTCGTGGACCTCCTCGCCGCCGTCCAGGGAGATGCCCACGTAGGACAGGCCCACGCCCTTGAGTTCGCGGGCCTTCTCCTTGGTGATGAGGGTGCCGTTGGTGGAGATGACTGCGCGCATGCCATTGCCCACGGCGTGGTGGGCCAGCTCGATCAGGTCCTTGCGCACCAGGGGCTCGCCCCCGGAGAAGAGCATGACCGGCGCGCCGTAGGCGGCCAGGTCGTCGATCATGGCCTTGGCCTCGGCGGTGGGGATGGGGTCCTCCCCCTGCTCCTCCAGGGCCTTGGCGTAGCAGTGGACGCACTTCAGGTTGCAGCGCCGGGTCATGTTCCAGACCACGACGGGCTTCTTGTCCTTGGAGAACTGCAACAGGTGCGAGGGGAGTTGGCCGGAATGGCGGCCGTAGCGCAGGGCGTCCGACGCCTCGACGGCGCCGCAGTAAAGCTTGGAAATGCCGATCATCTGTCCTCCGTGAACGCCGGCGGCTCCGGCGGGGAAGCGACCATAGACTACAGCGGCCCGGCCGTCAAAGCCGGACTGTTACCGGGGAAGCCCCAGCGTGACGAAAGGTGAGGATAAGGCCGGGGAGGGGGAAGGCAAGGCCTACCACCGCGGGTCTTTCTGCAGCAGCGCCTCGGCCTCTCCCCGGGGCAGGGGCCTGGCGAAGAGGTAGCCCTGGCCGTACTGGCAGCCGAGTTGGCGCAGGGCGGCGAGCTGCTGGGGGGTCTCCACGCCCTCGGCGATGATCTGCTTGCCCAGGGAGTGGGCCAGGCCCACGATGGTTTCGACGATGGCCAGGCTCTCGGGGTTGTCGTGCATGGCGCGCACGAAGCTCATGTCCACCTTGAGGAAGTCGAAGGGGAAGCGGGCCAGGTGGGACAGGGAGGAGTAGCCGGTGCCGAAGTCGTCGATGGCCAGGCTCACGCCCAGGCCGTGGAGTCCGCGCATGACCTCCAGGGCCTGGGCCACGTTGCCCATGACCCCGCTCTCGGTGACCTCCAGCTTGATGAGGGAGGGGTCAGCGCCTGTGGCGGCCAGGGCCTGGGCCACGTCCTCCACGATGCCCGGCTTCTGGAGCTGGCGCACGGCCAGGTTCACGGACACGGACAGTCCTGGCGCGGCGTCGGCCCAGGCCTTGGCCGCGGCGAAGGAGGCCAGGAGCATCTGCTCGCCCAGGGGCACGATGAGTCCGGTCTCCTCGGCCAGGGGGATGAACTTGCCGGGCGGCACCAGTTCGCCGCCCGGCCTGCGCCAGCGCACCAGGGCCTCGAATCCGGCGATGCGGCCCTCGGCCAGGTCCACCAGGGGCTGGAAATACGGCGTGAATTCGCGGGCCTCCACCGCCTTCTTGAGCAGGAGCTGGAGCAGGAACTGCTCCGAGGCCTCGGAGTGCATGTCGGTGTCGAAGACCACGCTGCGCGACGCGCCAAGGCTCTTGGCCCGGAACATGGCGATGTCCGCGTCGCGCAGCAGGTCCTCGGGGTTCTCGCCGCCCAGGCCCAGGGCGATGCCGATGGCGGCGGTGACGAACAGCTCGCGTCCGTCCACGGCAAAGGCCGGCTCCAGGGCCTCGTGCAGCGATTCGGCCAGGGCCAGGGCCTGGGAGGCGTCCGTCACCGGGTCCAGGAGGATGCCGAACTCGTCGCCCGAGAACCGGGCCAGGGTGTCGCCGGGCCGCATGTGCTGCACGATGCGTCCGGCCAGGGCGGCGAGCAGCTTGTCGCCGGCGGCGTGTCCCAGGTTGTCGTTGATCTGCTTGAAGCGGTCCAGGTCCAGCAGGCACACGGCGAACGCCTGGCCGGAGGCGGCCGCGGATCGTGCGGCCTGGCCCGCCCGGTCCAGGAACAGGGTCCGGTTGGGCAGGCCGGTGAGGCCGTCGTGGAAGGCGTCGTGCAGGAGCTGCTCCTCGGCCCGGCGGCGTTCGGTCACGTCCGCGGCGTAGAGGTGCGTCACGCCCTGGCCGGGCAGGGGGTGGTAGGTCCAGGTGAGCACGTGGCCCCCGGCGCGGCGCTCCACGTCGTAGCGGCTCTGGCCGGTGGCCAGGCAGGCGGCCAGGATCTCGGCGTGCTGCTCGGGCAGGACCTGCTCCAGGGTGAGGCCGGCGTGCTCCAGGAACTGGGCGGTGGCCGGGTTCCGGTAGGCAATGCCCTCGGCCCCTGCCGAGAGCACCGGGTTGGGACTGACGCTGGGGAAGGCGGCCAGGCGCTCGATCTCCCGCTGCTGCGCCTTGATCTCCGTAAGGTCCACGATGACCGCGAAGGCCCCGATGAGTTGGCCGTCCAGGTCGTAGAGCGGGGCCACGTCGTAGCGCACGTGCACGGTGCGGCCCGCGGCGTTGGTCGTGGCCATTTCGATGTTGCGGAAGGGCCGTCCCTCGCGCATGGCGCGGCCGGTGATGGTCTTGTGGCCGGGGTCGCCGTAGAAGAATTCGGCCAGGCCCATGCCCAGGTAGTCCTGGGGCTCGCCGTGCCGCTGGTAGAGGTCGAAATAGGGCCGGTTCACGTAGGTCAGGCGCTCGGAGCGGTCCACCACCAGGCAGGGCACGGTGAGGCCGTCCAGCAGGCCCTGGGCGAAGCCGTGCCGGAGCTTGATCTGGTCCACCATGCTGCGCAGGCCCTCGTAGAGGAAGCCCAGCTCCCGGGCGGTGATGGCCCGGCACTCGGCGGAGTAGTCGCCCGCGGCCACCTGGCCGGCGTACTCGGACAGGCAGCGCACGTCCCGGGCCACCCCGCGGGAGGCGGACCACACCACGACCGAGGCCAGGAGCAGGGCCAGGGCCGAGAAGCCGACGCCCATGCCCCGCCACAGGCGGTAAAAGTCTCGGCGCAGGTTGACCAGCACGTCCATCTCGTCCAGGCCCGCGGCGCGCAGGGCGCGGCCGGCCAGGGTGGCGGCCCGCGCGGACGTCGCCAGTTCGGGCTTGAGCATCCGGCTCTTGGCCTCCTGGGCCAGGATATGGGCCAGGGACCGGGATTCCAGCTGGAAGCGCTCCAGGGCCGGGGCGAATCGGCTGGCCAGGGTGGGGCTTGCGCCGTAGTGGAAGAGGTCCTCGCGCAGGGCGGCGTGGGCGTGCTCCCCCACCTGCTTGATGTAGGCGTCGCGGAGCAGGGCCGCGGACGCGGTGAGGCGGTCGTGCAGGGCTTCCGGGGCCTGGGCGTCGGGTTCGGCCGCGGCGGTGTACAGGCCGATCTCGGCCAGGTGCTGCAGGGCCTCGGGCAGGGCAATAATCACGGCCTTTGCCAGGGCCGAACTGTCCGGCGCGGGATCCTGGGTGAGCATGGAGGCCCCTGCCGCAAATCTGGCCAGGGCCACCAGGTCGTGCAGCAGGGGCGCGGCGTCGTGCTCCTGCTCTTCGGCCGAGAGGAGTCTCCAGTCCTGGGCGAGCGCCTCCGGGTGCAGGTTCTCCAGGCCCCGTTGGGCAAGGTCGCGGCGGGTCAGGCCCAGGTCGGACTCGGCGAGGGCGTGGGCCTCGAGCAGGGCGTCCATGGCCCGGTCCGCGCGGGACTTGGCTTCGGCCGCCACCGCGCCGTCCAGGCCCTTGTCGGCCAGCGGGTGCAGCCGCTCGCAGTCCTCCACGGCCTCGGCCGCGGCGTACACCGCGCGCAGGTAGCGGGAGCCGGCCAGTTCGCGCCGGGCGACGTCCAGGTCGAAGCGGAAGGAGGCGTCCATGAACCAGGCCAGCACGGCCAGGGGCAGGGCGAAGGCCAGGCTGCCGACGAGCAGGCGGCGGGACACGGTCATGTGGCTGAACAGGGCGGGCATTGGAGACTCCTGAGGCGGCAAGCGCCCCAGGCACTCTATCTTCTTTTCCGGAAAAAGGACAAGCCTGGCGCAGATAGGTCGCGGTGCTCAGGCGGCTCGCGCCGGGGCGGCGCGGCGCGGCGGAGCGGCCCGAGGGCCGTGCCGGATCCGGGCCCGGTCAGGAATTCATGAAGCCGTCGACGCTGTAGGCGGTGAAGGATTTCAACCCTTGCTTCTTGGTGAAGTCCTTGATGGTCGCGTCGACGGCCAGCACGCCGTTTATCTGGAGGTGGAGCACGAAGGCCTTGAGCAGGGCGGAGCCCGGCTTGTAGTGGCCGCTGTCGTTGGTCACGGTCACGGCCTTGCCGTCGATGAACCCGATCATGCCCGCGCACTTGACCTTCTTGCCGCTGGTGAAGCTGGAGTGATGGAATTTCCCGGCGGTGTGCGAACCGCACAGGAGCAGGTTGTCGCGGGTCCACGCGTAGGCGTAGGCCCCGCGCTCCTTGGACGGTCCTGCGAGCGGGCCCATGGGTTGGTTCTTCCCCGGGACGAATTCGTGCAACGCGCCATAGGCCAGCCCGCCGGAGAAGAACACGATGAGGGGAAGCGAGGCGGTCTTCTGGTTGTAGGTCACGGAGGTGACGGGTTGGGTTATGTTCTCCTGGTACACCGAGGAGCGATCGTCGTGGACTCCGGTGCACACGAAGTCCTTCTCCAGCCAGATGAAGAAGGGCGTGTCGTCGGGATTGGGCTCCCTGGCCCAGCGGCACGCGGCCAGAGACAGCCAGTTCTGGTCGAAGCCTGTGGCGGAGATCGCGCCGCTGGCGCTGCGGGACAGGGAGAGTTCGAAGGCCCGGTGCCAGGGATCGGCCTTTTCCAGCATCACGCCGGGCTGGAGCCCCACCAGGCCCTCCTGCTGGTTGCGGTCCTTGAAGATGTAGTCGAGCAGCTCCGTGGCGCTCACGAATCCGTGCATCTTCTGCTCGCAGTAGAGGCGAAGCTCGCGCAGGTACATGGCCTTGCGCCGGGCGCGGCGGGCCAGCTTGATGAGCAGGTAGACCACCGTGCCCTTGTTTACCTTGCTGCGCTGCGCGTCCTTGTAGTTGGCCAGATACCCCTCGACCTTGCGGGCCAGCTGCTCCAGCAGGCTGATGCGCAGGGTGAGGGTGTTCATCGCGTCCTTGCGCACGCTGTGGTAGCCGTCCACGAGGTTGCGCAGGGAGGCGAACATGTCGTTCTCGGCCTGGTAGTCGCGGCCGAGCTTGAAGAACAGGAACCGTTTGTGTTTGGGATTGCGGGCCTCGGCGCCGAACTCGATGCTGCGCTTCTGGTACTGGACGATGAACTCGTCCCATATCGCGGTGGGAAAGATGTCCAGCCAGGGCATGTCCTTGCTCATGGGGCCTCCGGGAGCGGTGCGGTCTGGCGGGCGATTGGCGGCATGCGGAGTATCTCTATCGGCCCGCGGCCGGCCCGCTGGATCCCCTGCAGGGACGGCGCACATTGCATGCGCCTTGGGGCGGACGCCGCTGAACAAGTCGCTCGACAGAAGAATACATAAAAAATCGAGTTGCAGCAATATGTTGTGCGCAAAAAAAATGATTTGATTTGATTGAATGGCGATCGCTTCGGCGGGGAGTCGGGCGGAACTCCCCGGCACGGGGTGAAACTTGGCGTCTGTGCGAATGCTCGACAGGGACGGGCAGGAAGGCGGCGTGCCGGCCCGCCATCGCCGCCGGCAAAACGCTGTGGTGTTTTGTCGAGAGAAATCGACCCGGTCAGATGCGGGCGACGCCCAGGAAGGCGGCGTGCAGGCCCGTTGCCGCCATCAGCAAAACACCTTGGTGTTTTGTTGAGAGTAATCAATCCGGTCAGATGCGGGCGACGCCCAGGAAGGCGGCGTGCAGGCCCGCGACCAGGGCCAGGAACAGGGCGCGGGAGGCGGCGGGGGTGAGGCCGGGGAAGAGGTATTCCATGGCCGCGTGCCGGCACGCGGCCATGCAGTCGCCGCACAGGGTGCAGGACAGGCCGGGCCGTCCCTGTTCGATGTCGCGGGGGGTGAGGGCGTCGTAGCGGCAGGCGCGGGCGCAGGCCGCGCATTTGGTGCAGTCCGGGGTCATGCGCACCCGGAAGGGGTTGAGCCGGCCCAGCAGGTTGGCCAGGGGGCCGATGGGGCACCAGGCCGAGCAGTGGGCCATGACCCCCAGGCGGCGGGAGACGAAGGCCATGACGCCCACCCCGGCCAGGCCGAAACCGGCGGCCACCCAGACGGCGGTAAGCGCGCCCGCGCCTGCGGCGCGCAG
>JBFMHA010000083.1:0-14250 GCA_040753075.1 Thermodesulfobacteriota bacterium
CCCAGCGCCAGGAGGCCAGGGCCGGCGAAGGCGAGTCCGGCCGGGGCGAGGAGAGCCGGCCCGAGGAGAGCGACGCCGAGCCGGACGAGGCGGCCCGGCCCGGCCCGGACCTGGAGGCGGTGTTCCCGGCGGGCGCGCCCTTCCGGGTCAAGCCGGTGGGCCGGCTGCGCGACCGGGAGGTGCGCACCGGCTCGGGCCGGCGCACCCGGGCGCGCACCGCGAGCCGCAGCGGACGCTACGTGAAGAGCCGCCAGGACCCGCGGCCCGACGATCTGGCCCTGGACGCCACCCTGCGCGCGGCCGCGCCCTTCCAGCAGCGGCGGGAGAAGAACGGGGTGGCCGTGGCGGTGGAGGACGCGGACCTGCGGCGCAAGGTGCGGGAGAAGCGGGTGGGCGGCGTGGTGGTGCTGGTGGTGGACGCCAGCGGCTCCATGGGCGCGCAGCAGCGCATGGTGGAGTGCAAGGCCGCGGCCCTGTCCCTGCTCCTGGACGCCTACCAGAAGCGGGACAAGGTGGCCCTGGTGGCCTTCCGCAAGGACGGGGCCGAGGTGCTGCTCCCCCCCACCTCCAGCGTGGACCTGGCGCACAAGCTCCTGGAGGAGCTGCCCACCGGCGGCAAGACGCCCCTGGCCCACGGCCTGGCCCAGGGCTGGCGACTCATCGACCTGGAGCTGCGCAAGAACCCGCGGGCCGCGCCGCTCCTGGTGGTGGTGTCCGACGGCCGGGCCAACGTGCCCCTGGCCGGGGGCAAGCCCCTGGAGGAGGCCCGGCGCATGGCCGAGCACATCCGCGACGACGGCCGGGCCCAGTGCGTGCTGGTGGACGTGGAGCGCCCCGGCCCCACCAGCTTCGGCCTGGCCCGCACCCTGGCCGAATCCCTGGCCGCCCGCTACTTCCGCATCGAGGACCTGAAGGCCGAGACCCTGGTCCAGGTCCTGTCCCAGGAGGGCCAGGGGCCGCTGCGTCCATAGCCCGCTCCCGCCGGAGACGTGGAAACGGCCTGGGGTGAGCCAGGCATGGGGAGGCGCCTTTGTGAGGTCCAGGGTGACCCTTCCCCCCTGTGGTGAATCCCCGAGGGGCTGTCGCAGTCCTCAGGGAAGGTGAAGGGGCCTCCGGACCGTGCCTAGATGCGCGGGCCGGCCTCCTCCAGGAGATAGCGCCGGAAGGCCTTGGCCACCGGCGACAACTCCTTGCCCACCGGATAGACCAGGTGCCAGCGCCGCTGCACCGGGAAGCCCTCCACGTCCAGCACCGCCACCGGCGAGGCCTCGCCGGGCATGGCCAGGGCGTGCCTGGAGAGGATGGAGACCCCCAGCCCGCCGGCCACCGCCTGCTTGATGGCCTCGTTGCCGCCGAACTCCATGCGCACCAGCGGCGCAAGCCCCGCGGCCCGGAACAGGGCCTCCACGGTCTTGCGCGTGCCCGAGCCCTTCTCCCGCATGATCATGGGCTCCCGGGCGAAACGGGCGAAGGGGATGGCGCGCTCCCTGGCCAGGGGGTGGTCCCGCGCCGCCACCGGAACCTGGGGGTTCTCCAGGAAGGGCGTGGCCACCGCCGGCATGCCCTCGGGCGGGGTCCCGATGACGTAGAGGTCGTCCAGGTTCCGGGCGAAGCGGGCCATGACCTGCCCCCGGTTGACCACCAGCAGCTCCACCTCGACTCCCGGGTAGCGCCGGGAGAAATCCCCCAGCACCCTCGGCGCGAAATACTCCGCGGTGGTCACCACCGCCAGCCGCAGCCGCCCCTGCTTGAGCCCGGCCATGTCCGCCAGGGTCATATGCATCTCGGACAGGGCGGTGAACACCGACGCGCAGCAGGCGTGCACCACCCGGCCCGCGGCGGTCAGGTGGAACCCCTTGCCCACGTGCTCCACCAGGGGATGGCCCACGGCCTCGGCCAGCTTCCTCACCTGCATGGACACCGTGGGCTGGGTCACGTGCAGGGCCTCCGCCGCCCGGGAGAAGCTCTCCAGCCGCACCACCGTGACGAAGATGTGGAGCTGGCGCAGGCTGGCGTTCCGCAGCAGACGCTCCACGTCGGGCATTTTCATAGACTGCAATCTATGCTCCTTGATTAAACAATTGATTATCATTCATAGCCGGCTTGGTCTAGGTTGTCCATAAACCGGCGGGGGGCGGCATGAGGCTGTCGCCCCGCCGGAACACGGGCAACCAGGGAGGCACGCCATGGCGCTCTTCGACCAGACCAAGCGTTACGTGGACTTCACCTTGCAGGAAAAGGACCTCATCGCCGGGGACAGGCACGTGCTGTGCGCATACGTGTTCCAGCCCAAGGCCGGGTACGACAAGGTGGCCGTGGCCGCGCACTTCGCGGCCGAGTCCTCCACCGGCACCAACGTGGAGGTGAGCACCACCGACGACTTCACCCGCAGCGTGGACGCCATTGTCTACGCGCTGGAGCCGCGGGAGGACGGCGACCTCCTCATGAAGATCGCCTATCCGGTGGAGCTGTTCGACCGCAACATCCGCGACGGCAGGGCCATGCTGGCCTCGTTCCTGACCCTGACCATCGGCAACAACCAGGGCATGGGCGACGTGGCCTACGCCAAGATGCACGACTTCTACGCGCCCCGGTCGTACCTGCAGCTCTTCGACGGCCCGGCGGTGAACATCATGAACTTCTGGCGGGTGCTGGGCCGGCCCCTGACCAACGGCGGCATGATCGTGGGCACCATCGTCAAGCCCAAGCTCGGCCTGCGGCCCGAGCCCTTCGCCAAGGCCTGCTGCGAGTTCTGGATGGGCGGGGACTTCGTGAAGAACGACGAGCCCCAGGGCAACCAGGTCTTCGCCCCCCTGCGCGACACGATCCGGGCCGTGGCCGACGCCATGCGCCGGGCCCAGGACGCCACCGGCGAGGCCAAGATCTTCTCGGCCAACATCACCGCCGACGACCCGGCGGAGATGATCGCCCGGGGCGAGTTCATCCTGGAGACCTTCGCAGAGAACGCGGCGCACGTGGCCTTCCTGGTCGACGGCTACGTGGCCGGTCCCACGGCCCTGACCTGCGCCCGCCGCAACTTCCCCAACCAGTTCATCCACTACCACCGGGCCGGACACGGCGCGGTGACTTCGCCCCAGTCCAAGCGCGGCTACACCGCCTTCGTGCTGGCCAAGATGGCCCGGCTGCAGGGGGCCTCGGGCATCCATACCGGCACCATGGGCTTCGGCAAGATGGAGGGCGACCCCGCGGACCGGGCCATCGCCTACATGATCGAACGCGACGAGGCGGACGGCCCGCACTACAGCCAGAGCTGGTACAGCATGAAAGCCACCACGCCCATGATCTCCGGCGGCATGAACGCCCTGCGCCTGCCCGGCTTCTTCGCCAACCTGGGGCACGCCAACTTCTGCCAGACCTCGGGGGGCGGGGCATACGGGCACCTGGACGGCCCCACCGCGGGCGCCCGCTCCCTGCGCCAGGCGCACGAAGCATGGCGGGCGGGCGTGGGCCTTGTGGAGTACGCCAGGGAGCACCGCGAGCTGGCCCGGGCCTTCGCATCCTTCCCGGCCGACGCCGACGCCCTGTACCCGGGGTGGCGGGACGCGCTGGGAGCGGACTAGACATGGGCCGCCGGAACGCCTCCTCCTCCGGGCTCAAGGCCCTGGTCTGGGACCTGGACGGCACCCTGGCCGAGACCGAGGAGTTGCACCGGCAGGCCTTCAACCAGGCCTTTGCCGAGGCCGGGCTCGACTGGACCTGGGACCGGGACCTCTACGCCCGGCTGCTGGCCGTGGCCGGGGGCAAGGAGCGCATCCGCCGCTTCGCCCTCGGCCGCGTCCCGGGCCGGGTCCGGAGCCTGGAGGGCATGGTGCGCGACCTGCACGAGCGCAAGAACAAGGCCTATGCAGCCCTGCTGGCCGCAGGCGGGCTCGCCCTGCGGCCAGGGGTGGCCAGGCTGCTCGACCAGGCCGGACGCGCAGGACTGGCCCTGGCCATCGCCACCACCACCAGCCCGGCCAACGTGCGGGCGCTCCTGGACCACGCGCCCGGGGCCGCGGCCCCGGACTGGTCCGCGGTGGTGGCCGGGGACGAGGCTCCCCGCAAGAAGCCCGCGCCCGACGCCTACCTCCTGGTCCTGGACCGGCTGGGCCTCGCCCCCGGCCAGTGCCTGGCCGTGGAGGACTCGGCCAACGGCGTGCGCGCGGCGAAGGCCGCGGGCATCCCGGTGCTGGCCACCCCGGGCGCCTACACCGCGCACGATGATTTCTCCGGCGCCCTGGCCGTGCTCGACGGCCTGGGCGAACCGGAGCGCCCCTGCCTCGCCCTGTGCGGTCCGCCTCCCCCGGCCGGGGTGGCGGACCTGGCCTGGCTGCGCATCCTGCACGCCCGGGCGACAGCCGTCAGGGAATGCGAGAGCCGCCTTGCCGCCCCGGCGGGGTCCCGGTAAGGTAAGGATGATGGACGCCGACTACGACCTCATCGTAGCCGGGGCCGGCCCCGCCGGGTCGGCCCTGGCCCGGTTCGCGGGCCGCGCCGGCCTATCGGTCCTGCTCCTGGACCAGGCCCGCTTCCCCCGGGAGAAGCCCTGCGGCGACACCATCTCCTCGGCCTCCCTGGCCCTGCTCGACGAGTTGGGCGTGCTGCCCGAGCTTTTGCGCGTCCCCCATGTGCCGGTGTCCCGCATCTCCTACTTCGCCCCGGACGGCGAGTCGGTCACCGTGCCCCTGCCCCGGGTGGAGCGCGCCGCACCCACCGCCAGCCTGGTCTGCCGCCGGGTGCTCCTGGACGACGTGCTCCTGACCGCCGCCCGGGAGGTGGCGGAGGTGCGCGACTGGACCCGCGTCACCCATGTGCTCGTCGAGGACGGCCGGGCCTGCGGGGTGCGGGTGGACGCGGGCGGCGGCCGGGAGCGGACCATCACCTGCCGTCTCCTGGCCGGGGCCGACGGCGCCCGCTCCCGGGTGGCGCGGGACATGGGCGCGCCCCGCACCCCCCGCATCCGCACCCTGGCCGCCCGCGCTTATTACCGCTCGGTGCTCGGCATGCAGGGCTGCCTGGAGGTCCATTTCCTGCACGAAACCCTGCCGGGGTTCCTCTGGATTTCGCCCACCGAGAGCGGGCTCACCAACGTGGGCCTTGCCGCGCCCTTGGACGACGCGATCCGCAACCGCCTGAAGCCGCGCCGCGCCCTGGCCGCGGCCCTGGCCTCGGACCGGCTGCGCGAGCGCTTCGAGTTCGCCGAGGCCGCCGGGCCGGCCGAGGTCTCCCTGCTGCCCGTGGGCAGCCCCCTGCGCGAGATCCACGGCCCGGGCTGGCTGCTGGTGGGCGACGCCGCGGGCCTGGTCAACCCGTGCAGCGCCGAGGGCGTGGCCAACGCCCTGCTCTCGGCCAAGGTGGCGGCGGAGGTGGCGGCGCGGGCCTGCGCCGCCGGGGACTTCTCGGCCGACGCCCTGGGGGCCTACCCCTACCGCCTCTGGAAGGAGCTGGCCCCGGGCCTGCGCATGGCCGGCCGCCTGCTCGCCCTGCGCACTCCCAAGGCCATCGGCAGCCTGGTGCGCTCCGCCGCCCGCCGCCCCCACAACGCCGCCTGGATCTCCGGCATCCTCCTGGGCTCGGCCCTGCCCACCGAAGAGACCGAGCAGCTCCTCTCCTACCTCGACTTCTTCAGCCGCGGCTGACGCCTTCCGCCCCCCTTTCCCGCCTTCCGCGCCGGAGGCCATCCGGCCCCAACTCGCTTCTCCCGGCCGGCGCGGAGAAAAAACCATCCGGGTTTTCATCCCACCAGGCAGGTCAACGGCCTCTGGCATGGCCTTCCGCGCCGGTGGCCATCCGCCTCTCGCCCAGCCATCCCGGCCGGCGCGGTGAAAACAGCAGCGCTGTTTTCTTCATCCCCTGCGTGTACGACGTCCGGCAATGACACCTTCCCTGCGAGCGACATATCCGGCGACGGCGCACCCCCGTGCCACCGGCGGCCCACCCGGGCGGCCCGGCTGGCGGTCGGGCCACGGCTGGCACAGCCGGGTCTTTTCCCCTGCCGCCAACCGGCCGCGCAACATCCTGCAATGCCGTGATTAATTGACCAAGCCCCGTCCTGCGGGCGCATGGCACGCTTCCTGATTCTTCCGGGGCACACCCGGAGGACCGCCATGAAGGACCGCCTGCGCCACCTGTTCAACCCCCTGCACGTGTACTGCCGCCTGGTGGACTGCGGCCTGGACCGGCAACGCGCCCGCCGGGTGTGCGGCCTCTATGCCCACCTCTACCGCATCGTGCTCTAGCCGAGGGAGGACTTATGCCCAGCCGAACCCAACTTGCCAACGCCGTCCGCGCCCTGTCCATGGACGCCATCCAGCGGGCCAACTCCGGCCACCCCGGGGCCCCCCTGGGCATGGCCGACCTGGCCGAGGTGCTCTGGAACGACTTCCTGCGCCACAACCCGGCCAATCCGTCCTGGCCGGACCGGGACCGCTTCGTGTTCTCCAACGGGCACGGCTCCATGCTCCTCTACAGCCTGCTCCACCTCTCCGGGTACGACCTGTCCATCGAGGACCTCATGAACTTCCGGCAGCTCGGCTCCCGCACCCCGGGACACCCCGAGTACGGGGTCACCCCCGGGGTGGAGAGCACCTCCGGCCCCCTGGGCCAGGGCCTGGCCGGCGCCGTGGGGCTCGCCCTGGCGGAGAAGGTCCTGGCCGCGCAGTTCAACCGGCCGGGGCACACCCTCGTGGACCACCGCACCTTCGTGTTCCTGGGCGACGGCTGCATGATGGAGGGCATCTCCCACGAGGCCTGCTCCCTGGCCGGAACCCTGGGCCTGGGCAAGCTGGTGGCCCTGTACGACGACAACGGCATCTCCATCGACGGCTGCGTGGACGGCTGGTTCCGGGACTACACCCCGGGCCGCTTCACGGCCTACGGCTGGCACGTGATCCCGGACGTGGACGGGCACGACCCCGAGGCGGTGCGCGCGGCCATCGCCGCGGCCCTGGCCGAGCCCGACCGCCCCAGCCTCATCTGCTGCAAGACGGTCATCGGCAAGGGCGCTCCCAACGCCTGCGGCAGCGCCAAGTGCCACGGCGCGCCCCTGGGCGAGGCCGAGATCGCCTGCGCCCGGGAGCACCTGGACTGGCCCCACCCGCCCTTCGAGATACCCCGCACCATCCGCGCCGCCTGGGACGCCCGGACCCGGGGCGCAGCGGCCGAGGCCCGGTGGCGCAAGAAGTTCGAGGCCTACGCCGCAGCCCATCCGGACCTGGCCGCGGAGTTCGCCCGGCGCATGGCCGGGGAGCTGCCGCCGGATTTCTCCGGACGCGCAACCGCGTTCCTGGCCGACTGCGCGGCCAGGGGCGAATCCCTGGCCACCCGCAAGGCCTCCCAGAAGACCATCGAGGCCCTGGCCCCGCACCTGCCCGAGCTCTTCGGCGGGTCCGCGGACCTGGCCGGCTCCAACCTCACCCGCTGGTCCGGCTCGCGCACCGTGCCCGGCGACGCCTGGGACGGCAACTACCTGAACTACGGGGTGCGGGAGTTCGCCATGGCCGCCATGATGAACGGCCTGGCCCTGCACGGCGGCTTCATCCCCTACGGCGGCACCTTCCTGGTCTTCTCGGACTACGCCCGCAGCGCGGTGCGCATGTCCGCGCTCATGGGCCTGGGCGCCATCCACGTGCTCACCCACGACTCCATCGGGGTGGGCGAAGACGGCCCCACCCACCAGCCCGTGGAACACGTGGAGTCGCTGCGCCTCATCCCGGAGGTGCACGTGTGGCGGCCCTGCGACGCGGTGGAGACCGCCGCCGCCTGGAAGGCCGCGGTGGAGCGCCGGCGCGGCCCCACCTGCCTGGTGCTCTCCCGCCAGGCCCTGCCCCACCAGACCCGCTCGCCGCAGCAAACGGCCGAAGCGGCCCGGGGCGGCTACGTGCTGCGCGACTGCGCCGGGACCCCCGACGCCATCCTCGTGGCCACGGGCTCCGAGGTGGCCCTGGCCGTGGAGGCGGCCGAGTCCCTGACCCGCGCCGGACGCCGGGTGCGGGTGGTGTCCATGCCCTGCCGCGACGTGTTCGAGGCCCAGGACGCCGCCTGGCGCGACGCGGTGCTCCCCCCGGGAGTGGAGGCGGTGGTGGTGGTCGAGGCCGGGTCCACCGCCGGCTGGGGCCGCTACGCCGGACGCCGCGGCCGCATCCTCGGCCTGGACCGCTTCGGCGAGTCCGGCCCGGCCAAGGCCCTCTTCGCCCATTTCGGCTTCACCGCGGACAACGTGCTCCTGGCGGTGGAGGAATGCCTGCAACCGGCCTGAACCAGAACCTTCCACAGGAGGAAGACCCCATGGCCCTCGCCACCCTGCGCCAGCTCCTGGACCACGCGGCCGTCAACGGCTACGCCGTGCCCGCCTTCAACGTGAACACCATGGAACAGGTCCGGGCCATCATGGAGGCGGCCCACGAGACCGACAGCCCGGTCATCCTCCAGGGATCGGCCGGGGCCCGCAAATACGCCGGGGCCGCCTTCCTGCGCCATCTGGTGGCGGCGGCCCTGGAGGAATGGCCGCACGTGCCGGTGTGCCTGCACCAGGACCACGGCGCCTCGCCCGCGGCGTGCATGCGCTCCATCCAGAACGGCTTCTCCTCGGTGATGATGGACGGCTCCCTGCGCGAGGACGCCCGGACCCCCGCCCCTTACGACTACAACGTGGAGGTCACCCGCCAGGTGGCGGCCATGGCCCACGCCTGCGGGGTCTCGGTGGAGGGCGAACTGGGCGTGCTGGGGTCCCTGGAGACCCTCGCCGCAGGCAAGGAGGACGGAGTCGGGGCCGAGGGAGCGCTCACCCGGGAGCAGCTGCTCACCGACCCGGACCAGGCCGCGGACTTCGTGGCCCGGACCGGGGTGGACGCCCTGGCCATCGCCATCGGCACCAGCCACGGGGCCTACAAGTTCACCCGGCCGCCCGCCGGAGACGTCCTGGCCATCGGCCGCATCCGGGAAATCCACGGGCGCATCCCGGACACCCACCTGGTCATGCACGGCTCCTCCTCGGTGCCCCAGGACTGGCTGGCCACCATCAACCGGTACGGGGGGGACCTGGGCCAGACGTACGGAGTGCCGGTGAAGGAGATCCAGGAGGGCATCAAGAACGGGGTGCGCAAGGTGAACATCGACACCGACCTGCGCCTGGCCGCCACCGGCGCGGTGCGCCGCCACCTGGCCGAGAACCCCCGGGACTTCGACCCCCGCTCCTTTCTCAGGGCCGCCGCCAGGGCCATGAAGGAGGTCTGCCGCGACCGCTTCCTGAGCTTCGGCAGCGCGGGCTGGGGGCACGCCATCGCCCCGGTCCCCCTGGAGAAGATGGCCGCCCGCTACGCCGGGGCGCGGCAATGACCCCCGCGGCCCGCGCCGCCCGGTGCAAGGTGATCCGGCGGGACAACATCATCCTTGCCCCCTCGCTGCTCTCCTCGGACTTCACCCGGCTGGGCGAGGAGCTGACCGCCCTGGAGCAGGCCGGTCTCTCCTGGGTGCACTGGGACGTGATGGACGGCGCCTTCGTGCCCAACATCACCCTGGGGCCGCCCCTCATCGCCGCCTGCCGCAAGCAGAGCCACCTCTTCTTCGACGTGCACCTCATGATCGAGAAGCCCGGCCGCTACATCCGGGAGTTCGTGGAGGCCGGGGCCGACCTGGTGTGCATCCACGCCGAGGCCGAGGCCCACCTGCACCGGGCCGTGGCCGAGATCGCCAGGCTGGGGGCCAAGCCCGCGGTGGCCCTCAACCCCCACACTCCGCTGGAGGCCGTGGACTGGCTCCTGCCCGAGCTGGCCCTGGTCCTGGTCATGAGCGTGAACCCCGGGTTCGGCGGCCAGTCGTTCCTCCCCTTCTGCCGGGAGAAGGTCCGCTGGCTGCGCACCATGATCGACCAGCGCGGCCTGCCGACCCTGATCCAGGTGGATGGCGGGGTCACCCCGGACAACACCCGAGAACTGGTGGACTGCGGGGCCGACGTGCTGGTGTCCGGCTCGGCCTTCTTCGGCAGCCCGCCCTACGCCCAGCGGCGGGAGACCTTCCTGGCCGCGGCCGGGGCCAGCCGGCGACGTCCGGCGCGCATCCCGCCCTGGACGGCGTGACGCCGTCCGCTGGCGGTTTGCCGCCGCCGGCCTCCGGCTGGCGGCGGCGTTTCCCCGGCGAGCGGCGGCCGGGCCGCTTTTCCGCAGCGCTCCGGCCGCCGCGGCCTTTGGCCGAGGAAAACCGACCTTTTGAAGAAGTTGTGTGGAGCCGGGCTGGCGCCCCTTGGTAGGAAACCATCAGACCGCCCCCATGGGCACGGAGGAGTCCCATGCACCCCAACGCCATGACCCTGGAAGCACGCCGCAGCCTGGAGCTCATCATCAGCCTCATCGCCGGCTACGAGCCGCGCCGGCCGGCGTCCCCGGCCCCGGCCCGGGCCGTCCCCGGCGCGGCCAAGCGCAACCGGCAGCTCCGCAACGCAACCCGCAGCATCTAGCAGGCCGTTGAAAATCCCGCGATGGCTGCGTTGCTGCGAAAACGTCAAACCCTCACGTATGTCGAATACGCTTCGGCCTTGACGTTTTCTTGCGCCTTGCCCTCGCGGTTCTTGAACGGCCTGCAGGAAACTTTGCATCCAACCGTGCTGCTTATCTAAGGGAGACATTCATGGCTATCCGCGTAGGACTCAACGGGTTCGGCCGCATCGGCCGCTTCCTCGCCCGGCTCCTGGCCGGAGACCACGAACTGGAGCTGGTGGCGGTCAACGCCCGGGCGGGCAACGCCGAACTGGCCCACCTGCTCAGGTACGACTCGGTGCACGGCCGCTTCGCCGGCCGGGTGGAGCCCAACGACGCGGGCTTCCTCCTGGACGGCCGCCAGGTGGCCGTAACCCGGAACAAGCCCGGGGAGTGGACCTGGGGCGACCTGGGCGTGGACCTGGTGGTGGAGAACACCGGCTCGTTCCGGGACCGGGCCAGCTGCGAGCGGATGCTCGAGTGCGGGGCCAAGGCGGTGGTCATCAGCGCCCCGGGCAAGAACCCCGACGCCACGGTGGTCATGGGCGTCAACGACCACGTGCTGGCCCCCGGGCAGCGGATATTCTCCAACGCCTCCTGCACCACCAACTGCCTGGCCCCGGCGGCCAAGGTGCTGCACGAGGCCTTCGGCATCGAGCGCGGGCTCATGACCACCATCCACTCCTACACCATGAGCCAACGCATCCTGGACGGGTCGCACAAGGACCTGCGCCGGGGCCGGGCCGCGGCGGTGAACATGATCCCCACCAGCACCGGCGCGGCCAAGGCGGTGGCCGAGGTCATCCCGGCGCTCAGGGGTCGGCTGGACGGCATGGCGGTGCGCGTGCCCATGCCCGACGGCTCCCTGGTGGACCTGGTGGCCGAACTGTCCCGGGACACCGACGCCGGGGAGGTCAACGCCGTGCTGCGCGCCGCCGCAAGCAACGGCCTGTCCGGCATCCTGGGCTACACCGACGAGCCGCTGGTCTCCAGCGACTTCATCGGCGCCAGCTGCGGCGGGGTGGTGGACGGCCTGTCCACCACGGTCATGCGGGGGCGGCTGGCCAAGGTCATCCTCTGGTACGACAACGAGTCCGGATTCACGCACCAGCTGCGCCGGCTCATGCGCAAGGTAGCCATGCTCCTGTAGCCCCGCCGCGGCCATCCCCCGGGCCTTCCCGGACATGGCCGCCGCAGGGACGGGCAGGCCGGGGGAACGGCAATGTGGAAAGACGATCCCATCAAGGTTCTGATGGCCGGCAACGGGACCGCCTGCGGCCCCTTCCTGGAGACCGTGCGAGCCATGCCCGGGGTGGAGCTGGTCGCCCTGCTGGACCATGCGGCCCGGCCGGAGAGCCTGGAGCTGTCCCGCTCCCTGGGCGTGCCCCTGGTGGACGACCTGGAGGCCCTGTCCGGCCGGGAGGAGTTGGACATCATCATCCTGGCCGGCGACGACCCGGAACAGTCCGGGCGGCTGCGCCGCCAGGCCGCGGGCCGGACCCTGGTCCTGGAGCGCGGCGCGGCGCGGCTGGTGCGCCTGCTGGCCGAGCGCCTGTGCCTCTGCAACGCGGCCGGCCCCGCGGAGCTGGCCCTGCGCCGGGAGGCCGAGGATCCCGCCAGCCTGGACCGCCGCATCATCGGCAAGTCCCCCCAGGTCCTGGAGGTGCAGGAGCTCATCCGGCGGGTGGCCCCCACCCCCACCACCGTGCTCCTGCTCGGCGAGACCGGCACGGGCAAGGACCTGGCCGCGCGCAGCATCCACCGGGCCGGCCCCCTGCGCGACGCGCCCTTCATCGCCATCAACTGCACCGCGCTCACCCCCTCGCTCATGGAGAGCGAGCTCTTCGGCTACGTGCGCGGCGCATTCACCGGCGCGGAGCGCGACAAGCCGGGCCTGCTGGAGGAGGCCGACGGCGGCACCGTGTTCCTGGACGAGATCGGGGACATGCAGGCCGAACTCCAGGCCAAGCTGCTGCGGTTCCTGCAGACCGGCGAGCTGCGCCGGGTGGGCTCCACCCAGACCAGGCAGGTGGCGGTGCGGGTCATCGCCGCCACCAACCGGGACATGGGGGAGGCGGTGGCCGCCGGCCGCTTCCGGCGCGACCTGTATTACCGCTTCAACACCTTCACCATCACCCTGCCCCCCCTGCGCCGGCGCCGCATGGACATCCCCTACCTGGCCCTGCACTTCCTGACCAAGGCCGAGGCCAAGCTCAACCGGCGGCTGGACGGCATCTCCCAGCCGGCCCTGGCGGCCATGGCCGCCTACGACTGGCCGGGAAACATCCGGGAGCTGGAGAACGTCATCGAGCGGGCGGCCATCCTCTGCCGCCAGGGCGCCATCGGGCCCGAGGACCTGGCCCTGCCCGGACTGGACACGGCCGGCCCTGCCGGGTCCGAGACCGCACCGGGCGCGGGGGGGGGATTCGACTCGGCCCGGGAGCGGATCATGGACACCTTCGAGAAGAAGGAGATCCTGCGCTACCTCAAGATGGCCGACGGCAGCGTGACCCGGGCCGCGGAGCTCTCGGGCATCCCCCGACGCACCCTTTACCGCAAGATCAGGAAACACGGGCTGTGACATGTACGCCTACGCCAACCGGGTGAAGCCCGGAGTCGAATACGACCTGCACAACCACTCCGACCGCTCCAAGGACGGACGCACCCCGGGCCGCCGGCTCATCGACCTGGCCGCCCACCGCGGCCTGCGCGGGCTGGGCATCTGCGACCACGACGAGTTCCCGGACGAGTCCCTCTACGCCCACGCCCGGCGCAAGGGCGTGCGCCTGGCCCTGGGCATCGAGTTCACCTGCGACAAGGCCCACGTCATCGGATTCGGCCTCTCGCCCTCCAAGGCCGACCGCAAGGCCATGGAGCAGCGCTTCACGGCCCTGCGCGCCAACGCCGTGCGGGTGGCGCAGCAGATCCTGGCCGGCCTGGCCGGCCTGGGCCTGCCCATCCCGGAGGAGCGGCTGCGCGCCTTTGCCGGCAAGGAGCCGCAGAAGGCCTTCATCATGAAGTACCTGGTGGAGGAGCTGGGGCTCTTCGCCACCTGGGCCGAGGCGCGGGCCTTCCTGCGCAGCGAGGGCCTGGCCGCGCAGGACAGCGAGGGCCTGCCCCCCCTGCACCCGGCCGAGGCCGTGGCCCTCATCCGCCGCAGCGGCGGGGTGAGCGTCTGGGCGCATCCCCTCCTGAGCCCCGAGCATCTGCGCGAGGGCTATCTGCGCGACATGCGCGACGCCGGCCTGGACGCGGTGGAGGCGGTCTACGCCTACGGCGAAAACGGCTACTCCGGGCCGGAGAGCAACGCGGTGCTGGAGGCCCGCACCCTGGCCATGATCCGGGACACCGGCCTGGCGGTGAGCGGCGGCTCGGACAGCCACTACCCGGTGAAGACCGACCTGGACCGCCGCCCCATCCGGCCCGGCGACCGCGGGATCACCGCCCAGGAGACCGAGCCCTTCGCCCGCATCTTCGCGTAAGCCGGGCGGGGCCCGGGGCTGATGCGCCAGCCGTGGCGCACGGCCCTGCCCCGGGGCCGCACCGTGCCACGGCGGCCACGCCCCGCCCCGAACCCGCCCGGACAACCCGCTGGAATCAAAAGAATTCCACCCGAAAACGTGGCCGGCACGGCCCTTGGAAGAGACCTGGCGTCGGGCAGTCCCGCCCGGCACGGCTCAACCCCAGGAGGCCGCCATGACCGCGTTCGCACCTCCCCCCCCGCCCCCCCCCGCCCCCCGCCCCCCCCCCGCCCCCCAAACCCCGGCCCCGGGCCCCC
>JBFMHA010000084.1:0-13194 GCA_040753075.1 Thermodesulfobacteriota bacterium
CCTTTGGCCGCCGGCAAGGCCCCCTCGGCCGCAAAGTGCAGGTCGTGTGAAGGACACTCCCGCGACCAAAACGCAAAAACGCCCCCGAGAAAGCCTCCCGGGGGCGCTCGTGAAATATGCGGGCTAGCCCGGACGGCTCCTGCAAGAAAAAAAGCCCTCCCGGCCGGAGCCGGGAGGGCTTTCTGACATCTCACGCGCGGGCTACTTGCCGCAGCACTTCTTGTACTTCTTGCCGCTGCCGCAGGGGCAGGGGTCGTTGCGGCCGACCTTGGGGGCGTCGCGCTTGACCGGGGCCTTCTTCTTGGGGTCGGCGGAGCCGCCGGCGTACTGGACGTCCTTGGGCACGTCCTTGTGCTTGAACTCCTCCTCGTCCACCTCGGCCTTGAGGCGCAGCCGGCTCAGGGCGCGGAAGGCGTACTCCTTGATGCGGCCGAGCATGTCCGAGAACATGGCGAAGCCTTCGCGCTTGTACTCCTGCTTGGGGTCCTTCTGGCCGTAGCCGCGCAGGCCGATGCCCTCGCGCAGGTGGTCCATGTTGAGCAGGTGCTCCTTCCACATGCGGTCCAGGCTGTCGAGCAGGAAGAAGCGCGCGATCTCGGTGTAGTGGTCCGGGGCCGCGGTCTGGAGGAACTTCAGGCGCTCCATGACCCGCTCCTGGGCCTGCTCCTGGGCGGGCAGGTCCGCGATGAGCGCGTCCTTGCCCCCCAGGTTGAATATTTCCTCCAGGCGGGCGGCCACGTACTCCACGGCCTCGGGGTCCGGGCTGTGCTTCTTGTCGCCCAGTTCGCCGTAGAGGTCGTCCAGCAGCTCCTCCAGGAACTCCTCGATCATGTCGTCCAGGCTGGGCGAGCTCATGAGCTCGCGGCGCAGGGAGTAGATCACCGTGCGCTGCTGGTTCATGGTGTCGTCGAAGTCCAGGAGCTGCTTGCGGATGTCGAAGTTGTGCGCCTCCACCCGCTTCTGGGAGTTCTCGATGGCCTTGGTCACCATGGCGTTCTCGATGGGCGCGTCGTCCATGCCCAGGCGGTCCATGATGCCGGCGATGCGGTCCGAGCCGAACAGCCGCATGAGGTCGTCGTCCAGGGCCAGGTAGAAGCGCGAGGAGCCGGGGTCGCCCTGGCGGCCGGAGCGGCCGCGCAGCTGGTTGTCGATGCGCCGCGACTCGTGCCGCTCGGTGCCCAGGATGTGCAGGCCGCCCAGGTCCACCACTCCCTGGCCCAGCTTGATGTCCGTGCCGCGGCCGGCCATGTTGGTGGCGATGGTGACCCGGCCGCTCTCGCCGGCATGGGCCACGATCTCGGCCTCCTTCTCGTGCTGCTTGGCGTTGAGCACGTCGTGGGGCACGCCCATCTTCCGGAGCAGGTTCGAGAGCATCTCGCTCTTCTCGATGGACACCGTGCCCACCAGCACCGGCTGTCCCTTGTGGTGCAGCTCGCGGATGGAGGAGGCGATGGCCTTCCACTTGGCCTCCTGGTTGCGGTAGATGGCGTCCGCGTGGTCCTTGCGCACCATGGGCCGGTGGGTGGGGATCACCACCACGTCCAGGCCGTAGATCTCGTTGAACTCCACGGCCTCGGTGTCCGCGGTGCCGGTCATGCCGGAGAGCTTCTCGTACATGCGGAAGAAGTTCTGGAAGGTGATGGAGGCCAGGGTCTGGTTCTCGGCCTCGACCTTCACCCCCTCCTTGGCCTCCAGGGCCTGGTGCAGGCCGTCGGAGTAGCGCCGGCCGGGCATGAGCCGGCCGGTGAACTCGTCCACGATGACCACCTGGCCGTCCTTGACGATGTACTCCTGGTCCCGGTGGAACAGGGTGTGCGCCTTGAGGGCCTGCAGGGCGTGGTGCTGGAAGGCGATGTTGGCCGGGTCGTACAGGTTGTCCAGCTTGAGGACGTCCTCCAGCCGGGCCACGCCCTCCTCGGTGAGGCCCACGGTCTTGGCCTTCTCGTCCACGGTGTAGTGCTTCTCGGCCTTGAGCATGGGCGCCACCGTGTCCATGCGCGCGTACATCTCGGTGGACTGCTCGGCCTGGCCCGAGATGATGAGCGGGGTGCGCGCCTCGTCGATGAGGATGGAGTCCACCTCGTCCACGATGGCGTAGTGGAGCGGCCGCTGCACCAGTTGCTCCATGTAGAACTTCATGTTGTCGCGCAGGTAGTCGAAGCCGAACTCGTTGTTGGTGCCGTAGGTCACGTCCGCGGCGTAGGAGGCCTGGCGCTCCTGGTCCGTGAGGCCGTGCACGATGACGCCCACGGACAGGCCCAGGAAGCGGTAGACGGTCCCCATCCACTCGGCGTCGCGGCGGGCCAGGTAGTCGTTCACCGTGACCACGTGCACGCCCTTGCCGGCCAGGGAGTTCAGCACCACCGGCAGGGTGGCCACCAAGGTCTTGCCCTCGCCGGTGCGCATCTCGGAGATCTTGCCCGCGTGGAGCACCGCGCCGCCGATGAGCTGCACGTCGAAGTGGCGCATGTCCAGGGTGCGGCGGCCGGCCTCGCGCACCAGGGCGAAGACCTCGGGCAGCAGCTCGTCCAGGCGCCGGCCGTTGGCCACCTCGCCGCGCCAGGCCGCGACCTTCGCCGGGAAGTCCGCGTCGGCCAGGGCCTGCATCTGCGGCTCGAACGCCCCCACCTGCCCGATGAGGGGCTGCAGGGTCTTCAGGTACCGCTCGTTCTTGGAGCCGATGATCTTCTTCACCAGGGAACCGAACATGGATGCCTCGCAGGATGGGGTGCGGCCGGACGTGCGGGCCGGAAAGGGATCACCCGTTGGTTGTCGTCAGCGTGTCCAGCCAGTGGGCCGCGGCCACGCCTTTTGGGGCTGTCGCGGCCAGTTGCAGCACGCAGCCGGAGCAGCCGGTGAGCGCCTGCTCGCCGGGCCGGGCCGCGAAGAAATCCCAGAGCGTGCCGGCCACCTGCCGGGACAGGTCCGGGGCCGCCAGTTGCAGGACCCCGCCCATGCCGCAGCAGCGGCCGTCGGAAACCCTGCCCAGCCGCTCCCCGGCCACCGCGCGCAGCCAGGCCGCGTCGTGGCCGCCCTCCGCGCCGTGGCAGGAGGTGTGGTAGTGCGCGCGCGGCGGCGCGGCATCCTCCAGCACCTCGAACTCGGTGCTCCCGAACAGCCCGGACAGGGGCTGCACCGCCGCAAGCCAGGCCGTGGCCTCGCCCGGCTCCCAGCCCAGGTCGAATGCCGGGTAGGCGCGCAGGCCGTGCCGGCAGGTGGCGCAGAACACCGCCAGCAGCGGCCGGCCCGCGGCGCGCCAGGCGGCCAGGTTGCGGCGCTGCGCCTGTTCCTGGGCCGCGGGCTGGCCCGCATGGCCCAACGTGCAGCCGCAGCAGGCGAAGCCTTCATCGCCGGCTGCTGCATAGCCCAATCCGGCGAGCAGGGCCAGGGCCTTGTCCGTCCAGTCGGAACGCAGGTTGCGGGCCAGGCAGCCGGCAAAGGCCACGGCCTTGCGGCCGTCGCCGCGCGAGTCGAACGCCTTCACCCGCACCCAGGGCCGGACGGCGGCTTCGGGCCGCAGGGCCTTGAGCCCGGCCAGGGCCCGGGCGGGCTTGCCCGGCGCGGTGAGGGAGGCCGGGGCCAGGCCAGCTATGGCGGACGCCGCGGGCCACAGGGCCGCGCCCTTCTCGATCCACTGCCGCCAGAACCAGCCCTGCCAGCCCGGGTGCCGGGCGCGCAGCCGGGACACCAGGTCCGGGGCGCACTTGCCCTGGGGGCAGGCATTCTCGCAGCGGCCGCAGGCCAGGCACAGGGAGGCCAGCTTCTCCGCGGCCATCTCCCGGAGCGCGCCGGGCTCGGCCTCCAGGCGCTGGGCCAGCAGGAACTTGGACCGGGGCGACAGCTCCTCGCGCCGGGTGGCGTTGAACAGCGGGCAGACCTCCAGGCAGCGGCCGCAGAGGATGCAGAGCTTTTCGGCCGGGTTGTCCGGCAAGGGGGCGGGGTGTCGGGTCATGGGCAAGGTTTCTCCGCAAACAAAACAACGTAAGTCCGCGCCGGCCGGGCGTCAATGGGCGGAGCGCGGGGCCTGAAGGCCGGCCCGGCCTTGCGGCCCGGAGACTGGACTTCCCCTCCCCTTCGGGCTAAGCCCGATTCCCCGCGTGTGCGGGAAACACGGGCTGTATGATGCGTTGAAAGACGCAATCCGCCCCGATTCCCCGCGCGTGCGGGAAACACTGGAACACCGCGAGAGCACCGGCCGAACCATGCCCCGCCCCGCCCCGTCCGCCCTGGCGCCCACCCTGGCCCTGCTCGCCGCGGCC
The DNA here is from genome assembly GCA_040753075.1 of Thermodesulfobacteriota bacterium. Taxonomy (GTDB): domain Bacteria; phylum Desulfobacterota; class Desulfovibrionia; order Desulfovibrionales; family Desulfovibrionaceae; genus UBA6814. The sequence goes on from JBFMHA010000084.1 coordinate 4,260, forward strand.
GCCATCTGGGCCAGCTCCTTCGTGGTCATGAAGGCCGCGCTCGCGGCGTTCGACCCGATCTTCATCCTGGCGGTGCGCATGACCGTGGCCGCGCTCTGCCTCACGCCCTTCCTCAAGCTGCTCAAGAGCGTGCGCTACCGGCCGGGCGACTGGAGGCTCCTGGCCTTCATCGTGGTCTGCGAGCCCGGGCTCTATTTCCTGTTCGAGGCCAACGCGCTGCGCTTCACCTCGGCCTCCCAGGCGGGCATGGTGGTGGCCATCCTGCCGCTCATGGTGGGAGCCGCGGCGCGGCTGGCGCTCAAGGAGCCCCTGTCCCGCACCGCGGCCTTCGGGCTGGCCCTGGCCGTGGCCGGGGTGGTGTGGCTGTCCGCCGCGGGCGCCGCCGACGAGCATGCGCCCAACCCGGCGCTGGGGAATTTCCTGGAGTTCCTGGCCATGGTCTGCGCCACCGGGTACATGGTGGCGGCGCGGCGCCTCATGCAGCGCTATTCGCCGCACTTCATCACCGCGCTGCAGGCCGTGGCCGGGTGCGCGTTCTACCTGCCGGCCCTGGCCCTGCCCGCGGTTCCCCTGCCCGAGTCCCTGCCCCTGTGGCCCAGCCTGGGGGTGCTCTACCTGGGCAGCGCGGTGACGCTCCTGGCCTACGGCTGCTACAACTACGGCAACTCCAAGCTGCCCGCGGCCCGGGCCTCGGCCTTCACCAACCTGATCCCGGTGTTCACCCTGCTCATGGGCGTGACCCTGCTCGGCGAGACCCTGACCCCCTCCCAAATGGCGGCCGCGGCCCTGGTCATCGCCGGGGTCTTCCTGCCGGCGCTGAAGCCAAGCTCCTGACCAACCCCGGGCCGCGACCGCGCAGTCCCCTCAGGGCTCCACGCCCCGCCTCGCGGGCTACGACCAGGTCGGCAGCCTCAAGGCGGTCGCGGCCATGGACGGACCCGGCCAAAGACGGGTGGTCAAGGGGTGGACGACGACGCCTCCGGCCAGGTCCGCTTCGCCCGCCGCGGCTTAGAAAACATGAAGGGAGTCCCTAGTCCGGATTCAGCAGCAGCTTGAACTCGTAGATGTCGTCGGCGGTGTTCTTCTTGACCTTGAAGCCCACGGCCTCGGCCAGGCCGGCCATGGCCGAGTTCTCCAGCATGGCCTCGCCCAGGAGGTACTTGGTGCTGCGGCTCTTCACGTAGCGGATGATCTTCTCCATGAGCAGCCGGCCCAGGCCCAGGCCCTTGAGGTCCGAGCGGATGATGATGGCGAACTCCGCGGAGCGGTTGTCCGGCCGGGTCATGGCCCGCACCACCCCCAGGGTCTCGGCCCTGCCCGTGACCGCGTCCGGGGAGGTGGCGATGAAGGCCATCTCCCGGTCGTAGTCGATCTGGGTCAGGCGCACCATCTCCGAGCGGGGCAGCTCCCGCACCATGCCGAAGAACCGGAAGCGCATGTCGTCCAGGGACAGGCGGGAGATGAACTCCCAGTGGGCCGGCTCGTCCTCGGGCCGGATGGGGCGCAGGACGGTCTTGCGGCCGTTCTTGAGCACCACGCACTCCTCCAGCTCCTGGGGATAGGGCCGGATGGCCAGGCGCTGGGCCCCCGCTCCCTTGTACTCGGCCGCCTCGATGTCCGCGTCCAGGGCCACCACGCCGGTGTGGTCCGCGAACAGGGGGTTGATCTCCAGGCGGCGGATGCCGGGCACGTCGATGATGAGCTGGGACACCTTGACCAGGGTCAGGCACAGGGCGGCGAGGTCCACGGCCGGCGCGCCCTCGAGCCCGGCCATCTTGGCGTAGATCCTGGTGCGGGAGAGCAGCTCCTTGGCCAGGCTCATGCTCAGGGGGGGGAGGGAAACCGCGGTGTCCACCTCCGCGCCGCTGCGCGCGCTGGCCTGGCCGAAGCGGATGTACGGCCCGAACACCGGGTCGGCCCCCACCCGGATGAACAATTCGAACGCCCCGGGCCGCCGGGACATCTTCTGCACCACGAACCCGGCGATGTGGGCCTCGGGGTGGAACTCCCGGACCCGGTTGACCACCGCTTCGGCCGCCTCGTGCACCGCGTCCTCCGAGTCCAGGTCCAGGGCCACGCCGCCGGCCTGGGTCTTGCGCACCACGTCCGGGGACAGGATCTTGACGGCCACCGGGAAGCCCAGGCTCGCGGCCTGGGACACCGCGCCCTTGGTGGTGGCCGCCACCCGGGTTTCGGCCGCGGGGATCTGGTAGGCGGTGAGGATGTCCATGGCCTCGGGCACCGAGAGGTGGCGGCGGCCGCCGGCCACCACGTTGTCCACGATGAGCCGGGCGGTGGTGGTGTCGGGCGCGAACTCCGAGGGCAGGGACGCCGGGGTCTCCATGAGCATCTCCTGGTTGCGGCGGTAGCGCACCAGGTGCATGAAGGACCGCACGGCCTTGTCCGCGGTCCAGTAGATGGGCACGTCCTCCTGTCCGAAGAGCTGCCGGGCGGGCTCCGCGGTGTTGCCGCCCAGCCAGCTCACGAACACGTTGCGCTTGGCCTTCTTGGCCACCCCGGCCACCGCCCTGGCGACCTCCAGGTTGTCCGCCATGGCCGAGGGCGCGTGCATGACCAGGAGCGCGTCCACGTGGTCGTCCTTGAGCAGGATCTTCATGGCCTCGGCGTAGTGCGCGCCGGGCGCGTCGGCCGGCAGGCACACCGGGTTGTCGGTGGGCAGCTCCTTGATGAGTCCGGCCAGGGCCTGTCGGGTGGGCTCGGCGAGGTGGGACGGGGTCCCGCCCTCCTGCACCAGGAAGTCCATGGCCAGGAGCCCTGGCCCGGCGCCGTTGGTCAGGATGCATAGCCGCTCGCCGCGCAGGGGTCGGGTGCGGGCGATGGTCTGCACGCTGTCGAACATGGAGTCGATGTCGAACACCCGCAGCATGCCCGCCCGCCGGAAGGCGGCGTCGTATACCGCGTCCAGGCCCAGGGCCTGGCCCGGAGGCAGGCGGATGCCGCGGGCGCCCTCGGCCGTGGCCCCGGCCTTGATGACCAGCACCGGCTTGTTGCGCGCCGTGGCCCGGGCCGCGGACATGAAGGTCCGGGCGTCCCGGATGGACTCCACGTAGAGCAGGATGGCCCGGGTGCCGGGGTCCGTGGACAGGAGGTCCAGGAGCGCGCCGAAATTCACGTCCAGCTGGTCGCCCAGGGAGATGAAGTGCGAGAAGCCGATGCTGCGCGAGTTGGCCCAGTCCAGCACCGTGGTGAACAGCGCGTCGGACTGGGTGATGAAGGCGATCTTGCCCGGCGCGGCGTCGGAGTGGGCCAGGCTGGCGTTGATGCCGGTGGAGGGGGTGATGAACCCCAGGCTGCCCGGCCCCATGAGCCGCATGAAGTGCTTGCGGGCCGCGGACAGGGCCGCGTCCTTGAGCATGATCTGCACGTCCCCGGGCAGGGCCTCGATGCCCCGGCTCATGATGACCGCGCCGGACACGCCGCGCCGGCCCAGGTCCAGCACGTAGTCCGGGATGCTCTCCGGATCGGAGCAGATCACCGCCAGGTCCGGGGTGAGCGGCAGGGTGTCGATGGAGCGGTACACCGGCAGGTCGAAGACCTCGTCCAGGGTGTCGTGCACCGGGATGATGGGGCCGATGAACTTGGAGGCGAGAAGGTTGCGGAGCAGCACCGCGGCCGGGTGCCCGGGCTCCTCCGTGGCGCCGATCACGGCCACGGAGTTGGGCTTGAGCATGGTCTGCAGGGGGTTGGCGTGGGCTTCCCGGGGAGTGGTCATGGCTGGTGCGCTTCGGGTTCCTGGGTCAGGGTCATCGAGTTCTGACTGAAATGCGGCGGCCTGACAAGGCCCGGAAAACGCAACGGGCGCGGAGGAAAGTCGTCCTCCGCGCCCGTGCGCGTCATTCGGATGGGCGCATGCCCCGGCTAGGCGGCCCGGACATCACGGCGGCGCTCGTCGGAACGCCGGCCGTCCCGGTCCCGGCCGTCGCGGGGGCCGTTGCCGCCGCGTCCGCGGCCCGGGCCGCGGGACTCGGAATAGCGGGCGTCGCGCCCGTCACGGGAGTCCCTCCCGCCGCGGGCTCCGTCGCCGCCATAGCCCTGGCTCGCATCGCCGTTGCCGCGGGCGTCGCGGGATCCGCTCCCGCCGCGCCCGTAGCCGGAGCCGCGGGTGTCGCGGCCGCCGGAGCGGCCGGCCGGGGCCTTGCCGGGCCGGCCGGAGAACCGCCGGTCGGGGCGGTCGAAGTCGCTGGCGGGCTGGGGCGCGGCCGCGGCCTGGGCCTGGGCCGGGGTGAAGCCGGGGATGCGGGTGCGCTCGATGCGCCGTCCCAGCACCCGCTCCACGGCCCGCACCAGGCCCTCGTCCTCGCCGGTGACCAGGGTCAGGGCGAAGCCGGCGCGCTCGGCGCGGCCGGTGCGGCCGATGCGGTGGGTGTAGGCCTCCACCGTGTCCGGCATGTCGAAGTTCACCACGTGGGAAACCAGGTTCACGTCGATGCCCCGGGCCGCGATGTCGGTGGCCACCAGGACCTTGATCTTCCCGTTGCGGAAGGCGTCCATGGCCGCCTGGCGGCGGTTCTGGGACATGTTGCCCTGCAGGCAGTCGGAGGGCACTCCGGCCTCGACCAGGTGGCGGGCCAGGGTCTTGGCCCGGTGCTTGGTGCGGGTGAAGACCAGCACGGAGTTGGTGTCGGTGCCGCGCAGGAAGGCCTTGAGGGCCGGGGTCTTGTCGGTCTGGCGCAGGGAGCACAGGGCGTGGGCCACGGTCTCCACCGGCCGGATTTCGCCGGCGCGCACGGTGAGCGGGTCGTCGAGGGTCTCCTCGGCCAGGGTCCGGATGGCTTCGGGCATGGTGGCGGAGAAGAGCAGCGTCTGGCGCTTCTCCGGCACGGCCTTCAGGATGCGGCGCACGTCGGGCAGGAAGCCCATGTCGAACATGTGGTCGGCCTCGTCCAGGACCAGGACCTCCACGCCGGAAAGGTTGGCGGTGCCGCGGTTCAGGTGGTCGAGGAGCCGGCCGGGGCAGGCCACCACGATGTCCGCCCGGCGCAGGGCGTGGACCTGGGGATTGATGCCCACCCCGCCGTACACCGCGGCGCAGCGCAGGCCGGAGCCGGAGCCCAGCACGTCGAAGGACTGGCGGATCTGTTCGGCCAGCTCCCGGGTGGGGGCCAGCACCAGGGCGCGGGCGCGGCCGCGGGGGCCGGCGCACAGGCGGTGCAGGATGGGCAGGGCGAAGGCCGCGGTCTTGCCGGTGCCGGTCTGGGCCAGGCCCATGAGGTCGCGGCCGAGCATGACGTGGGGGATGGCCTGGGCCTGGATGGGCGTGGGGGAGCAGTAGCCCGCGGCGGCAATACCTTTGCCGATGCGCGGATCAAGCGCAAAGTCAGAAAAAAGCACTATGATGTCCTTGGTTCAGAGGGTGAATCGGCCCGGGAATACGCCGGGCGGAAGGAAAGCGATGGGGGTCAGGCCGTGACGTCGGCCTGAATGTATTCCTCGCGGAGCTCGTCGATGAGCTCCTTGACCGTAGTGATGCGGTCCACGCGGTGGACGTTGGCCCCTGCGAAAACGAAGCCCCGGTCGGTGAAGCCCCTCTGGGCCGACATGAGGGCCAGGGAGATGCAGTAGGGGCTCTTCTCCGGATCGCAGGTGCGGATGCAGTGGTAGGGGCAGTTCACGGGCTTCTTGCGGCCGTTGCCCACCTGCTCCAGGAAGGGGTTCATGAGCGCCCGGCCGGGAAGACCCACGGGGCTCTGGATGATGGTGTCGTCCCCGGGCTTGGCGTCCAGGTAGGCCTGCTTGAAGGCGGGGTCCGCGTCGCACTCCTCGGTGGCCACGAAGCGGGTGCCCATCTGCACCGCTGCAGCGCCCATGTCCAGGAACTTCCGGATGTCCGCGCCGGTGTAGCAGCCGCCCGCGGCGATGACCGGGATGGCCCGGCCGGCCTTGTCCTCGAAGGGCTTGAGCGCCTCGACCACCTCGGGCACCAGAGCCTCCAGGGCGAAGGCCGGGTCGTCGATCTGCTCCCGGCTGAAGCCCAGGTGCCCGCCGGCCTTGGGTCCCTCCACCACCACCGCGTCGGGAAGGCGGTCGAAGCGGGACAGCCAGCGCTTGGAGATGACCGCGGCCGCGCGGGGCGAGGAGACGATGGGCGAGAGCAGGGTCGCGGCGCCTTCAGGGAGCTGGCCGGGCAGGTCCAGGGGCAGGCCCGCTCCGGAGAAGATCACGTCGATGCCGGCTTCGGCCGAAACCCGCACCATGTCGGCGTAATTGGTCAGGGCCACCATGATGTTCACGCCCAGGATGCCTTGGGGCGAGAGTTCGCGGGCGCGGCGGATCTCCCGGCGCAGCACGGCGCGGCAGTCCTCTTCGTAGCCCAGGGAGGGCTGGGGAGGATTCACCAGGCCGATGGCTGCGGCGGAGATCACCCCGACGCCTCCCTGGTTGGCCACTGCCGAGGCCAGGCCGGACAGGGAGATGCCCACCCCCATGCCTCCCTGAACGATGGGAGTGCGGGCCGTAAGGGCCCCGATGCGCAGGGGGGGGAAGTCGTTGATTTTTTTCATGCTATTATGGCGCCGGCGACACGGAAAAAAACCGCCCCCACAGGATGGGTTGTGCGGGAGGACTTGGCGTGCGACGGCCGGCGTCGTGAAAACATGTCCGGACGGCGGAGGTCCGGTCCGGACTTGGTGCTGATGTTCGTCGGAAAATCCTTGGGCGTCTCGAATAGGGCTCGCTTCCGGGACAATCCCGGGTCCCCCGCACTTGTACGCATGTCTTCCGGGAAGTCAAGGGGTGGGACAGACCGGCCCGCAGAGACCGTCCTCCCGGCGGACGTTCCTGTTTTGTCGAACGGGGACGCATCCGGCGGGAATGTCAAGCCCCCCGCCGCCATCACCCCTCCTCGCTGCCGCCGCGGGGCGGCTTGCCGCCGTTGGCCCGGGTCCACCAGGAGCGGTCGGGCCGCGCCATCCACCAGTCGGTGGGATTGGTCGCCGCGATCTGCTTGCCCAGGGCCTGGCCCTCGGGGGTGCGCAGCCGCTCCAGGGCCAGTTCGAGCCACTGACCGGCGCGGTGGTTGCCCAGGTCCAGCTCCTCGGCCAGGTTCAGGATGAGGTCGAGCTGGTCCGCGTCCTGGGCGAGCCTGGCCTCGGGGCTGGGAATATTTTCCAGCTCCCGCCAGTAGCCGAGCACGTCCTCCTCCAGGCCGGTGCCGGCCAGGCAGTCCTTGAGCGCATCGGTGCGGCGGCTGTCGTTGTACATGCGGTTCACGTAGTTGAAGTCGCCGGTGCGGGCCTCGTGCAGGTCGTGGAACAGGCAGAGCATGGCGGTCTTTTCCGGGTCCGCGCCGGCCATGCGGGCCAGCACGAAGCCGATGACCGCGGTGCGGAAGCTGTGCTCGGCCACGTTCTCGCTGCCCGTGCCCAGGAACTGGTACCCGGTGCGCGGAGTGCGGCGCAGCATCCCTGTCTCGTACAAAAAGTCGGCGATTCTCTTCAGTTTTTTCTCTTCAGACATGGTTCCTTCCATGCGGCCGCGCCCCTCCAATCCCTGCCGGGGCCTCGCGTCCGCCAAATACGGTCCAGGGGGTTGCCCCCTGGCCGGGGCCTGGGGCGGAGCCCCAGTTACGTCGTATATTCGGCGTTGATCTTCACGTAGTCGTAGGTCAGGTCCGAGGCCAGGAGCACGTATGCGCCGGGCCCGGTCCCCAGGGAGATGTCGATGGGGACGTCCTGCCGCCGCAGGATGCCGCCCAGGAGCGCGCGCAGGTCGCCGGGCGCGGGCAGGCCGCGCTCGAAGATCACGATGCCGCCGATGGCGATGCGCACCAGGTCCGGGTCGAACGCCGCCCCGCTGCGGCCGAGCGCCGCGGCGATGCGGCCCCAGTTGGGGTCGCGGCCGAAGAGCGCGGTCTTGACCAGGGGCGAGTTGCCCACGGCCCGGGCCGCCAGTTCGGCGTCCCGGTCGTCGGCCGCGCCCTGCACCTCGATGCGGGCCACCTTGGTGCCGCCCTCGGCGTCCTGCACCAGCATGTAGGCCAGGGCCTGGCACACCTGGTCCACGGCCGCGATCAGGGGCTCCATGTCCTCGCGCCCCACCTTCACCTCGCTGCGGCCGTTGGCCAGGCCGATGACGCAGTCGTTGGTGGAGGTGTCGCCGTCCACCGTGACCCGGTTGAAGGACTCGGCCGCGCAGCCGGCAACGATCTCCCGCCACAGGTCCGGCTCCACGTCCGCGTCGGTGAGGATGAAGCCGAGCATGGTGGCCATGTTGGGGCAGATCATGCCCGCGCCCTTGCACATGCCCAGCACCCGCACCTCGCGGCCGTCCTCGGTGGCCATCCGGGCCGAGGCCAGCTTGGGGAAGCTGTCCGTGGTCATGATGGCCTTGGCCGCCTCCAGGGCCGTGGCCTGGCCCAGGCTCTCCCGGAGCTGCGGCATGGCCTCGCGCCACTTGTCCATGGCCAGGTGCATCCCGATGACTCCGGTGGACGCGGGCAGCACCTCCGCCGGAGCGACGCCCAGGGCCTCGGCCGTCAGCTCCAGGCTGACCTTGCAGTTCACCACCCCTTCCTCGCCGGTGCAGGCGTTGGCCTGGCCGGCGTTGACCACGATGGCCCGGGCCGTGCGCGAGGCCGCCAGGTTCTCCCGGGCCGCCAGCACCGGCGCGGCCTGGAACAGGTTGGTGGTGAACACCCCGGCCGCCGCGGCCGGGACCGTGGAATACAGCACCGCCAGGTCGTTCCGGCCGGCCTTGCGGAACCCCGCCGCCGCCGTCGCGAAGCGGAAACCCCTGGGAATGAGCATGGGCGGCTCCTTTCAGGAGGAGGCGGGGGGGGGGGGGGGGGGGGGGGGGGGGGGGGGGGGGGGGGGGGGGGGGGGGGGGGGGGGGGGGGGGGTGGGGGGGGGGGTGGCGGAGCCGGCTGCGCCATAGTCCTGCTGATCTCGTTTGAATATTTGCTCTCCTTCTGTGAAGT
>JBFMHA010000085.1:0-12832 GCA_040753075.1 Thermodesulfobacteriota bacterium
GGGGGCCTGGGCGGGGTCGCTGGCGGGTTTCCTGAGCGCCGCCACCGGCGCGGGGCCCGGGGCCGCAGGAGCGGCCGGGGCGGGCTTGGGCGCCGGCTTGTAGCCCGGGGCCGCAGCCTGGGCCGCGGCCGCCAGCACGTGGGCGGCCGGGGCGGGGCCGGCGGGGCCCTTGCCGATGGAGAACATCTGGGGCTTGGCCGCCGCTTCGGGCTGCTCCTGGCCGGATGGGGCGTGGACCGTGGCGGCCTTGGTCTGGATCTTGGACTTGGATATCTGGTTGAAGGCCTCCTTGAGGGCCTCGAGGATGCGGATGACCTCGTCCACCTGGGCGGTGTTCATGCGCAGGTTGGCCTGGAGCAGCCGGGTGTTGCAGTAGAAATAGAGGTTGTGCAGGTTCTGGGCCAGTTCTCCGCCCTTTTCCGCGTTCAGGCTGCTGTCCAGCTCGGCGATGACGTCCAGGGCCTTGGAGATGAGGATGCCCTTCTGGGCGTAATCGCGCTCCTCCATCTTGACCTTGGCCTGCTTGAGGAACTTGACGGCCCCCTCGTAGAGCAGGAGCAGGAGATCCCCCTGGTCGGTGGTGGTGACCTGGGTGGCGAGGTAGGCGTAGGCGGCTTTCTGCATGTCTTCCCCTCGGAGGCGCCGGTCTGTCAGCTGTTGCCCCTGGGCAGCTGGTTGATCTGGTTGGAGAGCGAGCTGGAGATGTTGTTGTAGTTGCCTAGCACCGCCTCCAGCCGGGCGTAGCGTTCGCGCAGGTGCTCCTCGAGCGCGGTGATGCGGGTCTCCTCGCGCTCGATCTTCTTGTCGATGTTGTCCATGATGTCCTGGTAGTTCTCTTCCAGGATGTGCAGAGGGCCGCTGGTGGAGCTGGTGAGGTCCTTGAGGGACTCGGCGAGCTGGCCGGCCTTGCCCTGCTTGAGGCGGACCTCGCCGGAGTAGGACCCTGCGGTGAGGTTGGTGACCTTGATCACCAGGCCTGCCTCGTCGTAGCCGTGCAGGCCGGTGATCTCGTGGGTGGAGTTGTCCACGGTGGCGGCGCGTCCGTTGATGGTGGCCCCGGTGATGTTGCCCGAGCCGTCCACGGTGTAGGACAAGGCGTAGGTCCCGGCCTTGGTCAGGTTGTCGATGTGGGAGTAGTAGGAGAAGTTCGAGGAGTTGCTCCCTCCCACGAAGTCCGCGGCCAGAAGCTGCGCCAGTTCGTCGGGGTTGCTGTCCAGGGCCTCGTCCAGGATCTCCTCGTCGAGCACCAGCAGGCCCCGGGTGGCCGAGTCCTCGGTGGCGTCGGTGGTGATGCCGATCTGGGAGAGCACCGAGATGGCGTCGTCGTCGTAGTCGAAGCCGGTGCCCTTGCCCGCCACCAGCTCCTTGAGCCGGGTGGAGATGAGCTGCACCCCGTAGTTGCCGGTGAGCACCGAGGCCTTCTGGGTGGTGGAGTTGAACTTGGTGATGTCCAGGATGTACTCGCGGACCTCGTTGATCTTGTCCACGAAGGTGCGCACGTTCTCCTTGACCGCGTCCTTGTCCACCGCGGTGCTCACGGAGGAGGATCCGGTCCCCTTGAGGTTCAGGGTCAGGCCCTCGATCACGTCGGAAAGGCTGTTGGTGGACCGCTCGATCCAGGATCCTGCGGCGCTGGGGAACCCGTCCACCTTGACCTGGCTGTTCTGGGCGTTCTGGGTCTGGGCCATGTCGGACGCCTTGACGTTGGACAGGGTGGTGCCCGCCCCCACGCTGAACTGGTAACTCGCGCCGAGGTCCATGCCCCAGATCTGCAGCCGGTAGTCGCCGTCGGCCACCTTGATGGCGGCGGCGCGCACCCCGGGATTGTCCGGGTCGGTGTTGATGGCGTTGACCAGGCCGGTCAGGGTGGTGCCCGCGCCGATCTCCACGCTCACGTTGGCGGCGCCGTAGGTGTAGGCGAAGGTCTGCGCCGAGCCGGAGTTGTTCACCGTGGCCGTGGCCGAGGCGAAGGCGTGGGAGCCCACCCACATGTCGTTCTTGGCCAGCTGGTTGACCTGCACCGTGTGCGCGGCCACCTGGGCCGAGGAGTTTGCGGTGGCGGTGAACACCGAACTGTCCGCCACGGTCGCGCCCTTGACCAGGAACTCGGACAGGGTGTCCATGCCTTCCAGCGAGGTCTTGAGGGAGAGCATCTTGGTGTTGAGCTGCTGGAAGTTGTCCACCTTGGTCTGCCAGGAGGACTTCCAGACGTTGAGCCGCTTGATGCGGAACTTCTCGACCTCCACCGTGGCCTTGATGATGGAGTCGAAGTCCGTGCCTGAGCCCAGGCCCGAGAAGACGATCTTGTTCGAGGATATGTCCTGGGTTTCGTCGGCCATGCGTCACCTCTGCGGGCAGAAAATTCCGGCCGGGCCCCGGCGGGACCCCTCCGGACGGATTGTCTGCAAGCCGGATGCCAGCATGGGCCCCCTGGGAAGAGCGAGGAGCCGGGCCGGGGTGAGACCCGCGGCCCGGCTCCTGTCAGAGGTTTGCCTGCACGTCGTCCTTCAGGACTAGCCGCCCAAGAGCTGCATGGCCAGCCTCGGCAGGGAGTTGGCCTGGGCGAGCATCGCCACTGCGGACTGGGACAGGATCTGCTGACGCACGAACTCGGTCATCTCGATGGCCACGTCCACGTCCGAGATCTGGGACTCGGCGGCCTGGAGGTTCTCGGCCTGGATCTGCAGGTTGGAGATGGTGTTCTCCAGCCGGTTCTGCAGGGCGCCGAGCTCGGCGCGGATCTTGTCCTTGGAGATGATGGCCTGGTTGATGGCGTCCAGTGACTGCTGGGCCGCCTGCTGGGTGGAGATGGAGTAGCCGGCGTCGGCCGCGGACTGGTTGCCCAGGCCCAGGGCCGAGGCGGTCGCGGTGCTGATCTGGACGTAGTAGTAGTCCTCGGAGCAGTCGTTGCCCACGCCGAAGTGGACCTTCAGCTTGCCGGTGGACACCAGCCCGGCCCCGCTGTGGGTGGCGCCGGAGAGGTTGCCGTTGAGCAGGTAGATGCCGTTGAAGTCCGTGGCGTTGGCGATTCGGGTGATTTCCGAGGCCATGGCCTGGTATTCGGAATCGATGATCAGGCGCTGATCGGAGTTGTAGGTGCCGGTGGCCGCCTGCTCGGCCAGCTCCTTCATGCGGATGAGCTTCTCGTCGATGATGGAGAGCGCGCCGTCTGCGGTCTGGATGAGGGAGATGGCGTCGTTGGCGTTGCGCACGCCCTGGTTGAGGCTGGCGATGTCCGAGCGCATGAGCTCGCGCACGGCCAGGCCCGCGGCGTCGTCGGCCGCGGTGGACACGCGCAGGCCCGAGGAGAGCCGGCGCACCGAGGTGGAGAGGTTGCCGAACGCGGTGCCCAGGTTGCGGGCTGCGTTCATGGCCATCAAGTTGTGATTGATAACCAGAGACATGAGACTTTCCTCCTTGAAAGTGTCACTTTTGGCGTCCTTGCCAAAAAGTCGCGGTCATGTGGTCCTGCGGCCGGATACGGGTTGGCGCCCACCTCCTTGTCGGCCGGATTCGGACCGGGTGTCGCTCACCTTATCGTCGTTTGGAGGAGAAAACTTTAGAGATGGAAAAGGCCGCCCCTGCCGACGCCGGGGCGTCGCAGGGGCGGCCGGAGCCGGGCGGGGGCTGGGAGCGGCTGCTAGCCGCCCAGGAGCTGCATGGCCAGCCTCGGCAGGGAGTTGGCCTGGGCCAGCATGGCCACTGCGGACTGGGACAGGATCTGCTGGCGCACGAACTCGGTCATCTCGAGGGCCACGTCCACGTCCGAGATCTGGGACTCGGCGGCCTGGAGGTTCTCGGCCTGGATCTGCAGGTTGGAGATGGTGTTCTCCAGCCGGTTCTGCAGGGCGCCGAGCTCGGCGCGGATCTTGTCCTTGGAGATGATGGCCTGGTTGATGGCGTCCAGTGACTGCTGGGCCGCCTGCTGGGTGGAGATGGAGTAGCCGGCGTCGGCCGCGGACTGGTTGCCCAGGCCCAGGGCCGAGGCGGTCGCGGTGCTGATCTGGACGTAGTAGTAGTCCTCGGAGCAGTCGTTGCCCACGCCGAAGTGGACCTTCAGCTTGCCGGTGGACACCAGCCCGGCCCCGCTGTGGGTGGCGCCGGAGAGGTTGCCGTTGAGCAGGTAGATGCCGTTGAAGTCCGTGGCGTTGGCGATTCGGGTGATTTCCGAGGCCATGGCCTGGTATTCGGAATCGATGATCAGGCGCTGATCGGAGTTGTAGGTGCCGGTGGCCGCCTGCTCGGCCAGCTCCTTCATGCGGATGAGCTTCTCGTCGATGATGGAGAGCGCGCCGTCTGCGGTCTGGATGAGGGAGATGGCGTCGTTGGCGTTGCGCACGCCCTGGTTGAGGCTGGCGATGTCCGAGCGCATGAGCTCGCGCACGGCCAGGCCCGCGGCGTCGTCGGCCGCGGTGGACACGCGCAGGCCCGAGGAGAGCCGGCGCACCGATGTGGAGAGGTTGCCGAACGCGGTGCCCAGGTTGCGGGCCGCGTTCATGGCCATCAGGTTGTGGTTGATAACCAGGGACATGTTTTTCCTCCTTGAAAGTGTCGTCTTGGCTTCCTTGCCAGAGACTCTGGATTCGGTCCGCGGCGGGCCTTCCTTCCTGCCTCCCGGCCTCCCCGACCGGATGCGGACACCGTGTTGCCCCCCCTTATCGTGGGGCTAAAGGAAAAACTTTAGGGGTATGAAAGTGTTCGCCCCGACGGCGGGTTCGCGCCGTCGGGGCGAGCAAAGTGCTTGGCGTGTATTCTCGGGGTGTTATCCGCCGAGGAGCTGCATGGCCAGGCGCGGCAGGGAGTTGGCCTGGGCGAGCATGGCCACCGCGGCCTGGGTGAGGATCTGCTGGCGCACGAACTCGGTCATCTCCTCGGCCACGTCCACGTCGGAGATGCGCGATTCCGCGGCCTGGAGGTTCTCGGCCTGGATGGAGAGGTTGGTGATGGTGTTCTCCAGCCGGTTCTGCAGCGAGCCCAGGGAGGCGCGGATGTTGTCCTTGGAGATGATGGCCGCGTTGATGGACGCCAGGGCGGACTGGGCCGCCTCCTGGGTGGAGATGGCGAATCCGCCGTGGATGGGGTCCGAGGCGTTGCCCAGGCCCAGGGCCGAGGCGGTCGCGGTGTTGATGCGGATGTAATAGTAGTCCTCGGCGCAGTCGTTGCCCACGCCGAAGTGAACCTTGAGCTTGCCGGCGGGCTGCAGCCCGGCGCCGTCGTGGTCGGTGCTGGAGAGGTTGCCGTTGAGCAGGTAGATGCCGTTGTAGTCCGTGGCGTTGGCGATTCGGGTGATCTCCGAGGCCATGGCCTGGTATTCCGAATCAATGATGAGGCGCTGGTCGGAGTTGTACGTGCCGGTGGCGGCCTGCTCGGCCAGCTCCTTCATGCGGATGAGCTTCTCGTCGATGATGGAGAGCGCGCCGTCCGCGGTCTGGATGAGGGAGATGGCGTCGTTGCAGTTGCGCACGCCCTGGTGCAGTCCCGCAATGTCCGAGCGCATCAGGTCCTTGATGGCCAGGCCGGCCGGGTCGTCGGCCGCGATGGCGATGCGCAGGCCGGAGGACAGGCGGCGGGTGGAGATGGAGAGATTCCCGAAGGCCTGGGTCAGGTTCCTGGCCGCATTCATGGCCATCAGGTTGTGATTGATGACAAGCGACATCGGCTCTCCTTGCTCGCAACCCACGGCCGTTCAGGATCGACCGCAACGGAGTGGTGACACTTTTTTCCGCTGCCGCTTTACAAAGCAAGAAGCAGGCCAATGTTGACAAAAGCAAAGGCCCCGCCGGAGCGGGGCCTTTGCTGCCGTGCGCAGCGCAGGCTCAGGCGGCGCAGGCCGGAGCGCCGTTCTCCATGCGGAGCATGCGGTGGGCGCAGGAGGCATAGCCCAGGTCGTGGGTCACCATGACCACCGAGAGGCCTTCCGCGTTGAGATCCTGGAGCAGGCCCACGATCTCCCGTCCGGTTCCCGGGTCCAGGGAGCCGGTGGGCTCGTCGGCGAACAGGATGCCGGCCTCCTTGACCAGGGCCCGGGCGATGGCCACCCGCTGCTGCTCGCCGCCGGAGAGGCGGCCGGGAAGGCGGTGGCGCTTGCCCGCGAGGCCCACCCGGTCCAGGCACTCCAGGGCCCGGTCCCGGGCGGCTCGGGGCGCGGAGCCCAGGCCGGTCATGAAGGGGAGCAGCACGTTCTCCAGGGCGGTGAGGTAGGGCAGGAGATGGTGCATCTGGAACACCACCGCGAAGTCCTTGCGCCGCAGGGCCGAGAGCTCTGCCTCGGGCAGGCGGGTCACGTCGCGGCCGCGGTAGAGCACCTGTCCCGAGTCCGGGGCCAGCAGGGTGGAGAGGATGTTGAGCAGAGTGGACTTGCCCGAGCCGGAGCGGCCCACGATGGCCAGGAACTCCCCTTGCTCCAGGGTCAGGCTCACGTCGCGCAGGACCGGGGCGGGGCCCTCGGCCGTGGCGTAGGACTTGGCGATGTTGCGGGCTTCGAGCATGGCGGTCTCGTTGATCTCGCGGGGCGAGCAGTCGGTTGTGAGGCTGCCCAGGGGCGTTCTCATTATTTTCAAAGGGCGACCAGGGCGGCCGAGGGTTCGATGCGGGCGGCCTTGGCCGCAGGGTAGGCCGCGGCCAGGGCCGCCACCAGGGCCATGCCCAGGCAGACCGCCAGGGCCTCCAGCGGGCTGAACACGGGCAGGACCTCGGCCGCGTCCAGGAGAAGCACCACCTTGCGGCCCACGACGTAGCCGGCCAGGGATCCCGCCGCGCCGGCGGCCGCGCCCAGGAGCAGGGCTTCGAAGCAGAAGATGGCGAAGATGCCGGGGCGGGAGTAGCCCAGGGAGCGCAGGAGCCCGATCTCGGCCTTGCGCTCGTTCACCGCCGAGAGCATGGAGAAGCCCACCACCGCGCAGGCGCTCACCAGGATCACCAGGGCCACGGCCAGGGTCAGGTGCTGCACGAAGTGCACCGAGGCCATGCGGCCCTCCACCACGCTGCGCAGGGCCTTGACCTCCAGGCCCGGGAGCTTGCCCCCGATCTGGGCCACGATCTCCTCGATGGGACAGCCTGCGCACAGGGCCGAAACCTCCACGAAGCTCACCTTGCCCGGCAGGCCGAACAGGCGCTGGGCCAGGCCGAGGTCGGCCAGCACCACGGCGTCGTCGTCCCCGCCGGTGGGCGAGAGCACTCCGGCCACCGTGACCTCGCGGTCTCCCAGGTGGAGGCTGGAGCCGAAGTCCAGCCCCAGCCGGGCGGCCACCGCACTGCCCAGCACCACCTCGTTTTCGGCGGTGGGAAGCATCCCCTTGATCCGCCAGTACTTCTTGATGGTCTGCTCCTGGTCGAAACGCACCCCCACCACCGGCGCCTGTTCGGCCCCCACCGTGGCCGTGCCCACCAGCTTGGGGGCCACCGCGGCCAGGTTGGCCGCATTCTTGATGGACCGGATGGCCGAGATCGCCTCCGTCTCGTCCAGGTGGCGCACCTCGTAGAGCAGGTTGCCCAGGCTCACCCCGCCGTAGCTCACGGCCAGGGTTTCGGCCTTGGGGGAGACCAGGATGTTGGCGCCGAAGGCGGTGAGCTTGCGCTCGAGGCTCTCGCCCACCACCCTGGACACGTGCCACAGGGCCGCCATGGAGGTGGCGCCCAGGGCGAAGACCAGGGTAAGGAGCAGGGTGCGCGGCCACTTGCGCCGGGCGTAGCGCAGGGGGATGGTGAGCAGGTTCATGGGGCTTAGCCCTGGAAGTAGCGCAGGCCGGCGGCCAGGTCCGGGGCCTTGATGGTCACGGCCTTGGCGTCGACCGAGAAGGCCAGGGGCGAGGGGTTGCAGCCGCCCTGCACCGCGCCGATGCGGGCGATGGGGAAGGCCTGGCCGCAGTTGTTGCAGACCATGTAGGCCCCGTCCTGGGTGTAGCCCTTGTGCTCGCGCCAGCACACGTCGCAGGCGTCGAAGGCCGCGCGCACGCCCCCGGCCTGGTCCTTGACCAGGAAGAAGCGCACGGTCCCGCCGTTCACTTCGGCCTGGAAATAACGGGCCTTGCCGTCGGCCAGGGCGGAGAGGGGCGTCGAGGCCGTTCCGTTCTGGAGTTTCACGGTCTGGTGGGAGCCGCCGAAGCCGAGAAAGGCCTGGCTTGCGCCGGCGGATAGAAGCAGGACGGCCAGGACGGCCAGGGCGATGAACGGGGTCTGCAGGGAACGCATTGGGGAGCCTCCGTGGCGGGCGGGCTGTGTGGCCCTGATCCCGAGGATTTTGCCAGGATAAGCACGGCCCGTGCCGGAAGGGGCAAGGACCGGAATCCCGTGTGGTTGCGGGTGCGGGACCGGATCGTGTGCAGCCCATTCTGTGCAAATCATGCACATGGCCGAGCCCTGGCCTGCACATGTGCAGGCCTGTTGCACCGCGCTCGATAATGCTGAGTTAAATAGTATGAATTAGCCGCCAGTCAAGGGGGAAGCGCAAAGAATGCGCTCCCCCCTCATCACGGCCCGTGCGGCCCTATTTCTTGCGGGGCTTGGCCGGCTTGCGGGCGGCCCGGTCGCCGCCGGCGATCTTCAGGGCCTCGGCCACCGAGGCGTCCTCGTGCACGATGGCGCGCAGGGCGGCCACCAGGCGCTGCGGGTGGTCGGCCTGGAAGATGTTGCGGCCGATGGACAGGCCCGAGCCGCCGGCCTTGACCGAGTCGTGGGCCATCTGGAGGATGTCCTTGACCGAGTCCATCTTGGCCCCGCCGGCGATGACCACCGGGATGCACACGCCCTTGACCACCTTCTCGAAGGTCTTGGGCGAGCCGGTGTAGGGCACCTTGACCACGTCCGCGCCCAGCTCCATGCCCACCCGGGCGCAGTGGGCCACCACGTCGGGGGAGAAGCCGTCCTTCACCTCCTTGCCCCGGGCGTAGACCATGGCCAGGGTGGGCATGCCCCAGTCGGTGGCCCTGGAGGCGGCCTCGCCCAGGTCGCGCAGCATTTCCCGCTCGGACTCGTCGCCGATGTTCACGTGCACGGACACCGCGTCCGCGCCCAGCTTGATGGCGTCCTCCACCGAGCCGGTGAGGGCCTTGGCGTTGGGGAAGGGGGAGAGGCTGGTGGAGCCCGAGAGGTGGACGATGAGTCCGATGTCCGGGCCGTGCTGGCGGTGGCCGCAGGGCACCAGGCCCTTGTGCATGAGCACCGCGTTGGCCCCGCCCTCGGCGATGTGGGTCAGGGTCTCCACCATGTTCACCAGCCCGGGGATGGGGCCCACGGACACCCCGTGGTCCAGGGGGACGATGATGGTGCGTTTGGTGTCCCGGTTGAAGAAGCGTTCCTTGCGGATGGCCTTGCCGATGTGCATGGGAGTCTCCTTGGGGTTGGTGTGGAACAAAAAAAGGGGCCGCAGGTGTGAACCTGCGGCCCCTTCTTCGCGCGTCCGGTTGCTGCGGGAGCTAGATCGCACCCCTCCGTCCGCCGCGGGCCGATGCCGCGGCATAATAATAGGAGAACAGGGCCGGAGCGGAGGGTTTGTGCATGGCCGGCACCCTAGCGCCGGCTTCCGGGCCTGTCAAGCCGTCCGTCCGCAGCACATCATAAGCCTTCCGGGGAGCGCCCGGCGGGCCGGCTCTTTCGTTGTCTTGACGCAACATCTTGACGCGCTTGACAATTCTTTCGTTGCGTCAGGCCTGCGCCAGGCGTATATGCTGAGATTCTTGATTGATGTGCGGTCCGTCCGGCGAAGGCGGCGCAAGGGGGAATCCATGACGGCAATCCTCGGCATCCTGGTGGTGCTGGGAGCAGTGATCGGCGGCTTCCTGGCGGAGGGGGGGCATCTGGTGATCCTGTACCAGCCCGTGGAGATGCTCATCATCTTCGGCGCGGCCCTGGGCTCCTTTCTCATCGCCTCGCCCTTGAGCGTGGTCAAGGACGTGTTCAAGCACCTGCCGGGAATCTTCACGGCCAAGGAGCCGGGCAAGCGCGACTACCTGGACATCCTGGCCGTGCTCTACACCCTGTTCACCGAGGCCCGGAGGGGCGGGGCGGTGGCCATGGACAAGCATGTGTCCAAGCCGGACCAGAGCAACATCTTCGCCAAGCATCCCTCGGTGCTCAAACGCAAGGCGGTGTGCGCCTTCATCTGCGACAACCTGAAGATCGTGGTGTCGGGCAACGTGGAGCACCACTACCTCGAATCGCTCATGGACTTCGACATCGCCTCGCGCACGCACCACGCGCTCATCCCCTCCCAGGGAGTGGCCAAGGTGGCGGACTCCCTGCCCGGCCTGGGCATCGTGGCCGCGGTGCTGGGGGTGGTGATGACCATGGGCAAGCTCAACGAGCCGCCCGAGGTGCTCGGCCACTCCATCGGCGCGGCGCTGCTCGGCACCTTCCTGGGCGTGCTCATGTGCTACGGCTTCGTGGGACCCATGGGGGCCAACCTGGAGCACGCGGCGCGGACCAAGCAGGGGCAACTCAAGGTGGCCAAGGCCGCCATTTCCGCCTACCTCATCGGCTTGGCCCCGATCCTGGCGGTGGAGGCCGGCCGCCGGGCCATCCCCGAGCATGTCCAGCCCAGCTTCGAGGAGCTCGAGCAGGTCATGAAGAATGGCTAGCGGAGGCAAGAAGCTCGTCATCTTCCGCGATCCCGAGGAGGCGGAGCACGCCCCGCACGGCGGGAGCTGGAAGGTGGCCTACGCGGACTTCGTCACCGCGCTCATGGCCCTCTTCCTTCTGCTCTGGCTGCTCATGGCCCTCAAGCCCCAGCAGAAGGAGAACCTGGCCATCTTCTTCCAGAACCCGGAGGACACCGCCAAGGTCAAGGCCAGCCTCCAGTCGGGTTCGCCCACCCCGGTCAAGGCGGCCAAGCTGGCCGATGCCGCCAAGCTGTCCAGCATGGGCCAGGTGCAGCGCGAGGTGGCGCAGCGGCTCAAGGACTTCGCCACCCGGGATCCGGAACTGGCCCGCCGGACCAGCGTGAGCGGCGAGGAGGACGGGGTGCTCATCCAGGTTTCCAGCGCCATCCTCTTCGAGCCCGGCTCCGCCACCCTGACTCCCGGGGCGAGGCGCATGCTGGGCGAGGTGGCGGCCATCCTGGACAGTTACGGCATGGAGTTGAAGATCCGCGGGCATACCGACGATCAGGAGCAGGGGGGCCGCCTGTTCCGCTCCACCTGGGAGTTGTCCGCGGCCCGGGCCGCTGCGGCGCTGCGCGAACTGGCCCAGGAGCACGGGGCGCCGGTGCGGCGCATGTCCGCCGCGGGCTATGCCGACACCATGCCCCTGGTGCCCAACGAGGACGAGGCGTCCAGGGCCCGCAACCGCCGCATCGAACTGCTCTTCACGCCGTCTCGGTAGGCGGCATCCCTTTGGCCGCATCCTCGGGGCCGGACTCCTTCTCCTTGCTCCAGGCCGCGGCCACCACCTCGGCCAGCAGGCGGTCCATGCTAAGCCCAGGCCGATGCGCCTGGTTGGCGCTGCGCAGGTAGCGGTCCTTTTCGTCGCACCAGCGGGTCAGGTCGGCGATGCCGTAGCGCTCCACGTTGACCAGGGACAGGGCCTTGTCTCCGGCCTCGGGCGCGCCCTCGGCCAGGATGTGCAGGCCCAGGTAGGTCGAGCGGCCCAGGGGCTGCCGCGACCGGACCTCGCAGGCCAGGAACAGGGCCAGCGGGTCGTCCGGGGCGTCCGAGGGCGGGGCCAGCTTGAGGTAGACCAGCATGCTCCCGGCCAGCGGGTCCTCCGGGGCCTGGGGGCACAGGCGGTGGTAGGTCAGGCCCAGGCCGGCCGCGGACAGGCTGTCCAGGTTCACCCAGCACAGGCGCCGGCCCAGCTGCAGATGGGGCTTGCCCAGGTCGCGCACGTGCAGCCGGCCGGGAAGCTCCGGGCTCCAGAACCAGGCCGCCAGCTCGATGACGTCGCAATCCTCGATGTCCACCCGGAATCCCGGGGCCTGGCTGGTCTCCACCTTCTCCCCCGTCCCGACCCTCAGGGCCAGGTCGCGTGTTCCGCCGTGGGCAGGGCGTAATAGATTTCGATGCGCCGGTTGGCGGCGCGCTCCTCGGCGGTGCGGTCCGGCCCCAGAGGCCGGCTGTCGGCATAGCCCGCCGCGCTCATCCGGGCCGGCGGCAGGGCGAACTGGGCCGCGATGGCGTTGAGCACCGCCGCGGCCCGGGCCGCGGAGAACACCCACTTGTCGCGCAGGAGCGAGGCCTGCGCCTCCTGGTCGTCGGCATGGCCGCGCACTTCCAGCACCACGTCGTGCTTCTTGAGGATCGCCGCCGCCTGGGCCAGCAGGGCCTCGGCCCCGGGCAGGAGCTCCGTGCCGCCCGCGGCGAAGAGCTGCGCGCTGGGGATGGTCAGGGACACGCCCTCCTCGTCCACCCGGACCCCGGCCCCCTCCATGGCCTGGGCCTCCTTGTGGAGCAAGGCCTTGATCTTGCCGGCCACGGCCAGTTGGGTCTTCTTGGCCGGGTCCATGCGCTGCATGATGGTGGCCGAGTCCGTCACCTCGCCCAGCACCGGGCGGCCGTCCTTGGATTCCTTGACCGCCACGTCCGGGCTGCGGAAGTAGAGGGCCAGCTGGGCCTTCTGCTGGGGCTTGAGGGCGATGAGCAGCCAGAGCAGAAGGAAGAGGGCCATGAGCGCGGTGACGAAGTCCGCGTAGGCCACCTTCCAGCTCCCGCCGTGGGCCGCGCCGTGGTCCTCGGCGGGCCTGGTGATGACGATGATCTCGCGCTTCCTGGGCGGCATGCGCCCCTCCTTGGCCGCGGATCGGGACCGCGGCGCGTCCGATCCTGTCATAGCCGGTTTTCCCGGCCGGGTCGAGGCCGCATGAACCCTTTCCGGACGGAGGCCGGGGAGGGCGGGAGGGCGG
>JBFMHA010000086.1:0-12590 GCA_040753075.1 Thermodesulfobacteriota bacterium
AGCACGGCCAGGCCGGGCAGGGCGGCCAGGCCCGCGGCCAGGCCGGCGCGGAGCCCGGCCGCGGCCGCGACGCTGCGCGCGGCAAAGTCCGTGTCCGCCAGGGCGCGCGCGCCCACGGCCTGGGCCAGGGTGTTCACCGACCAGGGCAGCACCCGGGCGCGCAGGCCCGCGGCCAGGTCCGGCGCGGCCAGGGCCAGGCCCAGGCGCAGGCCGGGCACCGCGTAGAACTTGGTGAGCGAGAGCAGGGCGATCACGTTGCCCGGCCGGTCCGCGGTCAGGCGGTCCTGGTCCGGGGCGAAGTCCGCGTAGGCCTCGTCCACCACCAGCAGGCACTCCGGCCGCCGGGCGGCGAAGTCGCGCAGGGCCGCGGCGTCCAGGGCGCGGCCCGTGGGGTTGTTGGGCGAGCAGAGCAGGAGGAGCGCGGGCTGGCCCGGGCAGCCGTCGATCCGGTCCAGGTCCAGGGCGAAGCCCTCGGCCTCGGAGAGCGCGACCTCCTCCGCCTCCAGCCCGGCCGCGGCGGCGGCGCGGGCGTAGTCGCCGTAGGCCGGGACCGGGATCACCGCCCGGGTGTAGCCCATGGCCGCGGCCATGGCGCAGGCCGCGTGCAGGAGCTCGGTGGAGCCGTTGCCGGCCGCGATCTCGGCCGCGGGGACGCCGTAGCGGGCCGCGGCCGCGGCGACGAGCTCCGCGCAGTCCGGGTCCGGGTAGTGCGCCAGCCGCTCCGTGGCCGCGGAAAGAGCCTCGCGCAGCCACTCCGGCGGCCCCAGTGGATTGATGGACGCGGAGAAGTCCAGGATGTCCTCGGGCCGGCGGCCCGAGACCTCGGCCAGGTGGCGGAGGTTGCCGCCGTGGGGAAGCTCGCGCATGGCCGGGTGGGTAGCACGGAGCCGGGGGAAAGCAAACAGAAAGGCCGGCCCCTTGCGGAGCCGGCCTCGTTGTCAGCCTATGGCGTCAGTACGGTCTAGTACATCCCGCCCATGCCGCCGGCGCCGGGCATCGGGGGCATGTCCTTCTTGGGCTCGGGCTTCTCGGCGATGGCGCACTCGGTGGTGAGCAGCAGGCCGGCCACGGAGGAGGCGTTCTGCAGGGCGATGCGGGTCACCTTCTTGGGGTCGATGACGCCGGCCTTGACCAGGTCCTCGTACTCGTTGGTGGCCGCGTTGAAGCCCATGTTGGCCTTGCCTTCCTTGACCTTCTCCACCACGATGGAGCCTTCCATGCCCGCGTTCTGGGAGATCATGCGCAGGGGCTCCTCGATGGCGCGGCGGATGATCTCCACGCCGGCGGCCTCGTCGTCGTCGGCGGGCTTCACCTTGGACAGGGCCGCGGAGCAGCGCACCAGGGCCACGCCGCCGCCGGGCACGATGCCCTCCTCCACGGCCGCGCGGGTGGCGTTCAGGGCGTCCTCGACCCGGGCCTTCTTCTCCTTCATCTCGGTCTCGGTGGCCGCGCCCACGTTGATGACGGCCACGCCGCCCACCAGCTTGGCCAGGCGCTCCTGCAGCTTCTCGCGGTCGTAGTCCGAGGTGGTCTCCTCGGCCTGGCGGCGGATCTGGGTGACCCGGCCCTTGATCTCCTCGGCCTTGCCCGCGCCGTCGACGATGGTGGTGTTCTCCTTGTCGATGACCACGCGCTTGGCGGAGCCCAGGTCGTTCAGGGACACGTTCTCCAGCTTCAGGCCCAGGTCTTCGGAAACCACCTGGCCGCCGGTGAGGATGGCGATGTCCTTGAGCATCTCCTTGCGGCGGTCGCCGAAGCCGGGGGCCTTCACGGCGCAGACCTGCAGGGTGCCGCGCAGCTTGTTCACCACCAGGGTGGCCAGGGCCTCGCCGTCCACGTCCTCGGCCACGATCACCAGGGGCTTGGACATGCGGGCGACCTGCTCCAGCACCGGGAGCATGTCCTTCATGGTGGAGATCTTCTTCTCGTGGATGAGGATCAGGGGCTCCTCGAGGGCGGCCTCCATCTTCTCGGGATCGGTCACGAAGTAGGGGGAGAGGTAGCCGCGGTCGAACTGCATGCCCTCGACCACGTCCAGGGTGGTCTCCAGGCCCTTGGCCTCCTCCACGGTGATGACGCCGTCGCGGCCGACCTTGTTCATGGCCTCGGCGATGATGTTGCCGATGGTGGCGTCGTTGTTGGCGGAGATGGTGCCGACCTGGGCGATCTCCTTCTGGTCCCGGGTGGGCTTGGCCAGCTTGCCCAGGTCCTCGATGATCACTTCCACGGCCTTGTCGATGCCGCGCTTGATGGCCATGGGGTTGCGGCCCGCGGCCACCAGCTTGATGCCCTCGCCGAAGATGCCCTGGGCCAGGATGGTGGCGGTGGTGGTGCCGTCGCCGGCCACGTCGGAGGTCTTGGAGGCCACCTCCTTGACCATCTGGGCGCCCATGTTCTCGAACTTGTCGGCGACCTCGATCTCCTTGGCCACGGTCACGCCGTCCTTGGTGATGACCGGGGAGCCGAAGCTCTTCTCGATGACCACGTTGCGGCCCTTGGGGCCCAGGGTGACCTTCACGGCGTTGGCCAGGGTGTCAACGCCCCGCTTCAGTTTCTCGCGGGCCTTGGCGTCGAAGAGAATCTCTTTGGCGGACATGGATGTTCTCCTTGTGCTTTGGGTAGTCGGTTAGTCTTCGATGATGGCGAGAATGTCGTCCTCGCGCATCATGAGGTGCTCCGCGCCGTCGATCTTCACTTCGGTGCCGGCGTACTTGTTGAAGAGCACGATGTCGCCCTTCTTCACGGTCATCTTGACGGCCTTGCCGTCGTCGCCGGTCTTGCCCGGGCCAGCGGCCACCACTTCGCCCCGCATGGGCTTTTCCTTGGCGGTGTCGGGAATGATGATGCCGCCCGCGGTCTTCTCCTCGGACTCCAGGCGCTTCACCAGCACGCGATCGTTCAACGGTTTGAGCTTCATGGCATTCCTCCATCGAAGGTAGATTTGTTCCGGTCCTGTTAGCACTCGGGCGTGGAGAGTGCCAACGGGAAGGGCGACTAACACAAGCCGGCCGGAAAGGGAAGCCCGCTGTTCCGGCCGGTCGAGCAGGGACCAGATAATCCCGCCGGGCCGTCTGGCAAGAGGGGGACGCGCATTTTTCGGGGGTATGTGAGAAAAATCACTCGGATTCCAGGTTCGGGGCCGGAAACATGGGCGGGGCGGATGCCCGCGGACAGGAGAAACCGGATTGCCGCCCGGCCGGGTTGCGGAAGCCGCATTTCCGGTCAAGGGAAGAGCCCCGCGCGACGGCGGCGGCGGGCCTCGGGACGATCCCGGCCCCGGGCGGCCGCGCAGTCCGTGGGCCGCGGGGTGGCGCAAAAAGCGGAAGCCACGGTTCCGCGAAGCGCCGTGCGCTATAAAAAAGTTGAGCCATGCCAAGGCATTGGCTCTTGGGCCGGAAATTGCTCCTGTCCATGATTCGGCCGGCCCGGTCCGGCTGCGTTGGAGGACGGCGCATGGGTCTGTTGCGGTTGCTGCTCGCCTTTGCGGTGCTGGCCGGCCATACCGGGGTCCTGGATTTCGAGATCCTGCCCGGACCGGTGGCGGTGCGCGCTTTCTTCCTGCTCTCCGGGTTCACCATGGCCCTGGTGCTGGAGACCCGCTACGCCGGCCTGCCCCGCCGGTCCTTCTACCTGAGCCGCCTGCTGCGTCTGGCCCCGGCGTACGCGGTGGTGCTGGCCCTGTCCCTGGCCGCGATGCTGGCCCTGGACAGCCACCCCTTCCTGCGCCGGGACACGCTCCTGGGCCTGGTCCTGGCCGACGTCCGCACCCTGGCCGCCTGGCTCTGGACCAACCTGGCGGTGTTCGGCCAGGAGGCCATGTACTGGCTGCGGGTCGCGCCCGGCGGCGCGCTGGCCTGGTCCCCGGGGCCGGTGGCCGCCTCGGCCAAGGCCTACACCCTGCTCCTGGTCCCCCAGGCCTGGTCCCTGTCCCTGGAGTTCTGCTTCTACCTGGCCGCGCCCTGGATCTTCTCCCGGGGGCCGCGCCTGGTGGGCGGCCTGCTGCTGGCCAGCCTGGCCCTGCACGTGGGCCTGGACCGGGCCTTTCCCCAGCTCGACCCGGTGTGGCAGCGCATCCTGCCCACCCAGCTCTACCTGTTCCTGGCCGGCTACTTCTCCCACGCCATCTACGCCCGGCTGCGGGACACCCCGCGGGCCCGCTTCCTGGGGCACGGCCTGCTGCTGCTCCTGGCCCTGTTCGGCGCGCTCTACGAGATCCTGTCCGGCCCCATGCGCTTCGCGGTGTTCCAGTGCCTGCTCTGCCTGGCCCTGCCCGTGGTGTTCCTGGCCTTCCGGAACAACCCCCTGGACCGGTTCCTGGGCCGGCTCTCCTATCCCTTCTACCTGGTCCACTTCCTGGTGATCGGGGTGTTCGAGGACCGTCTGGGCGAGGCCGGCCCCCTGGCCCTGGTGGGGCTGGTCCTGGCCGGAGCCCTGGCCCTGCACCTGGGGGTGGAGGTCCCGTTCGAGCGGGTGCGGCGGCGGCTGGTGGCCCGCGGCGCGGCCCATGGCCGCAGCGCGTCCCCGGACGGACCCGGCCTGGCCCCCCAGCCCTCGGCGTGAAAAAAGGGAAGGCCGTCGCCGGCCTTCCCTTGCGCGCGGTCTGAACGACCGGCTAGCAGGCCGTTGAAAAACGGCGATCTGCTGCGTCAGCGAAAAAACCAGACCGCTTATGTATGCGCAATACATTGCGCGTCCTGGACTTTTCCGCTTCCTTGCATCTCACCATTTTTGAACGGCCTGCGAATTTCGATTTTTCAACAGTCAGCTAGGCCTCGGGCGCCCCCTGGGACTGGCCCAGGATCTTCTGGGTCCAGGCCGTGGACTTGGCGTAGAGCACCGCCGCCGCCTCCTGCTTCACCCCGTAGCTGGCCAGGGCCTCCGCGGCGGCGTCCCAGAGTCCGGCCTCCACGGTCTCCAGGAAGTCCAGGAGATGGCTGGCCGGGTTCTTTTCGCCCACCAGGGCGGACTTGATGGCGTCCTCCAGGGGCAGGTCGCCCAGGATCTCCTGCATGGGCTGGTTGAGCAGGGCGTCCAGCTTGGAGAACAGGCCGAGCAGGAAGGCCGTGTCCTTGGGCATCATGGGCTTGGGCATGGCCGCCACCAGGGTCTCCAGGAACCGGCCGCGCTGGATGGACTGGAAGGACAGCTCCTCGGCCCGGGGGGTGGGGGCCAGGTCCGAGAGGGAGACCACCATGACCCACTGCTTGAGGGGCCGGCGGCCGAGCAGGGCCACGGCCTGCTCCACGCTGGTGAGCTGCTTGGCCAGGCCGAAGGCCGCCGAGTTCATGAAGCGCAGGATGCGGTAGGACAGGGACAGGTCGCCCTCGATGATCTTGGCCAGCTCCTTGGTCTCCACGTCCTCCCGGGTCAGGGCCTGCAGCAGGCGCATCTTGGAGATCTGGCTGGCGGAGATCTTGCGGCCGGGGATGATCTCCGGCTTGGAGAAGAAGTAGCCCTGGAAGTACTCGTAGCCCAGGGAGCGGGTGAGCTGGTAGGCCTTCTGGTCCTCGATCTTCTCGGCCAGCAGCTTGGCCCCGCTCTTCTTGAGGGCCTGGGATATCCTGATGATGTTGGGCACGGGCTGGCCCAGGATCTCCACCTTCACGATGTCCGCGATCTTGAGGATCTCCTCGAACCCGGGCTGGCCCACGAAGTCGTCCAGGGCCAGGATGTACCCGGCCTCCTTGATCTTCCTGCAGGCGTCCACGATCTCCGGGGTGGCCTTGACCGTCTCCAGGATCTCCACCACGCAGACGTCCTTGGGCAGGGCGTGGGCCGTGCCGCGCAGGATGAGGTTCTGGGGGAAGTTGATGAGGGTGCGCCGGCCCGGGGGCATGCCGGTCAGGGCCAGGGTGAAGCCGTCGGCGATGACCTTGGCCGTGGCCACGTCCGGGTCCGTGACCTTGGCCGCGCCGGCCGTGCCGCTGTGCCGGAAGAGCAGCTCGTAGCCCCAGATGTTCTGGTCGCGGTCGAAGATGGGCTGCCGGGCCACGAAGATGGGCTCGAACTGTTCGTCCTGCTTGAGGAGTTCGTCTTGCATGGCGGATTCCGAGTGGTTTCGCCCGCGGCCGTCAGGGGGCGGGCCTTATCGTTATATACGCCGGAAAAGGCCAGGGCAACCACTCCGAACAAGGTCGGGGCAACGGGTTTTCCGCGCGCCTTCCGGCTCAGCTGGCCATGAACTCCACGGCCAGCTGCACGTAGTCGGTGATGAGGCGCTTGTGCTCCTCCTCCAGGTCCTCGAACTTGATGCCGATGATGCACCTGTTCGTGTCGAGGGTGGTGGCCTTGATGATGCTGCGGGCGTAGAGCTCGTTTTCGGCCCCGGGCATGCGGAACTGGCAGAACGCCTCGGCGTCCTTGGGGAATTCCGCGATCTGGCCCTCCTTCATGGGCCAGACGAACTTGGCTCCGCCCGCGGAGATGTTCACGATGTAGCCCGCCATCTCCTCGCCCTCGTGGAACAGGGAGGAGGGCAGGAAGCACTGCACCCGGTCGTGCCGGCGCAGGTTCACGGTCTCGATGGTGAAGGGGTGGGTGATGACCAGCATGGGCGAGGGCTTGGCGATGGCGCCCACCACCCGGGACTTGAACCCGAAGATGGATCCCTCGGTGTCCATGTAGCGGGCGGTGATGGGCTGGTCCTTGCCCAGCAGGTCCTTGAACGCCACGTTCATGGGGTGGCGCAGGAGGATGTACTCCCCCCGGATGCGGCCGTAGGCCTCGGTCCAGAAGCGCTTGCCCGTGCCCTCCAGGTCCACGAGCACCTTCTCGCCGATGCGGAAGTCCAGCGGTTGCTTGTCCTGCTTCTTCATGTCGCGATCGTTCCGTCTTTTCGGCGCACCACCTCGGCAACTTTAATGGTTTCGCACAAAACAGGGGGCGGCGCAACCGGTGCGAGGGAGTCCTGCGGGCGGGGCGGGGCCGGGGCGGCGAAGGGCCGGCCGGCGCTGCATGCGCTCTCATCCGGGCACGGCGTAGGGCGGTTTCTCGCAGATATTCCAGAAGGATCAGGTCATGGGAGGCGGAGTGGCCGGTTCGCGCCCCGCGGCACGGGGAGAACCCGGGGTTTCATGACGCGGCGGCCGTCCTGCCGCGCCTTCTCGCCGCGTCACGCGTGGAGGCGGACGGGGCGCTAGCCCGCGGCCAGGCCCGCCACGTGATCCGGGGGCAGGGCGTCCTCGAACTGGACGCCGAACTCGCGGCGCGCGGCGTCGTACCAGGCCACCGAGCCCTTGCGGCCCTCCAGGCAGCGGTTGCGGGCCGACAGGAAGGCGCGGAACTCCACGGCCTGGCCCTGGCTGGGCGCGGGGATGCCCTTGCGCTCGGAGTTGATGCACATGCGCACCCCGCCCTGGCTCACGTCCAGGATGGAGCAGTCCAGGAAGGTCCCGGGATCCAGGGCGATGGTGCAGGAATTCTGGGAGCCGAAGACCTTGAGGCAGAACCGCTCGTGACGGCGGCGCTCGGCGCCGTCGGGCAGCTTCAGTCCCTGGATCATGGACGCCCTCCTTGCGGCAGGTCCCCGGCCGGAGCCACCTGGACCTCGTATTTCTTCAGGTAAGCCACGGGATTGTAGGACTCCTTGGCCTTGCGCAATCCCGGGTCGTCCAGGTCCTGCTCCCGGTTCACCAGGGCGTACTCCCCGGCCGCGTTGGCCAGGAAGAGCTGGTTGATGGCCTGGTAGACTCCCTTGTATTCCGCATGGCCTTTTTCAAAGTGGATGACAAGGGTTTTCTCGTCCAGGCGCTCGGCCACGGTGTAGGCCACGATGCGTCCCTCCACCTCCAGGACCCCGCCGAACATGCCCGGCATGTTGTCCCAGTTCTCCAGCACCCGGCGGATGGCCTCGTTCTCGGACACCAGCGTGTCCCCGGACTCGCAGTCCCGCCAGGAGCACCACTCCTCCTGCATCTGGAGCACGTCCTCCACGCAGTCCGGGGTCATGGGGTGGTACCTGTGCCGGTAGCTGCGCAGGAACTGGCCGAGCAGGTTCTTCTTCTTGTGGAACCGGTTGCCCCGGAGCTCCACCAGCTCGGGCACGGAGTACACGTAGTCCCAGTGGCCGCGGCTCTCGGCCAGCCGCACCCGGCCGGGCAGGCGTTGGGACCAGAGCCGGGCCAGGGCCTCGGGCGCCCGGGCGAAGCTTCCGCCCCGGGCCAGGACCGGGCAGCCCTCCCAGTCCTCGTCGAGCCAGGGGCCCACCGGCCCCCAGTACACGGTCTCGGGCCGGGTCTGGCGCAGCCACACGTGGCTGCGGCCGAAGCGCCACTGCAGGCCGTACACCTCGCGCCAGCCCCAGATGTTGCCGAAGGACACGTCCGAGGTCACGGCGGGGCAGGCCGCCAGCCGGCGCAGGTAGTCCTCGCGGCCGGCGATGCTCACCGGCGTCCAGTCGCTTCCGGGGGTCACGCGTCCTCCTCGCGGCAGCCCGGGGCGTCGGCGCAGGCCAGGGCCGTGGGCTCGCCCACCGCGCCCTTGACCGGCGGCTCCGGGGTCCTGCGCCGGCGGCCGGCCAGGGCGAAGCGCTGCCAGTTCCCGAACTGGTAGAAGTACAGCAGGGTCATGGACTGCACCACCTGGGAGGCGAGCTGGGCGATCCACACCCCCTCGGCCCGCCCCAGGTAGCGGTGGCCCAGCCACCAGGCCAGGGGCAGGCGCAGGCACCACACCGTGGTCCCGAAGATGGCCAGGTTGTAGATGGTGGCCCCCGCGCCCGCGAAGGCCCCGCCCAGGATCATGCTGGTCAGGGTGAAGGGGATGGCCAGGAAGTTGTAGAACAGGTAGCTGCGCGTCTGCTCCTGCACCGCGGGCTCGGGCGAGAGCAGGGCCGCGATCTCGGGCGTGAAGCGCCACACCGCCAGGGTCAGGAGCCCGATGGAGGCCACCCCCACCGCCCAGATGCGGAAGCCGAAGGCCTTGGCCTCGGCCGGCCGGCCCGCGCCCAGGTAGTTGCCCACCAGCACCGAGGCGGTCATGTTGAAGGCGAACCCGGGCAGGAACAGGATGGACTCCACCCGCAGGCCCGCGGTCATGCCGGCCATGGCCGTGATGTTCTCCGCGGGCAGGGCCGCGGTGATGGCGAAGAGCACCAGGAACCCGGTCTGCCACAGCACCTGCATGAGCCCGGCGGGCCAGGCCACCCGGGAGAGGTAGGCCAGGGCCGGCCTGGACCAGCGCCAGGCGGGCAGGGCCGCGCGCACCAGGAGCCCCTGCCGCCGCAGCACCCACAGGTTCAGGGCCGCGCCGCCGCACACCGAGCCGAAGGTGGCCCAGGCCAGGCCCCGGAATCCCAGGTCGGGCAGGCCCCACCAGCCCAGGCCCAGGCCGAAGTCCAGGGCGGTGTTGAGCGCCGCGGCCAGGCCCATGGCGTAGAGCGGCGCCATCACCTGCCGCCGGGCGCGGAACACCGCGTTGCTCACCAGGAACAGGTAGTACACGGGCAGGAGCAGGAGGTAGACCGAGAGGAAGTAGCGGGTCACGTCCCGCAGCTCGGCCGGCACCTGGAGCGCGGCCAGGAACAGGTCCCGGCCCAGCCAGCCCAGGCCGGCCAGGAGCACGCCGCCAACGAGCCCGGCGGCCAGGACCAGGCCCACGAAGCGCAGGGCCCGGGCCTGCCGGCCCGCGCCCAGGGACTGGCTGATGGCCGCCACCGCGCCGTTGGCCGCGGCCACGGCCACGATGAGCAGGAAGAACAGGCAGGAGGTGATGAGCCCCAGCGAGGCCTGCACCCGCATGTCCAGCATCCCGGCCACGTACACGTCCACGAAGCCGATGAGGAAGTTGAAGAACATCATGAGCGCCTGGGGCCAGGCCAGGCGCCAGATGGTCCGCCACGGGGCGTCCTCGGGAAGGAGTTGGGCTGCGGCGCTGCTCATGGATATTCCTGCAAACCGCCAATAGTAAGACCGCCCCCGGTCGGGGTCAACCGCGCCTTGCGGCGGAGCCGCTCCGGCCGTATGGTGCGGCCATGCACTTCTCCCTGCGCATCGCCCTGGCCTCGCTGGCCACCCACAAGCTGCGGGCGGCGCTGGCCATGCTCGGGGTGTTTCTGGGCGCGCTGGCGCTCACCGGGGTGCAGCACATGTCCCTGGCCATGGTGCGCAAGGCCGAGGCCGAGGTGGAGAAGCTGGGGCCCAACCTGTTCATGGCCCGGGCCGGGCAGCTGCGCTTCCGTCGCGCCGGGGTGGGCGTCGGGGCCGAGCCCCGCACCTTCACCCTGCGCGACGCCCGGGCCCTGGCCACGGGCATGCCCGCGGCCCTGAACTCCGCGCCCTTCGCCGCCCGGAACATGCCGGTGCGCCGGGGCGACACCAAGGTCCTCTGCCAGCTGGTGGGCACCGTCCCGGACTACCAGCAGGTGCGCAGCTTCCGGCCCGAGCTGGGCCGCTTCTTCACCGAACAGGAGGCCGCCGACGCGGCCAAGGTCTGCGTGCTCGGCCGCACCGTGGCCGAGCGCCTGTTCCGGCGGCCCGAGGCCGCCCTGGGCCAGGAGGTCTACTTCTTCCGCGCCGCGCTCACGGTGGTCGGGGTCATGGAGGCCAAGGGCGCGGACATCGCCGGCACGGACCAGGACGAACAGGCCTTCGCGCCCCTGGCCACGTTCATGCGCCGCATGGCCAACCAGGACTGGATCAGCGGGGTCTACCTGGAGCTGGCCCCGGGCGCGGACCCGGAGGCGGCCAAGGACACGGCCCTGGCCATCCTGCGCGCCCGCCACAACATCCCGCCCGGCGGCAAGGACGACTTCGCGGTGCTCACGGCCAAGGACACCATCCAGCTCCAGAAGCAGGCCCTGGACCTGGTGGGCGTGCTCGGCCTCATCAGCTCCAGCGTGTCCTTCGCCGTGGGCGGGCTGGGCATCCTCTCCATCATGATCCTGCTGGTGCGGGCCCGCCGCCTGGAGATCGGGGTGCGCCGGGCCGTGGGCGCCAGGCGCAGCGACATCATGCTCCAGTTCGTGTTCGAGGCCGGGCTGCTCTCGGGCGCGGGCGGCCTGGCCGGGGTGGCCGCCTCCCTGGCCCTGGTGAGCGTCGTCTACGCGCTGGGCGGCTTCCCGCCCACCTACAACCCCATGGTCATCACCGGAACCCTGGCCGGCTCCGCCGCCCTGGGCCTGGCCGCCGGCCTCTACCCCGCCTGGCAGGCCTCGCGGCTGGACATCCTCCACGTCCTGCGGAGCCAGGAGTAGGCGGCTCCGGCGAGGCGGTCGCGCCGGCCTTCGCCGGGAGCCAGTGGAAGGAGCGCGCCGTGGGGCGACGCTTGTTCGTTTGGCGGCGAACAGTCTTGGCCCTATCTTCTCTGCATCGCCCAGCGGGCGCCCAGGTCTGCGTGCCAGGGCATGAGCTGGCGGGAGAGGGCAGCGGCCTCGTCGCCCGGGGCCGCGGGCTCCTCGGGGTAGAGCGTGGCCTCCACGGGCCGCCCCTGCCGGGCCAGGCCGTCCAGGAACCGGTAGCCCCGCCGCCAGGCCTGCGCCGGCTGCGGCGCGGACAGGAGCCACAACTGCGGCATGCCCGCAGCCGCGGCGTCCGCCTCGGGCAGGGGCAGGGGCTCCCCTGGGCCGGCCGCGGCCGCGCAGACCACGAACCCCGGGGCCTCCCCGGCGCGGGCCCGCGCCGCGGCCCGCAAGGCCGGCCAGATTCCCTTGTCCCGGCCCCACAGCCCGCACCGGGCCGGGTCCACCCCTTCCTCCCGCCGCAGCTGCGCCAGCGCCGCGGCCACGTCCTGGGCCAGGTCGTCCAGGGACACCCGGCTCGTCTCGCCCGCCGCGGCCTCGCACCCCGGGTAGTCGAACACCAGCACGGCCAGGCCCCGCACCGCCAGGGTGCGGGCGAAGCCCTCCCGCACCGCCGCGGGCTCGCACCCGCCGGGCAGCCACACCACCCCGGGGAACGGCCCCCGGCCCAGGGGCATGGCCGCCATGCCCTTGAGCTCGCGGCCCCGCGAGCGCACCACGAGCTCCTTCTCGCGGATGCGGACCATCTGCGCCACCAGGGCCGGCGGCTCGTCCCGCATCCACACCACCTGATGCGGCAGGTTGATGTTCTCGTTGGCGTACCGCGCCTTGCGCGGCATGAGATACACCACCCCCTGCACCGGCTCGTCCCCGCCGCCGGGGTAGCCGTAGCTGTACACCATGGGATTCTTGGGCTTGAGCGCCCGCAGGAACCCGGTCTCCCGGTCCAGGAGCAGGAGCCGCCCCCGGGTGGCCAGGGCGTCCACCACCACCAGGTAGCGGTCCGGCTGGCCCTGCACCCGATAGTACCCCGCGAACTCGCGCAGGGCGAACTCCTCCCGGGCCAGCCGGTCCAGGCCGAAGGTGTCCGCCCGCCCCGCAAACCCCCGCCGGCCCCCCACCAGGGTCTCGCCCGCCTGCTGCACCACCCCGGGCAACGGCCCCACGTCCTCGGGCGGCAGCGGCTTGTCCGGGACGATGACCCGCTCCTGCCGCGGGGCGATGTCCAGGGCGCCGGGCTCGGCCGGGCCGGCCGGCTCGACCCCGTCCAGGTCCGCCTCGGGCGTCCGGGCCGGGGCCACCATGTCCAGGGCCTCGGCCGCCGGCTCCGGCGCGACCGCGGGGGCGGGCGTCT
>JBFMHA010000087.1:0-12280 GCA_040753075.1 Thermodesulfobacteriota bacterium
AGCCTTGGCCGCAGGCTTGGCTGCGGCCTTGGGGTTCGCCGGAGCCTTGGCCTTGGCGGCCGGCTTGGCGGCGGCCTTGGGCTTGGCCGGGGCCAGGGAGGCCTCGGTCCAGGTCCCGTTGGCGAAGGAATAGAGGGCGGTGGCCACCTCGCCGGCGGGATCCCACTTGCGGGCCAGAATCTCGCCCCGGCCCTTGCCTTCCAGGGTGTGCTCGGCCAGCACGTCGAAGATGGCCACCCGGTTGGCCTCGTCCTCCTCGAACATGCCCGAGGGGCCGGACAGAACCAGCCGGCCGCCGTCCTCGGCGAACTCGTAGTCCGCCTTGCCGAAGGCGTTCCTGAGAAGGCGTCCCACCTTGCGGAAGGACTGTTCGCTGACGCCGGTGAGCACGCCTTCGTAGATGACCCTGCCGTATTCCATTTTCGCCTCGCGGGGTTGCGGTTGTCGGAGCGGGCCAATGCCGCCGCAGGTACATACCGTCTCTGCGGCCCGGGGGCAACCGGCAAGGCTTTCCCCGGGGCGGGGAATCTGCTAGTTGGCCGTTCAGGAACCCGGAGGATGCCCGCCGTATGTCCAGCGCTTCCATTCTCGTCGTGGAGGACGAACCTCTCATCGCCCAGGACCTGATCCGCTCCCTGGATATCCTGGGCTATGCCGTGGCCGGAGCGGTCCCCACCGGCGAGGAGGCGGTGGAGGCCGCCCGGCGGCTCCGCCCGGACCTGGTGCTCATGGACATCATGCTGGCCGGCGAGATGGACGGGGCCCGGGCCGCGGCCCTGATCCGGGAGCAGCAGGACCTGCCGGTGATCTTCATCACCGCCTACACCGACGACGCCACCCTGGACCGGGTCAAGTCCGCCGCGCCCTACGGCTACCTGGTCAAGCCCTTTGACCGCACGCTCCTGCGCGTCGCCATCGAGACCGCCCTGTCCCGGCGGGAGACCGAGGCGCGGCTCGCCGAGAGCGAGCGCCGGCTGGCCCACGCCCGCAAGATGGAGGCGGTGGGGGTCCTGGCCGGCGGCCTGGCCCATGATTTCAACAACATCCTTTCGGCTATCATCGGCTACTCGGAGATGGCCCTGGGCAAGCTGCCCGACGCCGACCCGGTGCGGCGCATGGTGAACCGCATCCACGTGGCCGGGCTGCGGGCGCGCAACCTGGTGGAGCTGCTCCTGGCCTTTTCCCGGCCGGGCACGGGCGAGGCCAAGGGCCGGGCGGACCTGGCCGAGGTGGCGGCCGAGGCCCTGCAACTGCTGGCCCCCTCCCTGGACGCGGCCGTGGATCTGCGCGCGGACCTGGGCCAGGGCCGGTTTCCGGTGGCCGCGGACCCCACCCGGCTGCACCAGGTGGTGATGAATCTCCTGACCAACGCCGCCGAGGCGGTGCGGGGCGGCGGCCGGCTCAGCGTGACCCTGGCCCGGGAGTCGGGGAACGGGGGCGCGGCCGGCGGGGGGGCGGACTGGGTGCGGCTCGAGGTGGCCGACACCGGGCCGGGCATGGAGGCCGAGGTGCTGGAGCGGATCTTCGACCCCTTCTTCACCACCAAGCGGCCGGGCCAGGGCACGGGCATGGGCCTGGCCGTGGTGCACGGGGTGGTGCGCAGCCTGGGCGGCCGGGTGGATGTGGACAGCTCGCCGGGCCAGGGCGCGCGCTTCACCGTGCGCCTGCCCGCTGCGGCATAGCGGGGCTGTTGGAGAAAGCGTCCCGCGCGCTTCCCGGACGAGGCGGCGCAAACCCGTCCCGGGCTTGCGCCCTGGCGAAGGAGACGGCATGTCCAGAGTCCTGGTGATCGACGACGACCTGCTCATCGGCGAGATGATCGCGGACATCGCGGCCGACATGGGGCACGCCTGCGACATTGCGGGCACGGTGGGCAAGGGCTTGGCCCTGGTCCGCTCCGGCGGTTACGACGTGGTGTTCCTGGACGTGTACCTGCCCGACGGTTCGGGCCTGGACGCGCTGGCCGAACTCGTCGCATTGTCCAAGGCTCCGGAGGTGGTGGTCATCACCGGGGCCGGGGACGACGCGGTGGCCGAGCGGGCCATCCGGGGCGGGGCCTGGGACTTCGTGCAGAAGCCCCTCACGCTGAAGAGCGTCACCGCGCCCCTGGAGCGCGCCCTGAGCTACCGCCGGGAAAAGGGCGCGGGCCTGCCCCCGGAGGCGGTGAAGCGCACCGGCATAGCCGGGGACGGGCCGGCCGTGCGGGCGCTCCTGGGCCAGATCGCCCTGGCCGCGGAGAGCGGGGCCGCGGTGCTGGTGTCCGGCGAGACCGGCACGGGCAAGGAGCTCGTGGCGCGGGCCATCCACGCCAACAGCCCCCGCGCCGCGGGTCCCTTCGTGGTGGTGGACTGCGCCTCCCTGCCCGAAACCCTGGTGGAGTCCATCCTCTTCGGCCACGTGCGCGGGGCGTTCACCGGCGCGGACAAGGACCGGGAGGGCCTGGTGGCCCTGGCCGACGGCGGCACCCTGTTCCTGGACGAGGTGGGCGAGCTGCCCTTCGCCATGCAGAAGGCCTTCCTGCGCGTGCTGGAGGAGCGCGTCTTCCGGCCGGTGGGGGCCAAGGCCGAGCGGGAGAGCGATTTCCGGCTGGTGGCGGCCACCAACCGCGACCTGGAGGCCATGGCCCGGGGCGGGCAGTTCCGGGAGGATCTGCTTTTCCGCCTGCGCTCCCTGCACATCGCGCTCCCCCCCCTGCGGGAGCGGGCCGAGGACGTGGCGGGCATCGTGCGCCTGCACCTGGCGCGCATGGCCCGGCGGGACCGGCTGCCCGAGAAGGATTTCTCCCCGGAGCTCCTGGACGCCCTGGCGGCCTATCCCTGGCCGGGCAACGTGCGCGAGCTGGTGCAGGCCCTGGAGATGGCCCTGGCCGCGGCCCGGCGCGACCCCACCCTGTACCTCAAGCACCTGCCCGAGCCGGTGCGGGTCCACTATGCCCGCGCCCTGGTGCGCCGCGAGAGCGGCGGCCCTGCCGGCCCGGCGCCGCCTCCCGCCGGGGAAGGACCTGCGGACGGGGCCGGGGAGTGGACCCCAACGCCCTGGAGCGTGTTCCGGCAGGAGGCCCTGGACGCGGCCGAGCGGGACTATTTCCGCCGCCTGCTCCAGGCCGCGGAGGGCGACGTGCGCCGGGCCTGCGCCCTGGCCGGGGTGTCCCGGGCCCGGCTCTACCAGGTGCTCCAGAAGCACGGCATCGGCCGGTCCTAGCGTCGCGCCCGAGCAGCCCCGCGCTGCGCCTTTTCGGCTCAACATGGCGGAGTTTCGGTATTTTTGTCTGCGACGCGCCCGGAATGCCTCCTGGGCGTGACGCGAACCCCTGCCCTGTCCAATCGGACTGGAATCGTCCAGCCGCGGTGGACGATTCCAGTCCGGATGGACAGACGGACCGCGCCTGCGCCTGGCGCGATCTCTTCAGCCTGCCTTGAACAGCGCGGATTTCCTCGATCCATTGCCGGGCGTCCGGGGCGTCCGGCCGGCATAGGCTCCGGCACGGTTCTTGATTGGACTGAGTGGGAGTTTCCTCCATGAACATCCTGAAGCTGAGAAATCGACGGGCGAAGGGGCCGGGCGACCGGGACGCGGCCATTCCCATCGAGACCGCCCGGGTGTGCAGCGTGTGCTGGACCGTGCACCAGGCGGACGAGTGCCCGGAGTGCAAGGCCCGCCAGTGGCGGCCCCTGCTCGATATACTGCAGGTCCTGGGGCTGGAGCCCTGGACCGGAAACGAGACCTGGGAGGAGTCCCGGGCGCCGGAGGCCGACACCAAGGCCTCCTGAGAGATCGGAGACGACCGGCCGGGACGCGATCCGGCCGAAGATCGAGGCCGTCGAAGAACAGCCTCGCCCCCCGGGCCCCCTGCGCCTTGCGCGCCGGGGGCTTTCTTTCGGCGGGCCTCAGAACTTCCGGTTGTCCACCACCCGCTTGGCCTTGCAGGCGTCGCCCGCGTAGAGGCTGGACTTCTCCACCAGCTTCACCGCGAAGCTCACCCCCACCATGGACTCCAGGGTCTTGGCGATGGTGAGCACCATGTGCTGGTGCTTCTTGATCTCGTCGAAATACTCGTCGGTGGACGCCTCCACCAGCACCGTGGCGGTGTCCAGGGCGCCCTCGCGCTCCAGCACGATCTGGTAGCAGGGCTCGATGCCCGGCACGGTGAGCAGGGCGGCCTCCACCTGGGCCGGGAACACGTTGACCCCGCGCAGGGTGAACATGTCGTCGGTGCGGCCCAGGATGCGGTCCATGCGGACGAAGGTCCGGCCGCAGGGGCAGGCCCCGGGGACGAGCCGGGTCAGGTCGCCGGTGCGGAAGCGCAGCATGGGGAAGGCTTCCTTGGTCAGGGTGGTGAGCACCAGCTCGCCCTTCTCGCCCGGCGCCGCCGGCAGCCCGGTCTGGGGATCGATGACCTCGGCCAGGAAATGGTCCTCGTTCAGGTGCAGCCCGCCCCGCTCCAGGCATTCCGCGGCCACGCCCGGGCCCATGATCTCGGTGAGGCCGTAGTTGTCCGTGGCCGTGATCTTGAGCCGCTCCTGGATCTCGGCGCGCATGGCGTCGGACCAGCACTCGGCCCCGAACAGGCCCCACTTGAGGTCCAGGGCGTTGGGGTTGATCCCGGACTCCTCCATCACGTTGGCCAGGTACAGGGCGTAGCTCGGGGTGCAGACCAGGGCGGTGGTCTTGTAGTCTTGCATGATCTGGATCTGGCGTCGGGAGTTGCCGCTGGAGCTGGGTATGACTGAGGCTCCTAACAGTTCGGCCCCGTAATGGAAACCGAATCCGCCCGTGAACAGGCCGTAGTTGAAGGCGATCTGCACCACGTCGTCCCGGGTCACGCCGCCCGCGGTGAGCACCCGGGCCCCCAGCTTGGCCCAGCGCTTCACGTCGTTCCTGGTGTAGCCGCAGACCACCGCCTTGCCGGTGGTGCCCGAGGAGGAGTGCAGCCGCACCACCTCGCGCAGGGGCACCGCGAACATGCCGTAGGGGTAGTTCTCGCGCAGGTCGGCCTTGGTGGTGAAGGGCAGGCTGGCCAGGTCGTCCAGGGAGCGGAGCTCCTCGGGGTCGAAGTCCATCTCCCGGAACTTGCGGCGGTAGAAGGGCACGTTGCGGGAGAGGCGGAACAGGGTGCTCTGCAGGCGCTCCAGCTGGAGCTGGGCCAGACCGTCCCGGGACATGCATTCGTATTCGGGCTCGAAGTACATGGTCATCCTCCGCTTCTTTCCGTGCCGCGGCGCACGTTGTAGACCCCGCGGCCCTCGGCCACGGTTTCGTCGGGGCTGCTGGCCGCGAAGACGCGAACCGTCGCGTTGCCCACCCGGTTGCCCAGGAGCCTGACCTCGGCCTCGGCCGCCAGCTCCTCCGGGGGCGCGGGCCGCAGGTAGTCCACCCGCAGGTCGATGGTGGCGATGCGGTCGTCCAGGCAGCAGCAGCTCCACACCGCCACCCCGCCGCAGGTGTCCACCAGGAAGGAGATGAGCCCCCCGTGCTGGGCCGGCCGCCGGGAGTCGCCCACGAACTCGGGCCGGAAGGGCAGGCGCAGGCGGCAGAAGCCCTCCCGCACCTCGTCCACCTGGAGGCCCAGGAAGGCGTTGTAGGGGATGCCCTGCTCCACGAACTCCCGCATCTGCTCCACGGGGATGCACATCCCGCCCTGGCGCTTGGGCACGGCGCTGCCTCCTATTCTTCCAGGTCCAGGTCGCGGCCGAGATACGCGCGCTGCACGTCGCGGTTCTCCAGAAGCTCCTCGGCCGGCCCCTGCAGCACGATGCGGCCGGTCTCCAGCACGTAGCCCCGGTCCGCGATCTTGAGCGCGGCCCGGGCGTTCTGCTCCACCAGGAGCACGGTGAGGCCGCGCTCCTCCTTGAGTCGCGCGATGAGCCGGAATATCTCCCGCACCACCTGGGGGGCCAGGCCCATGGAGGGCTCGTCCAGGAGCAGCATGGCGGGCCGGCTCATGAGGGCCCGGCCGATGGCCAGCATCTGCTGCTCGCCCCCGGACAGGGTCCCCGCGGCCTGGCCGCGCCGCTCCTCGAGCACCGGGAACAGGGCGAACACGTCCGCCATGTCCTCCATGACCTGGGCCCGGGCCTTCATGGCGTAGCGGGAGTAGGCGCCCAGGAGCAGGTTGTCCTCCACGCTCATGGGCTTGAACACGTGGCGTCCCTCGGGCACGTGGGAGAGCCCGGCGCGCACGATGCGCTCGGGCGCGGCGCGGGTGATGGGGGCGTCCTGGAACAGGATATCGCCGCCGCTGGGCCGCACCAGGCCGGACACGGTGGTGAGCAGGGTGGTCTTGCCCGCGCCGTTGCCGCCGATGAGGGCCACCACCTCGCCGGGACGCACGTGCAGCGAGGCCCGGCGCACCGCGTGCACCTTGCCGTAGTGGACATCGACGTTCTTGAGCCTGAGCACCCTAGTCGTCCTCGCCAATCCCCAAAAACAGCGACAGCTGTTTGTTAGCAAAAACCATCGGCCCGCCGAGACGGGCAGGGCCGCCCTAGTCCTCTTCGTCCTCGCCGAGGTACGCCTTGATGACCTCGGGGTCCTTCTGCACCGCCTCGGGCGGTCCCGCGGCCAGGTTGCGGCCCTCCTTGAGCACCATCACCGCGTCGGAGATGTGCATGACCAGCTCCATGTCGTGCTCCACCAGGACCACGGTGACCGAGAGCTTCTCCCGGATCGCGCGGACAAGTTCGCCCAGGGCCTGGGTCTCGCGGGTGTTCAGTCCGGCCGCGGGCTCGTCCAGCAGGAGCAGCGACGGGTCCGCGGCGATGGCCCGGGCCAGCTCCATGCGGCGCTGCAGGCCGTAGGGCAGGTCCCCGGCCGAGGAGTCGGCCTTGTCCGCCAGGCCCACGAAGGCGAGGCGCTCCATGGCGTGCTCCCGGCAGCGGCGCTCCTCGCGGCGGAAGCGGCCGGTGCGCAGCAGGCAGTCCGCCACTCCGTAGCCCACGTGGCGGTGGCAGCCGGTCATGACGTTCTCCAGCACGGTCATGTTGGAGAACACCTCCAGGTTCTGGAAGGTGCGCACCATGCCCGCGGCGCCCCGGGCGTGGGCCGGCGCGGCGCTCACGTCGCGGCCCGCCAGCTCCACCCGGCCCGCCGTGGCCCGGACCATGCCCGAGGCCACCCCGAGCAGGGTGGTCTTGCCCGCGCCGTTGGGGCCGATGATGCTGGTGATGCTCCCCTGGGCCACGTCCAGGTCCACCTCGGACAGGGCCTGGACCCCGCCGAAGCGCACCGTGACCCCGCGCATGGAAAGCAGGCTAGGCACGGCGCAGCCTCCCCGCGAGGGCCTTGCACAGCTTGGAGGCCCCGCCGGCCAGGCCGCTGGGCAGGAACATCATGCCCAGGATGAGGATGCCGCCGAAGATCAGGGTCTCGATGTCCTCGAAGGCCCGCAGGAACTCGGGCAGGACGGTGAGGAACAGGGCGCCGGCCACCGCGCCCCAGACGCTGGCCATGCCGCCCAAGACCACCATGACGATGAGCGTCACCGAGAACTTGAACCCGAAGGAGGAGGGCGCGGCGAAGCTCAGGTAGTGCACGTAGAGCACTCCGGCCAGGGCCGCGAACAGGGCCGAGAGCACGAACACGAAGAGCTTGTAGCGGGCGATGTCCACGCCCACCGCCTCGGCCGCCCGCTCGCTGGTGTGGATGGCGCGCAGGGCGCGGCCCAGGCGGGACTGGATGAGGTTGAGCGACAGGGCCATGACCAGGGTCAGCGCCGCGCCGGTCACGTAGTAGTAGGACAGGTCCGACTCCACCGTGGTCCCGAACAGGGCCAGGCGGGGGATGCCGGTGAGGCCCGAGGGGCCGCCGGTGGTCTCCACCGCCTCGTTGAAGACGATGGACACGATGACCCCGAAGCCCAGGGTGGCCATGGCCAGGGAATGCCCCGAGAGCTTGAGGGTGGGGATGCCGATGCCCCAGGCCACCAGCCCGGTGAGGGCGATGGCGGTGAGGGCCGCGGCCTCCACCGGGACGCCGTAGGTGGCGGTGAGGATGCCGGAGGTGTAGGCGGCCAGGCCGTAGAACGCGCCGTGCCCCAGGGAGATCTGGCCCGCGTAGCCCAGCAGCAGGTTCAGGCCCACCACGATGATGGCGTTGAAGAACCCGATGATGAGGGTGGAGACGTAGTAGTCGTTGGTGAGCAGGTGCGGGGCCAGGGCCACCATGAGGGCCCAGGCCCCCAGGCCCAGGAGGTTCTTGCGCGCCGGGGCCATGGCTAGACCCTCTCTCCCGCGGACTTCCCGAACAGGCCGGTGGGCCGCACGAACAGGAGCAGGAGCAGGATCACGAAGGTGATGGCGTCCTTGTAGGCCGAGGAGAGCAGGCCCGCGCCGAAGGACTCCAGGATGCCCAGGATGACGCCGCCGGCCGCGGCCCCGAAGGGGTTGCCCAGGCCGCCCAGGATGCAGGCCGCGAAGCCCTTGAGCCCGAGCAGGATGCCCACGTCGTAGGCGGTGAGGGTGATGGGGGCCAGGATGACCCCGCCCGCCGCGCCGACGGCCGCGGAGATCATGAAGGAGGCCATGGCCATGCGCGACACGTTGATGCCCATGAGCGCCGCGGCCCGCGGGTCGTAGGAGCAGGCCAGCATGCCCCGGCCCCACATGGTGCGGGAGAAGAAGCTCTTGAGGCCGACCAGCAGGGCCAGGGTCACGCCCAGCACCCAGAGGCTCTGGGGCAGCATGGCCGCGCCCAGGAAGCGGATGGGCTCCATGCCCGAGAAGTGGGGCAGGGCGAAGGTGTCCTTGCCCCAGAGGAGCATGACCGCGCCCCGGACGAGGATGGACGCGCCGATGGTGATGATGATGAGGTTGATGACCGAGGAGGAGGCCACCGGCCGGATGAAGGTCCGCTCCATGAGGGCGCCGGCCAGGGTGGCGGCGGCCACGGCCGTGGCCACGGCCAGGGGCAGGGGCAGGCCCGCGGCCGCGGCGGCCACGCCCAGCATCCCGCCGAGCATGACGAACTCGCCCTGGGCGAAGTTGATGATCCCGGTGGTGTTGAAGATGATGGTGAAGCCCAGGCCGGTCAGGCCGTAGGTCGCCCCCACCGTCACCCCGGTGATGAGGAACTGCAGCAGGCTGCCAATATCCATGGGGTATTCGTGCTCCAGATTGGCGGGCTGCTCCGGAGGCGGAGGCCGTTCGGCGGAGGTCGCCCTTCGGGCGGTTTGCCCGAATGTCGCGCCGGGCGCAAGGCCCCGTTGCCGAACAGGGGGCTGCGACCGGAAAAAAAACCGGCGGGACGGCCCGGAATCCGGGCTGTCCCGCCGGCCGGGGAGCGGCTAGTCGGCTATCTTCCAGTCGCCCTTCTCGATCCGGATCATCTCGAAGGCCGAGGCGTCCAGGCCGTTGTGCTCGGTCGGGCCGAAGGTGAAGATGCCGGCGGTGCCCACGAAGGCGGTGATCTTCTCGATGCCGTCGCGGATGGCCTGCGGCTCGGCCGAGCCCGTGCGCTTGACCGCGTCGGCCACCAGGTGGACGGCGTCGTAGGCGTGGCCGCCGAAGGTGGAGACCGCGGCCTTGTACTTGGTCTCGTAGTCCTTGCTGTAGCCCATGAGCACCGGCTTCTGGGGGTGGCCCTCGGCCAGTTGTCCGGCCACGATGAGCCGGCCCGCGGGCAGCAACAGCCCCTCGGCCGCGTCGCCGGCCAGTTCGATGAATTTCTTGGAGGCCACGCCGTGGCTCTGGTACAGCGGGGTGGACATGCCGATCTGCACCCGGTTGCGGGAGATGACCGCGGGTCCGGGGTTCGTGCCCCAGCAGATGACGGCGTCGGGCGCGAGGCTCTTGATCTTGGTGAGCTGGGCGGTCATGTCCGTGTCCTTGGGGCCGTAGATCTCGTCGGCCACCAGGGTGAAGCCCTGGGCCGGGACGAGCTCCTGCAGCACGCCGCGGCCGGCCTGGCCGAAGCCGTCGGACACGGTGATGATGGCCAGCTTCTTGTAGCCGGACTTCCTGGCGTGCTCCAGGATGCGCAGGGCGGCGTAGCGGTCCGAGGGCGCGACCTTGAACACCCAGGGGTTCACCGGGGTGGTGATCTTCTCGGCCGAGGCGCAGGAGATGAGCGGCACCTTGGCGGCCGGGAACTTGTTCACGATGGCCAGGGTGTTGCCCGAGGTGGTGGGGCCGATGACCACCGCCACCTTGTCCTTCTTGAGCAGCTTGTCCACGGCGAGCACGCACTTGTTCACGTCGGTCTCGTCGTCGTAGATCGTGAGTTCGATGGGCCGGCCCAGGACGCCGCCCGCGGCGTTGATCTTGGCCACCTCCATCTCCAGGGAGTTGCGTTCGGGCTCGCCCAGGAACGAGGCCGGGCCGGTGATCGAGAACACCGCTCCGATCTTGATGGGCTCGGCGGCCTGGACCGAGGCCGCCACAAGCAAGGCCGCTA
This sequence comes from Thermodesulfobacteriota bacterium, assembly GCA_040753075.1. Classification (GTDB taxonomy): domain Bacteria; phylum Desulfobacterota; class Desulfovibrionia; order Desulfovibrionales; family Desulfovibrionaceae; genus UBA6814. The sequence continues at coordinate 10,390 of JBFMHA010000087.1, forward strand.
GGGCCGCCATGAGTGTCATTCCCCTGATCATGCTCTCCCCCTTGGGATGTTTCCGGGGCGTCCGGCCGGACGCCCGGGGTTTCTCGGACGGTCGTCGCTCGATGTCGCCTAGTCCAGGACCTTCCAGTCGGCCTTCTCGACGCGCACCATGAGGAAGGCGCTCTCGTCCAGGCCGTTGTGGTCCTTGGGGCTGAAGGTGAAGATGCCGCTGGCGCCCACGAAGGCGGTGATCTTCTCAAGGTTGTCGCGGATGGCCTGCGGTTCGGCCGAGCCGCCCCGCTTGATGGCGTCGGCCACCAGGAGAAGGGCGTCGTGGGCGTAGCCGCCGAAGGCCGACACCGGCTGCTTGAACCTGGCCTCGTAGGCCGTGGCGTAGGCGGACAGCACGGGCTTCTGGGGATGGTTCGCCGGGACCTGGGGAACCACCGCCAGGTGGCCGGCCGGGAGCATGAGGCCCTCGGAGGCCTCGCCGGCCAACTCGATGAACTTCTTGGAGGCCACGCCGTGGCTCATGTACAGGGGCGTGGTCATGCCCAGCTGGACCCGGTTGCGGGCGATGACCGCGGGGCCGGGGTTGGTGCCCCAGCAGATGATGGCGTCGGGGTTCAGCCCCTTGATCTTGGTGAGCTGGGCGGTCATGTCCGTGTCCTTGGGCCCGTAGACCTCGTCGGCCGCCAGGATGAAGCCCTGGGCGGGGACCATCTCCTGGAGCACGGCGCGGCCGGCCTGGCCGAACCCGTCGGACACGGTGAGGACGGCCAGCTTCTTGTAGCCGGCCCTGGCCGCGTGCTGCAGGATGCGGGTCACGGCCTGGCGGTCGGACTGGGGGGTCTTGAACACCCAGGGGCTCACCGGGTTCACGATCTTCTCGGCCGCGGCGCAGGAGATGAGCGGAATCTTGGCCGCCGGGAACTTGCCCATGATGGCCAGGGTGTTGCCCGAGGTGGTGGGGCCGAGCACGGCCACGACCTTGTCCTTCTTGAGCAGCTTGTCCGCGGCCAGCACGCACTTGTTCACGTCGGTCTCGTCGTCGTAGATGACCATCTCGACCTTGCGGCCCAGGAGGCCGCCCTCGGCGTTGATCTGTTCGGCCATGAGCTCCAGGGTGTTGCGTTCCGGCTCTCCCAGGAAGGAGGCCGGGCCGGTGACCGAGAGCACCGCGCCGATCTTGATGGGCTCGGCGGCCTCGGCCGCCAGGACGCCGAGGCCGAGGACCAGGGCCAGGACAAGGCTTGTTATGCGGGACATGGACATGCGCACCCCCCCGGAGTGAGTTGAGTTGGCGGGCCAAGTCGGCTGGCTTTCTCCAGCCGTGACCGAAGCTTGTGCTTATAAAAAAGCTTGGCTGTCAAGGCTGGCCGAAGAATATTCGGCGAACGGCGATCACGCGTCCGGCGGGCGGCATGGGGAATTGACAGGGAGCCACGGTCTAGTACATAGGGCGCGGGCCTCCCCGCATCCGAACACCCTTCAACACCACCCCCCGTGGGGCGCGAGCGCATGAGCAACGAACCAGACAAGATCATTTATTCGATGTACCGGGTTTCCAAGTTCTACGACCAGAAGCCGGTGCTCAAGGACATATCCCTCTCGTACTTCTACGGGGCCAAGATCGGGGTCATCGGCCTGAACGGTTCGGGCAAGAGCTCGCTTCTGCGCATCCTGGCCGGGGTGGACCAGAATTTCGACGGCCGCACCGACGTGTCTCCGGGCTACACCATAGGCTTCCTGGAGCAGGAGCCCCTGGTGGGCGTGGACAAGACGGTCATCGAGGTGGTGCGCGAGGGCGTGCAGGAGACCGTGGACCTGCTGGCCGAATTCGAGGCCATCAACGCCAGGTTCGCCGAGCCCATGGACGACGACCAGATGCAGAAGCTCCTGGATCAGCAGG
>JBFMHA010000088.1:0-11367 GCA_040753075.1 Thermodesulfobacteriota bacterium
GTCGCGGGCCTGGGCGGCCCGGATTGTCGTGATCCTGCTGGGCCTGGTCCTGGCCGGGCCGGCGGTGCGGCAGGCCTTCTCCCTCAAGTTTCCGCCCCCGTTCACCGCCCAGGAGACCGCCCTGGCCGCGGCCCTGGGTCGGGAGGCCGCGGCCCGCGGAGAGGGCGGGGCGGTGGCCTGGCTGTGGTGGGACTACGGCTACCTGGCGCGCTACTACGCGCGCCTGGAGCCATTGTTCCACGGCGGCTCGCAGGACCCGAACTCCTGCTTCCGGGCGGCCTTTCCCCTGGCCCTGGCCGATCCGCCCCTGGCCGCAGGCTGGATGAAGGCCCTGGCCCGCAACGGGGAGTGGACCCTGGGGACGTTGGCCGGGCAACTCGGCGGCCTGCCGCCGGCCATGGAGTTCCTGGGCAAGACCCTGCCCGAGGCGGAGGCCTTTTCCGGCCTGGCCGCGGACGCGGGCCTGCCCGATCCGGACGTCTGGCGGTCGCGCCTCTTCCCCGCCGCTCCGGTCTATCTCTACCTGCCCCTGCCCATGCTGGACCGCCTCCCCGTGCTGTGGCGGTTCTCCCTGGCGGAGCTGCCCGGAGCGCCGCCCGAGCCCCCGGAGTTCCTGGTCCGGCCCCGGGATCGGGTCCGGCTGGACCAGGGCCGCGGGCTGGCGGTCACGGACGGCAGGGAGCTTCCCCTGTCCCTGGTGGTGCGGGTCCTCCCCCAGGGCGTGGAGGTCCTGCCCCTGAACCAGGCCGGCCACATCCTGGTGGACGTGTCCTTCCTGCCCCGGCTCTACCTGCTGCACCAGGACTACGTCCGGTCCACGCTCTTCCGCCTGCTCTTTCTCGCGCCCCTGGACACCCCCCGCTTCCGGAACCTGGCCTACGACTCCCGGGTGGGCGGCATCTGGCGGGTGGAATAGGGCAGGAAACGCCCCGCCGGACGCCCGCGGTATTTCGCCCCCGCCGGGGCAGCCATTCACCGGCCCGGCGGCTCCCTTCCCCGAAAGGCGGTGGATTTCCGCCTGCCGCCCGTTCTATAGGTCAGGAGTCATGGAAGGCCGACCCGACATCCTGCTCTCCACCGGCAGCCTTTTCCACCTGCCGCTGGCGACCATCGCCCGCATCGCCCGGGCCGCGGGGTTCGCCGGCCTGGAGCTCATCATGAGCAAGCCCGAGTACGCGCCGGGCCAGGAGATCCTTGACAAGCTGGACGGGGTCCAGGTGCGCTCCCTGCACGCGCCCTTCCGGCAGTGGAGCAAGTGGGGCGGGCACCTGCGCTCGTGGCAGGCCACCGTGGCCCTGGCCAACTTCTTCCCGGCCGCGGACAACGTGACCCTCCACCCGCCGTCCACCGCCCTGTCGGAGATCGTGCACTACCGCTGGTTCAAGAAGTCCCAGGACCTGCCCTCCCTGCTGGGGGCCGGGGACGGCCTGGCCCTGTCCCTGGAGAACCTGCCCTGGACCGAGCGCTCCCCCCTGGCGCGGGATCCCTTCACCGCCCTGCTCCGGACCATCGAGGAGAAGAACCTGTCCATGACCCTGGACGTCTGCCACCTGGGAGTCTCCCGGCGCAACGTGCTGGAGGACCTGGCCCGGGTTTCCATGGAGCGCCTGAGCAACATCCATTTCTCCGACGCCACCTCCTGGCAGGAGCACCTCTGGCCCGGGACCGGGGAGCAGCCCCTGGATGACGTGCTGCGCGAACTGGCCCGGCGCGGCTATGCCGGCCACCTCACGGTGGAGCTGTCTCCGGAATGCTTTCCCAGCCAGGAGGACCTGGTGGTGGAGAAGCTCGTCTCCCTGCGGGAGCACATCGCCGGTCTGCTCTCGGGCGGCGCCTCCTAGGCCGTTCGGCCCTTGCCTCGGGCGGTCCAGGTGTGACAACGCCCGCGCAAGCATGTATGGGAGGATCAGGGGGAAAACCGGACATGGACGAACGCCGCCGCCAGCAACTGGACAAGATCGCCCAGGTCTGCCTGTCCCTGCACAAGCTCGCCGACTTCTTCCTGAACAACGAGCCCTCCAACCTGCGGGTGGAGGACTTCGACCGCCTGGCCCTGGAGATCGAGGAGATCGCCCGGGTGGTGGACTCCTTCTGCGACGAACTGGCCCAGGAAGAGGCCTGACGGCAGGCGCCGGCTAGCGGTTGGCGAAGCGGCCCAGGTCCGCCACCAGTCCGGCGATGGCCTCTTCCGCCTGACGCCCGATCTTGTCGAAATTGAGCCCCAGGTGGATGGCTCCGCGCTCCCTGCGGACGTTGAGCACCGTGGCCGGGAGGTCCGACACGTTCTCTCCTCCCGCGGTGGAGAAGGAGAGCAGCACCCCGGCCCCGACGGCCAGGGGGGACAGGGATTCGGGCGAGGCCTCCAGGTCCGCTGCGAACTGGCAGCCGCTGCACGAGAGGTCGGTGATGACCCCGTGCGCCGTGCCCGCCTCCAGGCTCAGGAGGGCCGGGACAAAGGCCTCCACCCGCTCGCAGGAGCGCAGGTTGATGGCCTCGACCGTGAAGGGATAGTCCAGGAACAGGAGCGGGGTGGGGCGCTGGGAGAGGTGAAGGACCGAGGACACGAAGCCGTAGACCGTGCCTTCGTGGAGCAGCCGGGCCGTGACCTTGACCCCGGGCGCGAAGCGGGTCTTGAAGTCCGGCACCAGGGGCGGGTCCACGATGAGGTATTCCCGGCTGCGGCGGCCCAGGTACAGGCAGCGCAGCCGGGCGCGGTCCCCGGCCGCCTGAAGGAAGATGTCCTGGCCTCCGGTCAGGCGCAGATCCTCCCCGCTCACCCGGCGGGACTTGCGTTCCGGTTCGGGCATGTCGGACCTCCCAATCTCATTTCCAGATAGCGCGAACGGGGTTGGACTGGCAAGCAGCCCGGAGGACAGCCCCGCGCGGCTGTCCTCCGGGTGGTCAGGCCGTGATGGGGGACTGCCCGTGGCGGGCCAGGAGCTCCCGGCCCCCGGGCAGGGTGCGCGATACGGAACCTTCCACGCTCAGCCCGCCCTGGTCAAGGTTCGCCGCGTAGGTGCGGGTGACCGTCAGGCCGCTGGGACGGGTGAAGGTGCTGGTCAGGGTGGCTCCGTCAGCGTCCATGGCCAGCTCCAGTTCCTTGGTCCAGGTCTTGTCGTTGGGCAGTATCCGCTCCAGGCTCACGGAGAGGGTTCCGGCCTCGGGGTCGGAGGCCACGGAGGCCTCGACGGTGAGGCTCTTCCCGCTCGGCGAGGTATGGGTGGAGGTCAGGGTGACGCCGTCGTCGGTGGCGGCGATGTCCACTGTGCGGGTGGCGGACTCCCCGTTGGCGCGGGTCCAGGTCCGCTCGCGGACCGCCGGGTCGCCTTCCCGGCTGCGTTCGCGCCAGAGTCCGTGGAGATCCGCCGGCCCCGGGGATCCGTCAATCCCATAGACGGGCATGGTTCCCTCCTTGCAGGTTGAGGTTGGCTCCGGGCTGCGCGGAGCCCGGCAGCCCGGCTATGCAAGGATCGTTCTAGCCTAGTGGCGAAGCTGTATTGCGTCGCGGCGCGCGTCGTCGCGGCAAGGTTTGCCGGGCGCGTGCACAGCTTGGCGCGGCATGGGCCGGGGCGCCCCGGGAAGAGGAAAGCCGGGGCTGTTCGCGGCGATCGGCGCGCCTGTCGCGGCTATTCGGAGAACTCGACCCGGGCCGCGTCGGGCAGGGCTTGGCGGGAGCGGTAGGATATCCAGGCCTGGCCCATGAGCCCGCCTCCGGCCACCAGGAACCACGGACCCAGGGCCACTCCCATCAGGAAGGCCGTCGCCTGCTCCAGGGAGCCGGTGAGCATGGACATGAGGTTGCCCAGGAGCATGAGCACGTAGAGCAGCCCCTGCAGGGCCATGTAGGCCCCGACCCCGGCCGAGGCCAGGCGGCTGCCGCGCAGGGCGCGGTAGATGAGCACCCACAGCAGACAGTAGAGGGCCGCGGCCAGGAGCCGCCGGCCGTCTTCCGCCGCCAGATCCGTGCGGAGGATGGACGCCAGCTGGATGGGCATCATGACCATGCCGAATCCCACCAGGGAGACCCGGCGGTCCAGGAGAAAGGAGAACAGTCGGTGCATGCGGCCTCCGCGGACTTTTCCGGGCAATGCCGCAGCGAGCCCGGGGAGTCAAGGAAAAGGCCGGGCCGCGCGCGGCCCGGCCTTGTTCAGTGTCCCAGCTCCCCGGGGTCCATCCGTCGCTTGGCGTGACGTATGGTCAATATCTCCACTATGTTGGAGCCGATGCGATACATCACGCGGTAATCTCCATAGATGAGCTCCCGGTACTCTGGTTTGCCAAGTTCGGGAACCACCCGGGCACTGCCGGGAAAATGAACCAGGCGCTTGAGCCGTTCCCGGAGTCCCTGAACCCATGCGGCGGCCGCAGCCGGATCGTCTGCAGCGATGAAGTCCGCGATCTCCACGAGCCGCTGGGCAGCCAGTGGAGTCCAACTGTTTTCATCTCTGGATGCGCTCCTGGATGCGCCGGAAGACCTCGTCTTCCTCTATGCCTTCACCCCGGGCGAGCTGCTCCTCGGCTACCCGGATGTCCTCGACCAGTTCGAGCCGGTCCATGAGGTCTTCGTAGACCTCCACGTCCAGGAGCACCGCCGCGCTCTTGCCGCGCTGGGTGATGACCAGGGGCCGCTTGCTGGAGCGTACCTGGGCGATGCACTCGGCAGCACCGGCCCGGAACTCGGACAGGGGGCGGATGTCTTCGGTAAGGTGGATGCGGCGCATAGTGATGACCTCTCTTTTGTCCTTTGTATGGGACAAATAATGGGTCATCAGCCTGCGGTCAAGGGCTATTCTCCCAGGTACGCCTTCCGGATCTCCGGGTTCCTGAGCAGGCTGGCGGCGCTGTCCTCGAGCACGATCCTGCCGGTCTCCATGACGTAGCCGCGGGTGGCGAGCTGCAGGGCCAGGTTGGCGTTCTGCTCCACCAGGAGGATGGTCACGCCGTCCTCCTGGTTGATCTGCTTCACGATCTCGAAGATGCGCTTGACGATGAGCGGGGCCAGGCCCAGGGAGGGTTCGTCCAGGAGCAGGAGGCGCGGCTTGCTCATGAGCGCCCGGGCGATGGCCAGCATCTGCTGCTCGCCCCCGGACAGGGTGCCGCCGCGCTGGGAGCGGCGCTCCCGGAGCACCGGGAACAGGGCGAAGGCGTGCTCCTTGTCCCGTTCGATCTGCTCCTGGTCCTGGCGGAAGAAGGCCCCCATGCTGAGGTTCTCCTCCACCGTGAGCCGGGGGAAGATGCGCCGACCCTCGGGAACCTGGCACAGGCCGCGGGGGGGAAGGGTGTCCGGGTTCAGGCCGGAGATGACCTCGCCCCCGTAGCGGACCTCGCCGGCCGTGGCCGGCACGATGCCGCAGATGGTCATGAGGGTGGTGGACTTGCCCGCGCCGTTGGCCCCGATGATGGTCACGATCTCGCCCTGGTTGACCGAGAGCGTGATGCCCTTGAGCGCCTCGATGCGGCCGTAGGCCGCGCGCACGTCCCTGAGCTGCAGGATGGGGGCGGCGCTCATTCCGCCTCCTCGGAGCGCTGGCCGAAGCGCTTGGCCGGCCACAGGCCCTTGGGCCGGAACAGCATCATGATGGTCATGGCGCCGCCGAAGGCCAGCATGCGGTACTGCTCGAAGTCGCGGAAGACCTCGGGCAGGGCGATGAGCGCCAGGGTGCCCAGGATGATGCCCGGGATGGAGGCCATGCCGCCCAGCACCACCATGGACAGCACCATGGCCGACTCGATGAACAGGAAGCTGTTGGGGCTCACGAAGCGCATGCGCGCGGCGAAGAACGCCCCGGCCAGGCCGCCGAACACCGCGCCCATGGCGTAGGCCAGGAGCTTGAGCCGGAAGGTGTTCACGCCCATGAGTTCGGCCGCGGTCTCGTCCTCGCGGATGGCCTCCCAGGCGCGTCCGATGCGCGAGTAGTTGAGCCGGTGCACGGCCACGATGGTAAACAGGGCCAGGCCCAGGATGACGTAGTACAGGTGCGGGAGCTTCTTGAGCCAGATGTGCTCCAGGGTGAACCCGTCGGCCCAGCTCGGCCAGTAGACGCCCGGGGCCTGGATGCCCAGGACGCCGTTGGGGCCGTTGGTCAGCGCCATCCAGTTGTTGAGGATCAGGCGCACGATCTCGCCGAAGCCCAGGGTCACGATGGCCAGGTAGTCGCCGCGCATGCGCAGGGTGGGATAGCCGATGATGCAGCCCGAGATGGCCGCCATGCAGGCGGCGATGGGCAGGCATATCCAGAACGGGGCCGCGTAGTTCACCGAGAGCAGGGCGTAGGTGTATGCGCCCACCCCGTAGAAGGCGATGTACCCCAGGTCCAGCAGCCCGCACAGGCCCACCACGATGTTCAGGCCCAGGCCCAGGCAGACGTAGATCATCACGTTGATGGACACGTCCAGGGCGTAGCGCCCGGCGAAGAGCGGGGGCAGGCAAAGGGCGGCCAGCGCGGCCACGACCAGCAGCCTTTTGGGGAGCGCGCCCGCGGCCTTGCCGACGCTGCGGCCCAGGTTCGCCGCGGGGCGGCTGAAGAAATCGAGCCGGCCCTTCTGCTTCAGAGTCCAGACGAAGAGGAAGAAGGCCGCGCCCACGGCCACGATGGCCCAGACCTTGAGGCTCGGGGCAAAGGAGAGCCCATCGGGCGTGATGCCCATGAGCGGCCACAGGAGCAGGTAGAACCAGGCCATGCCCAGGGCCCATTTCTGGAAGATCTTCTTATACTCTAGTGTCATCGACATTCTCGCCCATGATGCCCGTGGGCCGGAAGTAGAGCATCGCAATCAGGATGACGAAAGCGAACACGTCCTTGTATTCGCCGGAAATGTAGGCCGCCGCGAAGACCTCCACCAGGCCGATGATCAGCCCGCCCAGCATGGCGCCGGTGATGTTCCCGATGCCGCCGAGCACCGCCGCGGCGAAGGCCTTTATGCCGGGCACGAAGCCCATGTCGTAGCGCACCGCGCCGTAGTACATGCCCACCATGATGCCCGCGGCCGCGGCCAGGCCGGCCCCGATGGCGAAGGTCACGGAGATGACGCGGTTGGAGTTGATGCCCACCAGCGCGGACATGACCTTGTCCTGGGCGGTGGCGCGCATGGCCGTGCCGATGCGGGTGCGGAACACCAGGGCGTTGAGGCCCACCAGCAGGCCTGCGGTCAGCAGCAGGGTGAAGATCTGCATGTAGCTGATGGACACGTTGCCCAGGTGGAGGACCTTGTTGGTGAACACCGTGGGGTAGGTCTTGCTGTACACGCCCTGGGTGAGCATGAGCCCGTTCTGCAGGAAGATGGACATGCCCAGGGCCGAGAGCAGCATGGACAGGCGCGAGGCCTTGCGCAGGGGCATGTAGGCGATCTTCTCCACGGCCATGGCCAGCATGGCGCAGTAGCCCATGGCCAGGAGCATGGAGCCGCCCAGGCAGAGGAAAGGATGCGTCTCCAGGAAGCCCATGGAGGCGCAGAACGAGAGCAGGAGGACGCCCATGTACCCGCCCGCGGCGAAGAACTCGCCGTGGGCGAAGTTGATGAGCTGGATCACCCCGAAAACCATGGTGTAGCCCAGGGCGATGAGCGCGTAGAAACCGCCCAGGGTCAGGCCGTTGATGCACTGTTGCAGGAAGAAGTCCATGGGCGTCCGGTGCGTTTGAGGCCGGGAGGGGCGGCGCCCCTCCCGGCCGTTGTCGTCGTGGCTCTTTGGCCTAGAAGAACTTGCCGGTGCTGGGGTCGTAGTAGTTGACGAACTTGTCGCCCTTGACCACCTGGATGATGTAGTTGGAGCCGGAGTCGCCGTTGGCGTCGAACTTGATGCGCTTGGTCACGCCGGCCATGTCCATCTTCATCATCTCGGCGCGGATCTTCTCGGGATCCGTGGAGCCGGCCTTGGAGATGGCGGTCAGCATGGTCCAGGTCGCGTCGAAGGAGTAGAACGCGTACCCGCCGGGCTTGCCGCCCACCTTGTCGGTGTAGGCCTTGAGGAAGTCCTTGTACATCTCGGTGGTGTCGTCGATGAACCCGAAGGTGAAGTACACGCCCTGGGCGGCGTCCTGGGCCTTCTCGATGAACTGCGGATGGTACACGGCGTCCTGGCTGAGGATCTGGGCCTTCACGCCGGCCTGGCGCAGCTGCTTGATGAAGGGGATGCCGGCGGCGGAGTTCTGCAGGCTCATGTAGAAGACGTCGGGGTTGGCGGCCTTGATCTTGGTCAGCACCGCCGAGTAGTCCATGTCGCCCTCGTTGACGTGGTCGTGGGCCAGGACCTGGATGCCGGCCGCCTTGGCGGCCTCGGCCACGTACTCGGCCAGGTGCTGGGAGTAGGTGGTCTTGTCGTCGAGGATGAACACGGTTTTGGCCTTGAGGACCTTGGCCATGAAGTCGACGCCGGCCTTGGACTGGTGGGCGTCGATGCCGCACATGCGCCACATGTACTTGAGCCCGCGCAGGGTCACGTTGGGGTTGGTGGAGGCCGGCGTGATCATGGGGATGGGGCCCTCGTTCAGGACCTCGGAGGCGGGGATGGTGGCGCCCGAGCAGTAGGCGCCGTCCACGAAGGCCACGCCCTGGCTCAGCAGCTTGTTGGCGGCGGCCACGGCCTGGCGGGGGTCGCAGGCCGAGTCCTCGGACACCACTTCGATCTTGTCGAAGCCCTTGAGCAGGCCCTTCTTCTGGAAGACCTCCGCGGCGATGACGGCGCCGTTCATGATGTCGTTGCCGTCGGCCGCGTAGGGGCCGGTGATGGGCGACAGGGTTCCGATCTTCAGGGTCTTGGCCACGGCCGTGCCGGAAACCAGGAGCACGCACAGCGCCGACAGAACCAGGGCCTTGGTGATGATCCTCTTCATGGGGTCCTCCTCCTTAAGGTGATGACGTCTGCGGCTAATTCTCAGCGGGTTGTCCCAAATACGCTTCGATGACTCCGGGGTCCTTCTGCACCTCTTCAGGCGCGCCCTGGGCGATGAGCACCCCGTGGTCCAGAACCACGATGTGCGAGCACACGCCCATGACCACCTTCATGTCGTGCTCCACCATGAGCACGTTGACTCCGCGTTTGAGGATGCGCTCGATGTAGCCCATGAGGTCTTTGGATTCGGCCGGGTTCATGCCCGCTGCCGGCTCGTCGAGGAGGATGGTGCGGGGTTCCGAGGCCAGAGCCCGGGCGATCTCCAGCCGGCGTTGGCGCCCGTAGGGCATGCTGCTCGCCACCTCGCCCGCGTACTTGCCCAGGCCCATGAACTCCAGGGCCTCCAGGGCCGCGTCCCGGATGCGGGCCTCTTCCCGGCGCTGCCCCGGGGAGCGCAGCACCGCGCCCAGCACCCCGCTCCGGGTGCGGCAGTGGCGGGCCACCATCACGTTCTCCAGGGCGGTCATGTTCTGGAACAGCCGGATGTTCTGGAAGGTCCGGGCGATGCCCGAGGCCAGCACCTGGTGCGGACGCCGGCCGAGAATGCTCTGCCCGTCGTAGCTCACCTTGCCCCCGGAGGTTCGGTAGACCCCGGTGATCACGTTGAAAACGGTGGTCTTCCCCGCGCCGTTGGGGCCGATGAGTCCGACGATGGAGCCGGGCTGCACCGTGAAACTCACGTCAGCCAGGGCCTGCAGGCCGCCGAACCGGACGCTTACCGAATCGAGGACGAGTGTGGACATAAGCAAAAAAGGCATAGTGGATTCCTGCGCCTAAATCAAGCCCGCTTTTGCTTTGATGACGCGCCGTTAGCCGCGCTTGGCCGGGCCATTCCGCCTGGGCTTGCGGACCGTTCTGTCCTGGAGAACACGTCGTATTTCCAGGGAATAGCACTTCAGGGGAGTCGTAACTGGGAAGATCACCGAGGAAAAGAGGAGCTCCGCAAGGCCGCGGCGCGTCATGGGCGCACCTCCTCGTCGATGCTTTTTTTTCAAAAAACATGCGCTCCCGATCCGGATCCGGTCCCTTTCCCGACGACCTTCCGTACCTTTTCCCGGAATGCCGCACATGGTATCGTGCGCCATGCCACGCATCCGGATATCCCCTTTACGCGCGGCAGGCTTCGCCGTGCTGGCGCTCCTCCCGGCCCTGGTCCTCCTGCTCGCGCCAGCCCCGGCGCGGGCCCTGTCGGCTTCGGCCGGCGGCGGCGAAGCGCCGGCAGTCCTGGACAGGCTCTTCAAGGATCTCGCCAAGGGCCTCCAGGCCTTTGCAATCCGGCTGGACGCGATCCCGCCCGCGGGGCCGCATCCCGGCCCGCGTTTCTTCGCACCCCTGACCACGGCCGACGGCAGGCGGGGCCAGGACCTCCTGGAATACGGCGGCATGGAGGGCAACCTGGTCATGCTCGACGCCCTCCAGCACCTGGGCGTGCACGGGGTCGCCCTGTCCATCCCCTATCCCCTGCTTGCTCCCGGACAGCCCCGGGCCCAGGAGTACATGGAGTTCTACAGCCGCCTGGCCGCCGAGATCCGCAAGCGGAGCCTGGCCCTCTACGTCCACATGACTCCGGCCTTCCGCAGCCCGGCGTATGCCAGGCAGAAGGGCGACGCCCCCTTCGCGGCCCTGGATCGGCTGGCCCTGGCGGCCGGCGCCCAGGCCGAGGCAGTGCTCGCCGCCCTGCGGCCGGACATCCTGGGACTGATCAGCGAACCCTCGGCCGCGGCCGAGGATGCCGGTATGCCGGAGCTTTCCACGACAGAGGGCCTGGGCCGATTCCTGGACAACGCGACCCGGCGACTGGCCCGCAACGGAACCCGGATCGCCGCGGGTCTGGGCTCCTGGGAAAGGCCCGAACTGGCCGCCGCGTTGGCGGCCTCCTCCGTGGTCGACATCCTGGACATCCATGTCTGCGCCGTGCGCAGCAGGAAGACCGACTTCCTGGCCCAGGCCGACGAGTACGCCCAGCTGGCCCGGCTTCTGGGCAAGCAGGCCGCCCTGGGCGAGGTCTGGCTCTCCAAGACCTCGTCCTTCGAGTTCGGCTCGCGCCGCTCGGGCCGTTCGCCCGACAGCCAGGAGGTCTTGCGCCGCGACATGTACGGCTTCTGGAGCCCCCTGGACATCGCCTTTCTCGACCTCATGGTCCGCCTGGCCCGGATCCGGGGCCTGGAGTTCGTCTGCCCTTCCCGGCCGCAGCACCTCTTCGCCTACCTGGAGTACCAGCCCGGCCTGGAGAAGACCGCCTTCCCCGCGCTTGCGCGCAAGGCCGACGCCGCGGCCTTCGCGGCCATGCGCCGCGACGACCTGAGCCGCACCGGCGAAGCCTTCCGGCGGCTGATCCGGGACGGCAGGCCCTAGGCGGGAGGCCGGGGGCGTCGTCCCCGCGCCCCCGGCCGGGGCGCCGCCCCGGACCCCGGCAAGGGAGGCTCCCCGCCTCCCTTGCATCCCACCGGCTGGGGCCATCGGCCCCAGACCCCGTT
>JBFMHA010000089.1:0-11251 GCA_040753075.1 Thermodesulfobacteriota bacterium
CATTTTTGAAAAAATGGGGGTTCTCCCTCCCTCTCGTCCCTCTTCTACGCCTTCACCCGCACGAACTCGACGTGGAACGGCGCGGTGTGGATGATGGCGAGGGTGGGGCTGGACTCGTGGCTGGCGAGGGCGCCGGGGTTGACCACGTGGGTTTCGCCGTAGGTGGCGTGCTCCGGGGTGTGGGTGTGGCCGAAGCAGACGAGGTCGTAGCCCGGCCCGAAGCTTTCGGCCACGGCGCGGGACAGGGGCCGGCCGGCCAGGCCGTCGCCGTGGGCCAGGCCCACGGTGAGGTCATCCAGGCGCAGGGTGAGGCGGGGGGGAAGCTCCCGGACCAGGGCCCAGTCGTCCATGTTGCCGGCCACGGCGTGGAAGTTGGGGTGCTGGCAGAGGAAGGACCAGGCGCTGCGGCCGGTCATGTCGCCGCAGTGGAGCACGGCGTCGGCCGAGGCCAGGTGCTCGGCGTAGACGGACTCCAGCCGGGTGCTGGGGTCGTGGATGTGGGTGTCGGAGATGACGGCGATGCGCATGGGAAACCTCAGTTCTTGGGGATGGGCGCATTGCCCAGGAGGTATTTCAGGTCGTCGTCGGTGAAGAACAGGCCAGCGCCCACGAAGGCGGCCCGGTCCTTGCCCGAGGCGAAGTCGTCAACCCCGCCGGTGAGATAGAAGTTGGAGAGGAAGGTGAGGCGCGCTCCGGCCTTCAGGTGCGCGGGATCGTGGTCGTCGAAGTCGAAGGCCTCCAGGAAGAGGCTCACCCGGTCGTCCCACAGGTACCAGTCCACGGCCGCGCCGCCGGTGGACTCGAAGATGCCGCCGCGCAGGGCCACGTTGGACCAGCGCTTGGCGATCTGGGCGTTGAACTTGAGGCCCTCCTCCACGGTCTCCTCCTTGTGCTCCCGGGTCTCCACCCAGGAGCCGCCCGTCTGGGTGCGGGTGGTGGTGTCCGTGGTCTTGGTGCGGCCCTTGGGGTCGTCCACGATGCCGAGGAGGTAGTACTTGTCTTCCGAGGGCTGGATCTTGAGGCTCAGGTAGGACTTCACGTCGCCGCTGGTCAGGGCCTCGGAGTGGAAGTCCACCTCGGTGCGGAGCTGCTCCTGCTTGGCCAGGTAGTCGCCCAGGCCCTCCAGGGCGCGGTCCAGCTCCTTGCCGGTCTTGTCGTCGTTGACCAGCTTGCCCAGGGTGCCCTTGCCCTGGTCGATCTTCTCGGCCACGCTCTGCAGGGAGGCCACGGTCTGCTTCAGGTCATCGCCCATCTTGGGGTCGCTGATGAGCTGGCCCAGCGCGCCCTGGCCCTGGTCCAGGCGGGCCATGACCCGGTTCATGCTCTCCAGGGAGGACTTGAGCTGCTCCGAGGCCGCGGCGAAGTTGTCCACCATGCCCTGGATGGACTTCCGGTTGGAGCCGGTGAGGGAGCGCAGGTCGCCGGTGAATTCGCGCATGTTGGCCACGATGGCGCCCACGCTCTCCATGTTGGCCTGGACCAGCTGGTTCAGGGACACGCTCATGTCGCGCAGGCTCTTCACCGTGAGGCGAAGGTCCTCCTCGCCCGTGGGACCGCCCAGGACGTTGGCCACGCTCTTGGCCACCAGGCCGATGTCGTCGGCGATGCTGCCCACCTTCTCCAGCAGGTCGTCCATGCCTGCGCCCTCGCCGGTGCTGGCTATGCGGCCGCCGTCGGCCAGGGCCGGGGCCGCGGAGGAGCCGCCCGCCAGCTCCACGTACCGGTCGCCGAGCACGCCCCGGGTGCGGATGAAGGCGGTGGCGTCGGCGCGCACCGGATAGCGCTCCTGGATCTGCAGGGTGACGCGGGCCTGGCCGTTGTCCAGGGAGATGTCCTTGACCTTGCCCACCTCGATGCCGGCGATCTCCACCGGCGCGGCGACCTTGAGGCCGCTGACGTTGGGGAACTCCACGGCGAGGTCGTAGGTGGCCCCGCGCACGAAGAGCCCGCTGCCCACCTGCAGGGACATGTAGGCCAGGGCGGCCAGGGCCAGGAACACGAACAGGCCGACCTTCACTTCGGTGGCGCGGTTGGTCTGGGGCATGGGGCGCTTCCTCTTACGCGATGACGTGGATGGGGCCGTCGGCCCGGCCCTCGACGAACTGGCGGACCACCGGGTCGGGGTTGTCCCGGAAGGCGTCCGGGGGCCCCTGGGCGATGATCCTGCCGTCGTAGAGCATGTACATGCCGTGGGCCATGGCCAGGGAGGCCGGGATGTCGTGGGAGATGACCACGCAGGTGGCCCGGGTCTCCTCCTGGGTGCGGGTGATGAGGTCGCACACCGCCGCGGCCATGACCGGGTCCAGGCCCGAGGTGGGCTCGTCGCAGAGCAGGATGTCCGGGTCCAGGGCCAGGGCCCGGGCCAGGCCGGCGCGCTTGCGCATGCCGCCGGAAAGCTCCGCGGGCAGCTTGTGGCCCATGCCGGCCAGGCCCACGGCGGCGAGCTTGCGCTCCACGATGGCCCGGATCTCGGCCGGTCCCTTGCGGGTGTGCTCGCGCAGGGGGAAGGCCACGTTGTCGGCCACGCTCAGGGAGTCGAACAGCGCGCCCTCCTGGAAGAGCAGGCCGAAGCGGCGGCGCACCGGCGCGAGCTGGCGTTCGGTCAGGCGGGCGATGTCCTGGCCGTCCACGCTCACGGTTCCGGCGTCGGGGCGCATGAGCCCGATGATGTGCTTGAGCAGCACGCTCTTGCCCCCGCCGCTGCGGCCGATGATGACGCTCACCCGGTCCCGGGGCAGGTCCAGGTCCAGGCCGGACAGGACCTCCTGGTCGCCGAAGCGCTTCACCAGGCCGCGCAGTTGGATGATGGGGGCGTGGTCCACGGCGTTGCTCACAGGGTCAGGGCGGTCATGACGTAGTCCGCGGCCAGGATGGCCACCGAGGCCCAGACCACGGCCTGGGTGGTGGCCCGGCCCACGCCCTCGGCCCCGCCGCTGGCGGCGTAGCCCTTGTGGCATCCGACGAGGGCCAGGATGACCCCGAACACCGCGGACTTGCCCAGGCCGTTCATGATGTCTCCGAGCTCCACCAGTTCATATATCTTGTTCATGAACAGCCCGGAGTTGATGCCCAGCATCTTGACCCCCACCAGGTAGCCTCCGGCCACGCCGATGAGGTCGGCCAGGGCCGTGAGCAGGGGGAGCATGAGCAGGCCGGCGACGAGCCGGGGGACCACCAGGTACTGCACCGGCGGCACGGCCATGACCGTGAGCGCGTCCACCTGCTCGGTGACCCGCATGGTCCCGATCTCCGCGGCCATGGCCGAGCCGGCCCGCCCCGTGACCATGAGGGCGGTGATGACCGGCCCCAACTCCCGGGACATGGACAGGGCCACCACCGCGCCCACCAGGTTCTCGGCCGAGAAGAGCCGGAAGGCGTGGTAGGTCTGCAGGGCCAGGACCATGCCGGTGAACAGCGAGGTCAGTCCCACCACGAACAGGGAGGACGCGCCCACGAACTCCATCTGGCGCAGGACGAGGCGCAGGCGGAAGGGGGGGCGCAGGGCCCAGGCGCAGGCGTCCGCCAGGAGCAGGGCCATGCGTCCCAGCTCGTCCAGGCCGGCAATGGAGCCCCGGCCCAGCCAGGCAAAGAATCCGGTCATGTCGTCGGCGGCCTCGCAGGTCTGCGGACAATGTTCCCCGGCCCTTACCAGCAGCGGATGGCGCCGGCAAGCCCATCCCACCGGCAGGGCGCACCCGCTTGACGGACAGGGGAAATCGGGTACGATTCCATGATCCGGGATGCCGCCCTGCGGCGTCCGCCGTTTCCAAGCGGAGGTTCCCCCATGCACGACGCCCCGCAGACCGGCAACGCCGAGGAGATCCTGGCCGAGATCATCCAGCTCAACGACCAGCTCGGCCGGCTCAAGGACCTGGACGCCATCCTGGACCGCATCCTCTCCGAGGTCCGCCGCCTGACCCGCGCCGACGCCGGGACCATCTTCCTGGTGGACGAGGGCAAGCTCAAGTTCAGCTACGTGCACAACGACACCTTCCTGAAGGAAGGCGAGATCAACAAGGACATCTACGCCGACTTCGCCATCCCCATCGACGACGGCTCCATCGTGGGCCACGTGGCCCTCAGGGGAGAGCCCCTGAACATCGACGACGCCTACGACCTGGACCCCTCCCTGCCCTTCAGGTTCAACAAGAGCTTCGACCAGAAGACCGGGTACCGGACCCGGAGCATCCTGACGGTGCCCATCACGACCTCCCAGGGCGAGGTGGCCGGGGTCATCCAGCTCATCAACGCCAAGGACGGGACGGGAAGGTCCGCGCCCTTCGCCCGGGACGCCCAGGACTTCATGCCCCTGTTCGCCAACAACGCCTCGGTGGCCATCGAGCGGGCCATCATGACCCGGGAGCTCATCCTGCGCATGATGCGCATGGCCGAGCTGCGCGACCCCGCGGAGACCGGACCCCACGTGCAGCGGGTGGGCGCATACTCCGCGGAGATCTATCATCGGTGGGCGCTGAACAGGGGCGTGGACCCCAAAGCCATCAAGAAGAACAAGGACACCATCAGGGTGGCGGCCATGCTGCACGACGTGGGCAAGGTGGGCATCTCGGACAAGATCCTCAAGAAGCCCGCCAAGCTCGACGACGCGGAGTTCGCCATCATCAAGCTGCACACGGTCTACGGCGCGCAGCTCTTCGCCAAGTCCACCTCGGAGATGGACCGCATGAGCGGGGACATCGCCATGGGCCACCACGAGAAGTGGGACGGCCGGGGCTACCCCGGCCGGATCATCGACATGTGGTCCAACCCGCCCCGGGTGGGCGAGCCCAAGCGCGGGGGGGAGATACCCCTGGAGGCCCGCATCTGCGCCCTGGCCGACGTGTTCGACGCGCTCACCTCGCGGCGCTCCTACAAGCCGCCCTGGCCGGACGAGAAGATCCTCGCCGTGATCAGGGAGGAGAGCGGCCGGCACTTCGACCCCGAGGTGGTGGAGGCCTTCCTGCAGATCTTCGACGTGATCAGGCTCATCCGGGCCAAGTACGCCGACGCCCTGTCCGAGGACGAGCGGCCCGCTCTCCGGGACGAGACGGCCAGGACGGCCGCCGACGCCCAGGACCGGAAGCGCGAGTAGGCCGCTGAAAACCTCGCGATGGCTGCGTCGCCGCGCAAGGGCCAAACCCTTGCGCAGCAGCAATACGCGTCGGCCTTGGCTCTTTCTTGCGCCTTGCCCTCGGAGGTTGAGCGGCCTGCTCCGTTTTCAACCGGCAAACCGGACGCGGAGGGGGGGGCCTCCGCGTCCGGTTTTTCACATGCGGGCCGCGGATTGACGCCCCCCGCCGCGTGGTTTCCGCTCACACCGCGTAATCCTGCCGTTTGTCGAAAAATGATTCCCGCTCGGGTTTTCCTTTTCCATAAAAACGCGTAATCCCGGCGCTTACCTGACGGCAAACCCGCTGGACCCCGGCCCAGTGCCCGGCCCCGCCGCGGCCGCCTGGAGCCGGCAACCAGCACAAGCGAGGAGACCACACCCCATGAGCGCAGACAAGAAGATCGAGAGCATGATGCAGGAACAGCGGCTCTTCCCCCCGCCGGCGGAGGGCAAGGCCCGCGCCCACGTGAAAAGCATGGAGGAGTACCAGGCCCTGTACGACGCCTCCATGAAGGACCCCGAGGGCTTCTGGAAGAAGCGCACCATGGAGCTTCTCACCTGGTTCAAGGAGCCCACCAATATCCTCGAGTACGACTTCGTGAACCCGGACATCAAGTGGTTCCAGGACGGCGAGCTGAACGTGGCCTACAACTGCCTGGACCGCCACCTCCAGGGCCCCCGCCGCAACAAGGCGGCCATCATCTGGCAGGGCGAGCCCGAGGGCGACGTCAAGGTCTACACCTACCAGATGCTGCACGACGAGGTGAACAAGTTCGCCAACGTGCTCAAGAAGATGGGCGTCAAGCGCGGGGACCGGGTCTCCATCTACCTGCCCATGATCCCTGAGCTGTCCATCGCCATGCTGGCCTGCGCCCGCATCGGGGCCATGCACTCCATCGTGTTCGCCGGGTTCTCGGCCATGAGCCTGCAGAACCGCATCCAGGACTGCGAGGCCAAGGTGCTGGTCACCGCCGACGCGGTGCTGCGCGCCGGCCGCACCATCGCGCTCAAGGGCAACGCCGACGAGGCCCTGAAGAACTGCCCCACGGTGCAGAAGTGCGTGGTGGTCAAGCGCGGCGGCAACAACATCGACATGGCCGAGGGCCGCGACGTCTGGTGGCACGACGAGATGGCCGCCCCGGACGTGCAGGGCTTCTGCGAGCCCGAAAGCATGAAAGCCGAGGACATCCTCTTCATCCTCTACACCTCGGGCTCCACCGGCAAGCCCAAGGGCGTGGTGCACACCACCGGCGGCTACCTGACCTACGTGGCCAGCACCATGCAGTACGTGTTCGACCTGCAGGAGGACGACGTCCACTGGTGCACCGCGGACATCGGCTGGGTCACGGGCCACAGCTACATCGTGTACGGCCCGCTGTCCGTGGGCGCCACCTCCCTCATGTTCGAGGGCGTGCCCACCTTCCCCCATCCCGACCGGTTCTGGCAGATCTGCGAGAAGTTCAAGGTCAACATCTTCTACACCGCGCCCACGGTCATCCGCTCCCTCATGCGCGAGGGCGAGGACTGGACCCGCAAGCACGACCTGTCCTCCCTGCGCATCCTGGGTTCGGTGGGCGAGCCCATCAACCCCGAGGCCTGGATGTGGTACCACGAGAACGTGGGCAAGGGGAAACTGCCCATCGTGGACACCTGGTGGCAGACCGAAACCGGCGGCATCCTCATCTCGGCCATGCCGTTCGTCACCACCCTCAAGCCCGGCTCGGCCACCCTGCCCCTGCCCGGAGTCGAGGCCAAGGTGATCACCGCCGAGGCCGCCGACTGCGGGGCCAACGAGGGCGGCCACCTGGTCATCACCAAGCCCTGGCCCGGCATGCTGCGCGGGGTGTTCGGCGACCCGGCCCGGTTCAAGTCCCAGTACTTCGAGCGGTTCAAGGGCATGTACGAGTCCGGCGACGGAGCGCGCCGCGACGGCGAGGACTACTTCTGGGTCATGGGCCGGCTGGACGACGTGATCAACGTGTCCGGCCACCGCATGGGCACCGCCGAGGTGGAGAGCGCCCTGGTGTCCCACCCGGCCGTGGCCGAGGCCGCGGTGGTGGGCATGCCCCACGCCATCAAGGGCGAGGGCATCTTCGCCTACGTCACCCTGCGGGCCGACGTGGAGGAGTCCGAGGAGCTGCGCAAGGAGCTCAAGGTCCACGTGCGCAAGGAGATCGGCCCCATCGCCACTCCCGAGGCCATCCAGTTCGCCCCGGGCCTGCCCAAGACCCGCTCGGGCAAGATCATGCGCCGGGTGCTGCGCAAGATCGCCGCGGGCCAGACCAGCGAGTTCGGCGACACCTCCACCCTGGCCGACCCGGGCGTGGTCAACGACCTCATCGCCGGGTTCCAGCAGCTCATGCCCAAATAGGGCAGGCGCCGCGAAGGAAATGAAGAAGGCCCGGGGGCGCAAGCCTCCGGGCCTTTGCTTTCGGGATGCCCCCTACCGCGCGCAGTCGCTCGGGTCGCCCTGAAGCTTGGCGATGGCGTGGGCCGCGGCCGGGAGCACCGCGTCCAGGTTCTCGGCCACGGCCTTGGGCGAGCCGGGCAGGTTGACGACCAGGGAGAGGCCGATGGTCCCGGCCGCTGCCCGGGAGATGGCGCCGTGCGGGGTCTTGGCCAGGCTCAAGGAGGTCATGGCCCGCTCGAACCCGGGCAGCCGCTTCTCGATGAGGCTGAGGGTGGTCTCCGGGGCCGTGTCCCGGGGGCCCAGGCCGGTGCCGCCGCTGGTCAGGATGAGGTCGAAGCCCTGGTCCAGGGCCAGGTGGGCCAAGAGGTGCCTGAGCTGGGCCGGCTCGTCCGGGATGAGGAAGTCCGCGGCCAGGGAGAGGTCCAGGGCCTGCCCCGCCTTCTCCCGGATGAGCGGCGCGCACTTGTCCTCGCGCAAACCGGCCGCGCCCTTGTCCGAGAGCACGATGACCGCCAGGGACAATCCCGTGCGCCAGGCATGGAGCCCCGCCCTGGCCGGCAGCCTCGCCTCGGCCCCGGCCCGCACCGCCTGGGCCCGCACCGTGAGCCCGCCGCCCCCCGCAGCCGGGACCAGGACGCAGCCCTGCGCCTGGAGCAGCGGCTCGTCCAGCTTGAGTCCCAGGTACGTCCCTGCCCGCAGCCGGGGCAGGGGGGCGGCCGCGGGCAGGGCCAGGCCGGCGAAGCCCGCGTCGGCCCAGGCCGGAATCGCCAGGGCGGTGGCCCCGGCCGGGACCGCCAGGGGCTCGGGATTGGTCAGCAGCAGGGCGGGTTGGGTCATGGCGGCCTCGCAGTCCGGCCCGCGGGCCGGGTCTTTCATTCCCCGGGGAAATGTCGTAGCCTTCCGGCTTCCGGGCGTCTGCGCCAGGATTTCAAGAAAACCCGAACGTTGTCAACGAGGCTTCCGATGAAGGGCATCATCCTGGCCGGCGGGTCGGGGACCCGGCTCTATCCCCTGACCCTGGCGGTGAGCAAGCAGCTCCTGCCGGTCTACGACAAGCCCATGATCTACTATTCCCTGTCGGTGCTCATGCTGGCCGGGATCCGGGACATCCTCATCATCTCCACGCCCCAGGACACCCCGCGGTTCCAGGCCATCTTCCGGGACGGCAAGGAGCTGGGCCTGAACTTCTCCTACGCGGTGCAGGAGAAGCCCGAGGGCCTGGCCCAGGCCTTCCTCATCGGCCGGGAGTTCATCGGGAGCGACACCGTGTGCCTGGTGCTCGGGGACAACATCTTCTACGGCCAGGGCCTGTCCGTGCTCCTGCAGACCTGCGCCAGGCTGTCCAGCGGGGGCATCGTGTTCGGCTACAAGGTGCGCGACCCGCAGCGCTACGGCGTGGTGGAGTTCGACGCCCTGCACAACGTCATCAGCATCGAGGAGAAGCCGGCCGAACCCAAGAGCCGCTACGCCGTGACCGGGCTGTACTTCTACGACAACCAGGTCTGCGACATCGCCGCCGGCCTCGCCCCCTCGCCCCGGGGCGAACTGGAGATCACCGACCTGAACAACGCGTACCTGCGGCAGGGCAAGCTCAAGGTGGAGTTCTTCGGCCGCGGCCTGGCCTGGCTGGACACCGGCACCTTCGAATCCCTGCACCAGGCCGCAGGGTTCGTGCAGGTGGTGCAGGAACGGCAGGGACTCATCGTGGCCTGCATCGAGGAGATCGCCTGGCGCATGGGCTACATCGGCCTGGAGCAGCTCGACCGGCTGTCCGGGCGCTACAACAACACCTACGGCCGGTACCTGCGGGAGCTGGTGGCGGAGGCCTCGGGCAAGCGGCGCTGAGCCCGCCCGAAAACCAAAAAGGGACCACGGCCTGCGCCATGGTCCCTGCAAAAAAGATCCGGCCCGGCCGGTGGCGGCCTAGTGGTGGGGATTCTTGCTGTTCTGGTAGATGCGGTAGAAGGCCGTGCCCACGATGAGGGCCATGTAGGCGTAGATCAGGGACACGCCCAGGTAGCCCTGGGGGGTGCTGTGGATGGCGTTCATGAAGAGTTCCGCGAACATGGTCGTCCTCCTGTTGTCATGAGACTCGAACCCGACTGATTGTCCGAAAAGGGAAAAATGTCAAGCCATAGACTGCATTCCGAAGACTCCTCCCCCCTGGCCGTGGGCCGGGAGGTGGAGCTGGCCGTGGAGAAGTTGGCCCTGGGCGGAGCCGGCCTGGCCCGGTTCGAAGGCCTGGCCGTGTTCGTGGAGCGCGGCCTGCCCGGCCAGCGCGTGCTGGCCCGCGTCACCCTGGCCAAGAAACGCCACGCCGAGGCCGAAGTGCTGCGGGTCCTCTCCCCCTCCCCCCACCAGACGGAGCCCTTCTGTCCCCACTTCGGCGCCTGCGGAGGATGCTCCCACCAGGACCTCGGCTACGACCAGCAGCTCCACTGGAAGCACCTCCAGGTCCAGGAGACCCTGGCCCGCCTGGGCAACCTGGGCGAGGCCGCCGCGGCCAAGGTCCTCCCCATCCTGCCCTCGCCCGAGACGCGCCACTTCCGCAACAAGATGGAGTTCGCCTTCGCCGGCGGCGCGGGCGAGCGCCTGTCCCTGGGCCTGCGGCCCCGCGGCTCGGCCGAGGGCCTGATCGACATCGAGACCTGCCAGCTCCAGTCCCCGCAAAGCGCCCGGATCGTCAACGCGGCCCGGGACTTCTGCCGCACCACCGGCTTCCCGGCCTACGACCCGGCCCGGGACTCCGGCCTGTGGCGGCACCTGGTGGTCCGCGAGGGCAAAGGCACGGGCCAATGCCTGGTCCACTGCATCACCGCGCCCTGGCGGCAGGCCGCCGAGGCGGTGGAGGCCCTGGCCGACCACCTGCACGCGGCGTTCCCGACCCTCACCTCCTTTGTCCACTCCACCCGCCGCAACCGCCTGGCCGTGGCCCAGGGCGAAGTGCAGCGCTTCGCCACCGGCCCCGGCCACATCTTCGAGAACCTCGGCCCCTTCACCTTCCGCATCTCGCCCGACGCCTTCTTCCAGACCAACACCCAGGCCGCCCACCTGCTCTACACCGCCGCCCTGGAGCTGGGCCGCCTCGATCCCGGCTGGACCGTCTGGGACCTCTACTGCGGCTCCGGAGGCCTGACCCTCTATGCGGCCAAGGCCTGCCACAAGGCCGTGGGCTTCGAGGCCGACCCGCGCAGCGTGGAGGACGCCCTCGCCAACGCCGCGGACAACGGCGTGCCCAACTGCGAATTCCACGCGGTGGACGTGCTGCACGCCCTGTCCCAGGCCCCCTACGCCCCGGACGCGGTCATCCTCGACCCGCCCCGCAGCGGCCTGCACCCGGACGGGGTGCGCGAGCTGCTGCGCCTGGCCCCCCGGCGCATCGTGTACGTGTCCTGCAACCCGGCCACCCTGGCCCGCGACCTGGCCGCGCTCAAGGAACGCTACGCCCTCGCCGCGGCCCGGCCCGTGGACCTGTTCCCCCATTCGCCCCACATCGAGTGCGCGGCCTGCCTGGACCGGTTGAAATAATCCGGCATCCCGGCTACAACCCATCCCCACGCAACCAAAACACCAAGGAGCACCACCATGGACTACATGTGGTTCGTCGGCGGCATCATCGTGGTCGGCATCGCCCTCTTCTTCCTGAAACAGAGCGCCTCCCAGGGCGACTAAGAGAAGAAGCGAGAGGGGAGAGGGAACCCCCTTCTTTCTCAAGAAGGGGGTTCCCTCTCCCC
>JBFMHA010000090.1:0-10958 GCA_040753075.1 Thermodesulfobacteriota bacterium
GAGGTGCTGGAGCTGACCGACATCACCCGGGTGCCCCGCACCCCGCCGGCCATGCGCGGGGTCATCAACCTGCGCGGCCACGCCGTGGCCGTGGCCGACATGCGCCTCAAGCTCGGCCTGGCCGAGGGCGAGGCCACGGTGAACACCTGCATCATCATCGCCGAGGCCGACCTGGGCGAGGGGCCCGTGGTGCTCGGCGCGCTGGTGGACGCGGTGCGCGAGGTGGTGGACATCGACGCCGCCGCCATGGAGGCCCCGCCCCGCATGGGCCTCTCGGTGGACACCGCCTATCTCAAGGGCATGGCCCGCCGGGACGACGGATTCGTCATGATCCTGGACCTGGACCGCATCTTCTCGGCCGAGGACTTTGCCGGGAGCCTGGACCTCCCGGCCGGCCAGGACCCGGGCGAGGCCCGGACCGGAGCCGGCCAGTGACGCCGCTCCGGCAGCCCGAAGCGGCCCGGGCGATGCCGCCGCCCCTTACACCCTGAACGCATTTCGGGCGCGAGGCGCTCTCCCGCCCGCCCCCACGCCCCTGCGGCGGCCCACCCCTGCCGCAGGGGCCCAGGAGGAGGCCATGACCAGCCATGAGAACACCCTGCCCGGCGCGGCCGCCCTGGACGGCGTCCGGCCGTCCGGATGCGGCCGGGACCGGCTGCTCCGGGTGCTGGTGGTGGAGGACAGCCGCCTGAACGCCCTGGCCCTCTCCCATCTCCTGGCGGGATGCTCCTGCGAGCCGCACTGCGCGGCCGACGGACCGGAGGCCCTGGAGCGCCTGCGCCGCAGCGCCTACGACCTGGTGCTCATGGACCTCGACCTGCCCGGGATGGACGGGATGGAGGCCGCCCGGGCCATCCGGAGCGGAGAGGCCGGCCCGGCGGCCCGGGACGTCCCCATCGTGGCCATCGCCGCCCGCGCCACGGCCCTGGAGCGCGCCCGCTGCCTGCGCGCGGGCATGGACGGCTTCGTGCCCCGGCCCTTCGCCCGGGAAACCCTGGGGGAGACCATCCGCCGGGTCCTGGAGCGGCCCGAAGACTCCCGCGGCTGACTCAATCCCCGGCCGGAGGCCGGACCATGCCTTCCCGACCGGGCCGGCCGGACACCACCCGGTCCAGGCGCTGGAGCAGGTCGTCGATGTCCAGGGGCTTGGCCGCGAAGTCGTCCATGCCCGCGGCCAGGCAGGCGTTGCGTTCGTCCTCCAGGGCGTAGGCGGTGAGGGCGATGACCGGCGCCGCCCGGTCGCAGCCCGGGACCTGGCCGGCGCGGATGCGGCGGGTGGCGTCCAGGCCGTTGATCCCGGGCATCTGCACGTCCATGAGCACCGCGTCGAAGCGCTCCCGGGAGAGGATGTCCAGGGCCTCGGCCCCGTCCCCGGCCTCCAGGACCTCGTGCCCGGCCATGCGCAGCATGCGGCCGGCCAGGAGCCGGCTCACCGGCTCGTCCTCCACCACCAGCAGGCGCAGGGCGCGCGCCGCCCGCGCCGCGCGGTCCTGCGGCGGCGCGAACTCGGGGGGCGCGGCCGGGGCCCGGTCCAGGCCGAAGGCCGCGGTGAAGGCGAACACGCTGCCCGCGCCGGGCTCGCTCGTGGCGACGAGGTCGCCGCCCATGAGCCGGGCCAGCTCCCGGGAGATGGACAGGCCCAGGCCCACCCCGCCGTGGCGGCGGGTCAGGGCGTCCTCGGCCTGGACGAAGCGCTCGAACACCTGGGCCAGCTTGTCCGCGGGGATGCCCGGCCCGGTGTCGCTCACCACGCAGGCCAGCCGCACCCTGTCCCCGCCGGCCGCGTCCTCCCCGTCCAGGCCGATGCGCACCCGCACCCCGCCCTCCGCGGTGAACTTGATGGCGTTGTGCGCCAGGTTGTAGACCATCTGGGCCAGCCGGCCCGAATCGCCCACCAGCCGCTCCGGAGCGGCCTCGTCCACCTCCCAGTCGAAGGACAGGCCCTTGCGCCAGGCCTGCACCGCGCAGCTCTTGAGCAGGGGCGCGAGGCTCTGGCGCAGGGAGAAGGGCTCCTCGGCCACCCGCACCCGGCCGGCCTCGATGCCCGAGAGGTCCAGGATGTCGGCGATGATGCGCAGCAGGTGCTCCGAGGAGCGGCGCACGATGTCCAGGAACTCGGCCTGCTCCGGGGTGCAGCCCGAATCGCGCAGGATTCGGGTCATGCCCATGATGCCGTTCAGGGGGGTGCGCAGCTCGTGGCTCATGTTGGCCATGAACTGGCTCTTGGCCCGGCTGGCGCTCTCGGCCTCGGCCTTGGCCTTGAGCAGCTCCCGCTCCGCGGCCTCGCGCTCGGACACGTCCCGGGCCACGCCCAGCAGCAGGGGCTGGCCTTTCTCCTGGAACGCCGTGACCCGGACCTCCACCGGGTAGGCGGAGCCGTCGCTGCGGCGCAGCAGCCCGCGCCGCACGACGCTGCTCCCCGGCGGCCCGGCCGCCAGCCCGGCGACGGACTCCGGGGTCGCCAGGCCGTCCACCTCCCAGACCGGCATCCGCGCCAGCTCCTCCCGGGAGCGGCCCAGGGATTCGCAGGCCAGGCTGTTCACGTCCAGGATGCGGCCGGCCTGGTCCACCAGGAGGATGACGTCGCGGGCGTTGTCCACCAGCCGGCGGTAGCGGGCCTCGCTGTCGCGCAGGGCGGCCTCGGCCCGGATCCGGGCCGCCACCAGCCGGCCGGCCGTGACCGCGCCCTCGGCCAGCTCGGCGTAGGGCTGGGCCTTGGGGTCCAGCTCCGCCCCGGCGTCCGGGAACCGGCGCAGGGCCTCCAGGAACCCGGCCAGGCCCTGCTGGATGCGGCCGGCCACCCGCCGGACCACCAGGTACTGGGCCAGCAGGAGCAGGGCGAGCGCCCCGGCCAGGCCCGCGGAGCGCAGGCGCAGGCCGGCCCACAGCTGGGCGCGGCGCTCGGCGATCTGGCCCTCCACCGCCTGCACGCTCACTCCCCCTCCCACGTACCAGCCCCAGTCCTCCACCAGGGCCGCGCAGCCCACCTTGGGGTAGGGCCGCTCCCCGTCCAGGGGCGGCATCACGTACTGCACGAAGCCGCCCCCGGCCCGGGCCGCGGCGATGAGCTCCCGCACCACCCTGACCCCGCCCGCGTCGGTCACGTCGTACATGTTGCGGCCCTTGGCCGGGCCGGCCAGGGAGGTCCCGTCCAGGGTGCCGGCGAAGAGGTAGCCCTCGTCGCCGAAGCGCTCGAACTCCAGCCGGCGCAGGACCTCCGCCTTGAGTTCGGCCTCGGCGTCCTCCAGGTACTCGCCGCCGCCGATGATCCAGCCGTAGGGCTCGAACAGGTGGATGAACGACACCTTGGGATGGTCCGCGCCCTCGGCGTCGGGCCGGGTCCAGAGGTACTCCACGAACCCCTCGCCCTGCTCCCGGATCACGGCCTCCATGTCCCGGAACAGCAGACCGCCGCGGGCGTCGGGCATGTCCATGACCCGCCCGCCCTCCAGGTCCGGCCGGGCGGCGTTGAGCACGTGCGTCCCGTCCCGGTCCAGGATGAAGAAGTAGCCGCGCCCCTCGTGGAAGCGCATGGCGCGCAGGGTCTCGCGCACCATCTGCCGCACCTCCTCGGGCGACCGCCAGGCGCGGTTGGCCTCGTGGAGCCGGCTGGCCACCTCCACCCCCTCCAGCACCCGCCGCCGGACCTTGCGGCGCAGGTTCTCCTCGTGGTGGGCGCGCATGTCCCGGATCATGGCCAGGGCCTCGTCCACCTCGGCCTTCACCTCGGCCTGGCGCGCCTCCATGAAATCCCGGCGCAGCCGGGCGGCGTCCTCCTCGAAGCGGGCCAGGCTGCTCAGTCCCCACAGGGTCCCCAGGACGAGCAGGCCCAGGCCCGAAAGCAGGGCCGTGGTGCGCAGGAAAGCGGCGGTGATGGTCTTCTTGGTATGCGGCACGTAATACCCGTATTGAATATCCGGTCAAAGCATACACTCGGGCCGGAGCGCTTTGCAAGCGCGCATCATCTCCGCCGATGGATGGCGACCGGCCCGGACGGGATTTGCCCCGGCGCGGAAAACGGGTATCACGGAGGAAACCACGAGGAGGTCCCCATGTCCGCCATGAGCGTGGGCGAGGCCATAGCGGCCCGCCGCAGCATCCGCAGATTCCGGTCCGCGCCGCTCTCCGACGCCCAGATCGAGGCGCTGCTGGAGGCCGCCCGGCTCGCGCCCTCGGCCATCAACTGCCAGCCCTGGCGCTTCAAGCTGGTGCGCGACCGCGAGACCCTGGACTGGCTGGCGGCGGAGGGAACCCGCAACCAGCGCTGGGTGGGCCGCGCGCCCGCGGTGTTCGTGTGCTGCGCGGACCTCGCCTGCTTCGTCAGGGATCAGGAGGCCAACCTGCGCCTCCTGGCGGACAGCGGGGCCATGCCCCCGGACATGCTGGCCGAGGTGGAGGGCTACGTGGCGCGCAACGCCTGCGCGCCAGCCGATCTGCTGCGGGGGGCCGCGGCCGTGAACTGCGCCATCGCCATCACCCAGATGATGCTCCAGGCCGTGGACCTGGGCCTGGGCAGCACCTGGATCGGCATGTTCGACGAGCCGGCCCTCAAGGCGCGCCTGGGCCTGCCCGCGGACTACGCGGTCATCGCCCTGCTCGCCGTGGGCGTCCCTTCCGAGGACCCGCCCGCCCGGTCGCGCAAGGCCCTGGGGGAGATCCTGGTTCCGTAGGCGGCTGGCGAAGAGCAGGCCGCCGCGCGCCGGGAACGGCGTGTTCCCCATCCCCGACCCGGACCGGCTGGAGCGGAAAGCCGGACGACAGCCCGGCAGGGCGCCGGCGCATGGGCACGGAACGCCTATCCGCGCGCCGGGGCGCGAACGCCGCCCCATGGGCGCGCGGCGCCCGCCGCGCGCCGTCGCTCCGCGCAAACATGCCGGGAAGGAAAGGGACGACCGGCCAGACCCCTCGCCGCAGGCGTGCGGGGCGACTCCTGCCGGGACAGGCGCTCCGGGCGCAGGCCGCCTATGGCTTGGCGGGCTCGGCCGGGGGCGCAGGCAGGGAGTAGCCCTCCATGGTCTGGGAGATCTTCCAGGCGATGGAGGCGTAGTCCTGGTAGATGGCGTGGGCCAGACGGTAGGCGTCCACCACCTTGAGATGCTGGTTGTGGTTGCGGATCTTGCGCCAGCAGCCCACCGGATCCGAATGCTCCGGAAAGGCGGCCCGGGCGATGTCCGAGTGGGACAGGCCGTGCCTGCGGCGGGCCTGGTCCACGTACTCCAGGAACAGCGTGGTGAAGAGGAGTGCTTCTTCCATAGGCTATATTTCCCTAATTTCCGGTTTTTTCGCAAACGGCGGAATTCGCCTATCGCCAACTTGACGACTAGGCGCAATTCGCCTAGATGTTCCTCCCGTGGCGGCCGGATGTCCCGGCCGGCCGAATCCCTGGAGGAGCCTCATGCATCCGGAGAAAGACCCGGCCATTCCGGGCGGTTACATTCTCAAGGCGCGCAAGACCCTGACCTCGGCCATCATGGACAAGCCCCCCCTGTGGGCCAAGCTCTGGGACTGGATGCTGCTCAAGGCCACCCACCGCGACCGCGGCGGGCTGCGCAAGGGGCAGTTCCTGACCACCCTGGACGAGGTGCGGCGGGCCATGAGCTGGCGGGTGGGCTACCGCACCGAGTCCCCCACCCTGGAGCAGGTGCGAAACGCCATCGAAGGCCTGGCCAGGGAGGGCATGGTCGCCACCGCGAGGGCCAGGGGCGGCACCCTGGTCACGGTGCGCAACTACGCCTTCTACCAGGACCCGAAGAACTACGAAGGCCGCTCCGGACGGAAGGGCGAGGACAAGGCGAAAACCGCCCAGGGACCGGAGCAGAAACAAGAATCCCGAGAACCAAGCCCGCAAGACGTGATGCTGCCCCTGGCCGACGGGCCGGCCCAGCGCATCCCCGCCGCCCGGATCGCCGAGTGGCAGGAGAAGTACCGGTTTCTGGACGTGTGCGCGGAGCTGCACGGCCTGGCGGCCTGGTTCAACGACCCCGGGGAGCGGGGCGGGGCGGCCAAGCGCTGGCCCGCCTCGCGCTGGTTCTTCGCCCTGGTGGCCTGGCTGGGCAAGAAGAACCGGGCCGCGGTGGCCAAGGCCGGGCCGGACGCCGACCCCGGGGACCCGGACGGCGGCAGGGCCGCGGCCCGCCGGCGGGAGCGCACCGACGCCATGCTGGCCGAGTTGCGCGCCAAGCGTCCCTGCCCGCCGCCGGACTACGTGCGCCAGGCCTTCGGCGCGGCCGGGGAGGGGCGGGGGGAGGCCGACCCGGAGGCCGTGGCCGCCGAGCGCGCCCGCCAGGTGGAGGAGCTGCGCCGGGCCTGGGGCCTGCCCGCGGATCCGGCCGGCCGCGACGACGCGGCGGGAGGCGGCCATGTATAAGCCGCGCTTCTTCCGCATCGAGGAGCTGGTGTGGCCGGAGCTCCACGAGCGGCGCCGGCATCGGGGCGACGTCCTGTTCATGGCCTTCGACGCCCGGGCCCTGCTCACCCTGGACCGGCTGCGCGAGCGCTTCGGCCCGCTCACGGTCAACGACTGGGCCTGGGGCGGGGAGTTCCGGCTCTCCGGCCTGCGGCCCATGGACTCGGGCGTGGGCGCGGCCCTGTCCCAGCACATCTTCGGCCGGGCCTTCGACTGCAAGTTCCGCCAGGTGACGGCCGAGGAGGTGCGGGCCGAGCTGCTCTCCGGCCGGCGGCGCGGGACGGGCGAGACGTTCGAGCACGTGGCCCGCATCGAGGCCTTCCCGGGCATGGGCTGGCTCCATTTCGACACGGGCAACCACGACGCGGCGCGGGACGGGGTGCTGGTGGTGTCCCCGCAGGGCGTGCAGTAGGGCCGGGCCGTGTCCCGCACGCCGCCCCGCCCGCCCTCGTTCTGCATCAAGGGTCGCGAGGCCATCTGCGAGGCCGTGGGCGAGAACTGGAAGCACTTCACCCGCCTGGTGGAGGAGGAGGGCCTGCCCGCGTTCCGCGCCCGGCCCTCGGGCCAGTGGAAGGCCCTGCCCGCCGACCTCCACGCCTGGCTCAAGGCCCAGCGGGACCGCTGCCTGGGCGGCCGGGAATGAGCCCCGCCGGCCCGCCCCCACAGGGCGGATTCCCAAGGAATCCGTAGCGATATCGGCAACCACCTGAATATCCTCCGGTGCGTTGTTGACATGCGGCAGGATTCGGATATTGAGATTATAGGCGAGTGCCCTTTGCAGGGCGAAACCATTGTGTCGCGCGGAATTTCAGGACTTTCCCCCGTTGCGGGCGCATACGGGCTGAACAGCCAGACAGGGAGGCGGGACATGAACATGAAGCAGGTGCGGGAGATGGCCAAGCGGGTGGGAGCCAAGATCGGCAACATGAAGAAACTGGACGCCATCCGCGCCATCCAACTGGCCGAGGGCAACAGCGACTGCTACGGCCGCCCCGAGAACGGACAGTGCGGCCAGATCGACTGCTGCTTCCGCGAGGACTGCCTGGCCCCGGCCGCCGCCGGCAAGTAGGGGCCGCGGCCCCGGGCCGGTCCTGACGGCCCTCCGCGGCGGGGCGGCCCCCGGACCGCCCCCGCAGAACGCCCCCCTCCCCCTCAGGGACACCACATCCGAGCCGGGGCGGTCCCCGACCGCCCCGCCCTCGCCCCTTTCGCCCGACCTCCCCACGCCCCGCCCCGAACGCGGCGCGGCCCTGCCGGGCGTGACCGCGGGGCGGTCCGTGAATCACCCGCCCCGCCCCCCGTCCGCCTTCCCCTCACGCCCTCCGGCGGCCCTGCTCCAGGCGCTGCAGGAGGCGGGCGCAGAGGGCGTCCAGCAGGTCGCTCTCGGGAAGGCCGAGCACGGAGGGGCTGGCGAGCTGGCGGGCCTCCAGGCCGGGCAGGCGGGGGATGGCGGCGGCCAGGGGCGGCAGGCCGGGCAGGTCGGGGAGCTGCACGCCCCCGGCCGCAGGATCGCGCCCCCCGGTCACGCGCTCGTTCCCTCCGGGCGCGGGACCAATCCCTCCCGGCGCGCGGTTCAGGACGAGCGCCTGGTTGGCCAGGCCCATCTGGGCGGCCAGGCGGCCGATCTCCGCGCCGGTCTCCAGGGCGCGGCGGCTGGGCTCGCTGACCACGGCCAGGGCGTCCACGGACATGACCGTGCCCCGGCCCAGGTGCTCCACCCCGGCCTCCAGGTCCACCACCACCCATTCCGAGCGGTCCAGCACCAGGTGGGCGAGCAGCGCCTTGAGCAGGGCGTTGGCCGCGCAGGCGCAGCCGCCGCCGGCGTTGGCCACCGCGCCCATGACCAGCAGCCGCTTGCGGCCGGGCGCGACGCCCGGCGACGCCGGGCCGCCCAGGGGCACGGGCGCGGACAGCGCCTCGGGCAGGTCGCCCACGTCCGGATTGAGATGGATGAGCCCCGCGCCGATGCGCTCCTGCACCAGGTCCTCGCGCCGCACCAGGGGCACGGGCAGGGCCGCGCGGTCCAGGCCCGAGGCCTGGCCCAGGGACAGGGCGGTGTCCGCGTCCACCAGCCACACGTCCTTGCCGGCGCGGGCCAGCCAGTCCGCAAGCCACGCCGCCAGCGACGTCTTCCCCGCCCCGCCCTTGCCGGCGACGGCCAGCTTCATGAAGTCCCCCGAAGATTCGACGTTTGCGGCCGGCCGCGTCCCGCGGGTCCGCGCCCGGAGCCTGTCCCCCTCTCCCTACCTCTCCATGTCCCCCCGCGCAACGGGCGGCCGGGTTTGCGCCCGGCCGCCCGCCGGGGGCTACTTGGACAGGCCCAGGGCCAGGCGCTTCTGGCTGATGCGCGCGTCCATGAGCTGGGCGGCCTTGAAGGGGTCGGGCTCCACCCAGAAGTGCGCGCCCACCACGCCCTCCAGGCCCTTGAGCGCCAGTTGGGTCACGGCCTCGCTGCCCGTGATGTGCGGCGGCAGGCCCAGGTGCGTGGCCACCCCGCTGGCCACCGCGTACATGCCGATGGCCGCGGCCTTCTCCGAGTACCACTCGGGCGCGCTGGCCGCCACGGGCAGGGCGGAGATGTCCACCCCCAGGGCGCCCGCCAGGGCCGCGCAGAGCTGGATGATGCGGGAGTTGTCCACGCAGGAGCCCATGTGCAGCACCGGCGGCACGCCCAGGGACCGGCACGCCGCAGACAGGCCCGGCCCGGCCAGGTCCGCGGCCTCGGGAGCCAGCAGCCCGGCCTTGCCCATGGCCACGGTGGCGCAGCCGGTGATGAGCACCAGCACGTCGCGCTTGATGAGCTCCTTGGCCAGGTTCACGTGGCAGTAGTCGTGCTTGAGCCGCGGGTTGTTGCAGCCCACCACGGCCGCGGCCCCGCGCACCGCGCCGGACTTGACGGCGTCCAGCAGCGGGTCCGGGGCGCCGCCCAGCGCGCCCAGGATGGCCTCGATGGAGAAGCCGGTGAGCATGGACACCGGCTGGCCCGGGATCTCCACCTTGTTGGGGTCGCGCTTGGCAAACGCCGCGATGGCCATCTCCGCCACCTTCAGGGCCTGCTCCCGGGCGTTCCTGTAGTTGAACTCCACGTGGGTCGCGCCGGTGAAGCGCGCCTTCTCCGAGGTGCTCACGAACGCGGTCTGGTAGCAGGAGGCCACCTGCACCAGGCTGGGCATGATGCACTGGTAGTCCACCACGATGCAGTCCGCCGCGCCGGTGACGATGGCCAGCTCGGTCATGAGGTGGTTGCCGGCCATGGGGACGCCCTTGCGCATGAGCACCTCGTTGCCGGTGCAGCACAGGCCGGCCAGGTTCACGCCCGCCGCGCCCGCGGCCCGGGCCTTGGCCAGCACGGCCTCGTCCTTGGCCGCGGCCACGATCATCTCCGAGACGATGGGGCTGTGCCCGTGCACCAGGATGTTCACCTGGTCCGCCTTGAGCACGCCCAGGTTCACGGTGGCCTGCCTGGGCGTGGGCGTGCCGAAGATGATGTCGGACAGCTCGGTGGCGATCATGGACCCGCCCCAGCCGTCGGACAGGGCGGTGCGCGCCGCGTGCAGGCACAGGGACACGGCGTCCGAGTCCACGCCCATGTGGGTGCGGTGCATCATCTCCACCACCTCGCGGTCGATGCCGCGCGGCGTGACGCCCAGCTTCTCCCACAGGTCGCGCCGCGCCTGGGGAGCCCGGGCCAGGAAGGACAGGCCCTTGCCGCGGCTGCCGAAGTCCTCGTACAGCCTGTCCGCCAGGGCCGCGGCCTGGGCGCGCACGTCCATGCCCGCGGTGTCGACGCCCACCTCCTGGCAGATGCGCGCGAGCTTGGCCGCGTCGCGGATGCCGTAGTCCGTGGTCCTGCCCTGGCCGATGGCGGCCAGGGTCTCCAGCAGGTCGCGGCCGTGGTCCGAGTGGGAGGCCGCGCCCGCGGCCACGAACCGGCCGAAGTTGCGCGCCACGGTGAGGTCCGCGTCCGCGCCGCAGACCCCGCGGCGGCGCTTGCCGTCGGGCTTGATGCGGCAGGGCCCCATGACGCATTTCTTGCAGGTCAGGCCGGCCTTGCAGAACGTGCAGGCCGGCCGCTGCGTGTTCAGGCGGTCCCAGATGAGCGGCGCGTCGTCGCGCCGGGCCTTCTCGATCATGGCCTCGGCGTCTTCCCAGATGGTGAGCCCCTTGGTCGCACCCCGTTCGATGAGCATGTCGCACCTCCCTTGCAGGTTCCGGCGTCGCAGCCGCGCCCGCCGGGGTCCGCGGGCCGGGAACCACCCCGCTCTGGGCCCGCTTGCGGAAGGTCATAGCACATCGGGGCCGTCCTGTCTGTCGGACGGACGACAGCGGGGGGGAAAGTCGCGAGGGGCCGGCGCTCCGTTGCGCCCGGGGCCGCGGCGGCGACCATGCGCGGCATGGTTCACGACGCGGCCCGGGTGACGCCATTGCATTCGCGCTTCCGGCCGGCTCCGGTTTCCCGTTGACCCCCGGCCCCTGCCCGACCTATCGTTCCCCGCATATCCGCGGAGCCGGCAGCGCGACCAGAGAGGCCCCATGCCCACGAAAAAGACCC
>JBFMHA010000091.1:0-10854 GCA_040753075.1 Thermodesulfobacteriota bacterium
GGCGGGGGAGGCGGCGTCGTGCGCCGGGAGGCAGGGGGAGCTTCCTCTCCGGGGGCGGCTGCGGCTCTTCCGCCATGCCGGCAGGGCGCGGCCCGGGGGGGGCCGCGCTCCGTCCGTCTGCGAGCCTCCGCCGCCCCGCTCCGACGAACTCCCCCCGCCTCCGGCGCGGCCGGGCGTTGGAGGCCGGAGGGGGGAGGCGGGGGAGGTGCGCCCCGGGTGTTTCTGGGCGCGGCCCTAGCCGCGCATCTCGCCGATGAGGGTCCGGAGCTGGGACGCCAGGTCCGAGAGGGTGGCGATGGCCTGCGCGGAGCGCGTCATGGCTTCGGCGTTGGCGGAGGCCACGGACCTGATCTCGCTGGCCGAGCGGTTGATCTGCTCGCTGGTGGCCGATTGCTCATCGGCCGCGGTGGCGATGTTGCGGACCTGGTCCGCGGTGCTTTCGGCCATCTCCACGATGCGCCGCAGGGACTGGCCGGAGCTGGCGGCCATCTCCATGCTCCGGGTGATGGACTGGACCGCGGTCTCCGTGGCCGCGACGTTCTCCAGGGCCCCGCCCTGGATGTCGGAGATGGCCAGGCCGACCTCCTTGGTGGCGCTCATGGTCTTCTCGGCCAGCTTGCGCACCTCGCTGGCCACCACCGCGAACCCCCGGCCGGCGTTCCCGGCCCTGGCCGCCTCGATGGCCGCGTTCAGGGCCAGGAGATTGGTCTGGTCGGCGATCTCCTCGATGACCTGCATGACCTTGCCGATGCCCTGGGCCTGGGCCCCGAGCTCCTGCATGCTCTTCTTGAGGTGGTCCGAATGGGCCATGAGGTTCTCGATGGAGACGGCCAGCTGGTCCACGTCCCGGGCGCCCTCCTGGGCGCGGACCCTGGTCCGCTCCGCGTTCCCGGCCGCTTCCGAGGCGTTCTGGGCCACGTCGAGGACCGTGCTGTTCATCTGGTCCATGGAGATGGCCGTCCGCCTGGCGTGCTCGAACTGCTGGTCCGCGCCCTGGCTGGCCTGGCCGACCTGGCTGGAAAGGTCCTGGGCGGCGGACAGGAGCTGGCGGGAGATGTCCTCCGCCTCCCCGACCGCGTGGGTGATCTTCTCGCCCTGGGCGAGGATCTCCCGTTGCTGCTCCTTGAGCCTGGTGAGGTCGGTCAGGAGGGCGAAGCCGCCCAGGAGGTTGCGGTCCAGGTCGTAGAGCAGGGCGGTGTCGATCCGGACGAAGAGCTGCTTGCCCTTGCGGTTCGCGAACTGCTGGTGGACGTCGGGGATGTCCCGTTTTTCGCGGATGGCCTGGGCGGTGGTGGTCGCGGCGCTCCGGTCGCCGTAAAGAAGCCCCGCGACCGGGCGCCCGACGTACTCTTCAGGGTTTCCGGGAAGTTCGAGGAAGCGCAGGGCGGGTTCGTTGACGAACAGGATGTTGTCGTCCTGGTCCGCGACGATGCAGGCGAGGGTCATGCCGTGCAGGATGCCCTGTGCGAAGCCGAGCTTGTTCTTGAGTTCCCTGACCATGGCCCGGATGTCCTGGGCCAGGTCGGAAAGCTCGTGCCTGAAGTCGCCGTGCAACTGGGCGTGCAGGCGCCCTTCCGAAACCTCCCGGGTGAAGGCCTGGATGGCCAGCAACGGCTGGAGAAGCTGGCGCTTCATGGTCAGGAAGATGGCTCCAACCAGCAGCACCATGGCCAGCAGGCCGCCGAGGATCATGATGCTGCGCTGCTTGCTCGCGTCGCTCGCCAGTTCGGCCTCGGCGGCCCTGATGCACAGGGTCCAGTTGGTGATGGGGGTGGTGCCGAAGGCCATGACGCTCTCTTCCCCCTGACGGGCGTAGCCAAGGGTTCCGTTCTTTTTCAGGAGGAGGCTCTGGACGTAGTCCTGGCCGTCCATGTCCCTGAGGAGCAGGGACTTGTCCGGGTGGGCCAGGATGCGGCCCCGTTCGTCCAGCACGAAGGCGTAGCTCTGGTCGCCCACGGTGATCGTGTCGATGTACTTTCCGGCGTAGGCCTCCCATTTCACCTGGATGCCGATCCCTCCCAGCAGGGCCCCGTCCTTGGCGTGGATGGGGACTCCGACCTCGAAGAGCAAGGCGTCGCAGTCCGGGCGCCGTTGGACCTCCTTGCTGATGTGGCTGGCCTGTCCGGCCGCCAGGGCCTGGAACAGCTCCCCGGCCTTGATGTTCTTGCCGATGAGGTCCCTCCCGTCCGCGCACTTGCCGGCGATGATCTCGCCCTGGGCGTTGAAGAGGTAGATGGCCTGGTAGTCGTCGTAGATCTTCATGAGATCCTGGATGGCGGCCTGGGCGGCATAGGGGATGTCGGCCTTGAGGGCCTGCATGGTGATGTTCTGGTTGGAGAGCCCCTTGGCCAGGTTGACCCCGGCGTTCAGGAAGTCGTTCATGCCGAGCAGGGTGTTCTTCACCAGCTGCTCCATGTTCCTGGTCTGGATCCGCACGGCCAGGTGGTGCGAGGACTGGTAGACGTAGAGGACCGCCAGGACGATGAACGTCGCCACCACCAGGGCCACGGCCGCGAGCATCCGCACGTTCAGGCTTCGCATACGCATGG
The DNA here is from genome assembly GCA_040753075.1 of Thermodesulfobacteriota bacterium. Taxonomy (GTDB): domain Bacteria; phylum Desulfobacterota; class Desulfovibrionia; order Desulfovibrionales; family Desulfovibrionaceae; genus UBA6814. The sequence continues at coordinate 2,550 of JBFMHA010000091.1, forward strand.
GCGCCATCCTTGCTGTTAGGTCGCCGGGAGCCGCGGAGAGAGCGCGGCGTGGAACACGGGGATGGCGCCGGGGCGGAGCCGGCCCGGCCCCGGCGCCTTCCCCCGTCTCGGTCTCGTGAGGGGCCTACCGCCAATCCTTCAGGCCGTAGGAGCCAAGCATCTTTTTCAGCTCGCCCGAGGCGCGCAGCTGCTTGACGCCGTCCGACACCATCTTGGCGTATTCCTTGGCCTTGGGATTCTTGGGGGAGAAGGCCATGAAGATCGGGTCCAGCGTGTCCTGGCCCACCTCCTTGACCATGTCCGCGAGACCCATGACCAGGAGCCGGTAGTTCACCACCGCGGAGTCGGCCACGATCATGTCCACCTCGCCCTTGACCAGCTGGCCGATGCACAGGTCCAGGGCGTTGTTCCCGGAGGTGACCCGCACCTTGGCCGGGTTGTCCTTGTTCTGGGCGATGTAGGCGTCCAGCTCGCCCTGGTCGTAGACGTAGTCCTCGATGACTCCGATCTTGATGTCGGCCAGGGAGTCGACCCCGGCATAGGCCAGCTTGGAGTCGGCCTTGGCCAGGAAAATCATCTGGCTCGCGCCCTGGGCCTCGGTGGGGAAGACCAGGCCGGGGGCCTCGGTGGGCACCGCGCCCACGATGGCGTCGCAACTGCCCTTCTGGGCCGCCTCCAGGCTCTCGTCCCAACTCTTGACCTTGTAGGTCACGGTATGCCCGGCCTTGCCGAACACGGCCTTGGCGATCTCGATCATGTAGCCGGGCTTTTCAGAATCCGGGGCGCAGTTGTGCGGGCACCATTCGTCGGAGTAGATGGTGATGGACTCTGCAGCAGCCAGGGCGGGCATAATCAACAGGGCCAGGGCCGCTAGCAGATTCAGGCCGGCGCGGCGGATTCTCATGGTTTCCTCCATGCTGAAAGTGGTAGAGGGCTAGAACGCATCAATTGACTACATAATACATTCAATGAATTCAATACGAAAAAAATCATATACAAGTGGTGTGATTTGTGAGTTGAATGGGTTGAGAACTGCTGTGGCCGCATCCATCTTGAATGGATCATGGCGAAATCCGCGCGACACCCTCGCGATCCGGCAGGTTTCGTCCGTTGAGCTTGAATGCTTCTGCTCCGGGGTGCGCCGTTCCTGCCTCTTCTGGCCCAGTGGCCCGAGCATGCAGTCGGGACCGAGTCCCGGGGGCAGGGCTGCCGCCCCGCTCCGACGAACTCCCCCCGCCTCTGGCGCGGGCCGGGCGTTGGAGGCCGGAGGCGTGGAGGCGGGGAGGCGTGGAGGCGGGGAGGCGGCGTCGTGCGCCAGAGGCAGGGGGAGCTTCCTCTCCGGGGGCGGCTGCGGCTCTTCCGCCATGCCGGCAGGTCGCGGCCCGGGGATGGGCCGCGCTTCGTCCGTCTGCGAGCCTCCGCCGCCCCGCTCCGACGAACTCTCCCCGCCTCTGGCGCGGGCCGGGCGTTGGAGGCCGGTGGCGTGGAGGCGGGGAGGCGCTCCCGCTCAGAACGGCAGGGTGGTGGGGCCGGTGGGCCAGGTGGCCCAGCGCAGGAGCCAGACGCCGCCGGCGGCGATGAGGCCGGCCAGGGCGTCGTCGGCCATGACGCCCAGGCCGCCGGGCAGGGATTTCTCCAGGCGGCGGATGGGCCAGGGCTTGGCGATGTCCAGGATGCGGAAGAGCGCCAGGGCGAAGAGGATCTGCCACCAGCGCAGGAAGTTGAAGGGGGCCAGGGCGATCCACATGCCCAGGAGCTCGTCGATGACCACGCAGCCCGGGTCGGTCTTGCCCAGGGCGCGCTCGGCGCGGCTGGCGGCCCAGGCCCCGGCGGCGAAGAGCGCGGCGAGCGCGGCGACGCGCCAGGCCGGGGCGAGGGGCAGGAACAGGAAGGGCGCGGCCAGGACCGCGGCGGCCGAGGCCCAGGTGCCGGGGGCCTTGGGCATGTTCCCGACGGGGCCGAGGGTGGCCAGGGCCAGGGCCAGGCGGTCGAGGGGGGCGGGCTTGGACATGGGCGGCAGGGTAGGGCCGGCCGGGCGCGGCGTCAAGGGCGGCGCGGTCCCGGCGCTCCGGTCGGGGGGCTGGGTGTCCGGGCCGCGGCGGCCATGGCGTTGAGGCTGCGCACCCGCTCCAGGGCCGGGGGGTGGGCGTGGTGCAGGGCCACGTGCAGGGGGTGGGGGGTGAGGTTGGAGAGGTTGTGGGCGCTGAGCGCGGCCAGGGCCCGGGCCAGGGACGCGGGGTCGCCGGTGAGGCGGGCGGCGAAGGCGTCGGCCTGGCGCTCGTGGCGGCGGGACAGGGCGTTGCCCGCCAGGGACAGGAGCAGGGACAGGGGGGAGTAGAGCAGGGCGAAGAAGACCAGGCCGCCGTGCACCGTGACCGCGTCCATGCCGAAGGCCGCGTGCAGGCCGGGCTGGCGCAGGGCCAGGGAGAGGAGGAGGAAGGCCAGGCCCAGGCGCAGGAGGGAGAGCAGGAGCCGGGTGCGGATGTGGCCGTGCCGGAAGTGGCCGATCTCATGGGCGAGCACGGCCAGGAGCTGGTCCTGGGGGTGGGCCTCCATGAGGGTGTCGTAGAGCGCGATGCGCTTGCGCCGGCCCAGGCCGGTGAAGAAGGCGTTGGCCTTGGCCGAGCGGCGGGAGCCGTCCATGACGAAGACCCCGGACAGGGCGAAGCCGGCCCGGTCCGCCAGGTCCTGGATGGCGTTGCGCAGGGGGCCGTCCTCCAGGGGGGTGAAGCGGTTGAACAGGGGCAGGATGAGGGTGGGGGCCAGCACCTGGATGGCGGTCAGCGCGGCCATGGTGGCCAGCCAGGCCCAGAGCCAGGCCAGGGGGCCGGCGTGCAGGAAGAAGGCGAGCACCGCGGCCAGGAGCGGTCCGCCCAGGGCCAGGAGCAGGAGCCAGGCCTTGAGCTTGTCCAGGGCGAAGGTGGCCGGGGTGGTGCGGTTGAACCCGAAGCGTTCTTCGAGCACAAAGGTGTCGTAGAGGTCGAAGGGCAGGCCGAAGAGCTCCGAGGCCAGGGCCAGGATGAGGAGGAAGGCCAGGCCGGCGGGCAGCTCGCCCCAGCCCAGGGAGCGGGCCGCGGCGTCGGCCAGGGGGAAGCCGGGCCAGAGGATGAAGGCCGCGAGCAGGGCCGCGCCCAGGGTGTCGCGCAGGAGGACCAGGCGGGTGTTGGCCCTGGCGTACTCCTGGGATTTCCGGTAGCGCTCGGGATCGTAGGCTCCGGCGAACTCCGGGGGCAGGTTCGGGTCCAGGGCGCGCAGGTTGAGCAGCGCGGCCAGGGCGTTGAGGGCCCAGGCCCCGGCCAGGGCCAGGAGCACGGCGGCGAGATAGGGGTTCATATGGCTGCGGGCGGTGTGGCCGGCCAGGCGCCGGCGCTGTTTCGGCTCCATCCGGGAGTACGGGAAATCGTGCGGCCCGGCAAGACGCCGCGCCTGGCCGACGGCCGGCTGGCCTGGGCCGTGGAGCGCCGGGCGGCGGTCAAGGACGTGGTCGAGTCCCTGGGCGTGCCGCACACCGAGGTGGGCCGGCTGGTGGTGGCCGGGCCGGGCGGCGCTGGCCGCGCGGACGCGGATTTCTCGCACATCGTGGGGCCGGGGCAGGAGCTGGACGTGTACGCGGTGGCCCCGCCCCTGGACGTGACCCGGCCGAGCCTCTTGCGGCCCGAGCCGCTGGAGGAGGTGCGCTTCCTGGTGGACGCCACCTGCGGCAAGCTGGCGCGGCTGCTGCGGCTGGTGGGGCAGGACGCGGCCTACGACCGCTCCTGGGACGACGCGGCCGTGGCGGAGCTGGCCGCGGAGGAGGGCCGCATCGTGCTCAGCATGGACCGGGCGCTGCTCAAGCGCCGCCAGGTGGCCTTCGGCCGGCTGGTGCGGGCGCACGATCCCCGGGAGCAGCTGGCCGAGGTGCTGCGCCATTTCGGCGTTCGCGGACCGTTCGCCGCCTTCTCCCGCTGCCTGGAGTGCAACGCGCCGCTCACGCCGGTGGCCAAGGCCGAAGTGCTGCACCGGCTGCCGCCGCTCACCAGGAAGCATTTCGAGGCGTTCTCCCGCTGCCCCGCCTGCGACCGCATCTACTGGGCCGGCTCCCACCACGACCGCATGCGGGAGTGGCTGGCGCGGTCCGGGCTGGAGTGAGGGAAGATTACGGCCGGCGCTGAAAACGAACGGGGCGCTCCCGGCAGGGAGCGCCCCGTCTGCTTGCGTCGCAGGGGCGGCTATTCCGCGCCCACGCCCAGGTAGTTGCGGATCTTCTGGGCCTCGTAGGCCTCGGAGGCGTTGGCGTCGGGCTTGAGCACCGAGCCCAGCCAGCCGGCCAGGAAGGCCCCGGTCATGGAGATGAGGGCCGGGTTCTTCCAGGGGAAGAGGGCCTCGGGGTTGCCCAGCACGTCCTTCCAGACCGTGGGCGAGAGCACGATGAGCACCACCGCCAGGGTGGTGCCGGTGACGATGGAGGCCGTGGCCCCGAAGGTGGACAGGCCGCGCCACAGGATGGACAGGAGCAGGGCCGGGAAGTTGGCGCTGGCCGCGATGGCGAAGGCCAGGCCCACCATGAAGGCCACGTTCTGGCCCTTGAAGGCGATGCCCAGCGCAATGGCCACCAGGCCCAGGCCCAGGGTGGCCCGCTTGGCCACCCGCACCTCGTCCTCCTCCGCGGACTGGCCGGAGCGGAACACGTTCACGTACAGGTCGTGGGACAGGGTGGTGGCCCCGGCCAGGGTCAGGCCCGCCACCACCGCCAGGATGGTGGCGAAGGCCACCGCGGCGATGAAGCCCAGGAACACAGTGCCGCCGGTCACTTCGGCCAGGAGCAGGGCGGCCATGTTGCCGCCCTTGTCGAACGAGGTGATCACGTCCTGGCTCACCATGATCATGGAGCCGAAGCCGATGGTGAAGGTCAGGATGTAGAAGTAGCCGATGAGGCCGGTGGCGTAGAACACGCTCTTGCGGGCCTCCTTGGCGTCGGGCACGGTGTAGAACCGCATGAGGATGTGGGGCAGGCCCGCGGTGCCGAACATGAGGGCCAGGCCCAGGGACACCGCGTCCCAGGGGTTGGACACCAGGCCGCCGGGCAGGAGCACCTTGTCCCCGTACTTGGCCGTGGCCTGGTTGAACATCTCGGTCACGTCGAAGCCGAAGTGCATGAGCACCAGGAAGACCATCACCGTGGCCCCGCCCAGGAGCAGGCAGGCCTTGATGATCTGCACCCAGGTGGTGGCCAGCATGCCGCCGAAGAGCACGTAGGCGATCATCACCGCGCCCACGATGATCACCGCCAGCTCGTAGGGCAGTCCGAACATGAGCTTGATGAGGGAGCCCGAGCCCACCATCTGGGCGATGAGGTAGAAGCACACGGTCATGAGCGAACCCACCGAGGCCGCGATGCGGATGGGCTTCTGGCGCAGGCGGTAGGCCACCACGTCGGCGAAGGTGAACTTGCCCAGGTTGCGCAGGGGCTCGGCGATGAGGAACATGATGATGGGCCAGCCCACCAGGAAGCCGATGGAGTAGATGAGCCCGTCGTAGCCCTTGAGGGACACCAGTCCGGCGATGCCCAGGAAGGAGGCCGCGCTCATGTAGTCGCCGGCCAGGGCCAGGCCGTTCTGCCAGCCGGTCACGCTGCGGCCGGCGGTGTAGTACTGGGCCGCGGTGCGGGAGCGCAGGGAGGCCAGGTAGGTGATGTACAGCGTGGCGACGATGAAGACGAAGAAGAAGATGATGGAGACCAGGTTGGGCTGGCCGATGGTGGAGGTGAATTCGTTCATGGGCTAGTCCCTCATGGTTTCCTTGATGCCCTTGACCATCCGGTCGTAGGCCCCGTTGGCCCAGGCCACGTAGGCGCCGGTCAGGGCCCAGGCGGACACGATCACGGCGATGCCCACCGGGATCCACAGGGTCATGCTCCCGCCGGCCACCTTGCCGGAGAGCAGCTCCTTGTCGAAGGCCAGGATGAGCACGAAGCCGTAGTAGATGAGGAGCATCACGGCGGTCAGGCTCAGGGAGACCGTCCAGCGCTTGCGTACGAGTTCGTCGAATTTCGCCTTGTCCAACTGCATACCCACCCCCAGGTTCACGCGTTTGCGGCCGGGCGCAAGCCCGGCCGCGGAATTTGCCCATCTAGGGGGGGATCGGGCAAGACCTCAACCCATTTTGGGTGAACGGCAGCAAACCCCAGGCCCAACGGCCGTCCTGGGGCCGGGGACGGCGGGAGCAGGGCGGTGGGGGGAGAAGGCTAGCGTTGGCGCGCCATACGGCGCATCCGGAGGCGCGCCGGGACAATGCCCAGGCGGGGCGGCTGGTTATGGCCGACTGTCGGGTCGTAGTCGCGGTGGAGGAAGCGGACGAGGCCGGTGAAGCGGTCGCGCAGGCCGCCCCTCTCCCCCTCCATGGCCGCCACGACCTTGAGGCTGCCCGCCTGGTCGTAGCCGAGGAGGCAGGAGGTGGAGCCTGGCGGAGTCTGCACGGTCGCGGCGGGGGTATGGGGTGTAAGGTGAAGACCTTCACTGTACAGCTTGGCAAGTATACCGTGTGGCAAATTTCGCGAATATCTACTTATTTATTTTAATAAAAGAAATGTTATTTAGCAGTTGTTCAACCTCGTCAAAGTGATCCTCATCTCCATATAAACATATCTCGCAGTGTTGCTCGGGTATTGTTATGCACATGCGTGCGCCTAAAGAAAGGCAATCAGTTTTCCATTTATATGCGTTAAGGCTATCGAAGGTTGTGTCTTTGATATATGTTACTGTGCAATTATTTTCTTTGCGCCCTACGTTATTCATTATAGAAAATTTATCGGAAGTATCATTAATCTCTATTGCAATGTGTACTTTAAAATTTTTATCTTTTGGATATACTGTTATGGTATTTTTATTGAAATATTGAAAGTAGTATCCATGTGGAATGGTAACCATAATATTATTCCAGTATAAAGTCGGTTCGTTCCCATAGCTTTTTGCCAGCATTGCGAAAAATAAAATAATAACAACTAGCGTGTTATAAAAAATTTTCATGACGTTACCTTTAAATGCGCTCTGGACTCCAGTTGAAATCCAGAGCGCTGATAGTTAAGGTTTAGTTGCCAGACCAACTCCAGCTTTCCCAACTGATCCTGCCGCTCGGAACATGGAACCGCGATCAGTTCCATGATCATCGAGAAATTTCCACGCGTCGCTATTCGGGTTATCAACAGACTGCTTTGACATGGCATTAAGTCGCGCCATATCAATATCCTGTTGATTCATGTTTGCTACCGCGTCGCGAGCGTCTAATGCAGTGCCTACCGCTCCTGCGACGCTAGCTCCAGACTTAACAACCTTAAGAGCATCCGACCCGGCCGGGGTCTTCAGCGCTTTGACGACCTTGCTGTCAACATGCCCACCTGCAGACGATAGATCTTTCGCAGTGTTGATCGTGACAGTCGCGGCCTGGGAAGCGGCATCCGCAGTCCCCACGATCACATCCTTCTGGTTCGGTTGCGGGCTTTGGTCCCACCAATCCTTGACGGCTTGCCACTTGTCGGAAAGCCACCCTCCCCCGTTGTCGTTAGGTGAACCTGGCTCGCCACCCTGTGGTTGCGACCCGGTCTCCGCCCACCAGTCCGCCTCCTGATCGGGCATGGTCGAGTGCGTCGAGTCATGGGCCGGGGCGTTGGCCGGAGTGGCGACGGTGGTCATGCGGAGCAGGTCCTCGTCCAGCGTCAGGGGGCGGTTGCCCTGTCCGTGCGCGGTCTTCTCCTTCAGCCCCTCCGGATCCACCCTCCCCACCGGGTCGTCCACGCAGTAGTCGTAGAGGTCGTGGTCGCCTCCCGTATCGCCGAGGGGGTCGGGGGCGGTGAACCTTCCCACGGTCGGGTCGTAGTCGCGGTGGAGGAAGCGGACGAGGCCGGTGAACTTGTCCCTCAAACCTCCCGCGAAGGCAATCGGCATGAAGAGGCCCGGGTTGGAGTCGGACAGGATCTGGCCGAAGGCGTCGTAGTCCACCACCTTGACCACCCGGCCCTCGCGGGGTCCGTCCATGGCGGCCACGGCCTTGAGGCTGCCCACCTGGTCGTAGCCGAGGAGGTAGGAGCTTGAGTCGTTGGCGGTCTGCACGGTCGCGGCCCGGGGCAGGCGATGGAGGGACTCTCGGAGTAGGGCGGGTCGGTTCATGTCGTCTCTTGGGCCTGCCGTCTGCGGACTCCCTCAACAGTCCGTTGCAAAAGTCGGTTTTCAGCCCATCCCGATGAGGGCGACGGCTACCGGGGCAGGTTGTTGGTGTTGGTTGAGGGTGACCAGTACGACGAGCAGCAGGGGAGTCGAGGCGTGAGGGATTG
>JBFMHA010000092.1:0-10754 GCA_040753075.1 Thermodesulfobacteriota bacterium
TTGTAGTCCCGGAAGTTGAAACCCATGTCCCGCGAACCTCACTCATCACATTGAATTTACAGGTATTATGCCTGAAAATTCAGATTCCCGCAAGAATTGTCGCTTTGCCATTCGCGGGACAGGCTCATCTATGCCAACGCTGTCCGGAGGCTGGAGAGCTATCTCTACGTGGGGTTCGTGGAGACGTTCCAGGAGAGCATCCTGCAGCTGTCAGAACGCATCGGAATCCCGCTCTCGCCGGACGTGTTCGTCAACAAGTCCAGGCAGGGCGGCATGGTCACCGACGCCTTCGTCGACTCGGGGGGCTTGGCCGACCTCGACGCCCCGGACTTCCGGCTGTACCGCCACTTCAAGGACAGGGAGGGTGATCAGGAAGGCGTCGCCCAATCCGTGCAGGCGGAGTATTACGCCGAGGACCTCACGGCTCGCGGGTGGCTGGACGCGGCTGATCCCGGCCAGGTCGCCGGCTCGGCCAAGGCCGCAGGGACCGGAGCCTTCGACCAGGTCCAAGTTCTTTCCATGAAACTGAAGCTGGGCCTGGATGACGAGACGTACGGCAATTTCGTGGCGAAGCATGGCGAAACCGCCATCGACGCCATCGAACCCGCCCAGGTGTGCAGCGCCTGGCGGTATGAGATCCTGGAGCAGGTCCTGGACAGGCTCATGTCCGCAGTGCGCGAGGATGTCTGGTCGAGCGCGGTGGTCCAGGCGCAGCACCTGCTGTGCTATCTGGCGGCCACGCCCCAGGCACGGGCCGACGGGACCTCCGAGGAACTCTTCCTCCGGGCCATGCGGCTCAATCCCGAGCAGTCCTTCGCCAAGTACGCCTACGCGGTCTGGCTCCGGTGCAACGGGCGGCCGCAGGACGCGTTGCGCGTCCTGGGCACGGTGCCGCCGGAGCAGCGGACCATGATCCCGTTCTATGCGGAATACGTCGCTACTCTGTACACAGTGGCCGGCCGGGAGGCGGTCCTGGAGTTCCTTGCCGGTGAGAACGCGGTGCAGCAGATCGTCCGCACCTCGCGCACGATCCTGCGTAACTCCGGCCTGTCCGACCGGCCGGGCACCGCGTCCCTGTCCGGGAAGCGGGTCCTGGTGGTCCGGTCGGGGCCGGAGGTCCTGCTGGAGGAGTTGCTCGCGGAGCTGGAAGGAGTGGCCTCCAGTGTCACCCTGTTGGTGCAGGAGAGTTTCCGCAAGAAGCCGCGCTACGGGGGGCGTTCGCTCCTCTTCCTGAACGACGGCATGTTCAGGCCGGATGACAGCTTCCCTGACCGCGCGCGGCTTTTTGCCGGGTCATACGACTGCGTGATCTATCTATGTAGCAGCTTCGACATGCTGAACGGTCTCTCCAATTTCGTCCTGTTCTTCCGCCAGGCGGACGTGGGGGAGGGCTTCGCCTACCCTCTGCACAACATCTACCTCCCCGCAAGGGAGAGGTACCTCATCCCCATTCCCTTTGTGGAAGGCTCCTCGGTCTAAAGCACCCGGCCGGTGACCAGCATCTGCTTGAGGGGCAGGCCGCTTTGCTCCTTGTCGACTCCGCGCGCATACTGCACGTGCATCTCGTAGTCGATCTTGACCAGTTCGACGCCCGCCTCGACGAACACGGCCTTGATGTCGTCCTCGGAGAAGCGCGCGCCGTAACCGTAGAACCAGGGCGAGGCGCCGAAGTAGCCCTTGCCGTGGTAGATGTCGAACTTTACCAGGCCGCCCTGTCTGGTGACCCGGGCCATCTCCCGGATGTAGCTCTCGATCACCGTGCGGCTGTGGATGTGCACGAACACGCCGTGGGCGAAGGAGCGGTCGAAGCTGTTGTCCGCGTACTGGCGCAGTGAGCGGCCGTCGGTCTGGGTGATGCGCACGTTGGGGACGTCGCGGAAGCGGAAGCGGGCTTCCATGAAGCGCATGGGCGAGCCGTCCGCGCCGTGCACCTCCCTGAAGCGTTTGGCCAGGTGCTTGAGGAGCCGGCCGTGGCCGCAGCCCACTTCGAGTAAGGACATCTCGGCCGGGTCGCGGCCGTCCAGGAAAACCTTGTCGTTGAGCACGAACCAGTTGGTTTCGCCCGCGGCGGCCTTTTCGAAGCTCTCGGGGGTGCCCATGCTCTCTGCGTCCACCACCGCGTACTTGGTGTCCAGTTCCGTGGAGCGGTCCCAGAAGGAGCGCATCTGGCGGATGAGGGTGTAGTCCACGATGTCGTCCGCGGTCAGGGTGTCGGCGTTCATGGTGTAGATCAGGCTGCGCAGGGTATGCAGGCTGTCCTTGTCCGTGAGCCTGAGGCCGGCGAACTCCGGGGTGAAGGGGTCCAGGGCCGCGCCCTGCCAGGTCAGGGGCCATTCCGTCAGGTTGGCGGCGAAATGCGTGGGATTGGCCAGCATGAAGGGGATGTAGCCCCCGCCTCGGGCTTGGACACGTTCTGGAGTCCGTAGTGGGCGCACATACTGGTGGAGGCCATGCTCTTGCAGCGCGACAGGGCCTCGGCCGAAACCACCGCCGGGGTGAGGTTCCGGGGGAGGTTGTGGGCCAGGGTCAGGTCCGAGCCCGACTCCAGGTGGGTCTCCAGCAGGCCCCGGGCGTATTCGAAGCAGGTGACCGGGCAGGTGGCGTCCACGTCCACCACCTGGTCGATGCCGTACTGCATGGCGGCGCGCAGGAGCCGGGAGGTGTAGTCGCGGTCGCTCACGAAAAAGGTGAAGCCCTTGGATTCCACGTGTTGGGCAAACGTCTCGGTCATTTGCATGTGGTCCCGGAAGGCCATGGCGAAGACCTTGGGGAGGTCGGGGAAGGTCCGCGTCACGTTGTCCAGCAGGATGTCCAGGAAGCAGGTCTCTCCCACCGAGCCCAGAACCAGGGAATCGGTGAAAACCTGGTCGCTGGAGACCACCACGCCGCAGGAGGGTTTCGGTTTTGCCGCCATGTGCGCTCCTTTCTTCGGGATTTATGTCAGGATTCTGATGTACGGCATCCTCATTTGCAAGGAAAGGGCCAAGGGCACGCTTCGTGCAGTTGCCTCCCCGGCCCCGGCGTGGCACTATCCCGCCGGCTGCCGCCCCGCCCGGACAGGAGGCCGGTCCCCATCCCCATGCGCACCCTCATTGTCGCCCCCCGCTTCGTCAGCCGCAGCGGGCAGTACTACGAGTTCCCCCTGGGCCTGTGCTACGTCTCGTCCTGCCTCAAGGCGGCGGGGTTCGAGGTGGACTGCCTGAACCTGAACCACACCGACGAGCCCGCGGAGCGGGCCGTGGCCCGGGCTGTGCGTCGCCGGGACATCGACGTGGTCATGAGCGGCGGCCTGTCCGCCCACTATCACGCCGTGCGCCAGGTTTTCACGGCAGCCCGGCAGGCGCGGCCGGACATCATGGCCGTGGCCGGGGGGGGCATCATCTCCAGCGAACCGGAGCTCATGCTCGACGCCCTGGGCCTGGACTACGGGGTCATCGGCGAGGGCGAGATCACGGTTGTTGAGCTGGCCCGCTGCCTGGCCGAGGCCGGGGACCCCGCCACGGTGGACGGCATCGTGTACCGCGACGCCGCGGGCCGGGCCCGGCGCAGCAAGGAGAGGGCGCTCCTGCCCGACCTGGACCTGGCCCCGTTCCCGGACTACGCGGGCTTCGGGGTGGAGACCTACCTTGACCTGCAGCGGCCCGGGGACAACTACTACCTCTACCCCTTTGACCGGCCGCGGCTGTTGCCGGTCATCTCCAGCCGCTCCTGTCCCTACAACTGCACCTTCTGCTACCACCCCCTGGGCAAGAAGTACCGCCGCCGCAGCGTGGACGCCTTCTTCGCCGAGCTGGACCTGTACAAGGACCGCTACGGGGTGAACATGCTGGCCGTGCTGGACGAGCTGTTCCCCACCGAGTCACCCTGGCTGGAGGAGTTCTGCGGCCGGATGGAGGAACGGGGCCTGTTGTGGATCGCCCAACTCCGCGTCAACAACGTGACGCGCGAGGCCCTGCGGACCCTGAAGCGGTCCGGGATGTTCTACATCAGCTACGGCATCGAGTCCGCCTCGCCCGAGATCCTGCGCAGCATGCGCAAGCACATCACCGTACCCGAGGTGGAGTCGGCCCTGGCCCTGACTCGGGAGGAGAAGATCGGCATCCAGGGGAACCTGCTCTTCGGCGACCCGGCCGAGACCGCGGCCACCGCGGCCCAGTCCCTGGACTGGTGGGAGCGCCACAGCAGCTACCACCTGGCCATGAACTTCGTGATCCCCTATCCCGGCTCGGTGCTCTACGCCCAGTGCCTGGAGCGCGGGCTCATCACCGACCGGCTGGACTTCATCGCCCGAGGCTGTCCGCCGCCCAACATGACCAGCCTGGACGCCGTCGGCCTGGAGGCCGTGGCCTCGCGCGTCGCCGCGCTCAAGGCCGGGCATCGCATGTTCGCCGAGGCCACTGCCGAGGACGCGGGCCTGGACCCGGTCAAGGGTGCGCACATTTCGACCCTGCACGTGGACTGCCCCCAATGCGGGGAGGCCAACACTTACGGCAATGTGGTGTGCGAGGGCCTGGATCCGGTGAAGTTCTCCTGCCGCCACTGCAACCAGCGCTTCGATCTTTCGCCCCTGGTCTTCCCCCACCTAGCCTCCCAGGTGCGGGGCGTGCAGGAGGCCCTGCGCGCGGCCAAGGAGCAGGGGCGCCCCCTGGCCGGGGCCCCGGCCCTGTTCCGGCCCACCTTCGACGAGTTCCTCCGCATCCTGGGCTTCGACTTCTCGGATTTCGACTGGCGCTGCTTCCTGGACGAGCGCCCGCACCGCCAGGGCGTGGAGTACGCGCCCGGAGCCCGGGTGCGGCCCCTGGACGCGGCGGCCCTGTCCGATATGCCCGCGGGGCTGGGGGTATTCGTGCCCCCTTGTTCCGGCTGGGAGGGGATCGTGGCGGGTCTGGAGAGTCTGGGTGTGAGCCCTGGCGACATCCTTGCCGCGGACCCTGCTTAATCTTCCGGTATCATCAAGTCGAAGGGAAGTCCGGCCAGGCGGCCGGCGATGCCCCGGGCCACGGCCGGCGGAAAGGCCAGGACCACCGCCGCCCCGGCCGGGACCTGGCAGGGCAGGTGCACCGGCCGGCCCATGAACGCGCTCCCGGCCCGTCCCGGGTCCTCGTCCACGAAGAATTCCGCCCGGCCCGCGAGGGCCGCATCCAGCCAGACCCCGGCGATGGCCGTGCCGAAGATGCCCAGCCGCCTGCCGGCTGCGGCGTCCCGCGCCCCGGCCGCGAAGCGTCCCAGCCAGTCCAGGGCCGCCTGCGCGGCGGCCCGATCCGCGGGCGCGGGGTCCGGTCCGGAGGCCGGGTCGCCGGCCCGGGCCACGGCCAGCCATTCCTTGGGGATGGCGGTGCGGTCCAGGGAGAGGGGGGCCAGGCCGGCCCGGGCCAGGGCCCGCGCCAATACCGGTTCGGTGAAGTGGGTGCAGTGGTCCGCGACGGCCAGGTCGAAAGGGTTGGCGGTCCAGTCCGGTACGTTGACCAGGAGCAGCCCGCCCGGCCGCAGCAGGCCCTGCACCCGTTCCAGGTAGGTGGCCGGGCCGGGGATGTGCTCCAGGGTGTGGTTCAGGGTGACGAGGTCGTAGGGGCCGGCCGCCAGGGCCGGGTCGCCGTCGAAATAGTCCTCCACCCCGGGCAGGCCCAGCACCGTGGCGCGGTAGCGGCCGCCCATGTCCAGGCCGCTGAGCCGCCAACCGGGGAAGCGGCGGCCGAAGGCCGCCAGGAAGAAGCCCTCCCCGCAACCGATGTCCAGGAGCCGGCCCGCGGCCGGGGCTTCCCGGCTCAGGAACCGCTCCAGGTGGTCGAGGATCAGGGCGGAGCGGGGGCGGGACGACCCACTGTGCTGGTCGAAGATGCGCTGTTCCTGGCCTTCACCCTGGTGGTAGAGCCGGTAGCCGGCGTATATCTCCTTGCAGTCCGCGGCGAGCGCCGCGTCCGCGACCTTCTGCAGCGCGCCGCAGGTCGGGCAGGAGGCCAGCCGGCCTCCGGGCCGGAAGGGCCGGCAGTCCGAGGTCACCCGGGCCAGGGTCGGGAACGCGGCGAACTCCTTCAGCCCGGCCGCGCCGCAGAGATGGCAGGCCTCAGGCACCGGAGGGCTCCCGCGGGGGCAGGAATACGTGCACGATCTGCTCGGCCGGGATGCCTTGGGCGGTCAGCTCCCGGGCCTTGTCGCCGGCCGAGTCGAAGTCGCAGACGAGCACGTAGGCCCCGCCCCAGTCCGCGAACCCCTGCGGGGCCAAGGCCGGGACGCCCAGCCAGCCCTTGGGGCCGAGCACCGCGGGCTGCGCGCCCAGTTCGTCCAGGATGTCCAGGACCAGCTTCTCCATGGGGCCCAGCCCGGCCACCGCCAGCTTCATGCCCGGCTCGCCGTGCAGGAAGAAGTCCAGGAAATAGCGGATCCGGCTGCGCAGCCGGGCGTAGGCGTCGCCGAATGCGGCCAGGGTCTCGGGCGCGCGGTCGCGCACCCGGAAGACCTCCTCGCCCCGGGCCTGGGCCAGGCGGATGTTGGGGCCGATGACCTGGTGCAGGGAGGCGTCGTACTCCTCGCGCATGGCGCAGAGCCGGGTGTCGTCGTGCAGGCGGTTGGCCCCCAGGTTCACGGGCAGGTTCTTCATGGTGAACCCGTGCTGCCACACCCGCACCCAGTAGTCGTGGTCGTCGCGGGGGTGGGACTCCAGGTAGCCGCCCACGGCCTCGTACACCGCGCGCCGGTACAGGAAGGTGGGTCCCACCAGGCAGTAGGAGAGCAGCCGGTCCGGGTCGAAGGGGCCGTAGCGCAGCACGTCCAGGGTGCGGCCCGTGGCGTCCACGTTCTCGAAATCCGAGTACACGAAGTCCACGTCCGGGTGCCCGTCCAGCTCCCGTACCATGGTCTCCAGCCAGTCCGGGTAGGGCAGGTTGTCGGTCTGGTGCCAGGTCAGGTACTCGCCCCGGGCCCGGGCGAACCCGGCGTTGAGCGCCTTGCCCATTCCCGGATCGGGGAAGCGCACCGTGATGACGCGGGGGTCGTCGATGGCGTCCAGCACCTCCCAGGTGGCGTCCGTAGACTCCCAGTCCATGACTATGAGTTCCCAATTCGGAAAGGTCTGGGCCTGGATGGCGGCGATGGTCTTCCCAACGTACCGCCCGTGGTTGCGCGAGGGCATGACGATGGAGACGCGGGGCGAGGGGGCTTCTCGCGTGAGAACCGGGGAAGGGGAAGGCATGCTGCGTTTCCGGGGCTAATCGCGCAGTGCCGCGTCCAGGCTGTCCACCACGTAGGCCACGTCCTCCTCGGACAGGCCGGGGTGCAGGGGCAGGGTCAGGGTGCGCCGGCAGTACTCCTCGCTCACCGGCAGGCTGACGTCGCCCAGCAGGTCGCGGTGGCAGGTGAACAGGTGCACCGGCGGGTAGTGGATGCTGCTCTGCACCTTGCGCTCCCGCAGCCCCTTCATCACCATGAGCCGGTCCGCATCCTCGGGCAGGAGCACCGTGACCAGGTGGGCGGCCGTGGGCCAGGCCGCCTGGAAGGTCATCTCCACCTGGGGAAGCTGGTGCTCCAGCAGCTCGCGGTACAGGGCCGAGAGCTCCGCCCGGCGGGCGTTCATGGCCGGGAGCCTGTCGAGCTGGACCATCCCCAGCGCCGCGCGTATCTCGTCCAGTCGATAGTTGTGGCCGAGCATGGTCACGTCGTAGGAGTAGGCGTGGCCCTTGTGTCGCTCCAGGGTTAGGGTGGTCATGCCGTGGCTGCGCAGTCCGCGCGCCCGTGCCAGGACCTCGGGGTCGCGGGCCAGGAGCATGCCGCCTTCGGCGGTGGTCATATTCTTGTTGGGGAAGAAGCTGAAGCAGGCCGCGTCCGCGTCGCGGGCCGCGAAGGCCGCGCCCGTGGCGTGGGCCGCGTCCACCACCAGGTAGAGGCCGTGGCGGTCGCAGAAGGCCCGCCAGGCCGCCATGTCCGCCTCGTAGCCGCCGTAGTGAACCACGACCACGGCGCGGGTCCGCGGGCCGACCAGGGGGGCAGCATTCTCGGGCAGGAGCAGCGGGACGGCCGGGTCGGTGATGTCGGCCATCACCGGTCGTGCGCCGGTGTAGAGCACCGCATTGACCGTGGCCACGAAGGTCACGGTGGGCACGATGACCTCGTCCTGGTCAGTGATGCCCAGGGCGAGCAAGGCCAAGTGCAGCGCGGAGGTGCACGAGTTGACGCCCAGGGCGTCCATGCCGCCGTGCATGTCCGCGAATTTCCGCTCGAAGGCACGCACCTTCTCGCCCATGGTCAGCCAGCCGCTGTCCAAGACGTCAAGCACCGCCTGCTTTTCCTCGGGACCGAGCACCGGTCCGGCGAGTTCGATCATGGTCCGTCCCATGGGTTCATTGGACTCTGCAGTGAGTGCCCCTGTTGTTGCCGGACAATTCCCGGGCACGTCGGCAGTCCGCATGGATGCCAGAGCCGATTCGCTTCTCAGAATCCTGCAGGTACCCACCGGCCAATTAAGTTCGAGCATCATACGCATGGGGCCTCCTTGCCTCAGGCCACCCAGACGGGGTTAGTTGGACTGGCTTGGCGTTCGGCGCACAGGTGCCGAAGTATTTGCAGTCCTTGCCGGACGGGTCGCTATCATGTCGTTCCCCCCGGTGATGAGTACGCTCGGCCCTGTCCAATGGGAGCGGAACTTGGCGAGCGGTGCATGCGCTCCCAGTCTCTCTCAATGGCATTGAACAGACCTGCGAGATCGGTTGAGGACAATTCCCTTCCGAACCCCCAGTACCTGCGGGCGATACTCAACTGCGCCGGGGTGATGCCGGCTTCCGAATCTCCGAAGGCCTTTTCGAAAGTATCGAAGTCGAACGATCGCGGGCTGTGGTACGAGGTGAATTCTCTAGCATAGGTTTCCGGTGTGTCGGCCCAGATTCCAAGGAGTTCGGGAAGGTATACATGGGGGATGCCCAGATGCAAGCTGTAGCCGAGCGCTGTGGTCATTGAATTGCTTACAGTGAGAGAGGCAAGGTTTATAAGTGTCTTTAGCCTAGACAGGAAGTCCAGGTCGAACATATGCCCGCACGAAACGACTTCAAATCCGCGGCGGGTATACTCGTCTGCCTTCCCGAGCAGGACGTCCTTCCAGTAGACGTTGACCACAATGGAGTCGAAGCCTTTACCCAGCCTCTCCAAATTTCGGCAGAATCGATCAACGGAGTATTCGAAGGTGATGTTGTGGCTGGAATGCACGGGAAAGGCTAGAAGCATGCGTCCCAGCCGCCTGCGTTGAGCCTCGGTTTCCTCTTCGTTCATGGCCGGGTTGGCGTAATGGATGAATGGGCCGAGGATGTGCACCTGCTTGCCCGTCAGCCGGCCTACTACGTCGCGCCTGAACGGACTCATCACCAGGACGGCGGGGAGCGGCGCATTGAGCAATTCATCCCAGCATCGGTTATCGAGCCCTGCGCCGTGCTCCATGCTGGCCTTGAGGCTCTCCCGCACAGAGAGTCCGGCGTAGGATTTCATGACTCGGGCATGTCCGTAGAAATCATTGGACGAATTTATCTCAGGGGAATTGAGCCCCCTGTCGGCGCAAAACTCATGCAACCGTCCTGGTTCACAGAACATGGCCCCCCCTATCATGAGCCTTACTCGGCTTGTGGGATACGATTTCCATGAGGCCGCTCAGGCCGTTCGTCGTGAGGAACCGCCCGAAAGCAGCGCGTACGGCATCCATTCTCGGCTCCTCGGAAAGCAGGAGAGTCCTCTCGAAATCGCTCATGCTGACTGGCAGGTTTAAGTCGATCGCGTGTCGCCTGACGATCTCCACGTCCATTTCGCCGGGAGTCGTGAAAGAAAGGATGCGCATTCCAGCACTCTCCAGCAGTAATTCGATGCTCCGGCGCGTGTACCCGCAGGGTGTGTCCAAAGGATCATAGTAGAGGTGGTGCTCGCCTATGACGGCCATCTCGAACCCGTTGCAATTCGGGGTCGTTATCAGTAAAATGCCATTAGGTGAGAGCAGTTCGGCGCATCTGGCCGCGAAGGCTCGCGGAGTTGCGATGCGGCCGATCAGCCCAAGGCAGACGATGATGTCGAAGGACTGCAAGGGCCAGTCAACATGCATCGCGTTCCCCAAAACGATATCAAGACCCCGCGACCGGGCGAATTCGGCGGCACCCTGGTTTATTTCCACTCCCTGACCCAGCCAGGCTGTACGTTCGGCGACGAGTTCCAGAAAATTGCCGGTCGCGCAGCCGACATCTAAGAGTCGTAAGGGGACGTTGGGATCTGCGAAGGCCGTGAGCCGATCGAGAATGGGGACAGACTTTCCGACCTTGCGGTTTTCGTGAGTCGCGGCATGCACGCCCTGTGCGGAAAGGTCGAAGTATTCAGAACGGGCGTACATCGCATCGCGGACTCCTTCACTCACCTTTCGGGATTGGTAGATCGCCTCGCACTCAAGACAGCGGGAAAAGACCACAAAGGCTTTGCAGAACACCTCGTGACGATTGCCGGAGCCACACACAGGGCATTCGGACACGTCCTCGATCGCCTTTCCGCGGTTCTCTTCGAAATACTCCCGTAACTCAACGAGCAGTTTTGCGCGTCGGGTTTGCGTATGTATTACGGCGTTCTTTGGCTGTATGTCCTCAAGATTCATAGGTATTCGCTCCCTATCTGACTGTTGAAAAACTCATTGAACCACGTAGGGTTCTTCCAACGCGGTTGACGTGGAGGCGGGGATGGCGCTGGGCAGGCAGGATGAGAAGCAGGAGTCGCTGTACCTGTCCTACTATGAGATTCCCAGG
>JBFMHA010000093.1:0-10542 GCA_040753075.1 Thermodesulfobacteriota bacterium
CTAGCTGACACGAGAGGGCGGGGGCCCCCACTTTTTGGAAAAAGTGGGGTCCCCCTCCCTCTCGTGCTCTCCCTCCCCTCCCCACAAAGCTTTCATCACGGGCCTGCGGCCCTTCAAGAGGGTTTTCTTGATACCGGCCGCTTCGCCCGGCGGCGGCCGGCCACGCCGAAGGCGGGGCCAAGCGGCGCAGCCGCGCTGCTTCCAGGCCGCGCCGCAAGGGGCGAGGAGCCCCTTGCCGGGGCGCGGGGCAGCGCCGCACCCCCTGGCAAATCGCATCGCCTTACGCTAGGTTGGCGACGCCATGCTGGAATACCTGCGCATCCGCAACCTGGCCCTGATCGAGGACGTGGCCCTGGAGTTCGCGCCGGGGCTCAACGCCATCACCGGCGAGACCGGCGCGGGCAAGAGCTTCATCCTGCGCGCCCTGGACTTCCTCACCGGCGAACGCCTGGAGCGGGACATGGTGCGCGCGGGCGCGGACGCGGCCAGCGTGGAGGCCCTGTTCGCCCTGGCCGACGGCGACGTGGTCCTGCGCCGCGAGCTCTCGGCCGAGACCGGCCGCAGCCGCATCTTCCTCAACGACCGGCTCTCCTCCCAGGACGCGGTGCGCGACCTCAAGCCCCGGCTGGTGCTGCACACCAGCCAGCACGGCCAGCAGCGCCTGCTCTCCCCGGCCTACCAGTCCCGCATCGTGGACGCCTTTCTCCCGGACCAGGGCCTGGCGGCGGAAAAGGACCGGCTCCTGGCCGAACTCCGGGCCGTGGCCGAGGAGCGCGCGGCCCTGGCCGCCCGGGTGGCCGAACTCGCCGCCCGCCGCGAACTCTTCGAATACCAGGCCGCGGAAATCGCCAAGGTCGCGCCCCTGCCCGGCGAGGAGCAGGAGCTTTCGGCCCGGCGCGAGGCGCTGCAAGCCGACGCCCGCTCGGCCGAGGCCGTGGAGCGGGCCCTGGCCCTGCTGCACGGCCGGGAGGAGGGGCTGCTCTCCCTCATGGACCGCCTGGCCGCCGAATCCCGCGCCCTGGCCGCCGCGAACCCGGACTTCGCCGAGGACGCCGCGGCCCTGGAGGAGGCCCGCCACCGCCTGCGCGACCTGGACGCCCGCCTGCGCCGCCGCGGCGCGCCCGGCCAGTCGGCCCGGGACCTGGAGCGGGTGGAGGAGCGGCTCTTCGCCCTGTCCAAGCTCAAGCGCAAGCTCGGCCGCTCCCTGGAGGAGATCGTGGGCCTGGGCCGGGAGATCGCCGAGACCCTCTCCTTCCTGGATTCCCACGCCCTGGACGAGCGCCGCCTGGCCGAGCGGGAGAAGGCAGCGGCCAAGGCCCTGGCCGGGGCGGCGGCGGCGCTGTCCGCGGCCCGGCGCGCGGCCGCGGGCGAACTGGCCGGGGTGCTCACGACGGACCTGCAGGGCCTGGGCTTCGGCAGCGGGGCCCGGGTGGAGTTCGCCTTCGAGGCCGCGGAGCTGTATCCCGGCATCGCCGAGGAGCGGGCCCGCCTGCTCTGGCTGCCCAACCCCGGCCTGCCGCCCCAGCCCCTGGACCGCATCGCCTCGGGCGGCGAGCTCTCCCGCTTCATGCTGGCCCTGGCCGGGCTGCTCTCCCGCCAGGAGCTGCCCGCCCTGCTCTTCGACGAGGTGGACGCGGGCGTGGGCGGCCTGACCCTGAACCGCCTGGGCGAACGCCTGGCCGAACTGGCCGGCCGGCAGCAGGTCATCCTCATCACCCACTGGCCGCAGCTGGCGGCGCTGGCCGGACGGCATTTCTCGGTATGCAAGGACGTGTCCGGCGACCTGGCCACGGTGCAGTGCCGCCGCCTGGACGGGCCGGGCGTCGAGGCCGAGCTGGCCCGCATGGCCGGCGGCGGCAGCCGGGGCGAGATTCTGGCCCGGCAGCTCGTGCGCGGCTGAACCCTCTTCCTCCTCCCCCCCTCCACCCGCCCGCCACGAGGCGAAAACCCGCGCCTCGCGCCGGCTGCGGGACGTGTCACGCGATTGTCACACGCATTCCATGCTCCCGTCACACCCGCGCATTCCCTTGCGGCGGGGTTCGGGCTATAGCTTTGGCTCGAAGCCTTCGAGGAACGCGCATGAACAAGCAGTCCATCCTTCTGGTCGAGGACGACGAGGACATCCTCCAGCTCCTGGCCTACAACTTCGAATCCGCGGGGTTCGAGACGCACGCCGCCGGGGACGGCGTCCTGGGCCTGGCCGAGGCCCGCCGCCGCAGGCCCGACCTGGTGGTCCTGGACCTCATGCTCCCGGGCATGAGCGGGTTCGACGTGTGCAAGGAGCTCAAGCGCGACCCCGAGACCATGGACATCCCGGTCATCATGCTCACCGCCCGCGGCGAGGAGGTGGACCGCATCGTGGGCCTGGAGCTGGGGGCCGACGACTACGTGGTCAAGCCCTTCAGCTTCCGGGAGCTGCTGCTGCGGGCGCGGGCCGTGCTGCGCCGCTCCGCCGGGACCGCGCCCGAGCGGTCCCGCATCGAACGCGACGGCCTGCTCGTGGACCTGGAGGCGCACAAGGTCCTGGTCAACGGCGAGGAGGCCCTCCTCACCGCCACCGAGTTCAAGCTCCTGGCCGAACTCATCCGCACCGCAGGCCGGGTCCGCACCAGGGACCAGCTCCTGGCCTCGGTCTGGGGCTACGAGTTCGAGGGCTACGCCCGCACCGTGGACACCCACGTCCGCCGCCTGCGCCAGAAGCTCGGGGCGCCCTCCCGGCTCATCGAGACCGTGCGCGGTGTGGGCTACCGTTTCAAGGAATAGGCCGTGTTCTCCAGGACATCCTTCAGACGCCGCCTGTTCCTCTCCTTCACCGCGGTCATCCTGGCCGCCCTGGCGGTTCCCGCGTTCTTCACCCGCGCCGTGCTGGAGGATGCGCTGCTCGCCGACGCCAAGGCCGCGGCCGCGCGCCAGCTGGACGCCGCCGCCTGGGCCCTGGAGCAGTCGGGGCTGGCCGCTCCCGCGGACATCCAGCCCTGGGCGCAGGACCTGGGCCGCCGCCTCGGCGTACGCATCACCTGCATCGCCCCGGACGGGGTGGTCCTGGCCGACTCGGACCTGACCGCGGACCTGGTTCGCAGCCTGGACAACCATGCCGACCGGCCCGAGGTCCTGGCCGCGGCCGAGGCCGGCCGGGGCCTGTCCGTGCGCTACAGCGCCACCCTGGGCCTGGACCTCATCTACGCCGCCACCCGGGTTCGCAACGCGGCCGGCCTGCCCGAGGCCATCCTGCGCCTGGCCCAGCCCTACATGAGCCTCAAGCTGCGCATCGAGGGCCTGGCCGGCAAGGTGCTCCTGGCCATGCTCCTGGCCGCGGGCCTGGGCCTGGCCTTGAGCTGGGCCGTCACCCGCAGCCTGGCGCGGTCCATCGCCGAGATGATCCTGGTTGCCGAGGGCATAAGCCGGGGCGACTACCACCGCCGGCTGCGCTTCTACCCCGGGCAGGAGTTCGAGGGCCTGGCCGCGGCCATCAACGCCATGGCCGCCGACATCTCCGGACAGATCGACACCATCTCCGCCCAGAAGACCCAGCTCGAGGCGGTGCTCAACGCCATGGCCGAGGGCGTGCTGGTCCTGGACCGCCGCGGCCGCATCCTCCGGGCCAACCCGGCCATGGAGGCCATCGCGCCGGGAGTCGCCAAGGCCCAGGGCCGCCAGCCCCTGGAGGCCATCCCCAGCCCCGAGCTGCAGCAGGCCGCGGACGCGGTGCTGCAGGGGGAGGACACCATCCGGCTCCAGATCGAGCCCGTACGGGACCGGGTCTACGACGTGCGCCTGGCCCCCGCCCGGGGGGGCGACACCGACATCGGGGCCCTGGCCGTGTTCCACGACATCAGCGAACTCAAGCGGCTGGAGCGCGTGCGCCGGGACTTCGTGGCCAACGTGTCGCACGAGTTGCGCACCCCGCTCACCGCCATCAAGGGATACGCCGAGGCCCTCCTCGACAACCCCGATGCGGACCCCCGGCGCTCCCGCGGCTTCCTGGAGGTCCTGCACAAGAACGCGGACCACATGGCCCGGATGGTCGAGGACCTGCTCTCCCTCTCCCGTCTGGAGAGCGGACGACAGGCCTTCGAGTGTGCGGACGTGACCCCGGCCGCGTCCCTGGCCGAGGCCCTGCGCGCCTGCGGCCAGATGGCCGAGGCCAAGGGCATCTCCGTGGACCAGGACCTGGACGACTCCCGCGTCACAGCCGATCCCGACCGCCTGGCCCAGGTCTTCCGCAACCTCCTGGAGAACGCCTTCAAGTACGGCCCGCCCCAGTCCCGGGTCCGCATCGGGTCACGCCGCCAGGACCGCGAGGTCTTCTTCAGCGTGGCCGATGCCGGGCCGGGCATCCCCCGGGCGGAGCAGGCGCGCGTCTTCGAGCGCTTCTACCGGGTGGAGAAGCACCGCTCCAAGGACGGCAGCCCCTCCACCGGGCTGGGACTGGCCATCGTCAAGCACATCGTGGAGCGGCTCGGGGGCAGGGTCTGGATCGAGAGCCCCCTCTCCCCGGCGGGCGGAACCGCGCTCCACTTCACCCTGCCGGCGGCCGAGCCCGGCCCCGGCGCCTCCAACCCATCGCAAACCCCGGCGGCGCCCAGCCGCGAGGACGGCGCCCAGGCATGAACACACGGACCAAGATCTCGTCCCGACGCCTCGACTTCTTCTACGGGGACTTCAAGGCGCTCAAGGACGTGAACCTCGACTTCCCTGAAAACCTGGTCACGGCCCTCATCGGCCCTTCGGGCTGCGGCAAGAGCAGCTTCCTGCGCTGCCTCAACCGCATGAACGACCTCATCGCCGGCAGCCGCGTGGAGGGCCTCGTCACCCTGGAGTCCCAGGACATCTACGACCCCAAGCTGGACGTGGTGGAGCTGCGGCGCCGGGTGGGCATGGTCTTCCAGAAGCCCAACCCCTTCCCCAAGACCATCTTCGAGAACGTGGCCTACGGCCTGCGGGTCAACGGGGCCAGGGACGAGAACCTCGTGGCCGACCAGGTGGAGCAGAGCCTGCGCCACGCCGCCCTGTGGGAGGAGGTCAAGGACCGCCTGCACGCTTCGGCCCTGGGCCTGTCCGGCGGCCAGCAGCAGCGCCTGTGCATCGCCCGCGCCCTGGCCGTGCAGCCCGAGGTCCTGCTCATGGACGAGCCCGCCAGCGCCCTGGACCCCATCGCCACCCAGAAGATCGAGGAGCTCATCCACGGACTCAAGAAGGACTTGACCATCATCATCGTCACCCACAACATGCAGCAGGCCGCCCGGGTTTCGGACATCACCGCGTTCTTCTACATGGGCCAGCTCATCGAGTGCGACGACACCGAGACCATCTTCACCCGCCCCCGGGAGAAGCAGACCGAAGACTACATCACCGGCCGCTTCGGATAGGAGAATCGACCATGTCCCCCAATGAAACCCACCTCCACCAGATGGTGGAGGAGCTCCGGCTCAAGGTCCTGAACATGACCGCCCTGGCGGAGCGCGCCGTGGACCAGGCCTGCACCGCCCTCATCCGGCGCGACGCGGACCTGGCCGAGACGGTCATCGAGAACGACGCGGCCATCAACACCCTGGAGTGCGAGATCGACGAGGCCAGCCTGCGCATCCTGGCCCGCGAGCAGCCCGTGGCCCGGGACCTGCGCCTGGTCATGGGCTGCGCCCGGGCGGTGGTGGACCTGGAGCGCATCGGCGACGAGGCGGTGAACATCGCCGAGCGGGTGGTGGCCATGTCCGCGCTGGCGGAAACGCCCTACAATCCCGACGTGGAGGCCCTGGCCGACACCGCGCGGGCCATGCTGCGCAACGCGGCGGCCGCCTTCCGCGACGGCGACGCCGAACTGGCGCTGGCGGTCTGCCGCACGGACTCCGTGGCCGACGACCTGCACGTGCGCATCCTGCGCCGCACCATGGACGACATGGTGGCCGAGGCCACCGGCATCCGGCGCGCGGTGCACACCATCCTCGCGGCGCGCAGCCTGGAGCGCATCGGCGACCTGTGCACCAACCTGGCCGAGGCCGCGGTGTTCATGGTCCGCGGGGTGAGCATCAAGCACCGCTGCCAGCAGATTTAGCCGCTCCCGGAAATTCGACGGCCGGCCCCCCGGGGGGGGGCCGGCCTGCCTATTCCCCGCGCCGCGCGGGGCCTATCGCGCGATCATGGCCCGCAGGATGTCCGCGCACTTCTCGGTGCTGTGGCCCATGTCCTCCAGCCGCTCGATGAAGTGGATGAGCTGGTAGATGTCCTTGAAGTCCAGGTCGGAGTTGTAGATGGCCCCCACCAGGGCGTTCTTGTCCTTGAACACCCCGTGCCGCTTGGCGCGCACCGCCCGGAACCGCTCCTTGGTCCCGTTGCGGTCCGCGTGCTGGAGGTAGATGAGGCCGATGGTGGCCTTGAGGGACGGCCCCAGGAGATCGGTGATGACGCTCACCTGGTCAATGAGGTCGATGACCGGCTTCTGGAAACGCTCCGGGATGACCACCCGGCGCATGGCCAGCCAGTGCATGGCCTCCTGGGCGCTGTCCAGGATGTTGTCCTGGGCGTTGGTGTAGTTCAGGAACAGGGTCTTGTCCGCCGGCATGAACAGCCGCCGCGGCAGGTGGTTGCGGATGCGGCGCTTGATGGCGTCGGCCTCGTTCTCGACGGTGTCCACCTGGGCGGCGATCTCCATGAAGTCCCGGCAGGTTCCGCCGGCCACGTAGCACTCCATGGCGTCCCGGATCAGCCTCACGCACTCGTGGATCTTCTCGTAGTGCTCCAGCAGGCCGTCCATGGGCGACCGGTCGCAGAGCATCCCGAAAAATACCGCTCGCATGGTCTCCTCCCTCGGCCGCGCCTCAGCGGGCGATCATGGCGCGCAGGATGTCGGCGCACTTCTCGCTGTTGTGGCTCATGTCCGCCAGCCGCTCGATGAAGTGGATGAGCTGGTAGATGTCCTTGAACTCCATGTCCGCGTTGTAGATGTCCCCGGCCAGGGCGTTCTTGTCCCGGAACACCTTGTGCCGCTGGTGGCGCACCGAGCAGTAGCGCTCCTTGGTGCCCGGCCGGTCCAGGTGCTGGTGGTAGATGAGCCCCAGGGTGGAGGTCAGGGCCGGGCCCAGGAGATCCACGGTGAAGCAGACGTCGGCGATGAGGTCCACCAGGGGCTTCTGGTTCCGGACCGGGATGTCGAGGCGGCGCATGGCCAGCCAGTGCATGGCCTCCTGGGCGCTGTCCAGGATGTTGTCCTGGGCGTTGGTGTAGTTCAGGAACAGGGTCTTATCCACCGGCATGAACAGCCGCCGCGGCAGGTGGTTGCGGATGCGGCGCTTGATCTTGTCCGCCTGGTCCTCCAGTTCGTCCACCTGGGCGGTTACCTCCTGGAAGTCGCGGCATCCGGTTCCGCCCACGTAGCACTCCAGGGCATCCTGGATGAGCTCCGTGCATTCGTGGATCTTGTCGTAGTGCTCGGTGAGGCCGTCCAGGGGGGAATGGGCCACGAGCAGGCCGAACAGGGGGGGCATTCGCATCAGGCTCGCCTCCGGGGGTGCGCTGTCAGGCAAACATCCATACAAGCAGCCAGTAGATGAGCATGGAGGTCACGGCGGCCACCGGGACGGTGATCACCCAGTACACCACGATGCGGAAGAGCACGCCGAAGTCAACGGCCTTGAAGCCGCGGGCCAGCCCCACCCCGGTCACCGCGCCCACGGCCGCGTGGGTGGAGGACACCGGCAGGCCCAGCTTGGAGGCCACCAGCACGGTGGTGGCCGCGGCGAAGTCCACGGAGAAGCCGCGGGTGTTGGTCAGGGTGGTGATCTTCTCGCCCACGGTGGACATGACCTTGTGGCCCAGGAGCATGATGCCCAGGGCGATGCCCAGTCCGCCCATGCCCAGCAGCCAGAGGGGGATCTCAGCCTGCTGCACGAAGGCGTGCTCCCGGGCCATGAGATAGATGACCGCGATCGGGCCGATGGCGTTGGCCACGTCGTTGGCCCCCTGGGACAAGGCCACGTAGCTGGCGGTGAATATCTGCAGGTTCTTGAAGAGTTGCTCCACCCCGTCCACGGTTTCGGCGATGCGCCGGGAAAGGCGGTTGGTGTACCAGCGGCCCGCCAGCCAGACCGCGCCGGCGAAGGCCGCCACCGCCAGGCCCGAGGCCCACCAGGGCAGCTGCAATTCCTTGCCGAAGGGCGTCTTGTACATGAAGGAGAAGCCCACCATCACCGAGGTCAGGGCCATCCAGCGCGGACCCCAGGCCTTGGCCCGGTTCAGGAAGTCGCGCTGAAGGAAGATTCTCTTCCGGATCTGGGTGAAGATGAAGTAGGCCACGCCCAGGGCGAAGAAGGGAGAGATGAACCAGGACAGCACCACCCCGCCCAGGGGCAGCCAGTTCACGGCCTTGGGTCCGCCCGCCACCAGGCCGAAGCCGATGATGGCCCCCACGATGGAGTGGGTGGAGGACACCGGAAGGGCGGTCAGGGTGGCGACGAGCATCCACAGGGCGGCGGCCAGGAGGGCGGCGAACATGCCCAACATCACCAGCTTGGGGTCGCCGATCCGCTCCACGGCCACGATGCCCTTGCTCATGGTGGCGGCCACGTGGGAGCCCAGCATCACCGCGCCCACGAAGTTGAGCACGCTGGCGATGACCAGGGCCTGGCGCACGGTGATGGCCCTGGAGCCGACGCACGGGGCCATGGAGTTGGCCACGTCGTTGGCGCCCAGGGTGACGGCCATGAAGAAGCCGGCGCCCATGGAGAGGTAGAGGAACAGGCTGTAGACGTCCATGCGGGCTGCGGAAAAACCTTGGGTTACAGATTCACGGTCGAGATTTTCGAAGTGACAAGATCGGGTACATGAACCCCGGACCGAAGGCAAGCCGAGCCGGGGGGACGTTGCAGGCCGGCCGCTTTCCGGATAGGTTCCGAGCGCCATGCCGTTCTTCACCTTCTTCCGCGCCCTCAAGCCCCGCAAGGGCTCCACTCCCGGCGCCACGTTCCTGCGCGGGGTGCTGCTCATCGCCGTGTTCGCCCTGGCCGCGGTGCTCTACCAGCGGAATTTCGAACGGCGCATGGACCTCATCAACACCCGCGCCGCCATCTACGACCAGAGCGGGACCATGACGCAGGAACAGCGCGACGCCCTGCGCGACTTCGCCGCAGCCCTCAAGAACGAATTCGGCATCGACCTGCGCATCCAGGTGCGCAAGGGGGGACTCACCCTCCCCGAGGCCGACTCCAAGACCCTGTTCATCGGCCTGGACCTGGACGCCCAGGAGGCGGTGGTCCACCTCCCGCCGCTGCTGGAGAGGTCCCTGGACCCGGACTTCGTGCGCCGGCTGCGCCAGGAGCATTTCGCCCCCTTCTTCGCCGAGGACAACTGGCCCCTGGGCCTGTCCCTGGCCCTGCGCGACCTCTGGGAGCGGCTCATGGGCATGCAGGCCGCGCCCGCCGCCCCGTCTCCCGCCCCGGCCCCCGGGAACGCCTCCGGGGGGGGCTCGTGACCGCCGACGCCGCCTCCCGTCCCGTGACCGTGTTCACCGACGGCTCCTGCCTGGGCAACCCCGGCCCGGGCGGCTGGGCCTGCGTGCTGCTGTGGAGCGGGCGCCGCAAGGAGCTCTCCGGCGGCTACGCCCGCACCACCAACAACCGCATGGAGATCTACGCGGTGCTCATGGCCCTGGGCAGCCTCAAGCGGGCCTGCGAGGTGGAGCTGCACACGGATTCGCGCTACCTGGCCGACGCGGTGGAGAAGCGCTGGCTGGCCAAGTGGCAGAAGAACGGCTGGAAGACCGCGGACAAGAAGCCGGTCAAGAACCGCGACCTCTGGGAGCGCCTGGCCGCCCTGCTCAAGGAGCACCGGGTGCGCTTCCGCTGGGTCAAGGCCCACAACGGCCTGCCCGAGAACGAGCGCTGCGACGTGTTGGCCAAGGCCGCGGCCGGGCAACGGGGACTGCCCCCGGACGAGGGATACGAGGCGGGGATGGGCTGATGAAAAAAGGCCGCGGGTGGCGAAACCCGCGGCCTTTTCCATGGCGAAGGCTGTCGGCCGGCTAGGCGAACTGCTCCAGGAAGCGCACGTCGTTCTCGAAGAACATGCGCAGGTCGCCGATGCCGTACTTGAGCATGGTGACGCGCTCCACGCCCATGCCGAAGGCGAAGCCGGTCACTTCCTCGGGATCGTAGCCCACGGCCTTGAAGACCTCGGGGTCCACCATGCCGCAGCCCAGGATCTCCACCCAGCCGGTGGTCTTGCAGACCCGGCAGGGAGAGCCGTTCACCCGCCCCTTGCCCCCGCACAGCACGCAGGAGATGTCCACCTCGGCGCTGGGCTCGGTGAAGGGGAAGAAGCTGGGCCGGAAGCGGGTCCGGGTCTCGGGGCCGAAGATGGCGCGGACGAAGGCGTCCAGGGCGCCGCGCAGGTCGGCCATGGACACCTTGCGGTCCACCAGCAGGCCCTCGATCTGGTGGAACATGGGGGTGTGGGTCAGGTCCGAGTCGCGGCGGTACACCTTGCCCGGGGCGATGACCGCCACCGGCGGCTTGCGGGCCAGCATGGAGCGGATCTGCAGGGGCGAGGTGT
>JBFMHA010000094.1:0-9553 GCA_040753075.1 Thermodesulfobacteriota bacterium
GCCCTCAGGCGGAGGCGGCATCTCGCCCTCAGGCGGCGGCGGCATCTCTCCGCCCGGCGGCGGCGGCATCTCGCCCTCAGGCGGCGGCGGCATCTCTCCGCCCGGCGGCGGAGGCGGCATCTCGCCCTCAGGCGGCGGCGGCATCTCGCCCTCAGGCGGTGGCGGCATCTCGCCCTCAGGCGGAGGCGGCATCTCTCCGCCCGGCGGCGGAGGCGGCATCTCGCCCTCAGGCGGCGGCGGCATCTCTCCGCCCGGCGGCGGAGGCGGCATCTCGCCTTCAGGCGGCGGCGGCATCTCTCCGCCCGGCGGCGGAGGCGGCATCTCGCCCTCAGGCGGAGGCGGCATCTCGCCCTCAGGCGGTGGCGGCATCTCGCCCTCAGGCGGCGGCGGCATCTCTCCGCCCGGCGGTGGCGGCGGCATCTCGCCCTCAGGCGGAGGCGGCATCTCTCCGCCCGGCGGCGGTGGCGGCATCTCGCCCTCAGGCGGAGGCGGCATCTCGCCCTCAGGCGGAGGCGGCATCTCGCCCTCAGGCGGCGGCGGCATCTCGCCTTCAGGCGGTGGTCCCTCATGTGGGCCGCCGAAGAGATCCTCCGGAGTCATGCCGTCTTCAGGGAAGGGGGGCATTCCTTCATCCACCCAGGCATCGAATCCGGCCTGCATTTCGGCCGCGATATCGTCCACCGGCGCCTCGGGCGGGAGGTTGTTGAGCAGGTTGTCCATGGCCGCCCTGACCTCTTCCGGCGACATTTCGCCCTGGAGGGAGGAGGCGAAGTCCTTGAATTGCTGAGCCACTTCAGGAGGCATGTCCGGCGGGGGCCAGCCTTCGGGGGGCATCTCCATCCCGCCTTCCATCATGTCCGGCCCGCCCTCCATGGCCTCGGCGCCCTCGGCGAACTCTGCGCCGATCATGCCCGGAGCGATGCGGTCCTCGAGCTTCTCGATCCCCTTGCCCGGCTTCTTCTTGATTCTCATCGCCATGCCAGTCTCCTCGCGGCTTGCGCGCGGTGCGCGTTGACGGGGGGGCCTGCGAGACGAGTGTTCGGGCTAGGCCGGATTGCCGGAGCCCGCCTGCGGGCGTCCCTGTGCGGGAAGCGCCCTTGATGCCGGACCGGTGGCCTGGTCCGCGCATAAGGGCGGTTCCTCCCCTTGCCGAATGCCAGGGCAAAGGCAAAGAACGTACCACAAGGAGACGCGCAGTGTTGATGGATTACTGGCCAAAAAACAGTGAGTTGCGGATGGTGTGGCAGGAGGCGCCGCCATGGTGGCGTTCTATTGAACACATCTGACGATGCAGAGGTGTCCAGTTGAACACCTTGGCCCGCAGGATGGCGGGGTCATTCCAGGCGGTCTTTTAGGATATATGGCGTATTGCTTCTGCGATTCCAGCCTGTTGAGCGTGCGCAATACCCCTCGCGGAAAAGCGCGGCGCGACACTCGGGTCACGTCCACATGCCGCCTCGACATGTGTGGCTAAAAAATCAGCGATTCCGCCATGTTGGCTTAGCTGGCGTCGCGGCGCCTCGCGGAGGCGACACTAGGTCTTGATGCCGAAAGAGCGAAGCCGGGTGTAGAGGGTGCCCCGGCTGACGCCCAGCAGGCGGGCCGCCTTGGCCTTGTTCCAGTCCGTGCGCGCCAGGGCGTCGCGCAAGGCGGCTTCGTCGACTTCGCCCCTTCTGGAGGACAGGCTGTTCCCCTGGCCGTCCGGGGCAAGGCGCAACTCGTCGGGCAAATGATCCGGTTCGATGATCCTGTTTCCGCAGAGCAGGCAGGCGTGCTCCATGGCGTGCTTGAGTTCCCGCACGTTGCCGGGCCAGGAATAGTTCAGCAGCCGGCGCATGGCCCGGGGGGAGATGTCGGGTTTTGTAATACTGAACTGATGGGCATGCAGCCCCAGGAAATGCTCCGCAAGGCGCGGGATGTCGTCGGTGCGCTCCCGGAGCGGCGGGACCTGCATGACCATGACCTTGAGCCGGTAGTAGAGGTCCTGGCGAAACGTCCCTTCTCGAACCAGGCTGGCCAGGTCGGCGTTGGTGGAAGCCAGGAGCCGGACGTCGGCCCGCCTGGACCTGGATTCGCCCACCCGCTCGTACTCCTTGCTTTCCAGGAAGCGCAGAATCTTGGCTTGAATGCGCGGCGAGATGTCGCCGATCTCGTCCAGGAGCAGGGTGCCGCCCCTGGCCTTTTCGATGCGGCCCTGCCGTTCGCGGTAGGCCCCCGTGTACGCCCCCTTGGCGTGGCCGAAGAGTTCGCTTTCGAGCAGGGTCTCCAGGAGGGCGGCGCAGTTGACCTTGACCAGGGGGCCCCTGGCGCGCGGTCCGGCCTGGTGCAGGGCCTCGGCCAGGAGCTCCTTGCCCGTGCCGCTTTCGCCCTGGATGAGCACCGTGGTCTCCACTTCGGCCAGGCGGCCGGCCAGTTCGAACAACTCCTGCATGCGCTTGTTGGCCCCGACCAGGCCGTGGAAACCGCTCCGGCCAATCAATGCCTGTTCCAAACGCTGCACGTCCGACACGTCGCGCAGGATCAGGAGCGCGCCCTTGAGTTCGCCGCTGGTGTCGCGGAGGGGCGAACAGTTGATCTCGAATGCGCTTTCGTCGTCGCTGCCGGCGTTGTCCAGGCGGTAGTTGCGGGTCGTCCTTCCTGCCTCGATGGCCTCCCGCAGCAGGTGCAGGCAGGGCCTTAAACGGCCGGGAAGCACGTCGCCGATGCGCCTTCCTGTGGTTTGGCTCCCGGACAGGGAGCAGAAGTCGTTCGCGGCCCTGTTGCAGGAGAGGACGCGCAATTCCCTGTCCACGGTGACGATGCCTTCGGGAATGCTCTGGAACACGGCCTCCAGGTGCATGCGGTAGCGTTCTCGCTCCTCGTTGGCGCGGAGCAGCATGTCCTCGGCGCGCTTGTGGGCCGCAACCTTCTGCAGGAGCTTGCGGGTGCGCTCGGCCACCTGGCGCTCGAGATCCTCCTGCGAGCGGTGGCGGGCGGTTACGTCGACGGCTATGCCCCAGCTCGTCCAGCCGGGCACGGGAATCAGGTCGGAGATGTTGGACAGGGCGACCCGGATGCGGGAGCCGTCCTTGCAGGCCAGCCGCACCTCGTACTCGCGGTAGTTGCCGGAGAGGCTCCTCAGGCCGGCCAGCACCTCCGCCCTGTATTCGTCTTCAGGGAAGAAGCGCGACAGAAGGTTCTTCGGCGATCCCAGCAGTTCATCGGCTCCATAGCCGGTCATGGCCAGAAGCTGTTCGTTGAACCAGACGAAGGCTCCATCCTCGCCCCGGGCAAAGACCCCGACGCCGGGAAGATTCTCGATGAGACGACGCAAGCGCCCCAGCTCTGCGCCGAGGGTTCCCCGGGCTCCCATGCAAACAGCCTCCGCCTCTTTCTGGAAGACATATCTGGCATCTTATCTATGCTTGGGAGAAACGAAGATGTCAACGCAACGGGTTGTCGCCGCCTCACTCCTGGCATGGACCCGCAGGGTGCCGGTTCGATTATTCAATCTGCAGAAGAAGATAGAGCGGGAAGAGGGCGCCGCCTTCCCGCGAAAAAGGCGGGTGATGCGCCAGAAAAAATGAAAAAGTGTTGCAGCCCCTCCGCTGCAACACTTTGAAATCCTGGTGCGCCAGGGAGGAATCGAACCCCCGACCGGCGGCTTAGAAGGCCGCTGCTCTATCCGACTGAGCTACTGGCGCAGGATGGAAGGCCAATTCGTGTACTCCAGGCCGCGGGGCGCGGTCAAGGCCGGCGGGGCTCCGGCCTTGCGCAACCGGGCGGAAACGGGCAGATTCGGCGGGCGAAAAAACCCTGAGGAAGCCCTATGATCCTTGACCAGATGGATAACTGGCCGGGCTATTGCGCCCTGCCCGCCTGGGGCGAAGCCATGCGGTTCGTGGCCGGGCTCGGCCCGGACACTCCCGACGGGGACTATGAACTGCGCGGCCGCGACATCTGGGCCCGGGTGTTCAGCTACACGACCAAGCCCCTGCCCGACGGGGTCCTGGAGGCCCACCGCGAGTACGTGGACGTCCAGGCCCTGCTGGCCGGCCAGGAGATCCAGGTCCGCTGCCCGGTCCGGGACCTGCGGGTCAGGACCGCCTACGATCCGGCCGCGGACGTGGAGTTCTTCGAGCACCCGGCGGCCTATCCCGCCACCTGGCTGCTCGTCCCGGGCATGTTCGCGGCCTTCTTCCCCCAGGACGCGCATCTGACCCAGGGCATGATGGCGGCCCCTGCCCCCGTGAAGAAGGTCGTGGCCAAGGTCCGCTGCGCGCTGCTCACGCCGTAGTCCTGCCCGGAACCCATGCCGCAGCCCGCCTTCCCGGATTTCGCCAGCCTCGCCGCCCACCTGGACCGGCTGGGCATGTTCCACATGGACCTGGGCCTGGACCGCACCCGCCGCGCCCTGGCCGCGCTGGGCCTGGGCCGGCCGCCCTTCGCCGTGGCCCACGTGGTGGGCACCAACGGCAAGGGCTCCACCTCCCTGTACCTGGCCGAACTGGCCCGGGCGCACGGCCTGCGCGCCGGGCTCTATTCCTCGCCGCACTTCGTGTCCGTGCGCGAGCGCATCCGGGTGGACGGCCGGTTCCTGTCCGAGGCGGCCTGGGCACGCCTGGGCAGCGAGGTGCAGGCCGCGGCCGGGGACCTGGGCCTGACCTATTTCGAGTTCATCACCGTGCTGGCCGTGCTTGGCTTCGCCCGCGCCGGGGTGCAGCTGGCGGTGATGGAGGCCGGCCTGGGCGGTCGCTACGACGCGGTGAGCGCCCTGGCCAAGGACCACGGCGACCTCACCCTGTTCACGCCCATCGGCCTGGACCACACCGCGGTGCTCGGTCCCACCGTGGCGCGCATCGCCGCGGACAAGGCCGGGGCCATGGCCGGGGGCTCCCTGGCCCTGACCGGGACGCAGGACCCGGCTGCCCTGGCCGAACTGGAACAGGCCGCCGCCGCTGCGGACGCGCCCCTGTGCCGGGTGTCCGAGGCCCTGGACGCCTGGCCCCGGGCCGGGGCGGTCCTGGACGGCCTGGAGTTGGCCATGCCCGGACCGCACCAGCGGGACAACGCGGCCCTGGCCCTGGCCGGGTTCTTCCTGCTGTCCGGCCGGCTGGGAGTGAAGCCCCGCTCCGAGGCCTGCGCCGCGGCCCTGGCCGGAGCCCGGCTGGCCGGCCGGCTGCAGCGGGTTCCCGGCGAGCCCGAGATATGGCTGGACGGCGCGCACAACCCTCCGGCCCTGGAGACCCTGGCCGCGGCTCTGGCCGGCCTGGGAGTGCGTCCCACGGCCCTGGTCTTCGCCTGCCTGAAGGACAAGGACCTGGACGCCATCCGGCCCCTGGTCCTGGGCCTGGCCACAGGGCCGGTCCTGACGCCGGAACTGCCCGGGGCCGGGGAGCGCGCCCGGCCCGCGGCGGAGCTGGCCGCGGCCCTGGGGCCGCGCGCCCGGCCCGCGGCGGACGTGGCCCAGGCCCTGGAGTCGGCGGCCCGGGCGGGAGGGCCGGTGCTGGTGGCCGGGTCCTTGTATTTGCTCGCCGAGTTCTTTAGCCTGCGGCCGGAACTTCTGGATTTTTCCGGGGAGGACTTCCCCTTGCCGTGACCGGCGCGCTCCCGGGAGCCCCGGAGCCCAAGGTCGGCGAAGCGGGGCAGGGGAAGCCCGGAATCCTGCGTTTTCCACGGTCGGGAGGCGGTTTTTCCAGGATGATGCGTTCTGCTTCAGGGAGAAGGCAGCCATGAGCACTCTTTTCCGGCATCTGCCCGCGGTGGACGAGATCCTGAACGCCCTGGCCGGCGACCCGGCCCTGGCCGGCCTGCCCCGTGCCCTGGTGCGCGGCCAGGTGAACCGCTTCCTGGACGAGCGGCGGGAGGACATCCGGGCCGGCCGCATCGGGGATCCCGCGGAACTGTCCCTGGAGCGGATGCGTCCGGCCCTGGCCGCCTTCGTGCGGGCCGGCTGCCGGCCGCATTTCCGGCGGGTGCTGAACGGGACCGGCGTGGTCATCCACACCAACCTGGGCCGCTCCATCCTGGCCCGGGAGGCCATGGACGCGGTGGCCGACGCCTGCGCCCACTATTCCAACCTGGAGTTCAGCCTGGAGACCGGGGAGCGGGGCAGCCGCTACAGCCACGTGGAGGAGCTGCTCACCACCCTCACCGGGGCCGAGGCCGCCCTGGTGGTGAACAACAACGCCTCGGCCGTGTTCCTGGTCCTGGACACCCTGGCCCGGGGCCGCGAGGTCGTCGTGTCCCGCGGACAGCTGGTGGAGATCGGCGGGTCCTTCCGCATTCCGGACGTCATGGCCCGCAGCGGGGCCAGGCTGGTGGAGGTGGGGACCACCAACCGCACCCACCCCCGAGACTACGAGGACGCCATCACCGAGGACACCGCCGTGCTCATGAAGGTGCATTCCTCCAACTACCGGATCATCGGCTTCACCGCCGAGGTCTCCATGGAGCAGATGGTGGCCATCGGCCGGCAGCGCGGCGTCCCGGTGTACGAGGACCTGGGCAGCGGCAATCTCTACAATTTCTCGTCCATCGGCTTCGCCCACGAGCCCACGGTCCAGGAGGCCGTGGCCGCGGGCCTGGACGTGGTGAGCTTCTCCGGGGACAAGGTGCTGGGCGGGCCCCAGGCCGGCATCATCGTGGGCCGCAAGGAGTACGTCGACCGCATCAAGAGGAACCCGCTCAACCGCGCCCTGCGCATCGACAAGATGACCCTGGCCGCGCTGGAGGCCACCCTGCGCCTGTACCTGGACCCGGAGGTGGCGCGCCGCCGGGTGCCCACCCTGCGCATGATCACCGCGTCGCCGGACGAACTGCGCCGCCGCGCTGCGGCCCTGCGCCGCAGGGTGGCCAAGGCCCTGCCCGAGCGGGTGGCCGCGGCCCTGGTTCCGGGCGTGTCCCGGGTGGGCGGGGGCTCGTTCCCGGAGCGCGACCTGGCCACCACCCTGGTGGCCGTGCGCCCGCTCACCGGCCAGTCCGTCGAGGACCTGCGCCGCGCCCTGCTCGACACCGATCCGCCCCTGGCGGGCCGCATCGAGGAGGACGCCTTCTGCCTCGACCCGCGCACCCTGGCCGACGAGGAGTTCGGGCTGGCGCTGCGCGCCCTGAACCAGGCCCTGGTCGTGTCTCAGGCAGCGGGAGGAGGCAAGGCGTGAAGCCCTCGCAGCATGCCGCAGCCGGTTTGGCCGGCGGCGCGGCGGCCTTGCTGTTGACCGGCTCGGCCGAGGCCGCCCTTGCCTTTGCCCTGTCCACAGTCCTTATGGACCTGGACCATGTGGTGGATTATCTGCTCTTCGGCGCTCCGCCCCGGACCTTGCGTCGCTTTCTCGCCCCGGGCGACGCCGGGGTGTGGGGCCGGGTGGTTTTCGTCCTGCACAGCTACGAGTTGCTCCTGGTTCTGGCCCTGTTCTGGATGGAGTTTGATCCGCCGCAGTGGGGCGGGGCCGTTCTTGCCGGAATGGCCGCGCATCTGCTGATGGACGAGTGGGGCAACCGGCGGAAGGGTTTCCATCTGCGCCTGCCGGTCCTCTACTATTCATTCCTGTATCGACTTTCCCGGGGCTTCCGCGGTGAAGCCCTGCTCATCGCCAAGTAACTCCCAAGGAGACTTCCATGCCTTCCAAGAAGACCGTCGCCCCCAAGGACCTCGAATTCAAGCCCAGGAGCTGCTGGGAGGCGTACTCCGGCGCCAAGGACGTGAAGGCCATGGACGACATGGCCCGGCGCTACGTGGACTTCCTGTCCGCCTGCAAGACCGAACGCGAAACCGTGCAATTCGTGCAAGCTCGGGCGGCCAAGGCCGGATACAAGGAGGGGATGAAGGGCGACAGGCTCATCCGGGTCTACCGCGGCAAGACCGTGTTCCTGGCCCGCAAGGGCCGCCGGCCCCTGTCCGAGGGCTTCCGCCTGGTGGGCGCGCACGCCGACACCCCGCGCCTGGACCTCAAGCAGCACCCGCTCTACGAGGACTGCGCCATCGGCCTGGCCAAGACCCACTACTACGGCGGCATCCGCAAGCACCAGTGGCACGCCCGGCCCCTGGCCCTGCACGGGGTGGTGGCGCTCAAGAACGGCAAGACCGTGGACATCCGCATCGGCGAGGACCCGTCCGACCCGGTGTTCACCGTGCTCGACCTGCTGCCGCACCTGGCCTACAAGCAGGTGGAGAAGAAGCTCGCCGAGGCCTTCGAGGCCGAGAAGCTCAACGTGGTGGTGGGCCACGCGCCCGAGGCCGGGGACGGCAAGGGCAAGGAGAAGAAGGAGAAGAACAACAACCCGGTGAAGCGGCAGGTGCTCAAGCTGCTCAACGCGCGCTACGGCATCGCCGAGGAGGACCTGTTCTCGGCCGAGATGCAGGTGGTGCCGGCCGGTCCGGCGCGGTTCGTGGGCCTGGACGGCTCGCTCATCGGCGGCTACGGCCACGACGACCGGGCCTGCGTGTTCGCGGCGTTCGAGGCCCTGCTCACCGCGAAGCAGCCCGAGCACACCCAGGTGGTGCTGTTCTGGGACAAGGAGGAGATCGGGTCCGAGGGCTCCACCGGGGCCAAGTCGCTGTTCTTCGAATACTGCCTGGACGACCTGCTCTCGGCCTGGGACCCCAAGACCAAGCTCTCCCGGGCGCTCCTGGCGGGCAAGGCCATCTCCGCGGACGTGCACGCCGGCCTGGACCCCGACCACCAGGACCTGCACGAGAAGCTGAACGCGAGCCTGCCCGGCTACGGCCCGGTGTTCTGCAAGTTCACCGGCCACCGCGGCAAGGTGGGGGCCAACGACGCCCACGCCGAATACGTGGGCTGGCTGCGCAAAGTGCTCGACGACGCCGGCATCCCCTGGCAGATGGCGGAACTCGGCAAGGTGGACCTGGGCGGCGGCGGCACCGTGGCCAAGTATTTGGCCGCGTACGGAATGGATATTATTGATTGCGGGCCGTCCGTGCTGTCGATGCACTCGCCCTTCGAGGTGCTGTCCAAGGTCGATTTGTACGCGACCATGCTGGCGTATCGGGCGTTTTTGGAGAGTTAGCGACAATGGGTTAGTAATTGAGTTGAGCGGATACTCATGAAAAAGACCAACGGCTGTCCCTGTGTGACAGCAATAATACCAAAAGAAGGAAATGAATTGGAGGAATTCGCAGTATTGCGAAAACAATGTCCAGTCTTAAAATATTTGCTTATACCGGATGGTTTTTGGTCTGATTATCAGAAGAGAGGACCTGGACTGCTTTGCGATGTAGATCGTTCCTTTGTTTATGGAGCGTTTTTAGAGCCTGTCCCGCGAATGGCAAAGCGACAATTCTTGCGGGAATCTGAATTTTCAGGCATAATACCTGTAAATTCAATGTGATGAGTGAGGTTCATGGGGCATGGGTTTCAACTTCCGGGACTACAATCCGCACCAGTTGCTGCTTCTGCCGCCGAATCTGGACGACTGGCTGCCCCAGGAGCATCTGGCGAGGTTTCTCGCCGACGTGGTGGAGGCCCTGGACCTGAAGCCTTTCCTTCGCCGCTACCGCGACAACGGCCAGGGCGGAGCGGCTTACCATCCGGTGATGATGCTCAAGGTGCTGCTT
>JBFMHA010000095.1:0-8690 GCA_040753075.1 Thermodesulfobacteriota bacterium
TCGGCCGCCAATTTCCTGCTCTGCCGCCTGCCCGATTCCGGGCCCGACGCGCCGGAGCTGGCCCGCCGCCTGCTCCTGGAGCACGGCGTGGCCATCCGGGTCTGCGCCAACTTCACCGGCCTCGGCGACCGGCACTTCCGGGTGGCGGTGCGCGGGGAGGAGGACAACGGCCGGCTCCTGGACGCCCTGGCCGCATCCCTGGCCGCGCCCCGGCCCCCGGTGTTCCTGCGGCCCCGCCGCACCCCGGCCCTGATGGTCCAGGCCACCTCGTCCAACGCGGGCAAGAGCGTGCTCTGCGCGGCCCTGTGCCGCATCCTGCTCCAGGACGGCTACGCCGTGGCCCCCTTCAAGGCCCAGAACATGAGCCTCAACTCCTTCGTGGACCGGCAGGGCCGCGAACTGGGCCGGGCCCAGGCCACCCAGGCCCGGGCCTGCCGCCTGGACCCGGACGCCCGCATGAACCCGGTGCTGCTCAAGCCCAACTCGGACACCGGCTCCCAGGTCATCCTCCTGGGCCGGCCGGTCGGCGCCATGAGCGTGGCCGAGTACGTGGAGGCCAAGCCCGCCCTGTTCCAGGCCGCGCGCGCGGCCTACGACGAGCTGGCCGAGGAGTGCGAGGTCATGGTCCTGGAGGGCGCGGGCAGCCCGGCGGAGATCAACCTCAAGGCCCACGACATCGTGAACATGCGCATGGCCGCCCACGCCGGGGCCCGGGTGCTCCTGGCCGGGGACATCGACCGGGGCGGGGTGTTCGCGGCCCTGGCCGGCACCATGGACCTCCTGAGCGAATCCGAGCGAGGCCTGGTGGCCGGGTTCGTGCTCAACAAGTTCCGGGGCGACCCCGCGCTGCTCGGCCCGGCGCTGGCGGCGCTGACCCGCCGCACCGGCAGGCCCTTCCTGGGCGTCGTGCCCTTCCTGCGCGACCTGGGCCTGCCCGAGGAGGACTCGGTGTCCTTCAAGAGCGGCGTCCTGGACCAGGCCCCGGACCCGGCCCGGGTGGTGGACGTGGCCTTCCTGGACCTGCCCCACGTGTCCAACTTCACGGACCTGGACCCCCTGGCCGGGGAGCCCGACGTGCGCGTGCGCATCGTGCGCCGCGCCGCCGACCTGGGCGAGCCCCACGCCCTGATCCTGCCCGGGTCCAAGAACGTGCCCGGCGACCTGGCGCACCTGCGCGCCTCGGGCCTGGCCGACGCGGTGCTGGCCCTGGCCGCCGCCGGCCGCGCCGAGATCGTGGGCCTGTGCGCCGGCATGCAGATGCTGGGCCTGTCCATCGCCGACCCGCACGGCCTGGAGTCGGCCGCCGGCCATGCCATGCCCGGCCTGGGCCTGCTGGCCGTGGACACCGAACTGGCCGAGGCCAAGACCCTGGTCCAGGCCCGGGCCGAGCACCTGGAGTCCGGACTGGAGTTGCACGGCTACGAGATCCACCACGGCCGCACCGCGCCGCGGGACGCCTCGGCCGCGCCCGCGGTGCGCCGCGCCGACGGCGAGGCCGTCGGCTTTGCCGCGCCCGGGGGCCTGGTCTGGGGCACCTACCTGCACGGAGCCTTCGACGCCGACCCCTTCCGCCGCTGGTTCGTGGACCGGCTGCGGGTCCGGGCCGGCCTGCCCGCCCTGGGCCGCATCCAGACGGCCTTCGACCTGGAGCCGGCCCTGGACCGCCTGGCCGACGCGGTGCGCGCCAGCCTGGACATGGGCCGCATCCGCGCCCTGCTCGGCCTGCCCGAACGGCGTTCGTGACCGCGGCGGGCCTTGAACTCCAGAGACGGCTCTATTGTAGCGTCCGGCACGTTCTGCAACGCGCCACAGAATAACATGTATGCGCCACCCAAGAACTATTCCTTCCCATCCGGCATCCCGTGAAACTTTTCACGATTTCCCCTGAATTCAGCCGATAACGGGGACTCGTCCGGCCTGCAGCGGCCGTAAGCCCTTCCGCACGTTTTCTGCACAATGCTCTGTTGCATTGCAACGGTGCATGTATTATGTAGCCCGAAACAACCCTGTGGAGGAACGTCCATGGACGATTTTCTGAAAGAAGCATTGGAGATCGCCAAGGCCCAGGCCAGCGTGCGGACCATGTCCGAGGAGGAGATCCTGGCCATGGTGCAGAAGCTGGCGACCAGCCTGGCCCGCCTTGCCGGCGAAACCCCTCTGGCCGAGGCGGAGGAAGCCCCGGCCACGGACCCCAAGAAGGCCATCCGTGAGAAGTCCGTCACCTGCCTGGAGTGCGGCAAGAGCTTCAAGGTGCTGACCAAGCGGCACCTGGCGTCGCACGGCCTCACCGCGGCCGAGTACAAGGAGAAGTGGGGCTACCCCAAGAAGACCACCCTGGTCTGCAAGGGCCTGGCCCGCGAACGCCGCAAGAAGATGGCCGAGATGAAGCTCTGGGAGCGCCGCAAGAAGGCGTAGCCCCAGGCTCCTGCGCTGTGATCGAGACCGCCCGGCCCTGCCGGGCGGTCTTTTTCTTGCCGGGTCCGGGCCAATACGAATTCCGGGAAGGGACCGGCCCTCCGGCCGCGTCTCCGAAGCCCGCCCGGGAGGACGCGCACGGCTTCATCCGGGCCGTGGCGCGGGTCGCACGACGCAGCCTGCACGACGCACAACACGGCAGGAAGGCAGGGGAGCCGAGACGCGCCGTGTCATGAAACCTGCCTACGCAGGTTTCCCGCCACGGCCGTTATCGCAAGGCATGTCTTTGCATTCCGACCGGAGGAGCATCCGGTTTCTCCCCGTGCTGCGGGGCATGGGACGGCAACCACGCTTCCCGGCTTCCGAAATGCCGCGAAGAACCAAAAAAAAGCGCCCCCGGAAACCGGGGGCGCGCGAAAATCCGTTGCCCGGGGGCTAGGCGAGTTCTTTGGCCAGGGCCGCGATCTCCTCGCGGATGATGCGCGCCGCGGCCGCGGGAACGGCCTTCTCCAGGATCTTTTCCAGGTCCTGGCGCAGGGTGTCCTTGAGGTCCTCCAGGTCGTCCCGGGTAAGCACCTTGCCCTCCAGGGCGCCCAGACGGGCGGACAGGCCGTCCTCCAGGCTGTCCAGGCGGGCGTTGAGGCCCTCCATGACCTCGGCCGGGACCGCGGCGGCCTCCGGCGCAGGCCCGGCCGCCGGAGTCGGTTCGGCCGGCTCGGCAGGCTCGGCCAGGGCCTCGTCCAGGGCCTGGTCCGCGGCCAACTCCGCGGCCGGGCTCTCCAGGGAGGCCAGAAGATCGTCGTCCGCCTCCTCCAGGCCGGCCAGCAGGTCGTCGGCGTCGGCCGGGGCCTCGGCCTCCGCGGCCGGGGCCGGGGCCGGCTTGGCCGCGGGCTCTTCGTCCCCCAGGCCGTCCAGCAGGTCGTCCAGCTTGGACAGGTCCAGGTCGTCGTCCAGTCCGGCCAGGGCGTCCTCCTCCTCGGCCGGGGCCGCAGGCTCCTCGGGTTCGGGCTCCGGCGCGGGAGCGGCCTTGGCCGCGGGCTTGGGAGCGGGCTTGGGAGCGGGAGCTTCGGCCGGGGCCTCGTCCAGCAGGTCGTCCAGGGAGGCGGCCACATCGTCGCCGGGCAGGTCGGCGCCCAGGTCCTGGTCCAGGCCCAGGTCGGAAAGGTCGAGTTCGTCCTCCGGGCTGGCCGCGGCGGCCGGGGCCTTGGCCGGAGCCTCGCCGGCCAGGTCGTCCAGCCCGGCCAGGTCGTCCAGCCCGGCCAGCAGGTCCTCGTCCAGGTCCTCGGCCGGGGCCGGGGCCGCAGCCTTGGCCGCGGTCTTGGCCGGGGCCGGAGCCTCGCCGGCCAGGTCGTCCAGCCCGGCCAGCAGCTCCGCATCCAGGTCGTCGTCAGCCGGAGCCGGGGCCGGAGCCTCGCCGGCCAGGTCGTCCAGCCCGGCCAGCAGGTCCTCGTCCAGGTCCTCGGCCGGGGCGGGGGCCGCAGCCTTGGCCGCGGGCTTGGCCGGGGCCGGAGCCTCGCCGGCCAGGTCGTCCAGCCCGGCCAGCAGGTCCTCGT
Source organism: Thermodesulfobacteriota bacterium (assembly GCA_040753075.1). Classification (GTDB taxonomy): domain Bacteria; phylum Desulfobacterota; class Desulfovibrionia; order Desulfovibrionales; family Desulfovibrionaceae; genus UBA6814. The sequence goes on from JBFMHA010000095.1 coordinate 3,969, forward strand.
CCAGGTCCTCGGCCGGGGCCGGGGCCGCAGCCGCCTTGGCCGCGGGCTTGGCCGGGGCGGGCTCGCCGCCGCCAAAGGCCGCCGCCAGATCGCCTCCGCCCGCCGCAGGCTTGCCGCTCTCGGCGTCGTCGGAGAAGAGGTCCTCCAGCTCCTGCTCGAAGCTCAGGTCCACGTCCGCGTCAGAGCCGGCGCCGCCGCTCTCGGTGAGTTCACCCTTCTTGATGATGTCGGTGAGTTCGAGGATTTCGTCGTCGGCCGGAACCATGGCAGCCCTCGGCAGTTTGGAGGAAAGGGGGGCCGCGCTGCGGCCCCCCGGATCATTCAGCTAGGGATGGCAAACGGACTTGGCGCAGCTCTTCAGCTTCTTGCCGGCTTCCTTGTCCAGCTTGGCCGCCTCGGCGTCGTGGCAGGACACGCAGGTGGAAACCTTGGCCTTCTTGTTGTGCATGGCCTGGTAGTAGGACTTCACGCTCTTGTCGGCCTTGTCCATCACATCGTGGCAGCCGGCGTCGGAGCACTTCTTGACCGCGCCCGCGCCGTCCCACTCGTGGTGGCAATCCTTGCAGTCGACCTTCTTGTGGGTGGAATGGTTGAAGACCACGCTCTTCTGGGTCTTCGCCATCTTCAGCCCGTCCGCCGGGGCCTTGGCGGCGGCCAGGGCCGCCACGGCAAAGAAACAGACCACGACGGCGCTCGTCAGGAACACGGAAAACACACGTTTCATCTGCTTCGCTCCTCCTGCTTGCATTGATTGAAAGCGTTACGCCTTCATCTACAAGCCCTTAGGTCACTCCAACTGGGCTGTCAAGGAAAAGACGGCCTGTGGCGCGGCTCCGCGGGCTCCCCCCTAACCGTAGCACAATCCGGACCAACCCGGAATGCGCCTTATCCTACCGCTCCGCTCCCATACTTCTCCAGGTAGCCGCGCGGCGTGATCATCCGGCCCTCCGCCAGGCGCGTGGCGGAGTTGCCCACCACCAGGATGGAGAGCATGTCCACCTGCGCCGGGTCCAGGTCCGCCAGCTCCGCGGCGAGCACCGCCTGGCCCGGCCGGAACGCGTTGCGCACCAGGCCCACCGGCGTGCGCGGCCCGCGGAGCCGGGCCACGATCTCCAGGGCGCGGGGCAGTTGCCAGTCCCGCTTCCGGGAGCGAGGATTGTAGATGACCAGCACGAAGTCCGCCCCGACCGCAGCCTCCAGCCGGCGCTCGATGGCCGCCCAGGGGGTCATGAGGTCGGACAGGCTCACGCAGGCGAAATCGTGGGTGAGCGGCGCGCCGAGCAGCGCCGCGGCGGCGGCCAGGGCCGGCACCCCGGGCAGCACCCGGATGTCCAGCTCGCCGAGCAGCCCCCGCTCCGCGGCCAGCTCCAGCACCAGGCCGGCCATGGCGTACACCCCCGCGTCGCCCGAGGACACCACCGCCACCCGCCGGCCGGACCGGGCCGCGTCCAGGGCCGCGCCCGCCCGCTCCATCTCCCCGGTCATGCCCGTGGCCAGCAACTCCTTGCCCGCGGCCAGCTCCGGCGGGACCAGGTCCAGGTAGCGCCGGTAGCCCACGATGAGCTGGGCCGAGGCCAGGGCCTCCCGGCACTGCGGGGTGAGCAGCGCCGCATCCCCCGGCCCCAGGCTGACCACCTCCAGAAGTCCTCCCGCCATGCCTCCCCCTTCGCCCGCCAGTCTCCAGGCAAAAAACTGCGTCCCGCCGGCCCGTTACGCCTGGAGCGCCACGGCCAGCGTCACCCCGCCCAGCACCCGCTTCTCCACCAGGAGCGCGTCCGACCCCGAGAGCAGCAGGGCCGCGGCCTCGCACACGCTCGGCGTGCCCATGCGCCGCTCCACCACCGCCGAGGGGTTGGGCGTGGCCACCTCGGCCAGGTCCCCGGGCGAAAAGAAGAAAAGCCCCTTGCCCAGCCCGGCGGCCGCGGCCAGCAGCCCCTCCTCGTCCTGCTTGTCCGTCACCGTGCCCAGGCAGAGCACGCTGGCCAGGGCCAGCCCCTCCTCCTCCAGCATCGTGCGCAGGGCGGACTCGATCTCCCCGGCCGGAGCCCCCCGCCGGCAGCCCACTCCCACGCACAGGCAGGGCGGGTGCAGCACCAGCATCTCCGGCTGCGGCGGCACGCTGCGCCAGCTCACCACCACCCCGGGCCGGGCCGGATTCCAGACCCCCAGGTCGGGCACGGCCGATATCCGGCCCTCCCACTCCGGACCCGGCGCGGCCAGGCCCAGCCAGCCCTCGGGGTCGCACACCTGGATGGGATCCCCGGCCAGCAGGGCCAGGTTCACCGGCTTGATCATGGCCGGATCGGACACGGCCAGCCCGCGCTCCCGGGCCAGGTCGTCCACGGCCGGCACGCCCTCCACGTCCGTGGCCGTGGTCACCACCGCCTGGCCCGAGGTCACGGCCGCCACCTCCCGGGCCAGGGCGTTGGCCCCGCCCAGGTGGCCCGAGACCAGGCTCACCGCGTACCGGCCGCGCTGATCCACCACCACCACCGCAGGGTCCCGGTCCTTGCCCGCCAGGAGCGGCGCCACCGCCCGCACCGCAATGCCCGCCGCGGCCACGAACACGTGCCGGCCGTAGCGCCGCCAGGTGTCGCCCACCAGGGGCGGCAGGCTCCCGAAGGGCCGGCCCCCGTGCTCCGCGGCCAGCCGGTCGGGCAGGTACAGGTCGCCGCCCAGCCGCGCCGCCAGCACCCGGCCCAGCCGCGCGCCCACCGCGGTCAGGGCGTAGACCGCCGTGCCCGGCCCCGCCCCCTGCTCCTGCTTCGGGTCAAACATGCTCCCGCCCCGTCAGCTTGCGCGAAGAACCGACATGGGATAGCGAAATGAACTCTCCAGTTCGCCTGGCAAGGAAAATCCCCATGTTCCGGTACGTTATCGCCGCTTTCCTGCTTTTTCTCTGCTCCGCCCCGGCCCACGCCCTCACCGTGGAGAACGCCTCGGGCGCGGTGCTCTACTGCTCGGTCTACCGCGAGGGCTACGCCATGCCCCTCACCCAGTTCGTGCTCCTGCCCGGCAAGACGCACACCTGGAGCCCGCCCCTGCCCGCCAACGTAGCGCTGGTGGTCCGGGCCATGGCCGAACGCCGCCTCACCCGGAAGATCGAGCCCGCCACCTGCGCCCTGCGCAACCATCGGGCCACGGTGGTGGCCGCCACGGACAAGGACGCCCTGGTCCTCGGCGTGCACGCGCCCCAGCCGGTGCGCTAGGAGTTTGTTGAAGAAGTCCGTTCCCGCAGGCCCTTCAAAAACCGCGAGGGCAAGGCGCCAGAAAACGTCAAGGCCGAAGCCCTTGAGCCGCCAGCGAGTCTTCGCGCGCTGCGGCGCAAGAGAGCAGCGCCGTATTCGACATGCGTGAGGGTTTGACGTTTTCGAAGCAACGCAGCCATCGCGGGATTCTCAACGGCCTGCTAGCCCGCGAAGCTCCTCACGCCGTCCAGGAACCGCGCATAGTCCGCCTCGCCGTGGGCGAAGGAGGTGAACGCGGTCTCGAAGCCCGAAGGCGCCAGGTTCACCCCGGCCGCCCGCATGTGGGCGTAGAACCGGGAGTACATGCCGGAATCCGCCTCCTTGGCGCTGGGGAAGTCGACCACCGGCCCCTCGCAGAAGAACACCGTGAACAGGGACGCCAGCTGGGTCACGTACGCCGGGACGCCCTTCTCGCCCAGGATGTCCCGCACCTCGGCCGCCAGCGCCGCGGTGCGCGCCTCCAGGCCCGCGTAGTCCGAGGCCTTGAGCGCCTTGAGCGTGGCGATGCCCGCGGCCATGGCCACCGGGTTCCCGGAGAGCGTCCCGGCCTGGTACACGTCGCCGCAGGGCGCGATGCGCTGCATGATCTCCCGCCGGCCGCCGTAGGCCCCCACCGGGAACCCGCCGCCGATGATCTTGCCCAGGGTGGTCAGGTCCGGCGTCACCCCGAACCGCTCCTGCGCCCCGCCGAAGGCCACCCGGAACCCGGTGATGACCTCGTCGAAGATGAGCAGGGCCCCGTAGTCGTAGCACAGGGCGCGCAGGCCCTCCAGGAATCCCTCGGCCGGCGGCACCAGGCCCATGTTCCCGGCCGCCGGCTCCACGATCACCGCGGCGATCTCGCCGCCCAGGCGCTCGAAGATGAACCGGGCCTCGGCCAGGTTGTTGTATTCCGCGCCCAGGGTGTGCGCCACCAGTTCGTCCGGCACGCCCACCGCCCGGGTCACGCCCTGGGTGGCCAGGCCCGAGCCGGCGTCCACCAGGAACGAATCCGCGTGCCCGTGGTAGCAGCCCCGGAACTTGAGCGCCTTGCTCCGGCCGGTGTAGCCCCGCGCCAGACGCAGGGCGCTCATGGTGGCCTCGGTGCCCGAGGACACCATGCGCACCATGTCCACCCCGGGCAGGGCCGCGCACACCAGTTCGGCCATCTCCAGCTCGGCCGGGCACGGCGCGCCGAAGCTCGCCCCGTCCCGGGCCGCGCGGCAGGCCGCCTCGGTCACTTCCGGATGGGCGTGGCCCAAGAGCGCCGGGCCCCAGCTCATGACGAAGTCCACCAGTTCGGTCCCGTCCACCGTGGTCAGCCGCGGCCCCGCGGCCGACGCGATGAACAGGGGCTCCTGCCCCACGCTGCGGCAGGCCCGCACCGGGCTGTTCACCCCGCCCGGAACGAGCTGCTGCGCCTTGACGAAAAGATCGTGCGATGAAGCCATGACAGTGTGCCTCCGGCGGCTGGGGGGAAGGGGAAAGGACTTTT
>JBFMHA010000096.1:0-8429 GCA_040753075.1 Thermodesulfobacteriota bacterium
CCCCAGGCGCAGGGGCCAGCGCCAGGCGGGCAGCGGGCCGGAGGGCTTGCGGCCGGATGCGGCCCAGCCGTCCCAGGCCCCGACGTAGCAGAGCCAGGAGCACCAGGCCGGCCCCGCCAGGGCCACGGTGGAGGCGAAGAGGATGAGCATGAACAGCCCGCCTCCCCGGTAGAGCGGGCCGGCCACGATGAGGGCGGGCACGGGGAGGTGGAGGTCGCCGGTCATGAGGAAGTCCTCGAATCCGGCCAGGCCCAGGCCGAGCTGGCCGAAGAACGCCAGGGAGAACAGGCCCCAGGCCCGCAGCCGCCAGCGGGCCGAGCGGGCCGGGTCCAGCAGGCCGTCGCAGAGCCAGCCGGCGTAGGCGGCCAGGCCCACGGCCTCCAGCCAGCCCCAGCCCGGCCAGAACCTGTCGGCGAGCAGCACCGCCACCGGGGACTTGGCCCGGGCCGCCAGCACCAGGCCCAGGCACAGGAAGAAGGCCAGCGCGCCGGGCCAGCCCGGGCCGTCCCCGGCCCGCTCCCTGACCCTCTTCGCCTCCAGGGCCCAGGCCGCGGCGGCGCAGGCCAGGGCCACGGCGCCCAGGATGAGGGCCATGCGCACCCAGGGCGCGCCCATGGCCAGGCGCAGGCGCGCCAGGTCCGCGGCCACGTCCAGCCAGAAGAAGAATCCCGCCGCGAGAAGCCCCTGCACCGCGCGCCGGGCCCAGGGCTGGCGCACGAAAAGCAGCCCGGTCACGGCCAGCCAGGCGGCCACCTGCCCCATCTCGCCGAAGCGCAGGGCGTGGGCGGCCAGGACGAGCAGGGAGAGGAGGGCGGGGAGATGCGCCATTACGGGGCGACCTCGTAGGCGGGGCTCGCGGCGGCGCGCAAGAGGGCGGTTCGCGAGCCGTCCCTACAAAAGAAAAAGCGGGCGGCCGCTGCCGGGCGGTGAGATGACGGTGCAGCCATGCCCGACAAGGTCCAGGGGATCATCCCCTGGCGGGGGGCTGCAAGGGGGCGCGGAGCCCCCTTGCCGGGGTCTGGGGCTGCGCCCCGGCCGGCGGCCGGGCGCATCAACTCTTGCCCCCGGGCTTGCCTCCGGGCTTGAGCCCGGCCACGGCCCGGGCTCCGACCTTGGCCGCCAGGTCGCCCAGGCGCTGGCCGGGCCTGGCGTGCTCCAGCAGGTAGCGGGCGGCGCGCAGGGCGAATTCCACGGCCTGGTCGGCGCTGTGCAGGCCGGGAAGCTCCTCGGCCAGGCGGGGGTGGCGGCCCAGGCGGCCGCCGAGTTGCACCCGCCAGCCGCTGCGGCCCGGGGAGAGCGCGCCCGAGGGGCAGGCCGCGATGCAGGCCCCGCAGGCCAGGCAGGCGGCCTCGTCGATGGCGTCCAACTGGCCGCTGGGCAGGAGCACCACGGCCTGTTCGCGGCAGGCGTCCTGACAGGCCCAGCAGCGGGTGCACTGGGCCGGGTCGGCCTTGGGCCGCTGGGCGGCGATGAGGCCCACGTCCGCGATCTGGGGCCGGGAGCAGGCGTTGGGGCAGCAGGACAGCGACACGGCGAACAGTTCGTGGCGCTTGGGCGGCCGGCCCAGGAGCCGGGCCAGGCCGGCCCCGAAGCCCATGGCCTCCAGGCCGGCGGCCAGGCGCTGGGGCAGGTCGCCGGGGTCCAGGGCGCGGTTCTCGCAACCCTCGGTCCCGCGGCAGGCGGCGACGATGAAGCCGGTTGCGGCAAGGGAGGCAGGGGGCGTGCTCATGGGGCGAGGATGCTCCGGCTGGGGGTGGATCGCCTTGACCCGGGTCAAAAAGGCCCGGCCCGGGGAGACCGGGCCGGGCGAAGGTAGCAGGGAACAGGCCCGCAGGCCAGAAGCCGGGCCGGGGGCCGTCGGGACTCAGCCTCCTGCGCGCCGGGATGGAGTGCGGATCGATTGGCGCGGCCCGCGCGCGGCAGGGCGGGTTCGAAAAGGCGGCTACTGGGCGGGCCTGGCCTGGGGCTTGGGGTCGTCCAGGGGGGAGGGCTGGGGGTTCTTCCTGCGCTGCTCCTCCTCGTACCAGTTCCACTCCCGCACGGGCTTGCCCAGGTCCTCGGCCAGGGCGGCCACGATGGCGGCCGCCGGCTCGGTGGGCAGGCGGTTCTTGACCGCGAGCACGAAATAGTCCCGGGTCGTCTCCGCGGCCATGGTCCCGGCGTGGGCCATGGACCAGATGAGCTCGCCCGAGGCGGTGTCGTAGATGTCCAGGCGCAGGCTCACGGTGGAGGTGCCGGCGGAGCCGCCGAAGAGCAGGTAGGTGAACTCCCCGCCCACGGCCAGGTCGAAGCCCGCGGCGCGGGCGCGGGCCACGGCCGCGGCCGGATCCTTCCAGGGCTCGTTCTCGGCGAAGGGCAGGGTGTCGAAGACCTGGAGCTTGAGCCAGCGGCCCCAGAACACCCGGGAAAGCTCCTTGGCCACGTGGGTTGCGTCCTTCATGTGCAGGCGGTTGGCCAGGGGGAAGAACATGGCGGTCTGGGGGATCCTGGGCTTGTCCGCGGGCGTGACCGTGCTCTGGGGGAAGAAGTCCCGGTGCACGTATTCGTCGATGTAGAAGGTGGGCGGCTGGGCCAGGTCGGGCGAAACCGCGCAGGCGGCCAGGAGCAGGGCCGGGGCCAGGAGCAGGGACAGGGCGCGCAGGGGCATGGCGTACCTCGCTGGGATGGGGCCGGGCGCGACGCGCGGTCCGGTCTGCCCAGAGAAAGCAAAACCCATGCCGGCTTGAGCGTCTTGGCCCTGAACAGGCGCAGGCGCTCTTGCGCGGTTGGCCGGAAAGCCGTTCCGGCATGCCGGCTCCCGGTCTTGCTTCAAGACCCGGCGGCCTACTGCAGGGTCGTGGTGGGCGGCGGGACCTGGTACATGGAGTCCAGGAGCTGCTGCCGCGAGTCCGCCAGGCTCTTCCTGATCTCCAGTCGGCGCTCGGCGGGCAGGCGCTTGAACTCGGGGCGGGCGGCCAGGGCTTCGAGCTGGTCCATGTCGGACTTGATGCGCCGCACCCTGGCCTGGAACTCGGGCTCCTGCTGCCAGAGTTTTGACGCGGCCTCGGCCAGGTCGCGCAGCTCGGCGGTGAGCTCCAGGAAGGCCTGGGGGTCGATCTCCCGGGCCAGGCGCCGTTTCTGCGCCAGGCTCTGGAGAAAGGCCCTTATCCGGTCCAAGGCGCGGGCCCACATGGGCGCCTCCTGGCGTCACGACCACCAAAGGCCGTGAGGCGTTTTGCGGACAAGAAAAGTCGCAGCGCCGCTGCGTTGCGTTGCCCCTGCATGTCGCGGCGTTTCCCGGTCGCGGCGCTAGGCTCCGCCGCCGGGCAGGTTGAAGGCCACCACCGCGGCCAGGATGACCACCACCAGGGGCAGGTGGATGGCCAGGAGCACCCGGCCGTACGTGGCGCGGTGGATCTCCTTGAGCGCGATGAGGTAGATGGTCATCCACCAGAACATGCCCACCAGGGGCCCCAGGAAGGGGATGAGGGAGAACACCCCCACCGCGTTGGTGTAGGCCATGGCCCGCATGGTGCCCTCGAGGCCGCCCCCGGCCGAGTTCATGGTGCGCAGGGCCAGGTGCATGATGCTGGAGAACACGAAGATGTAGAGGATGGACAGGGCCGGGACCACCACGGCCACGGCCAGCAGGCTCTGGCCCAGGTTCACCTGGAAGTGCTCGGCCACCTCGGGCGGGAACTGGAAGCGCTGGTTCAGGGCGTCGAAGAGCAGGGCGTTCCACACGGTCTGCAGGGCGAAGGACAGCACCGAGAGCAGGATGTAGAAGCTCATGGGCCTGCTCATGCCGCCGGTGGCGGGCATGGCCCGGAAGAACTGCACGGGGCTGAAGGCCGCGCCCTTGACGGTGGCCCACAGGCCTCGGAAGAAGCCGTGCTCGGCCAGGTTCTCCCAGGGTACGGCGCTGGGGCGTCCGGCCCAGCCGGGCGCTCCCGGATCGTCCTCGGATTCGGCGCGGCGGTTTTCCTCCCGGGCCAGGTTCTCCAGCTTCTGCCAGATGTCGCCGGATCGGGCGGGCCCGGACGGCGTCCGGTCCGACTCCTGGTCCTGCCCGCGGTCCGGGGCGGGCTCCTCGGGGTGCTCGTCGCGCAGCACGATGCGCCGCACCGGCCGGGTGTCGGGCTGGTCCGGGGCCGGCGACTCCGGGGGCGGAGGGGGAGCGGCCGGGGCGGGCCGCTGCGGCGGTTCGGGCGGGGCCTCCTCGGCGAGCGCCGGGGCGGCGGGCTCCTGCGGGGGCGCGGGGGCGGCCGCAGGCTCGTCCTCTCCGGCCTCGAACTCGTACTCGGGCTCCTCCAGGGCGCGGAAGCGGAACTTGAAGCGACACTTGGGGCAGGTGGCGAACACCGCCTTGGGCGGGAGCTTGCTCCCCGCCACCTCGCGTCCGAACCCGCATTGCGGGCAGATGATTTCCATGGGTGCTACCTTGTCTGGGAAGTGGGGGACCAGCCTATCCCACATGCCCCCGGGGGTGCAAGGGAGAGGCTGCGGTCAGGGCGCGGGACCCCGGGGTTATTCTTCCTTTGTCCTCTGCCTCTGCAGAGCGGCCAGGGCCCTTTCCCGGCTCAGCCGCGCTCCCGGGCGAGCCGGGCCATGCCCTGGGCCAGGCAGGCGTCGCGGTGGCGGTCGGCGTCCTCCAGGGTCTTGAAGCGGTAGACGCCCTTGGGGATGAAGGTTGAGTCGCCGCCGGGCAGCTGGCGCGCCGCCTCGACGAGCCGGGCTCCGGCCTGGAGCGATTCGGCCGGGCCGAGCTCGGAGATGGTGGGCTCCCGCCGCTGTCCAACAGTCTTCATGCTCGCCATATAGCCGCGCCCCGGCTTGCGGTCAAACCTCGGCGCTAGTCCCCGAGCAGGGCCGAGGCGAAGTCCTCGCCCGAGAAGGGGCGCAGGTCCTCCATCTTCTCGCCCAGGCCGATGAAGCTGATGGGCAGCTTGAACTGCAGGGCGATGGCCACCACCACCCCGCCCTTGGCCGTGCCGTCCAGCTTGGTGAGCACGATCTCGTCCACGCCCACGGCCTCGGAGAAGAGCTTGGTCTGGGAGATGGCGTTCTGGCCGGTGGTGGCGTCCACCACCAGCACGCAGCGGTGGGGCGCGCCTGGGTGCTTCTTGCCCAGCACCGCCTTGACCTTCTTGAGCTCCTCCATGAGGTTGGTCTTGGTGTGCAGCCGGCCCGCGGTGTCCACGAACAGGATGTCGTAGCCCCCGCGCAGGGCCTCGTCCACGGCCTCGAAGGCCACGGCCGCGGGGTCCGCGCCCTCGCCCTTGGCGTAGAACCCGGCGCCCACCCGGCCGGCCCAGATCTGGAGCTGCTCCATGGCCGCGGCCCGGAAGGTGTCGCCCGCGGCGATGAGCACCTTCTTGCCCTGCATGGACGCCCGGTGGGCCAGCTTGGCGATGGTGGTGGTCTTGCCCACCCCGTTGACCCCGATCATGAGCACCACCTCGGGCGGGTTCACCGCGGTGATGCGCTTGACCGGGGTGAACACCGCGGCCAGCTCCTCCCGCAGGATGGCCTTGAAGTCCTCGGGCCTGGCCCCGTCCTTGCGCACCCGGTCGCGCAGCCGCCTGGTCAGGCCGGTCACCGCGTCCATGCCCACGTCGGCCATGATGAGGACCTCTTCCAGCTCCTCCCAGAAGGCCTCGTCCAGCTCCTTGCGGCCCGAGAGCAGGCCGTCGATCTGGCGGGTGATGCGCTCCTTGGTCTTCTCCAGGCCGGCGGAGAGCTTGAGCATGAGCCGGGAGCGCTCGTCCTCCTCGTCCTCCAGGTCCAGGGCCAGGGCCAGGCGGTACTGCAGCTCCGAGCGGAAGTCGGCCAGCCGCTCGTACTCCATGGTGTCCAGCCAGGCCTCGAAGCGGTCCACGAAGTCCCGGGCCTCGTCGGCCGGGGCCTCCAGGGCCGCGAACAGGAAGAGCAGGCGCTCGCGCAGCAGGTCCCCGCGCTTCTCCACCCCGGCCAGGGCCACCTTGAGCCATTCCGAAAGCCTCGGCTCGGCCGAGCGCAGGGCCAGGGTCAGGTCCTTCTGCCAGTCCGCGGCGGCCAGCAGCTTGGCTTCGGCCGGCGGCGCGGCCGCGGGGGCCGGAGGCGCGGCCGGCGGAGACGGGACCTCGGCCGGGGTTTCGGCCGGAGTCGCGGCCGGGGGCGCGGCCGGGGCCTGGGGCGCGGCCGGCTCCGCCGGGGCGGGCGCCGCGGGCTTGCCCTTGAAGATGCTCTTGATCTTGGAGAAGAATCCCATGTCAGGGCCTCGTTGGCTTGCGGCAGAGGTACATGGCCCGGTAGGCGGGCTCGCGGTCCTCGATCTCCGCAAAGTGGCGGTTGAAGAAGGAGCTGATGGACAGGCGGTGGGCCTTGTCCACCCCGTGCATGAGCAGCATCATGGCGGTCCAGGAGGGCAGGCTGGCGCTGGGCCGGCGCTCGAACTCCAGGCCCAGGGCGCGGAGCGCGGCCTCCACCTGGTCCGGGTCGGGGAGGACGAGGTCCCGGTGCTCGGCCAGCCAGGCCGAGCCGGTCATCTCGCACACGAAGCGCTCGGCCTCCGCGGCCGCGGGGACCGGAAAGCAGAGCGCGAAGCCCCGCCGGCTCACCCGGGCCAGTTCGGCCAGGAAGAATGTGCGGTCCGCGGGGTCCACGTGCTCCAGCACGTCCAGGGCCGCGGCCGCGTCCACCGCGCCGTCGGGCAGGGGCAGGCCCGCGCCGCGGGTGATCCTGCCGTCGAAGGCCTGCACCGCGCAGCCCGGCAGGAACGCGGCGAAGGCCGCGTCGTGGCCGCCCACGTCCAGCACCGCGCCGCCCGGCTCCGGGCCCAGCAGGCTCGCGAGCAGCTCCGCGGCCAGGCGGAAGCGCTGGAAGCGGTCGAAGTACAGGTCGTGCTGCGGATGCATGGGCTCCTCCTTTGCCCAGAAGAGGGGCGAGGTCAAGTCGTCCGTCCCGGCCTTGCCAAAGCGCCGGGAAAGGGGCAATGCAAGGTCGTGCGACGGGGAAGGCCCCTGGAAAAAAGTTCAATCATTACGAGGGAATCATGCGTGTGATGTCGGTCAAGGCCGCGCTGGCGGCGCAGGCGCCCCAGGACGCGGCGCGCGTGCAGGGCTGGGTGCGCACCAAGCGCGAGGGCAAGGGTTTCGCCTTTCTGGAGGTCAACGACGGCTCCTGCCTGAAGAACCTCCAGGTGGTGGTGGACGAGGGCGTGGCCGCGCCCGAGGTGCTGGCCCAGGCGGGCACCGGCGCGGCGGTGCAGGTGGACGGCGCGCTGGTGGAGTCGCCGGGCAAGGGCCAGAAGTGGGAGATGAAGGCCGCGGGCCTGGCGGTGATCGGCGGCGCGGACCAGGAGGCCTACCCGCTCCAGAAGAAGCGGCACTCGGACGAGTTCCTGCGCACCATCGCCCACCTGCGGCCGCGCACCAACAAGTTCGGGGCCCTGTTCCGGATCCGATCGGAGCTGTCCTTCGCGGTGCACGAGTTCTTCCGGGAGCGGGGCTTCCTCCACATCCATTCCCCCATCCTCACCGGCTCGGACTGCGAGGGCGCGGGCGAGCTGTTCCGGGTCACCACCCAGGGCCGGGGCGCGGCCGCCCGGGCGGAGGACGACTTCTTCGGCCAGGACACGTACCTCACGGTTTCGGGCCAGCTCTCGGCCGAGGCGTTCGCCCAGTCCCTGGGCAAGGTCTACACCTTCGGCCCCACCTTCCGGGCCGAGAACTCCAACACCCCGCGCCACGCGGCCGAGTTCTGGATGATCGAGCCCGAGGCGGCCTTCGCCGACCTGGCCGACAACATGGACCTGGCCGAGGCCCTGCTCAAGCACCTGGTGGCCGTGGTCCGGGAGCGCTGCGCCGAGGACCTGGACCTCTTCGCCCGGTTCGTGGACCCGCAGCTCGCGGCCCGGCTGGACAGCATCACGGCCCGGCCCTTCGCCCGCATGTCCTACACCGAGGCGGTGGAGGTCCTGGTCCGGGCCCAGGCCGAAGGCAAGGCCAGGTTCGAGTATCCGGTGCAATGGGGGCTGGACCTGCAGACCGAGCACGAGCGCTACCTGGCCGAGGTCCACTGCCAGCGGCCGGTGGCGGTGTACGACTACCCCAAGTCCATCAAGCCGTTCTACATGCGGGTGAACGACGACGGGAAGACCGTGGCGGCCATGGACGTGCTGGCCCCGGGGGTGGGCGAGATCGTGGGCGGCAGCCAGCGCGAGGAGCGGCTGGAGGTCATGCTGGCCCGCATGGCCGAACTGGGCATGGAGGAGGCCCCCTACTGGTGGTACCTGGACCTGCGCCGCTTCGGGACCGCGCCCCACGCCGGGTTCGGCCTGGGCTTCGAGCGCCTGCTCATGTTCCTCACCGGGGTGTCCAACATCCGCGACGCCATCCCCTTCCCCCGCACGCCGCGCAGCCTGGAATTCTAGGAAAACGAACCGGGCGCAGGGCCGAAGCCCTGCGCCC
>JBFMHA010000097.1:0-8141 GCA_040753075.1 Thermodesulfobacteriota bacterium
ACGCCTGCTCGTCCGGCCCCTGGAATATCTTGACCACGAAGTGTCCGCCCTTTACCAGGGAGACCGAGGCCAAGGCAAGGGCCTCCTCGGCCAGGGCCATGGAGCGGGCCTGGTCCGTGCCCCGGTGCCCGGTGGTGGACGGGGCCATGTCCGAGATCACCAGGTCGAAGGGCCGCCAGGCGGCCAGTTCGGCCTCGAACTCGGGCGTGCGCTCGAACACGTTCTCCTGCCGGAAGGTCACGTTGGCCGGGAAGCCCTGGGACGTGGCCTGCAGGTCCGCGGCCAGGACCCGGCCCGAGGGCCCCACCCGCTCGGCCGCATACAGGGTCCAGGAGCCCGGGGCGGCCCCCAGGTCCAGCACCTTCTGGCCGGGCCGGAAGAGCCGGAACTTGTCGTCCAGCTCCTGCAGCTTGTACACCGAGCGGGCCGGGTAGTTGTCCTGCTTGGCCTTCTTGAAATAGTGGTCGCGGTATTTCTTCATGGTGACAGGGGGACTCTACGTGCCGGACGGGTTCTTGCCAAGACCGCCGGGGGGCCGGCCATGATCCCGCGTCCCGAACGGCCGCGGGTGCGCACCGAACTGGGCCGGGAGCAGACCCCGCCCGCCGGCCCCGAGCAGTTCGAACGCCTGGGCGCGGGCCAGGCGGCCCTGTTCCTGGGCCTGGGTCCGGATCCGGCAGCAGCCCGGGACCTGGCCGGCGCGGGCAGGACCGTCTACTGCATGGAGCACCCGGATTTCAAGTCCCAAATGCCCCCATCCTGGGCCGAGGCCGTGCCCCGCACCTGGTCCTGGCTGGCCCCGGGCGACCTGCCCGACACCCTGCCCGCCCTGTGCGAGGTCTTTCTGTACCGGCCCGGGATGCGGCTCTTCCCCTCCTTCTGGGGGCCGCTCTTCGCCCGCTGCCGGGCGCACTTCCTGCGCCCCGCGCCCCCGGCCCCGCGCTCCGCGCTGCTGCCCGGGGACGAACGGGGACTCCTGGTGCGGGAGCTGGCCGCGGCCCTGGCCGGGGCGGGCTGGGCGGTGCGCACCCTGCCCCCGGACCAGACGGCGGCCCGGCTGCCGGACCTGCTGCGCCGCACCCCCCCCGAACTCTTCCTGTCCATCAATTTCGCGGGCCTGGACCCCTGCGGCGAGACCTTCCACCTGCTCCGGGCGGCCGGGACCACGGTGGCGGCCTGGCTGGTGGACAATCCCTTCCACGTCCTGTCCGGCCTGCGCGCGCCCTATTGGAAGGACATGCCCCTGGCCGCGACCGACGCCTCCTTCCTCCCGGCCCTGCACGGACACGGGGCCGGGAAGCTGCTCCACCTGCCCCTGGCCGCCTGGCCTGGACATTTCGGCCCGGCCGCGGCCCGGCCCGCCCCGGCCGCGGAGGGCCTCGACGACCGGCTGGTGTTCGTGGGCCGCTCGGCCTTCCCGGACCGGGACAAGTTCTTTGCGGGCTGCGCGCCGCCGCCGGAGTTGGAGGAGCAGGCCCGGGCCATGCTCCGGGCCGGCCAGCGGCCCGGGTTCCACTGGTGGGCCCGGGAGTTGGGGATACCCTCGTTCTGGCCGGGCAACGAGGTGCGGCGGGCCGGATGCGGGGCGGACCGCGCCGGCCTGGCCTGGCGGGCGGCCTGCCTGGAGGCCGCGGCCGGGATGCCGTTCACGGCGTTCGGGGACGAGGGCTGGCGCGGCCTGCTCCCGCCGGGCGCGGACCTGCGCGGCCCGCTGGACTACTACGGCCCCCTGGCCGCGGTGTACGCCCGGGCCGGCGCGGTGCTCAACGTCAACGGCCTGCTCCTGCCCGCGGGCCTGACCCAGCGCCATTTCGACGTGTGGGCCGCGGGCGGGTTCCTGCTCACCGACGCCTTCCCGGGCCTGGACATCTTCCCCGGGGAGCTGGTGCGGGAGATATCCTTCCGCACCCCGGCCGAGCTGCCTGCCCTGGCCCGGCGCGCGCTGTCCAACGCGGCCTGGCGGCAGGACGTGGCCGCGGCCTGGCGGGGACTCGTCGAACGCGAGCACACCTACGCCCGGCGAACGGCCGCGCTCCTGGGCTGGCTGGACCTGGCCTGAGCCGGGACAGGGCGAAAGCCCGGCATTTCCCCTTGCCAAACCCTGGGCCAGGGGCTATAGGATTCCTCCTTCCGGCACGGACAGAGCGGATCGCCGCCCGGCCGGAACCCACGGGGACGTAGCTCAGTTGGGAGAGCGCTGCCTTCGCAAGGCAGAAGTCGAGGGTTCAAGTCCCTTCGTCTCCACCAAGAATGACGCGACCTCCGAGGAATACCTCGGAGGTCGTTTTGCTTTTGGGGTACAGACTTGGGGTACAAGACGGCGTACGTCACGAGAAATGAGGTGTCGCACACAAGGGCACAACCAATCGACTCAGATCGAATAATAGCTTTCTATTTTTCAAGCTCGCCCTGGCGCGCAATCATGCTTGACAGTAAAAAACTGCAAGATTATCTACCCTTTACTTGGCGCGCGCCCTGCAGCCAAATACCGCCGTATGAGTATTACTTTCGAATGGTCACGAAACCCACGGAGTAAACTCGGTGCAAAGACTCACTCATGCCTGGATTCTGGCTGCAGCCCTTTTCCTCTGCGGTGGATGCTCGCACCGAATCAACATCACCCCACCCTTGGACAATATCCCCGTCGCCCTACCCGAAAAGGTTCAAAAGACGGCAGCCTACTATATCTCACCTGCCGACATGGCGCTCAAGGTCACCACTGCGGGAGGTGGGGGCGACAAGGTCCACTACTTCCCCTACGCAGAGACTGAGCCGGCCTTGCGCAAGGCGCTCACCGGCATATTTGCCAGAGTGGTCAACCTGCCAGACCCGACGGACACTGGCTTCATTCAGGAGAACGCAGTGGCATACGTGTTCATGCCACACATCTCCACCAACTCCACCTCCTCCAGCATCATGTTCTGGCCACCATCCGAGTTCACCATCGAACTGGACTGCCGAGCCACTGATCCTGCCGGCGCCACACTCTGGCAAAAAACAGTCACCGGCAAAGGAAACGCCGAATTCGACGAGTTCAAGCACGACTTCCAATTAGCACCTCGACGGGCCGTAATTCAGGCATTTTCTCGACTGGGCGAAGAGATCGTTAACTCTGGAGTGTTCAAATGAGCGCCAACCGCCTCATCACCATCACGGCACGGAATCTCCTGTTCGCTGCTCTACTCCTGTCCCTGGCGGCCTGTTCTGGAAACACCTACAAGGTGCACACCGTAGATTTCACCAAGCCTGCACCACCGGCCAAGGACCAAGTTCAGGTGTACGTGTTCCGTGAGGACACAGCCTTCGCATCGGCGAGAAAATTTGCCATCATTGCTAACGACACGGTAATGTCGGTGCTTCTGCGTGGCACCTTCAGCACCTTCACTCTGCCCGATGATGAGTACGAAATCGTGGCCCACATGTCCCCTTCGCCAGTGATGCACCACCGCATCAACCAACGAGGCGGACAAACTGTCTACCTCTACTGTAATGTTGGCTACGCCTCGGGCATGTACATGGAAGAGATTACTGCTGAACGAGCAGCTGAACTCATGGCCACATACAAGTACACAGAAATTGAGCGGAAGGGCGTCAAGACGCCGGTGAACTACAAGGACCACTACGACAAGCTCTACCCCAAGTGAGCGGCGCGGCTTAACTCAGCAAGTTAGGTCCCAGTCCGCTGCCTTGCCCAGGGCGGTGGCCGGAAGCCGATCGCCAAAGGCCAATGCCTTGGGTGTCTCGGCTGGTGTCAGACGGGGCTCTAGCCAAGCTAGGATGACCCGGCGTAGGGCCGTCGAGTCCGCAGTCGGGTCATTCGGCACAACAAAAGCTTTGAGCCGACTCCCCTCCTCGGGCCGCATAAGCCGCACCATACATGCCGCCACCGCGGGGTGCTGCTGAAGCACCTCACGCACCCGTTCGGGATAAACGTTCACCCCACCCACCTGCACAGCCCGATCCCTGCGCCCCGCCAAGGTGAAGGTCCGCGGCGAGGCCCAGGCTACGTGGTCGGGCAAGGGATAAGTCGCCCGCCCTCCATCCGGCAGAGCCCGCACAAGTCCATTTCCTAATTCCGCTCCCGGGTCCGAAGCCCAGTAGTCCAGCAGAGTGTAGGTGTCCCCTGGCGCGTGTCGAAAGCCGATGCCCGCTGTCTCGGAGGAGCCGTAGATCTCTGTGCAGCGCTCCAGACCCAACTCCTGCAGGGTCAGAATGACCTCGGCCGGGCAAGGGCCGGTGGAGGTCACCCCTTGCACCCTCGGAGCAAAGGCAGCACCTACCTGCGCTAGACCCTTCCAGAACAGGGGGAAGGCCACTGCCAAGTCGCCGGGTTGTAGGCGGCGGACGTGGGCCACGGTTGGCAGGGGAGGCAGGAGTACCACTGGTACACCCAAGGCCTTGGGCAGCAGCACCAAAAAGAGGAACCCATAAATGTGGTGACAGGGCACGAACCCCACCACCCGGGTCCGGCCCGGGTAGAACTCAGCCTGGGTGGCCATCTCCTGCCAGAGCAACGCCGTGGCGTGGGTATGAGCCACTGGCTGGCCTGTGCTACCCGAAGTGCGAAAGGTCAGACGTTCGGGCCGCGCCCCGGCCAGTCCGAGCACTGTATCGGCCCAGGCTGTGACCTGGGCCAGGCCGACCAACTCTTCGACTACATCCGGCCCCAGGCCGAACATATCCGCCGCCGCAGCCGCAACAGAGCGATCTGCCCGGGCCAGGGCCACGTCCAGGTTCGCGCCCCAGTCCGATACAGCCAAGTGCTCGCGCAGTAGGCCGCTCAGCATGGCCACCACATCATCGTGGGTAAGGCCGGGCATGGATACAGGGATAATCCAGTCAGCTGGCACAGCCCTCCTCCTCTCTGCCCGTAGGCCGGCGCAGCCTCACCGCACACTGGATCGGTCCGGGATTCGAGCAACGGCACTCAACTGCGCCCGGTCGGCCGGACAGGGACTCAAACTCCCCTCCGTCCAGCACCCAGCAGGCCAGGACCACGTCCGCAGCCCAGGCGACGGGGGACTCTCCAAAGCCCGGTAGCCCCTGACCGCCACCTCTCTCCAGCACCGCGCCAGTCCAGATATCCGGCGCTTCGCTGGCGTACAACCCAGTGCATTCCGCATAGGCCCGGCCAGGCGAACCCGGCCGGCGCAAGCATAGGAAGGCCGCGCCGTTGCCCTGCCCGGGCAGGCCAGCCCTTCCGGCGGCCCGCAGCCGGCCAAGGCCGTAGTCCAACATTGGGCTCGACTCGTCTGCCGCGCCAACCAGTACCGTGTCCGCTCGGCCCTCAGCCAGCCAACAAGCTGCGGTCACAAGCGCGGGCAGCACCGGGTTGTCGAGCTGGCAGGCGGTGCAGCAGGATCCAGACACCCCCAAGCTCAATGCGAGGATTGCGGCGGGCATGTTTTGTACCGACAGAGAGAAGGCCGTAGGCGACGCCCCCGGTTCGCCGCTGCCCAGCACCGAGTCAAGATAGTCGAAGGTGGTACGCATGGGGCCGTAGCCAGTAGCCAGCACCAGGGCGACTCGCTCCCCGGCCAAGTCCCCATCGGCTACTCCACGTGCCACGGCGTCCTCTCGACAGCGCAAAGCGGCCAAAAGGGACATGCGGGTGAACCCGTCCATGCGGCGTAAAGCCGCAGGTGGCACTCGCCCAGCCAGCAGCCCCAAATCAGGGGGCTGCGCCTCACAGCCGGGACGAGCTTCGGCCAGTTCGGCAAGGCTTCCCCCGAAACCTCCCGCCGCGCCCAGTCCGTACACGGCGAAGCTCATGCCCCATCCCCTGCGCTCAGCACCAAGGCGGCGTTCAGACCCCCGAAAGCCAAAGAGGTGGACAGGGCGCAGCGCCCACGCACGGCTTGGCTTTTGGCAACGGGATACACGGGCAGGGCCGGATCGGGCTCGCTAAAGCCCACACTAGGCGGAATCTCACCGCGTTCCAGGCAGGCAAGGGTGAAGCAGGCTTCAAGTGCGCCGGCTGCGCCCAGAGTGTGGCCGGTACAACCCTTGGTGGCGGAAAGGGGCACGCCGGGGGCCAGATCGTGTAACACCTGGGCTTCAACTGCGTCGTTCAGGGCCGTACCCGTGCCATGCACGTTCACGAAGGCCAAGTCGGCGACCCCCGTGCCGGCCGCTGCTAGGGCGTGACGCACGGCTCTACGCAGCCCGCGGCCGTCCGGTGCTGGCGCAGTGGGGTGATGGTTATCTCCAGCTGCACCGTAGCCCAAGATGCTGCCGCGTACCGGACCCGGCGCGGACCGGGCCGCCTCGGCCGAGGCCAGGACCAGCACCCCGGCCCCCTCCCCCAGGTTCAGGCCCTTGCGGTTCCGGTCGAAGGGCCGGCACGGCGCATCGTGGGCGACCATGAGCCGGATGAAGCCCACGTAGGTGAGGTAGTGCAGCTCGTCCGCCCCGCCGGCCAGGGCCAGGTCGCACACCCCCTCGCGCACCCAGGAGGCGGCCACGCCGATGGCGTCCGCGCCCGAGGTGCAGGCGTTGGCCACGGTCTGGCAGGGGCCGGACAGGCCCAGCTCACGAGCCAGGGCTGCAGCCGGACTGCTGCAGGCGTAGGCCGCGAACTGGTCCAGGGCCGGGTCCCGCCCGGCCCGCCAGCCCGCGTAGAAGTCCATGAAGTTCAGGGCGCCGCCCACCGAAGAGCCCAGGCAGACCCCCACCCGCCGGCCGGCCAGGGCCGCCGCGTCCAGCCCGGCGTGGGCCAGGGCCTCGCCCGCGGCCAGCCGGGCCAGCCGCAGGGTGCGGGTGGCGGGGCCGTCGCCGGCCCCGGGCAGGGGCGCGCCCACCTGGAAGGCGGGAAAGCGCAGGGCGAACTCGCCCGGGAAGCCCCGCGGGGCCGAGCAGTTGCGCCGGGACGCGAAGAGCGAGTCCACGCACGCGTCCAGACCGAGGCCCGCGGCGCACACCGCGCCCAGGCCCAGCACCGCCACCGGCTCCACCCTCTTCATGCCTCGCGCCGTCTCCGCTCGATGAACTCCGCCAGGGCCGCCACCGAGGCCAGGGCCTCGCGGCCCTCGTCCAGGTCGCGTATCTCCACCCCGAACCGTTTCTGCACGATGACCACGATCTCCACCGCGTCCAGGGAATCCAGGCCCAGGCCCTCCCCGAACAGCGGGTCCTGGTCCGCGATGTCCCCGGGCCGCACGTGCTCCAGGTGAAGCTCGGCCACCAGGATCCGCTTTATCTCGTCCGCAAGCTGCATGGCTGTCAGCTCCACACGTCGTAGAAGTTGAAATACTGGTAGGGAGCCTCGCGCACCGCCCCCTCCACCCGCCGCATATAGTCCGCGGCGAACCCGGCGTAGGCCTCCCCGTCCCGCCCCAGGCCGGGGGGCACGTCCATGGCCTGCGCCACCCACAGCCGGACCCGGCCCGGACCGGTGCGCCTGCTGAGCACCACCGCCAGAGGCGCGCCCGCAGCGGAGGCGAAATAGTACGGCCCGAAGGGCGTCCGGGCCTCGCCTCCCAGGAACCGGGCGGCCAGGGTGTTGCGGTCGCTGCCGAAGGCCCGGTCGCCCATCATGCATACCAGGCCGCCCGCCTTGAGGGTGGCCAGGACCTCCAGCGCCCCGCCAAAGGGACCAGCCGGGTCGATGAAGAAGAACGGGGCCTCGCCCCCGGCGTGCTCGTGGGCGTGCCGGTCCACGTCCCCCGGGTCGCGGCGGGCCAGCACCCCCACCCGGCGGCCGGCGTCGCCCAGGATGGCGAGCACGCCCTGCCAGCAGCCCACGTGGGCGGTGACCAGCACCACCCCCCTGCCCCGAGCCGCCAGGGAGCGCAACAGATCCCTGTCTTCGGGCCGTATCTCCACGTCCAGGCTGCCCAGGATGCCCGCGGCGGCCCGGTCCACCAGCACCCTGCCGAACTCCAGGAAATGCCGGAACCGCCGCGCCAGGCCGCGCACCGGACCGTCGCCCGGGAACATCCGGCCGTGATAGGGCCGGCAGCGCCGCGCCACTCCCGGGGCGAGGGCGTACGCCAGCGCCACGGGCCACAGGAAGGGGTAGGCCGCGCGCCGGCCGCCCAGGCGGATGGCCGCGTAGAAGAAGCGGTGCCGCCAGGGCCCGGCCAGGCTGCGGCTGGACCAGCCGGCAACGGGACGCGCGGCGCTCATGCCCGGGCCTCCCG
>JBFMHA010000098.1:0-7207 GCA_040753075.1 Thermodesulfobacteriota bacterium
CCTCACGCCTCGACTCCCCTGCTGCTCGTCGTACTGGTCACCCTCAACCAACACCAACAACCTGCCCCGGTAGCCGTCGCCCTCATCGGGATGGGCTGAAAACCGACTTTTGCAACGGACTGTTGAGCCACTTGTTCTCCGGGTCGGCCAGGATGAGGTCGCGGATGACGTTGGACACGTAGCGGCCGAAGCTCTCCCGCATGATGGACTTGAGCCACAGTTCGTGGCTCATGAAATTGAACGCGTTGGCCAGGTCGTCGAACTCGTCCTTGCGCTTGAACTCCACCCGGTGCTGGAAGTTGCCGCTGGATATCTCCCGGGTGGCCACGACCAGCTTGGAGATGGGGCGGGAGAAGCTGATGCCCATGATGGTCGTCACCGCGATGCCCGCGACGAAGAAGAGCATGGCGATGTACACGATGAAGCGCCGCTCGGTGGCTATCTTCTCGGTGATGAAGTGGAGCGACAGGCCCACGTGGGCGATGCCGAAGATCTTGTCCTGGAAGGTGATGGCCCGGTTGAGGTCCAGGATCTCCTCGCCCGAGGGCAGGGTGCGCTTGTAGTAGGTGATGTCGCCGTCCATGGTGGGCGGGCCCTGGGTTCCGGCCTGGGCGTACTGCTTGCCCACCCAGCCCAGGTCGCTGTGGGCCTTGACCGTGCCGTCGCGGTCCACCACCACGGAATAGATCATGCCCTCGGCGTTGATCACGTCCTTGGACAGGCTGTTCAAGGTCAGGGAGTCGTCGTTGAGCAGCGGCACCTTGGCCTGGTTGGTGAAGTAGTTCAGGCTGATCTTGCCCGCCTTGACGCTCTCTGCGTAGAGGTTGTCCGACTGCCGGGAGAGGATGAAGTAGGACAGGATCAGGGTGAAGAACACCAGGAACAGGGTCAGGGCCAGGGAGAGCTTGACCCGGATGGGGATGCGCAGGTTCGCCAGGAAGCCCTTGGAGGCGGCGAGCTTGTCGGCGAGGATCTGGTTCACGTCGTCGCCGATGGAGGTGATGTTCACCTCGTAGGCGCGGTTGAGGGCCGCCACCACGTCTTTTTCCGGAGCCAGGCGGAGTTTCACCACGGCCTGGGCCAGGTGCTTGTAGCTGGCGTCCTCCTGGGCGGCCTTCAGGGCGCGGGAGAGCTTCTCCGGGGTGATGACCTGCTCCGCGACCAGCGCCTCTCCGATGAGGGCGTTGAAGTCGACGACGATCTCCTCTTCCTCCGGTTGGGCAAAGCCGAGCATTTTCGGGGGCATGTCGAAGCCTCTGGGACGATGTTGCGCAAGGTGGCGGCCGGCGGGGCGGGCCGCGGGAACGACTCTAACATCCTGGACGACCTTCCCATATTTCTACCTTATCGGGGGAGCAAGTCAACAGCCCGCGCGCTGAAAGCCGCGAGTGTGGTGAAGCGGGCAGGAGGATCGGGGCGGGAGAGGAAGGAAAAAAGTGAAAGCGTTGCGGGAGATCGCCGGAGCGGCATGTTTCGCTGTTTTTCTTGGGTTATGGCGTTTCCTGCTCGATTTCCAGGAAATTCGCCAGGATGACCTTGACCCCGAAGCCGGGGAAATTGACCTTGACCTTGTCCGGCCCGGGGATGGCGATGATCTTGCCGCGGCCGAAGATCTTGTGGCGGCAGTAGCCGAGCCGGGCGGGGGGGACCGCCGGCCGGGCCGGGGCGGCGGGGGCGGAGGGCGCGTCTCCGGGAGGGACCTGGGAGCCGCCGCGCCGGGATTCGGGATCAGGGGGCAGGGAGCGGGCCGCGAAGGAGCCCGGGGCCGGGGTGCGGGCCTGCACCGGCGCGAGCCCGCCCACGTAGCTCTCCCGCCACTCCTCGTAGCAGCTGTAGGGCAGGGCGGCCACGAAGGGGCTGGCCGCGGCCGGGTCGCTGCCCCCGGAGAAGTTGCCCACCGCGGCGGGCACGAACAGGGTCAGGGAGTCCCTGGCCCGGGTGCAGGCCACGTAGAGCAGGCGGCGCTCCTCCTCCAGGTCCTCGGGCCGGTTCATGGCGTGGCGCGAGGGGAAGCGCTCCTCCACCAGGTCGATGACCAGCACCGCGGACCATTCCAGACCCTTGGCCGAGTGGACCGTGGAGAGCACCAGGGCGTTCTCCCGGCCCCGGCCCTCGTCCTCCTCGGGACTCTCCAGGGAGAGGTCGGCCAGGAACTGAGCGGCGTCGCGGTATTCGGCCGCGATCTTCTGGAGCTGCTCCAGGCCGGACTCGCGGGTGGGGTAGTCGTCCGGGTGCTTTTCCTGGAGGATGGGGCGGTAGTGCTCCGCGATGCGCGAAAGCAGGGCGGCCGGCGGGGCGGGCCGGCGGCGCAGCTCGTCCACGAAGCCCAGGATGGCGGCCACCTCGGGCCGCCTGGCGCAGGCGGCCTTCACCTTGGCCGCGTCGCCGGAGAGCACCGCCGCGTGCAGGCCGGCGCAGGTCTTGGGACCCACGCCCTTCACGTGCTCCAGGATGCGGGCGAAGGCCGGGCCGTCCGCGGGGTTCACCAGGAGCCGCAGGTAGGCCAGCACGTCCTTGATGTGGGCGGCCTCGGTGAAGCGCACCCCGCCGAACTTCTGGTACTTGATCCCCAGCCGGTTCAGCACCGCCTCCAGGGCGAAGGCGTGGTACGAGGCGCGGAAGAGCACCGAGATGTCGTGCAGCGGCCGGTCGCGGGCCAGCTCCAGGATGAGCTTGGCCGCGGCCTGGGCCTGGGTGCGGTCGGACAGGGTGCGCACCAGGCGGGGTCGGGGGCCGCCCTGGCGTTCGGTGAACAGGTTCTTGTCGTAGCGCTCCCGGGCCTGGGAGAGCAGGGCGTTGGTCAGGTTCAGGATGGGCTGGGTGGAGCGGTAGTTCTGCTCCAGGCGCACCAGCTGCGCGCCGGGGAACTCCTTGGGGAAGCGCAGGATGTTCTGCACGTCCGCGCCTCGGAAGGCGTAGATGGACTGGGCGTCGTCGCCCACGGCCATGACGTTGCCCGCCTCCCCGGCCAGGAGCCTGACCAGCCGGGCCTGGACCGGGTTGGTGTCCTGGTACTCGTCCACCATGACATGGCTGATGCGGCGGCGCACGAAGTCGCGGGCGGGCTCGTGCTCCGTGAGCAGCCTCTCCAGGCCGAAGAGCAGGTCGTCGTAGTCCAGGAGTCCGTTTTCCGCCTTGTAGGCCTCGTAGCCCGCTCCGATCCTGGCGATGGCCGGGGCGTGGGGCAGCAGGTGGAAGGCCTCGGCGGACAGGATGTCCTCCAGGGGGATCTCCTTGTTGCGGGCCTTGGAGATCAGGGAGAGGACCATGCCGCGCTTGGGAAAGGACTTGTCGCCGCGGGCCAGGTTCAGGTCGTCGCGGATGGCCGCCACCGCGGCCTGGGCCTCGGACTGGTCCATGACCGTGAGCCGGTCGCGGCCCAGGGCGCCGGGGAAGCGGCGCAGCAGGGAAAAGGCGAAGGAGTGGAAGGTGCCGCCCTGCACCCCGGCCAGGGCCGCGCCCTCGGACCCCAGCAGGGCCGAGGCGCGCTGCAGCATCTGGGCCGCGGCCTTGCGGGTGAACGTCAGCAGCAGGATCGAATCCGGCGCGACCCCCTGGCCCACCAGCCAGGCCAGCCGGTACACGATGGTCCGGGTCTTGCCCGAGCCCGCGCCGGCAATGACCAGCACGGGCCCCCCCGGCGAGCGCACGGCCTCCCACTGGGCGGGGTTCAGTTGCTTTTCGAAGTCGATCACGGGTGGGGTATCGTCAAGGAATCGATAAAAAAGTTTTTTGGGGGGAGCACGAGGGCAGGACCATATCTCAAAAAAGTCTCCCCCCGTCCGCCGTCGTGGCGCATCTTGCGTTCACGCCCCGAAAAAGTCCAGCACCAGCTTCCCCGCGTCGCGTACGCGCTCGGGCTTGGCTCCTGCCGAGTCGTAGAAGAACGCGTCGTCGGCGGTGTGCACGCCGGTGCGGCCGTGCAGCGAGAAAACCTCGGCGCGGTCGAGCTTGGCGGTGAGGGAGAAGCCGGGGTGCGGCTCGCAGACCAGGTCGGGCCGGTGGGGCGAGGCGCTGCCGGGGTAGAGGTCCGGCCCGCGGTGGACGGCCTTGATGACCGGTTGGCCCTCCCAGCGCAGGTCCAGGAGTTGCCGGCGCAGGGATTCGGCCAGGTCCGCGGCGCGGGAGGGGGCCAGGCCGCCGCGGGGGAAGCGGTCCGGGGTGAGCAGGAATATCCTGCCCGGGTCCAGGGCCAGGGCCGACGAGCCCGGGGCGGCCGCCGCGGCGTCCAGTTCGGAGCGGGGCGACCCGGCCAGGCGGAGCAGGCCGCGCCCCCGCAGCCAGGCGTTCAGGTCCGCCTCGGTCTTCAGACGGGTGAAGCCGTGGTCGGCCAGGACCAGCAGGCGCTTGGGGCCGGGCAGGGCGGCGAAGCGGTCCAGGAAGTCGCCCACGGCCGCGTCCCAGCGGCGCACGAAGGCCTGGCAGGCGGCGTGCAAGGGGTGGCCGGGCTCCTCCAGGGCCGCGAACAGGAAGTGGAACAGCCGGTCGGTCTCGGTGAGCACGCACACGAAGAGGTCCCAGGCCAGGTCGGGCCAGAGCAGGTCCAGGGCGGCCCGGCGTCCGGCCAGAGAGGCGGCGAGACCGGACAGCAGGCGGTCGGGGTCGGAGAGGCCCAGGGCGGTGTCGGGTTCGATGCGGTAGCCCCGGGCGGCCAGGAGCCGGGCCAGGGGGGGCGGGTACGCCGCGGCGGCCAGGTTCGTGGCCGGGAACCCGGCCGCCAGCATGCCGCGCAGGGGCCGGGCCGGGGCCATGCCGGGCAGGTTGAGGACCTTGCTGGTCAGCCCGCGCTCCGAGAGCCGGTCGAAGATCGTGGGAGTCTCGATCCAGGTGGAGTCCATGACGGACACGGCGAAGGTGATCGGGTCCAGGCGGGTGAAGCCGAAGACCCCGTGCGCCTCGGGTCCGGCCGCGGTGGCCAGGGAGGCCCAGTTCACGGGCGAGAGTTCGGGCAGTTCGGCGCGCAGGGGCCGGGCCGTGGGGGCCAGGGCCAGCCGGGCCAGGTTGGGGGCCAGGCCGGAGGCGGCCCAGGCGCGGGCCAGGGAGAAGGGCAGGCCGTCCAGGCCGAGCAGGGCCAGGCGGGGGCGGTGAGCGGGCATGGCGGGGGTGTAGGGGAGGCGGGAGCGGGCGTCAAGCCGGCCTGCACGCAAAAGGGGCGGCCCGTGAGCCGCCCCGCATGCGACCGGATCCGGTCCAGGCTAGACCAGGGTGGAGGGGTCGGCGAAGTCGAAGACCTGGCCCTTCCTCACGAACCCGCGGAAGCCGTCGGCCTTGGCGTCGGGCAGCTTGCCGGGGTTGAAGTGGTAGAGCCACATCTTGGCGCGGTCCTCCTCGGGCAGGGTCTTGAGCTTCTGGTAGTTGGCGTGGACCCCGCTCTCGAAGGGGGTGGTTTCGCAGTCGTGGAAGATGACGTCTGCGCGCTTGTAGAACTCCTTGATCTGCTCCGGCGCGAACTGGGTGTCGGTGGTGTGGAACACGGCGATGCCGTCCACCTCGAAGAGCAGGCCGAAGGAGGGGACGTAGGTGTAGCCGTCCATGATGTGGATGGTCTGGACCAGGCGGAAGGATATGTCCTCCCAGACGAAGGAGCCGTTCTTGGGCACGCCGCGCACGTCGAAATAGGTGTCCAGGTCGGCGATCTCGCCCTGCAGGGAGCGCATGCCGCCCGAGAGCACGTCGTTCCAGAGCTCGCTCTTCAGGAACATGCTGATGTACATGACCGGCCGGTCGCAGGAGGGGTCGAATTTGCGGGTGAAGCCGAGCCACTCCAGGCCGCCCACGTGGTCGTTGTGCAGGTGCGAGACGTAGACCGCGTCGATGTCGCGGTAATTGAGCCCCTGCTCCTTAAGGGCGTGGCGGGCGTCCGCGCCGCAGTCCACCAGGAGACGCTTGCCGCGGTCCGAGGTGAGGAGCATGTTGGACTGCCAGTTTTCCAGGGAAAAGGCCGAGCCCGAGCCAAGGAAGGTGAATTTCACGACGCCCCCTGCCGGTTGCCGCCGGTCCGGTCCGCGACCCACCCGCGCCCGTCCTTGTATCTGGCAGCCGGTTCGGTTTGGTAAGACCCTAGCATACATGGAGGGCGAGGACAACCGGGGGAGATAAAGAAACAATCCGGGGCGACTCGGGCGCTGCGCGTTGACGCCCCCCCCGCCGTGCAGGTAAGGAAACCCCGGGCCCGGGTGGCGGAACTGGTAGACGCAAGGGACTTAAAATCCCTGAGCCGAAAGGCTGTGCGGGTTCAAGTCCCGCCCTGGGCACCAGAATGAAATCAAGGCGTTGCGGCAATTATCTTTTGTCGCATTGCGCCGTTGTTCTTTGCCCGCCCCGTCTTTTGTTCCTCGTCTGTTTCTCACGCCCCCCGCCTCTACCCTTGGAACGCATTGATCGGCTCCGTGCCGGGTGCGGTCCGGCGCGGGCGTGCGCGCTTTGCTGTGCAGGGTGCGGAGGCCTTGGGCGCATTCCGTGGAGGGGGCGGTTATCCCTCCGCATGAGGGGAGGCCTTGCGGCCCCCCCCCGGCGGGTGGGGCGATATGGGCGGGGAGGTGTGGCTCCACCCATATCGCCAGGGTTACAGCGGTAGCGGCGCTGATTCCCATTCCGTTCGGGATGCGGCCCGGGCCGCGGGACTGCGCGGATCCCGCCTGCCCGGCGCCCCTGGGGAGCGCATGGAGAGCGTCCGGCCGGATTCGATCCCCAGGGCGGACAGGGGCGCTTCCTGTCTGGGGCTCTCCATGTCCGCGCGGTCGCGCCCCGGCTGAGGCCGCTGGGCTGCGGACCGCTTCCCGAAAATTCATCACGGGATCCGGGCGCCAGTCTGGAGCCCAGGCCGTGCAGGTTCATCCCCCCGTATGCGACCCGGTTCCCGTCCCCGGCGCGGATGCCGGGGAGAAGGTCAGGGCAGGGCGGTTATCCCTCCGCATGAGGGGAGGCCTTGCGGCCCCCCCCGGCGGGTGGGGCGATATGGGCGGGGAGGTGTGGCTCCACCCATATCGCCAGGGTTACAGCGGTAGCGGCGCTGATTCCCATTCCGTTCGGGATGCGGCCCGGGCCGCGGGACTGCGTGGATCCCGCCTGCCCGGCGCTCCTGGGGAGCGCATGGAGAGCGTCCGGCCGGATTCGATCCCCAGGGCGGACAGGGGCGCTTCCTGTCTGGGGCTCTCCATGTCCGCGCGGTCGCGCCCCGGCTGAGGCCGCTGGGCTGCGGACCGCT
>JBFMHA010000099.1:0-6851 GCA_040753075.1 Thermodesulfobacteriota bacterium
AGAAGCACGGCAAGTTGTTCCACGGCCAGATCATCGCCTCGCCACGGGTCCTTGAAGACCTGCGCTGCCAGGCGGTCATCGTCACCAGTTTCGGCTGCCAGGACGAGATCTGCGGCCAGCTCTCCCCGCTCTCCCACAACACCGGAATGGAGATTGTACGCCTATGAAAGACGCCGTTCGACTCAAGTCGGGACGGGGAATCGGTCAGGACTACCCCTCGTTCCTAGTGGCCGAGGTGGGCAACAACCACCAGGGCAGCCTGGAGGTGGCCCTGGACATGGTGCGCGCCGCTGCGGCCAGCGGGGCGGACGCGGTCAAGTTCCAGAAGCGGCACACCGATTCGCTGCTCACCCTGGAGGGCCGGAATGCGCCCTATTGCGGGGCCAACAGCTTCGGCAAGACCTACGGCGAGCACCGCAACGCCCTGGAGTTGACCCTGGAGGAGATGGCGGAGGCCAAACGCCTGACCGAGGATCTGGGCCTGGTCTTCTTCGCCTCGGCCTGGGATTCGGTGAGCCTGCGCGAGATGGAGGGTCTGGGCGTGGAGCTGGTCAAGTTCAGCTCCGCGGACCTGGTGTGCATCCCGCTCCTGCGCCAGGCCGGGGCCATGGGCGTGCCGGTGGTGCTGTCCACGGGCATGAGCGCCCTGCCCGAGATCGACGCCGCGGTGAACGAACTGCTCAAGTTCCACGACGACATCGTCATCCTGCACTGCAACAGCACCTACCCCTGCCCCGAAGAGCACATCGCCCTGCCGGTCATCGAGCAGTTGCGGCGGCGCTACAAGCTGCCGGTGGGTTACTCCGGCCATGAGCGCGGGCTGGGGCCCAGCGTCGCCGCGGTGGCCCTGGGGGCCTGCCTCATCGAGCGCCACTTCACCCTGGACCGCAACCTGCCGGGCACCGACCACCAGGCCTCCCTGGAGCCATCGGACTTCGGCCGCATGGCGGACATGGTGCGCGAGGTGGAGAAGGCCATGCTCACCCGGGAGAAGCAGGTCTTCCCCAGCGAGGTGGCCTCGGCCAAGAAGCTGCGCAAGAGCATCATCTTCGCCCGAGACCTGCCCGCCGGCCACGTGCTCACCGAGGCCGACCTCATGGTCAAGTGCCCGGGCACCGGCGTGTCGCCCGTGTACTGGGACGACGTGGTGGGCGCAGTGCTTAAATCCATGGTGCGCTTCGAGGAACTCCTGAGCTGGGATCACGTGACCCCGGCGGTCTCCAACCGGGCCCGGCTCATGGCCACCGGTCGCAAGACGGCGGGGCAGAAGAGCTAGCCCGTCAAGGGCCGGGATTCCCGGGCCGGCTCCCGTTGGAACTCGGCCCCGAGGGGCGAAGGCCCCAGGAGAGCGAGCATGAAGATGGACATTGGCAGCAGCGGGAGGCGGGTGGCCCTGATCGGCTCCACCAACACCCGGAGCATCGGCTTGTATCTCAGGGACAACCTGCCGGGCCAGGCCCAGGTCAGCCTTTTCGTCAAGTCTGGCCGGGAGCACGACTTCGGCTCGTCCGGAGTCGAGGTCGTCGGGCTCGGACGCAAGCACATCACGCCCTACAACGTCGGCTTGCTCCGCCGTCTGCGCAGCATCGCCCCGGACGAGATCGTCATCCTCTGTGGCCCGTTGTTCTTCCACGGCAACGTGCTCTCAACCATTGCCGGCTGGCGGCGGTTCCTGCCCGCGGACTGCGTGATCTCTTACTGGATCGAGGGCAAGGGGACCATGCCCGCCCCTCTGTTCCCCAGCAAACATTTCTCCCTCGGGTTCCATGTCGTACTGGCGGCTGTCTGTCTCGGTTTCCTGGCGGCCGCGCTCAGCATCGACGGCGGCTGGATGTGGGCGGGCGCCTTTCTCGCGCTGGCCGTGGTCGTCGAACTCATGCTCCGCAGTCACGCCCAGGTCGATTTTCTCAGGAAACGCCGACACAACATCCTGCAGTTCTCGTCGAAGATCAGCGGGTTCGACATCTACGATTACGACGAAGAGTTGGGTTTCAAGCACAAGGCGAAGGCCAGCGGGGCCGTCACCTTCGAGCTGCCGGAACACCGGATGTCCTATTCCTTTTCCTACCGGATGGACGAATCCGGGCGCAGGGTTTCCTCCCCGGCGGAGGAGGCTGGCGACGAGCCGCGCATTGTCATCATCGGGGCGTCCACGGCCTTCGGCTACGGGGTGAGCGATCGGGAGACGTTCTCCTGGCTGTTGGGCGAGGCCTTTCCGGAATTCCGCATGGAAAACCACAGCGTGGCTGCCTGCCATCTCTACCAGCAGCTCCTGATCCTCGAGCGCCGCATGAAGGAGCGGCCGCCGCGGGCCGTGGTGCTGGGCCTGAGCGTGGGGCTCGACTCCCGGGTGACCAACATCCTCGACGGCATCGTCTCGCTGCAGTTGCCCTATCCGGCTGCGGTGTCCAAGAAGCGGAGGCTGCGCCGCTTTCCCCCCGAACTGTACAAGAACATCGCCTTCTCGGAGGGAGTCAGCCTGCTGCTCACCCTGGAGTACGCCTTGAACAGGCTGCGCTTCCGGGGCCGCACCGGGCCGTTGTTGGTGGAGCGGACCATGGAGCACATCCTTCTGATGATGCGCAAGGCCTGCGAGAACCACGGCGTGCCGTTCCTGATCGCGGTGATGGGTAACTGCAGGAACCTGTACCCCATGCTGGTCCGGAACCGCTTCAACTGGTGCATCGCCAACAAGGACGGGCAGGGCTATTTCTTCGAGAACATCCCCAAGTGGCACCTGTTCCCCTTCGACAACCATCCGAACCAGGCGGGCCACGCCCACATGGCCACGGTTATCGCCGGGGCTCTCCGCGCCCTCTTGGACGGCCGGTTTGTGGTTCCGGACGTGGAGGACATCGGGCCGTTGGGCGCCCAGGCCGAGGTCCAGGAAGTCTTCATCTATCCGTTGTTCTAGCGCGATGTCCGGCCTTTTCTCCACAGGACTCCCGACCGGCCGCAGGCGGCCGGTCGCGCCTCTGGGGCTCGGCCCCGGGTCGGCGTGAGCCCCGGCATGTCCAGGCAGCGCAAACATCTCCTCGTGCTCGGCGATTCGGCCAGCGTATCCATCGGGGGGCTCTGCCGGAACTACGTGGACCTATTTCCCGTCCGCTGCTCCTACGATCACCCGCTTCTCGTGCTCAACGCCTCGTCCATAGGCACCTGCGCCCCGGACGCCCTGGCCGTGCTGCGGGACGTGGTCGCGGAGGAGCGCGTGGACGCGGCCGTGGTCTATGTGGGGAACTGCGACGCAAGCGCCTACGGGCCGGCCAAGGCGTCCCGGTTCGCATCGGGCCTTGCCCGGGCGATGGGCAAGTCCGTGGCGGCGCCCAGGCCGGACTGGGTTCCCCGCCGCAACCGGTTCTGCCACTACGATCCCGCGCCCTGGCTTCCCTCGGGTCGCAGCGTGACCCCGCAGGACTACGGCAAGTTCCTGGCGGAGTTGGGGCGGGAGTGCGCCAAGCGCTCCATTCCCCTGTTCGCGTTCAATCCGGCGGCCAACTCCCGCTTTCCCCCAGGCAACAACTGTGGCAATTTCCTTTGCTACTCGCTGCTCGACGCCCGGTGCGGCTTCACCTTCCACGGGCCGGCTGAAAGCCCGCTGCTGGAGGCCCTGGGCCTGGACGCTGCGGGGCGGAGCGGGCCGGCCGGGGACGCCTACGCCAGGATCGCGGCCGCACCCGGCGACCCGGAAGCCGGCCTGATCGCGTCCAACAACCTGGCCGTCCTCCGCTGGGCCGGAGGACGGCAGGAGGAGGCCGTCAGGCTCTTCGAGGACGCCGCGGCGGCCGGCTCCCCCATGTCGTCCATCCCTGCCTACAACCGGGCGCTAGCAGCGCTGGTCCGGGGCGAGGCGGATATGGCCGAGCGCTGGTTCTCCCGGGCCATGGAGGACGACCTCGGCTCGTACCGGGCCACGGAGGCCTATCGTGAGTCCCTGGTCCGGGCCCTAGGGGGGGCGCACCGGGGGGCGGCGGCCGTCCTGGACCTCAAGGAATGCCTGGCTCCCGGCGCGTTCATCGATTACTGCCACCCGGATCAGGACGGGCATGCCGCCATCTTCGGGTGGCTGGAGCCCCGGTTGAGGACGCTCCTCGGCCTGGGCCCGGGGCCGCATCGCCCCGAAATCAGACAACTGCCGGCGAACCCGGACCGTTCCCTGGGGCATTCCGGGGACTTCTTCACGCACTACGGGCTGGCGGTGCGGCCCGATCCGACCTGGTACCGGGCGCTGTTGACCGAGGCCGGGTCGGCGCCCTATGCCGAGATACTACGCCAGGCCGACGGCGTAGTCCCCGACGCAGAGCTCCGGAAGCGGCTGGCGTTGCTTTCGCATCCGGTGTTCGGCCTCCCGGCCTTTCTGGAGTCTTCCCAGCCCACGGCCTGGACCGACCAGGGCCGTGTCCCGGAGTTGTACTTCCTGCGGCACATGTTGTCCCTCTACCGCCTGCTGGCTGAGCAGCCGGAACGGCTGGACGGCTTTCCCCGCTGTCGCGGAATCGTGCTCAGGCCCGAACTCCTGGATCGCTGGCTCCCGGAGCGGCTCACCGGGGCCGCGCCCGACCTGAACAGGCTCGCCCAGGCCGGGGCGGGCCTGGACCCGAATCTGGTGGCCGACAGAATCCTGACCCTGCTCGCGCACATGCTGTCCCACGAGCCGAGCCTCCATGTCCGGGTCCGGACAATCACCTGGTGGTTCTTCAAGGAGTCGATCATCTTCGGCACCCCGTCCCACCCAAGCCTGCTGCACCGGCGGCTCGACGTGCTCAAGGCCCTGGACTCCTGCCTGGTCATGCGCCATGCGCTGTCGTCGACGCCGGAGCGCGCCGGGGCATTCGGAGACCTCCTCGGCCTCCTGGAGCGGGTCCTGGAGATGCACGAGCGCAGGCTTGCTCCGGTCTGCCGCAACGTGTTCGCGATGGCCGGGCAGGACATGGATGACTATCGCGCCGAGGCGGCGGAACTGCTCCGCCAGGTCATGAAAATGAAGCAAGGAATGAGCCCATGACCGACCTGACCTTCCCCCTGGAGTACGCGGCGTTCCGCCATTGGCAGGACCATCTCCCGGGCGTACATGCGGCGCTCGGCCAGGGGCTAGCGGAACTGGCCGGCAGAGTCCGGGAGACGGGGCGGGGGCGGGCGAGGCTGCTCATCTACGGCGGGAGCACCAGCGGCTGCGTGGCCTACGCCTATCTCAGGAATAGCCCCGGGTTCGAGGTCGTGGGGGTGGCGGACCGCAATCATCCCCTGCCGTCCCTCCGGGGCCTGCCGCACGTCCTTCCCGGCAGGACTCCGGTCCCGGCCCTGGACGTCCTGCTCCTGGCCCTGTCTCCGGCGCATTACCAAAGCGTGTGCGCGGAGTTCGCGGCTACCCTGCCTGGGCGCCCCCTGATCTGTGGCATGTTCCGGCCCGTGGTCCAGGCCGCGCCCGTGTCCGGGACCGCCCACGCCTCCTACGCCGAGTCCCTGAAGCGGTTCCATGCCGGGTCCCGGCCGGTGCACGCCAGCATCGTGATGCTTGGCGACTCCATAACCTGCAACTTCGACTGGAACGAGTTGTTGGGCAGGGTGGACGTATGCAACCGGGGCGTGAACGGGGACAGGATGGAGGGAATCCTGGCCCGGCTCAACAGCGTGATTTCCCTCCGGCCGCGGATGGTTTGCATGATGGGGGGCGTCAACGATCTCCTGCAGGGGAGCTCACACAAGGACGTGCTCCACACATACTCCCGCCTCGTGGTCACGCTACGCGAAGCGGGAATCGGCCTGGTGGTCCAGTCCACGCTGCACGTCTCCCCGCTGTTCGCAGCAGGCACGGACATCGGAGCGGTCAACCGGGAGGTGGAGGCGCTCAACCGCGGGTTGCGGCGGCTCTGCGCCGAGACGGGGAGCACGTTCCTGGACTTGAATCCACGTCTGAGCGTAAATGGCGAATTGAACCCGGCGTACACTCACAACGGCCTGCATCTATGCGCCGACGGTTATCTGGAATGGAGGGAGGCGTTGAAGCCCCTGCTCGAGTCCTGTCCGCACCCCGCGTCCTGCCCCTGTTCACCGCCGTTGCCATCGCCCCCGCGCGGAACTCCGTAATCGTGTTCGACCATGCGCCCAAAAGCGGGGACTCATCCGTCTCAAAGATACTCCAAAACTCCAATCGTCCCAGGTGCGGGGCGACCTCGCAGTCAATCTCCTCAGTGTAGCTGAGCAGCTGAACCGCGAGGAGCATCCCGGCGAGACCTTTGTCTGTGGACTCTATGCCTGGGGTGTGCACGAGTTGCTCGACTCCACGTACGATGTCCACTATTTCACTCTGTTGCGCGATCCCCTCCGCCTCGCCCGGTCTCTGTGCACCTATGGCAAGATGCGGAACGTGTGCCCATATGACGCCCTGGGCGTTTTTTGGGTTCATTATCGCTTCGACGCCATGGTGAAATCTCTCGGAGGGATCAATTTTCCCAGCGACCGCCTGGGCCTCCGCAAACACAAACCCCTTCCGGTCTCGCCGAAAGGGGTTTGTCAGTGGTCTGAGGCCCTGATGGGGCCTTTTGTGTTCAAGAAGCCGCAGACGCCGGCTAGAGTACCCGGCCCGTGACCAGCATCTGCTTGAGGGGCAGGGCGCTCTCCTCTCGGGCCGCACCCCGAGAGTACTGCTGGTGCATGGCGTACTCGATGTTGACCACTTCCAGGCCGGCTGTGGCGAAGACGGCCGCGATATCCTCCTCGGTGTAGAGCCTGTCCCTCGAAGATTTCGATCCAATCATCAATGGCAGCCACTTTCTGAGGTCCGGCCATTGAGTTTTCCGCAAGCGGTCCGTCCCTGGCTCCGGACATCGTCCGATCATGCCTTTTTCCGG
>JBFMHA010000100.1:0-6496 GCA_040753075.1 Thermodesulfobacteriota bacterium
GGTCGAACACGTAGGAGTCCACGGTCATCTTGGCCGAAGGGCCCTGGGAGAAGACCGAGTCGTCGACGAACTTGATCTCCACCGTGCTGCCCGCGCCGGTGGAGAGAACGTCCTTGGCGAAAACGGGGTCGCCGACCTTGAGTTGGCGGAGGGCGTCAGTCCCCTGGGCGGTGACGGAGCCGCTCAGCGCGGCGACGTGTCCGACTGGCTCCATAATGACCTCCTGTGGGCGAGGGCGACAGCTTGTCGCACGGATCGTCGGGTTTGGGGGATAATGGCATTATAAGGCCGGGTTCGGCCGTATGCAACAATTGTCCGACTGTTTAATGATAGATAGATATGCCGGCGGGTTGCGGCCCGGCGCCGCCGGGCCGGCCCGCTGGACAAGCGCCGGGGTTTCAAGGCACAACCGGGACAGGCCACGCCAAGCCAAGGAGAATCCCATGTCCCAGGACAACCCGGTGCTCGCCGCCCTGCGCGAGCGCCGCAGCGTGCGCAAGTTCACCGACGAGCCCGTCGCCCGGGAGGATCTGGTCGCCATCCTGGAGGCCGGACGCTGGGCTCCCAGCGGCCTCAACAACCAGCCCTGGCGCTTCCTGGCGGTCATGCCCGGCGACCCCCGGGCGGACGCCCTGGCCGGCTGCACCAAGTACGGGGCCATCGTCCGCTCGGCCAAGGCCCTGGTGGCGGTGTGCCTGGACCGCCGGGTCATGTACCACGAGATGAAGGACCACCAGGGAGCCGGGGCCTGCCTGCAGAACATGCTCCTGGCCGCCCACGCCCTGGGCCTGGGCGGGGTGTGGCTGGGCGAGATCGTGAACCAGGCCGGCCAGGCGCTGGCGGTGCTGGGCCTGGACCCGGCCGACTATTCCCTCATGGCGGTGCTGGCCTTCGGCCGACCGGCCCATCCCGGGGCCTCCTCGCGCAAGCCCCTGGAGGAACTTTTGCTCGAACCCCTGCCCTAGCAGGACGTTGAAATTCCCGCGATGGCTGCGTTGCATCGAACACGTCAAACCCTCACGCATGTTGAATACGCTTCGGCCTTGACGTATTCTCGCGCCTTGCCCTCGCGGTTTTTGAACGGCCTGCTGATTTGAGGAACCGCATGGACGTGACCGCCTTCGCCCTCGGCCCGCTGCAGACCAACGGCTACCTTCTGGAGCACGCCGGCCGGGCGCTGTTCATCGACCCGGGAGGGGACCCCGCCCCGGTGCTGGCCGCGCTCGCGAAGCGCAAGCCGGTGCTGGAGGCGGTGGTGCTCACCCATCTGCACTTCGACCACACGTATGGGGTCGCGGCCCTGGCCAAGGCCACCGGCGCGCCGGTGCTGGCCAGCCCCGCGGACGCCTACCTCCGGGATTCCTGGCTGGGCCGGGGCGGGGAGATGGGCGTGCCCCTGGTGCCGGACTATGCGTTCGCGCCCCTGGAGCCGGGCGACGCCGGCTTCCTGGGCCTGGCCTGCCGGGTGCTGGCCACCCCTGGCCACAGCCCGGGCAGCCTGACCCTGTACTTCCCGGACGCGGGCGCGGCCTTCGTGGGCGACCTGGTGTTCGCGCGCTCCATCGGCCGCACCGACTTCCCGGGCGGAGACACGGACACGCTCCTGGCCTCGGTGCGGGAGCGGATCTTCACCCTGCCCGGGGACACGAAGCTCTATCCGGGCCACGGCCCGGCCACCACCGTGGCCGCGGAGTCGGCCCACAACCCGTTCTTCGCCGGGGTGTTCTGATGGCCGACGACGCGGTGCGCCTGGACCTTTCGGGCCGGTGCTGAGGGGTGGGGCTGGAGATAGGTTGGCATCTCCGCTTCACCCGGGCCGAGGCCCTGGAGATCCTGGTGCGGCCGGCCCTGGCCGGGGCGCTCCGGGAGGAGGCCGCCACGGCCGGTATCTGGGACCTGGAGGTGCGGCCTTCCGGCGACGCGGTCCTGGGGGTCTTCACCCGGAAGAGGAGGTAGGGCATGGACGGCTATCTGGCGGTGCTGGCGTGCAGCCCCCGGACCGGGGGCAATTCCGACGCCGCGGCCCGGCTCTTCGCCCAGGGCGCGGAGCAGGCCGGGGCCGAGGTCCGTCGCGCGGCCCTGCGCGACTACCGGGTCCTGCCCTGCACCGGGTGCGGGGCCTGCGCGGTTCCGCCCCACGCCTGCGCGCTGGCTCGGGACGACGCTGCCGAGGAGCTTTTCGGCCTGTGTCTTGAGGCGTCCGCGGTGTGCATCGCCGCGCCCATCTTCTTCTACCACCTGCCCGCTCCGCTCAAGGCCTGGATCGACCGCGGCCAGAGCCTGTACCAGAGGCGCGAGGCCGGGGCGCCGGCCCTGGCCGGCCTCCCGCGCCGGCCGGCGTACGCCTGCCTGGTGGCCGGCCGGCCCCGGGGCGCGCAGCTCTTCAGCGGCAGCCTGCTCACGCTCAAGTATTTTTTCGCGCCCATGAACCTGGACCTGGCCGAGCCCCTGGCGTTCCGCGGGATCGACGCGCCCGGCGACCTGGAGGCGGACCCCGCGGCCTGCGCCGCGCTGCTGGCGGCGGGGAGGGCGGCGGGGGATCTGGTGGCGAGGCCGGAGCGGGAGCTGATCTGATTCTCTGGGGCGGTCCGGCCTCCTGCGCCGCGCTGCCGGCGGCGGGGAGGATGGCGGTGGAGCCGGCGGGCGGGGCAGGGTGAGGTTTTCGGCGTGAAGAACGAAACTTTTGGCGGAGACTGCGACCTGGCCGCGGACTCGCCGCGAGGCGCGCGCGCGATCCTCATCCGGCTGGCCTCGTTCCTGGGCCGGCGCTGCCAGGCGTGCGGGGCCGCGACCCGGGGCGGGGACCCGCGGGGGCCGGCCAGCGGCCGGCTGCTCTGCGGCCCCTGCCGGGAGCGCCTGGCCCCCCGCCGGGCCGGGTTCTGCCCGGCCTGCGGCCTGGCCTACGCCGACGTCGCGGCCGAGCCCTACCTCTGCGGCCCCTGCCGCAGCGCGCCGCCGCCCTGGCGCAACTTCGCCTGGCACGGGCCCTACGAGGGCCTGCTCGGCGAGCTGGTGCGCGACTTCAAGTTCAGCCGGCGCCTGGGCCTGGCCCGGCTGCTCGGGGCCCTGGCCCTGGAGGCCTGGGACCGCGCCGCGCCCGCGGGGCCGGCCCCGGACCTGGCCGTGCCCGTGCCCCTGCATCCCCGCCGCCTGGCCGAGCGCGGCTACAACCAGAGCCTGCTCCTGGCCCGGGGCCTGGCCCGGTCCCGGGGCCTTACCCTGGACCCCGCGGCCCTGGCCCGCACCCGGGACACCGAGCCCCAGGCCCGGCTGGCCGGGACCGCGCGCCGGGAGAACATCCGCGGGGCGTTCGCCGCGGACCCGGACCGGGTGGCCGGCCGGGGGGCGCTCCTGGTGGACGACGTCATGACCACCGGCGGCACCCTGGAGGAGGCCAGCCTGGCCCTGCTGCGGGCCGGGGCGCGCAGCGTGGACGTGCTGGTCCTGGCGCGGACTCCGCGCGAATGAAAAACCCTTGTGCCCGGCCCTGGAAATTGTCTAGAATAGGTGTCCCGGCTCCCCGGAGAATTCAGCGCCAGGAGCGTCCATGACCCGCAGGAAATCCGCCGATCCCCCGGAGCACACGGTCTGCATCTACAGTGATCAGAGCCCGTTGTGCCGCATGCTGGCCGAGTCCGGGGTGCCGCAGGACACCCGCTGGCACACGCTCATCCTCACCCTGCGCGGCCTGGAGCAGGACCCGACCCTGACCCTGGGCCAGAAGTCCGAGCTGCAGCAGCTGGTGGTGTGGGTGCTCAAGCAGCGGGACTACGGCGAGGAGCGGCTGCGCGAGGCCATGGCCATGAAGGAGCAGATCGTGTCCGCGCCCTACCGGGAGAAGCTGGCGGCCCTGGTGCGGGAGTCCGCGGCCATGGTCAAGGAGTTCGGGGAGGTCCTGGGCCGGCGCACCGGGGACGTGCAGGGCCTGGAGTCCGCGGCCCTGGAGGCGGTGCAGAGCGGCCTGCCCGCCGAGGAGGTGGCGCTCACCCTGCGCCGGCACTTCCGCGCCCTGGTGGAGAGCCTGCAGCGCGACGCCCAGGACCTGCAGCGGCTGGCCACCACCGACCCCCTCACCGGCCTCCGGAACCGGCGGTCCTTCGACGCGGCCATGGAGGAGCGGCGGGCCGCGTTCCTGGAGCGGGGCGAGGGCACGGCCCTGCTCATGGTGGACATCGACCATTTCAAGAACGTCAACGACACCTACGGCCACCAGATCGGGGACAAGCTGCTCAAGGCCATGGCCGAGCGCATGGTCCAGACCGTGGCCAAGGCCGGGGTGGACGGGGCCGCGTGCGCCCGCTACGGCGGCGAGGAGTTCGCGGTGATCCTGCCCGGCATGGGCCGGGAGCGGGGCGCGGAGGTGGCCGAGGCCGTGCGCCAGGCCGTGGAGCGCTTCAGCTTCGTGGTGCGCACCACCCAGGGCGAGGTGCTCAAGAAGAACCTCAGGGTCTCGGTGAGCATCGGGGTGGGCGCGGTGCGGCCGGACTTCACCGCGGGCTTCGTGAGCCGGCTCATCGACGCCGCGGACAGCGCCCTGCTCAAGGCCAAGAACTCCGGCCGCAACCTGGTGGTGGCGGCTTCCGAGTAGCCCGCGTTTTTTTCGGGGCGGGGGGCTTGACTTCACCCCGGAAGTTCGGGTATCTGGCCTGTCTCTTTTGGAGGAACTACCATGTACGCGATTGTTCAGACCGGCGGCAAGCAGATCCGTGTGGAAGAGGGCCGCTCCATCAAAGTCGAGAAGCTTCCCGCCGAGGCCGGCGCGGAGGTGGTGCTGGATAAGGTCCTGTTGGTCGAGGCCGGCGGCGCGCCCAAGATCGGGACGCCCTTCGTCTCCGGCGCCAAGGTCACCTGCCAGGTGGTCGAGCACGGCCGCGACAAGAAGATCGTGGTCTTCAAGAAGAAGCGCCGCAACGACTACAAGAAGAAGCAGGGCCACCGCCAGGAATTCACCACCCTGAAGATCACCGGCATTTCGGCCTAGCCCCGAAAGAAACGCTTCCGTTTTTTTCGAAAGAGTCTTCTCGCCGGATCCGAGTTAACGCCGCCTCGTCGTCCGCAACCCGGCAGCGGGGCGTGTAAGGAGTACAGCCATGGCTCACAAGAAAGCAGGCGGGAGTTCCCGCAACGGACGCGACAGCGCCGGGCAACGCCGCGGCGTCAAGCGCTTCGGCGGTCAGGAAGTGATCGCCGGCAACATCCTGGTGCGCCAGTGCGGCACCAAGTTCCACCCCGGCCAGCACGTGGGCATGGGCAAGGACTTCACCCTGTTCGCCCTGGTGGACGGCGTGGTGAAGTTCGAGAAGTACATGCGCAAGAAGCGGGTCCTGACCCGCGTCCACGTGGTTCCGGCCGCGGCGTAAGGCCCGCCCGGCAGACCGAATCTTCGAGGGTGGAAGGCCGGGGCCTTCCGCCCTCTTTCTTTTGGAGCACGCCATGCGTTTCGTTGACGAGGCCTCCATCACCGTCCGCGCCGGCAAGGGCGGACACGGCTGCGTCTCCTTCCGCCGGGAGAAGTTCGTCCCGCGCGGCGGTCCGGACGGCGGGGACGGCGGGGACGGCGGCAGCGTCATCCTGGAGGCCGACTCCCGCCTTCTGACTCTCTACGACTTCCGCCACAAGCGGGTCTACGAGGCCGAGAACGGCCGGCCCGGCATGGGCCAGCAGCGCTTCGGCCCGGGGGGACAGGAACTGGTGGTGGGCGTGCCGGTGGGCACCCTGGTCTACCTCCAGGACGAGGACGGGAACGAGACCCTGGCGGCCGACCTGGACGTCCCGGGCAAGCGCCTGGTGGCGGCCAAGGGCGGCCGCGGCGGCAAGGGCAACGAGCATTTCAAGACCGCCACCATGCGCACGCCGCGCTTCGCCCAGCCCGGCGAGCCGGGCGAGGAGAAGCGCCTGCGCCTGTCCCTCAAGATCCTGGCCGACGTGGGCCTGCTGGGCCTGCCCAACGCGGGCAAGTCCACGCTCATCGCCGCCGTTTCCCGGGCCAAGCCCAAGATCGCGCCCTATCCCTTCACCACGCTCACCCCCAACCTGGGGGTCCTGGAGAACGACGAGGGCTCGCGCATGGTGGTGGCGGACATCCCCGGGCTCATCGAGGGCGCGCATGCCGGGGCCGGCCTGGGACACCGCTTTCTCAAGCACGTGGAGCGCACCCGCTTCCTGGTCCACCTGGCCTCGGCCGAGGACCTGGACCGGGACAACCCCTGGGCCGCCTTCGCCCTGCTCGACGAGGAGTTGGCCCGCTACAGCCCGGAGCTGGCGGCCAAGCCCCAGATCCGGGTGGTGAACAAGGCGGACCTGCTGGCGCCCGAGGACCTCAAGAAGCTCAAGTCCCGCGCCCGGCGGCTCAAGCGGCCGGTGCGCTTCATCTCCGCCCTGCGCGGGGACGGGGTGGAGGAGTTGGTGGCCGAGATGTGGGCGCGGCTCGGGGAGGCCCGGGCCGCGGAGGCCGGAACAACCGGATAGGGGGTCGGCATGGATTGGCGGGAGGAGC
>JBFMHA010000101.1:0-6274 GCA_040753075.1 Thermodesulfobacteriota bacterium
GGGCGGGCTGCACTTCGGCCTGGCGGCCGGGGTCCTGGGCGCGGAGGAGCGGGCCGCGTCCGGCCTGGGCGGCCGGCTGTACGCCCTGGACCTGGCCGGGGCCGCGCTGTTTCTGCTTCCCGCCACCCTGGCCGGATTCCCCTTGCTGGGCTTCAGGGGGACCCTGGCCGCCGCGGCCGTTCCGGGAGCGGCGGGGCTCGTGGCGCTGCTCGCCGGGCTGCGGCGGGAAGCGGAAGTGTAATACTAATACCAAGGTATTTTTAGGGGGTGGCCGGGATGGGCGCACTGTTGGCGGCTTGGCGGGGCGAAGTCGGGGACCCGTAACGGGGTTCCCAGGGGCCGATGGCCCCCGGGCCGCCGGAGGCCCCCTTTTTCCCGGCCCCGGCTGCGCTGCGGCGATGGGAGGGCTATCCGCGGGGAGAAGGCGGCGCCCAGATGCCGGGAGCCTGCCGGCCGCAGGCCGCGCAGCGGCCGTCCCTGAGGCCCTCCACCCGGGTGGCGTAGCCCACCCGGCGGATGAGCAGGGCCTTGCACTGCGGGCAATAGGTGCTCTCGGCCGGGTGGCCGGGCACGTTGCCCACGTACACGAAGTTCAGCCCCTCCTCCCGGGCCGCGGCGTAGGCCGCCTCCAGGGAGGCCTGGGGCGTGGGCGGCAGGGTCTTGAGCCGGTACTGCGGCACGAACCGGGTGAAGTGCAGGGGCGTGTCCGGCCCCAGTTCGTCCCGCACCCAGCGGCACATGGCCCGGATGGTCGGGAGGTCGTCGTTGCGGCCGGGCACCACCAGGTTCACCAGCTCCAGGTGCACTCCCCGCGCCCTGATCTGCCGGAGGCTGGCCAGCACCGGGGCCAGGGCGCCGCCGCACATGTCGCGGTAGTAGTCCTCGGTGAAGCCCTTGAGGTCGATGCAGGCCGCGTCGAGCACGTCGCAGAGCGCGTCCAGCGGCGCGGGGTTCACGTACCCGTTGGAGTGCATGACCTTGAGCAGCCCCGCGGCGCGGCACAGCCGGCCCAGGTCCAGCATGTACTCCAGGAAGATGGTGGGCTCCACGTAGGTGGAGGCCAGCGAGGCCGAGCCCGAGCGCCGGGCCATGTCCACGGCCGCGTCCGGGGGCAGGTCGTAGTTCAGGGTGTCCTCGGGCCGGGCCTGGGAGATCTCCCAGTTCTGGCAGAACAGGCAGCCCAGGTTGCAGCCCGCGGTGGCCAGCGAGAAGGAGCGGGTGCCGGGCAGCACGTGGTAGAAGGGCTTCTTCTCCACCGGGTCCGCGTTCACCGCGCAGGGGTTGCCCCAGGCCAGGGTGTGCATCCGGCCGCCGCGGTTCTCCCGCACCCGGCAGCGGCCGCGCTCGCCCTCGGCCAGGGCGCAGGCGTTGGGGCACAGGGTGCACTGCGCCGCGCCGCCGGGCAGGGGGGCGGAGAAGGGGGAGGGCCGCGGCTCCAGGCGGCCGGCCAGGGGCGGCCCCAGCGCCCGGGCGCGGGGCGCGGGCAGGCCCGCGGCCAGGGCCGCGCACGCGGCGCACGCCGCGAGGAAGCGGCG
Organism: Thermodesulfobacteriota bacterium; assembly: GCA_040753075.1. Lineage (GTDB taxonomy): Bacteria > Desulfobacterota > Desulfovibrionia > Desulfovibrionales > Desulfovibrionaceae > UBA6814. The sequence continues at coordinate 1,536 of JBFMHA010000101.1, forward strand.
GCGGTTCATCAGAACACCTCGGCCTCGAACACCCAGAGTTCGGTCCCCTTGTCCCGGGAGCAGTCCGGGCCCAGGCCGGCCTTGCGGCAGGTCTGGCGCAGGAATTCCTCCCGGTCCCAGCCCCATTCCACCGGCACCTGGGGCAGCAGCACCCCGCCGCGCAGCCAGTTGCGCACGTAGAGCCCGTGCCGGCCCACCTGCACCTCGCCGGGGTCGGCGATGCGCCGCATGGGGGTGAGCACGGTGATCTCCAGGTCGAGGCCGGGGAGCTCCTGCGGGCTCACCGGCGGGAAGCGGGGGTCCTCCAGGGCCGCGGACCGGGCCATGCGCGCCACGCAGTCGGCCAGGGGCATGCGGGCCTCCATCTGGCCGATGCAGCCGCGCAGTTCGCCGTGTCGCTTCAGGGTCACGAAGGCCGCGCCCGGGTTCTCCAGGGCCGGGGACAGGCCCTGGGGCCGGGTGTAGGCCGCGCCCGTCACCGCGGCCTTTGCCGCGTCCCGGGCGATGGCGAGCAGGGCGGCCTTGTCCGGGGCGGAGAGGCCGGCGGCCGGAGCCGCTTCCGGCGCGGTGAAGGCCGCGGCCAGGTAGCCCACCACGCTGGCCGTGTCGCCGGTCACAGCCCCGGAATCGGCCTGGGCCAGCACCGTGGCCCGGTCCGCGCCCAGCTCCCGGGCGGCCAGCATCACCGCGGCCAGCGGCCCGCCGCCGCAGGCCTCGCAGGTCCCGTTCGCCAGGCAGCGCAGGACCCCTTCCGGGTCCAGGGCCTCCACCTGGCGGCGCAGGGTCCCGTCCAGTTGCTCCGCCACGCTCCGGGGATGGAAATGGGAGAGGTCGGTGGAGGCCACCAGCAGGGCGCGGCGGCCGCGCATGCAGGCGGCCAGGGCCTTGCCCAGGCGGCGCGCGGCGTCCGGACCCTGGTCGCCCATGGCCAGGGGGACCAGCCGGAAATGGCCCAGGGCGGCCTGGAGGAAGGGCAGCTCGATCTCCAGGGAGTGCTCCCGGGCATGGGCCTCGGGGAGGGGTCGGATCAGGGGCTCGGCCGCCCGCAGCGCGGCGATCATCTCCCGGTCCAGGGGCGTCTCGCCCAGGGGGGTGCGCCAGGGCCCGGCGTCGTGCACGGCAATGCCGGGGAAGGCCGCCCGGTGGCTGGGGCCCACCAGGACCACGGTGTCGAAGGCCATGCCGCGCACCTGGGCGAAGGCCGCGCCGGCCACGGCTCCGGAATAGGCGTAGCCGGCGTGGGGCGCGGCCAGGGCCACCACCCGGCCGGGCAGGGCCCCGGTCTGGGCGCTGTCCATGGCCCGGGACACCGCGGCCCCCAGGTCGGCCGGGGAGGCCGGGTACCACGACCCGGCCAGGACGGGCTCGCGCGGGACCTCCCCCGCCGCGGCGGGCGGCGGGGCCGCGCCGAGCCAGGCGACGGCCAGCAGGGCCAGGAACACGAGGCGGGCCATGGCTATTCCCTCCCTTGGGCCACTCTAGGCCAGTCCGGGGAGGGGGGCAAGGGTGGGGGGAGAGGCGGTTGTTTTAGTTACGGGCGCAATGCCCGCTTAAGCAGTAAAAATTTGCCCTTATAGAGCAGGAAATGGGGGGTGGGGAGAAAGCGCGGACTGGGTGATATGCTCAACTCTCTTCACTGTCGGAAGCAGGGGGCAACTGGGGGCCTCTTTGGCGTGAGCCGTAAACGAATACACCCGCCAATGCGGCGATGGAGGCAATTCCCAACACACTCCCTGCGAGGGCATTTCCGATGATCGCCACCACACAGCTTCCCGATATGCCGAGCATGCCGATGACAAAGCCCATCCATAACCCCAGCCTCCCATCCTGGCAGGAACTGGCAACTATTCTGCCTTCCTGGGCTCGACGGTGGTTGGCCTCGTCTTCAGCCATCTTCAAAATTCGCTCGGCAGCGCCGGGCAACACGTTATCGTATCCTGCAAAGACTTCCGGAGGAGGGAGCGGGCCAATAAATTGGGCGAAAATTGTCTGCTGCACCTTCGGGGGGAGACTTTTCAGTTCCTCCACAACCCGTTCGGGCTCGACAGGCGTCTTTTTCTGCGCGTCGCAGGGGACCGGAGCGTCCTCTTCGGAAGGCTTATCGCTTATGGGTGGCATACTCTTTCTTGAAGCGATTGACGGCGGACGCGAAATCCTGTCCGATATTTCTCCAGTCGGAGGACAGGGATTCCCGGTCAATAACGGGGGACGGAGTCTTGAGGTATTTCACCTGAATGTCGCAGTCGTAGGAGCGAGAAAAGTCAAAAATCCGACCAGCTCCGGCGACGACCCTTCGAAGGCTGTTAGCTAAACACATGACGAGTTCCTTTGTCGTGGCTCATGCTGAAGGGCACTCATTCCACAACCCAATGTCAATGTAAACACTCTAGGGGAAAACGTAAACAAAAACTAGGAAAACTACCGAGTCAGGGTCTTCTCACCACCCCGCGTCCGGGTACAGAACCTTCGCCAGCTCCTCCACCGCGTCCACGGCCCGCGGGCCGGGGCGGGAGTAGGCGCGTTCGTCGACCTGGACCACGCGGCCGGCCTTGGCCGCGGCCAGGGTGGCGAAGTGGGGGCGCTCGGCCAGGGGGATGGGGTTGGGGTTCATGGGGCCGCGCTGCACCAGGTAGAGGTCCGGGTTGAGGCGCAGCAGCTCCTCCTCGGCCAGGCGCACCAGCTTGCCGTCGCCCTCCACCGCGTTGACTCCCCCGGCCCGGGCGATGACCTCGCTCACCAGGGAGCCCCGGCCCGCGGCCAGGAGGTTGGGGTAGCGAACCTCGTAGACCACCCGGGGCGCGGCCGCGCCCTTGGCCTGGGCCGCCTTCACCATCTCCGCCACACGGTCCAGGCGGGCCCGGAGTCCTGCGACCAGGGCCGCGGCCCGGTCCGGCTCGCCGGTGAGCGCGCCCAGGCGCTCGACCACCGCGAACAGCTCGGCAAAGGACCCGGCCGTGAAGAAGGCGGTGGGCGCGCCCAGCCGGCGCAGGGCCGCCACCGGCTCCGAGGCCGCCTCCCGGCCGCCCATCTGGAGCACCAGGTCGGGGGCCAGGCCCAGGATGAGCTCCAGGTTGGGCCGCATGTGGGTGCCGATGCTGGGCAGGGCCGCGATGGCGGGGGGCTCCACGTCGGCCTGGGTGCGGGCGGCCAGGCGGTCGGTCAGGCCCATGGCCGCCAGGATCTCGTTGAACGCGCCGTAGAGCGCGATGATGCGCCGGGCCGGCGCGGCCAGGCGGATCTCGGTCCCCTGGTCGTCCACGACCGAAACAGGCTCAGCCCGCAAGGGGCTAGCTGCCAGCAGGAGCGTCAGGGCCAGGAGCGCCGCGAGGCACGGGAAAGGCCTGGGGCGCGCCGGTGACGGGGTGGGGCGCGACGGCGACGGGTGTCTCATAGATGTCCGTGAGGTTGGTTGCGGTGAAGACCTGAGCCGTGGGGCCGTCCAGGGCCACGCGGCCGCGCTTGAGGAACACCAGGCGGGAGCAGGTCTGGGCCGCCAGGTTGAGGTCGTGGATGGCCGAGACCACCAGGGCCCCGGCCCGGGCCTTGGCCGCCAGCAGCTCGCTCACGGCCATGCGGCGGGCCAGGTCCAGGGCGGCGAAGGCCTCGTCCAGGAGCAGCACCGGGGGCGACATGCCCGCGGCCTGGGCCAGGGCGCGGGCCAGGAGCACCCGGGTGAACTCGCCGCCGGACAGGCTTCCCGCCGGGCGGCCCCGGAACTCCCCGGCCCCGGCCTCGGCCAGGGCCGCGTCGGCCGCGGCCCGGTCCGCGGCGGTGTAGCCGCCGAGCAGGGAGATGTAGGGGTAGCGGCCCAGGAGCACCAGGGTCTCCACCGCCAGGTCGAAGGCCGCCTCGGCCCGCTGCGGCAGGGAGGCGACGCGGCGGGCGCGCTCCCGGGGCTTCATCCCGGCCGCGTCGGCGCCGCCGATCTCCACGGTCCCGGACATGGGGGCCAGGACCCCGGCCATGGCCAGGAGCAGGGTGGTCTTGCCCGAGCCGTTGGGACCGAGCAGGCCCACCATCTCGCCCGGGGCCAGGTCCAGGCTCACCCCGCGCAGCACCTCCCGGCCCCCGTAGCCCGCGCGCAGCCCGTGCAGCCGGATCATGCGGTCCTCCGGCTCCTGCGTCCGAGCAGGACGCAGAAGAACGGCCCGCCCAGCAGGGCCGTGACCACGCCCACGGGCAGTTCCGCGCCGCCGGGGAGGATGGTGCGGGCCACCGCGTCGGACCACAGCAGCAGGGTTCCGCCGAGCAGGGCGGAGTTCACCAGCAGGGGGCGGTGCTCCGCGCCCGAAATGAGGCGCACCGCGTGCGGCACCATGAGCCCCACGAACCCGATGACCCCGGCCACCGCCACCGTGGCCCCGGCCGCCAGGCTGGCGGCCACGAGCAGGGTGAGCCGCACCCGGGCCGCGTCCAGGCCGAGCAGGCGGGCCTGGGTCTCGCCCAGGCTCAGGAGGTCCAGGTCCCGGGCGTGGAGCAGGGCCAGGGCGCAGGCGGGCAGCAGGTAGGGCGCGAGCAGGGCCGCGTGCGGCCAGCCCCGGCCCTGGAAGCTGCCCAGGATCCAGAACACGATGCCGGCCACCGACTCCTCGTCCAGGGCCTTGACCAGGGAGATGAGGGCCGAGAGGAAGGTGGACACCACGATGCCGGCCAGGACCAGGGTCTCGCGGCCGAAGCCCCCGGCGGCGCGGGCCAGGGCCAGCACCGCGAAGAGCGCGGCCAGCGCCCCGGCCAGGGCG
>JBFMHA010000102.1:0-6222 GCA_040753075.1 Thermodesulfobacteriota bacterium
GGCATGCCGCGGCCCCCCTCCCCTCCTGCGCACCGGCCGGCCGGTGTGGCGTCGTCGCCGAACCCCTGGCTGCCGGTGATGATGGCCGCGGGCAGCGCACGGCGACAACTAGAGGCGTCCGATACGCTCCATGGTGTGGGAGAGCTGCCGGCCGAGTGGGGTGTCGGTGGCTATCTCCCGCTCCACGTTGGTGATGGCCTTGAGCACCGTGGAATGGCGCCGGTTGAAACGCGATCCGATCTGCTCCAGGGACAGGGAGGTGTGCTTGCGGGCCAGGTAGCAGGACATGTTCCGGGCCATGACCACCTGCCGCTTGCGGCTCTTGGAGGACAATTCAGCGGACGTGAGCCCGAAGCTCCTGCAGGCGAACTCGATGATCCCGTCCAGGGTGACGGCCATGGAAGGCGCGGGAGCATAGTTCTGCAGCACGTCCAGGGCCAGGCTCAGGTCGATGCCCGCGCCCAGGAGCCGGGCCTTCAGGGCCAGATTCTGCAGGCAGCTCTCCAACTGGCGGATATCCGAGGACAGGCGCTCGGCCAGGAGCTCGGTCACGTTCTCGGGCAGGGCCACCTGGTAGCCCGCGGCCTTGCGCTGCAGGATGCGCATCCTGGTCTCCAGGCAGGGCCGGTCGATGGAGGCCATGAGCCCGGAGCAGAAGCGCGAGGCCAGGCTGTTGTCCACGTTGTTCAGCTCGCGGGGCAGGAAGGAGCTGGTGAACACCACCCGGCAGCCGCGGTCGTGCAGGGCCTTCAGGGTGCAGAGCAGTTCGTCCTGGACCTTGGCCTTGCCCTGGAGAAAATGGATGTCCTCCAGGAGGAGGACATCGAGATTCTGGCGGAACTTGGCGCGGAAACGGTCCATCTCCGCGGATTTGATGGACATGACCAGGGAGGAGGTGAACTCCTCGGCGGTGAGGCAGGCCACCCGCAGGCTGGAGCGGTTGGAGGCCTGGGCCAGCTGCCGGCCGATGGCGTGCACGAGATGAGTCTTGCCCAGGCCCGGCGAGGAGCAGAGATAGAACTGCTCCGAGGCCAGGGCCCCCTTGCACAGGCCGCGGGCGGCCATGAAGGCCAGTTCGTTGCAGGGGCCGACCACGAAGTCGTCAAAGGAGAAGCGCCAGGTCTGGGCGGCCAGGGGACGGCCGGCCAGGCCGGGCAGGCCGACGGGCCGGGGGGCGGCGCCATTGGCCGGCACGACGGCCGGGGCCGGGGCCGCATCCGCGGCCCGGTTGCCCGGCGCCACCAGCTTGGGCTTGACCCGGACGGTGAGTTCCGGCCGGCGTCCCAGGGCCTGGTGGGCGGCCTGGAGGATGTCTCCGGCCAGGCGGTCCCGCACCCAGGCGGCGACAAATTCGTTGGGGGCGAGCAGGGTCAGGGCGTCGTCCGCGACCACGGCGTCCAGGGGCTTGATCCAGACCTGAAACAGGCCGGGATTCAGGGTCTTTTCCAGGAGGGAGAGGATGAGTTGCCAGGGTCCGCGCATGGGACGGAGAGATATCCGGAGGGGAGGGTTTCGGGCAAGGAGGGAATAATCCCGGCCGGCCTTGCCGGGCGGGGAGGTTCTCCCCAAGACATTATCAAGACAACTCATTGAAATTAAAAATATTTCCAGGATATGGCGAAGCCGTGTCGGGTTCTGGCCCCCCCGGGAAAACCCAGGCCGGCCATGGCCTCCTCAGTGTCAAGGCGATTCTTCTGCACATGCCCTGAAAAAGTTTTCAACATGCAGCATGCCGTTTTTCTCCTCATTTCAAAGAATCTCTGAAAATTTTACCCACAACGTCGCTTCGCCATACCCCCTCCTGTGTCAGAATTCCGCCGGACAGACCCCGGACCAGAGCAAAGCCCAGGCCCGCCGCCGGTCCCGGGGACTCCTGACAATCTCTAGCGATTGAAAGGGAATCAACGGAGGAGGGGATATTATCGTCAGCCCCGCAGCCATGACCGAGCAGGATGACCCCGAGTCTGCGGACAGGGACAGATGTGAATAAATATTCATTCCCCCCCCCTGAACCGGGCGGTATTTTCCGAATATCCCCCATTACAGGTGGGTTTCTCGGAAAAAGACCGGAAGGGGCGGGGTTTCCAGGGAGGAAGGGAACGTCAGCCGAGCAGGGGGTAGACCTCGCGGGCGAGATCCTCGGGATAGGGGTCGGGCGTATAGCGCGCCCACACGCTGCGCGGGGCCTTGAGCTCGCGCAGGATGGCGGTGACCCGCTTGCCCTCCTTGGTCCACCAGCGGTATTCCGGCCCGCACCCGGCCGGGACCGCCAGGGTCCCCTCCGGGGTGAGCCAGGGCCGGTCCTGGGGTGGATCGAGGCGCTCTTCGGATTCGTTCATGGCTCGCTCAGGAAAGAGGCAGGGTCTTGAAGCGTTCGATGTCCGCGGCGAAGCGTCCGCGCAGGTCGGCGAAGAGCACCGGCGCCCGGCGGTCGAACTCGTCCAGGAGAGGCAGCATGATCTGCCGGATCTGGGGATGAGCCGCGCCGTCGCAGCGCAGCTTGAACACGTGCCGCCACTCCCGGAAGTTGGCGGTCATGACGATCTCGGTCTTGAGGGAGTTGGGCAGCACGCTGCGCGCCTCCTGGGCCTTGGCCCCGGCCGCGGTCAGGGCCAGGTAGGCGGCCTCGGCCTCCTCCATGCTCTTCTTCCAGATCCGGTAGGGCTCCGAGTCCTCGGCCCAGAACGGGGGCCGGATCACGGTGATCTCGCTGCCGAACTTGTCCTTGGAATAGTTGGCGTAGCGGGTGGACTCCTGGGAGTAGGCCGCCAGGCGGTGACGCACCAGTTCGTGGGTCACGCCCCGGTCGGTGATGAAGCGCACCGTGGCCGAGCTGTGCTCGATGACGCTCTCGTGCCCCGAGCGCACGATGCGCTCCACGAAGTCCTGGGCCGTGCCCGCCGCGATCTTGTCCTCGCTCTTGTAGCAGGTGCGGCCGGCCAGCTCGATGATCTTGAGCGCCTCCTCCCCCTGGGGCATGGAAAGTATCTCGAAGCTCGGGTCGATGATGCGCATGCTCTTTCCTTCTCAGATCAGGTTGCCCTGCCCGTCACCGGACTGGGCGGCCATGGCCTTCATGTGGGCGAAGGCCTTGGCCGTGGCCATCCGGCCGCGGGAGGTGCGCTTCAGGAAGCCGTGCTGGATGAGGTAGGGCTCGTAGATGTCCTCCAGGGTCCGCACCTCCTCGGAGCAGGCCACGGCCAGCGTTTTGACCCCCACCGGCCCGCCCTGGTAGTGGCGGATGATGACATCCAGGATCTTGCGGTCCATCTGGTCCAGGCCCTGCTCGTCCACGTCCATGCGGGCCAGGGCCGTCTCGGCCAGGTCCGCGTCCACCACCCCGGCCCCGCGCACCTGGGCGAAGTCCCGCACCCGCCGCAGCAGCCGGTTGGCGATGCGGGGCGTGCCCCGGGAGCGCCGGCCCACCACCGCCGCGCCCTCGGCCGTGACCTCGGCCCCGATGATCCGGGCCGCCCGCAGCACGATCCGGGACAGGTCCGCGGGGGAGTAGAACTCCAGCCGGGCGATGACCCCGAAACGGTCGCGCAGGGGCGAGGTGAGCAGCCCCAGCCTGGTGGTGGCCCCCACCAGGGTGAAGGGCTCCAGGTCGATCTTCACCGTGCGCGCGCCCGGCCCCTGGCCGATGATGAGGTCCAGCTTGAAGTCCTCCATGGCCGGGTAGAGGATCTCCTCCACCGCGGGCGGCATGCGGTGGATCTCGTCCACGAAGAGGATGTCGCGCCGGGAGAGGTTGGTGAGGATGGCGGCCAGGTCGCCGGAGCGCTCCAGCACCGGGCCGGAGGTGGACACCAGGTTCACCCCCAGCTCCCGGGCCATGATCTGGGCCAGGGTGGTCTTGCCCAGGCCGGGCGGGCCGTAGAGCAGGGCGTGGTCCATGGCCGCGCCGCGCTCCCTGGCCGCGGACAGGAACACCTTGAGATTGGCCTTGAGCTCGTCCTGGCCGATGAACTCGTCCAGGCTCTGGGGCCGGATGGTGTCGTCGGGCTGTTCGAAGGCCACCGGCTACTCCCGGGCCTTGGCCAGACGCTTCAGGGCCGCGCGCAGGGCGCTGGCCACGTCCAGGTCCGGCTCGGCCGCGAAGACCTCCTCCAGCACCGGCCGCACCTCGCGCTCGTCGTAGCCCAGGTTGGTCAAGCCGGCCAGGGCGTCCTTGAACCGGGTGGCCGCGCCGCCCGGCAGGTCGGGGACCGCCGCGGCCTCGCCGCCCATGTCCAGCTTGTACTTGAGCTCCACGAAGATGCGCTGGGCGCTCTTCCGGCCGATGCCCGGCACCATGGTCAGGGCGTCCACGTCCTCGCGCAGCACCAGGGTGCGCAGCTCCTCGGGGGTGAAGATGGAGAGGATGGCCAGCCCGGTCTTGGGCCCCAGCTTGGAGATGGTGAGCAGGATGTCGAAGGCCGCGCGCTCCTCCAGGGAGGCGAAGCCGAAGAGTTCGATGGCGTCCTCGCGCACGATGGTGCGCACCGTGAGCGCGAGGGACGCGCCCTTGGCGGGCAGGGCGGCCCGTCCCCGGGTGGTGAGCGCCACCTCGTAGCCCACCCCGCCCGGGGTGACCAGGATGCAGCCGCGGTCCGTGGGGGTGAGGAGCGTGCCGGTCAGGTAGGCGATCATCGAGGGGCTCCCGTGAGGCGTTGCATCCGCCGGTGATTCAGGTGGCACACGGCCACGGCCAGGGCGTCCGAAGCGTCGGTAGGCCACGTTGCCCCCTTCATGCCCAGCACCCGGGCGACCATGAAGGCCACCTGGGACTTCTCCGCCCGGCCCGCGCCCACCAGGCTCTTCTTCACTTCCATGGGCGCGTAGGCGGCCACCGCCAGCCCCGCGCCGCCGCAGGCGGCCAGGGCCGCGCCCCGGGCCTGCCCGAGCTTGATGGCGCTGCCCACGTTCTTGGCCGTGAACACGCTCTCCATGGCCGCCTCGGACGGCCCGTGCGCCGCGATGAGCGCGGCCAGCCCGCGGTGGATGGCGGCCAGGCGCAGGGCCATGTCCTCGCCGGCGCGGGTGCGGATGCACCCGGCCTCCACCAGCTCGGCCTGGCCGGAAACCTCCCGCACCAGGCCGTACCCGGTACACTGCGAGCCGGGGTCTATGCCCAGCACCACGACGCCGGCCATGTCCCCGGCTGACCTCCTTCCCTATCTATCCGAGTTGATCCAGAACCTCGTCGGCGATGTCCGCGTTGGCGTGGACCTTCTGCACGTCGTCGTGGTCGTCCAGCTTCTCCATGAGGTTCATGATCTTGCGCGCCAGTTCGGCGTCGGCCACCGGCACCTCGGTGGTGGCGACCATGGAGAGCTCCGCGCTCTCGGGCTCCAGCCCGGCCGCGGCGAAGGCGTCGGCCACCGCGGCGAAGTCCGCCGGCGCGGTGCGCACCTCCCAGGCCTCGCCGTCGTCCAGCACGTCCTCGGCCCCGGCCTCCAGGCCGGCCTCCATGACCTTGTCCTCGGAGTACGTCTCCTTGGGGAAGAAGAACACGCCCTTGCGCTCGAACATCCAGCCCACGGACCCGGTCTCGCCCAGGTTGCCGCCGTTGCGGCTGAAGATGTAGCGGATGTCGGCCACGGTGCGGTTGCGGTTGTCCGTGGCGCACTCCACGATGAGCGCCACCCCGCCCGGCCCGTAGCCCTCGTAGCTGATCTCGTCGTAGACCTCGGCGCCCAGTTCGCCGGTGCCCTTCTTGATGGCGGTGTCGATCTTGTCCTTGGGCAGGTTCACGGCCTTGGCCGCGGCGATGGCGCTGCGCAGCCGGGTGTTGTTGGCCGGATCGCCGCCGCCCATGCGCGCGGCGAGCACGATCTCCTTGGTGACCTTGGTGAAGACCTTGCCCCGCTTGGCGTCCTGCGCGCCCTTGCGGACCTGGATGTTCTTCCATTTACTGTGGCCGGCCATGACTCCTCCGAATTGACGAGGGGGCGGGTCGGCCGCCCCCCGATTGGTTCACGATTGGGGTTCCCGTCCCGGGGGCAGGCCCTTGAAGCCCAGGCCCACGCAGAACATCTCCTTGCTCTCGGAGCGGGAACTCTTGGGCTTGAAGCCCTTGGCCTGGTCGAACAGCCCGCGCAACTGCGCCAGGAACGCCTGCTCGTCCGGCCCCTGGAATATCTTGACCACGAAGTGTCCGCCCTTTACCAGGGAGACCGAGGCCAAGGCAAGGGCCTCCTCGGCCAGGGCCATGGAGCGGGCCTGGTCCGTGCCCCGGTG
>JBFMHA010000103.1:0-6159 GCA_040753075.1 Thermodesulfobacteriota bacterium
AGCGCGCCCAGGCCCTGGGCGCGACGAAGCGGCTGGTGGTCAAGGTGGGCAGCGCGGTGCTGGCCGGGCCCGAGGGCCTGGACGGCGCGGTCATCGACGACCTGGCCGGACAGATCGCCGACCTGCACGGCCGCGGCCTGGACGTGGTCCTGGTGTCCTCCGGCGCGGTGGCCGCGGGCCGGCGGGTGGTGGGCGTGACCTCCCGGGACCTGCCCTCGCGCCAGGCCGCCTCGGCCGTGGGCCAGAGCCGGCTCATGCACGCCTGGGACGAGGCCTTCGGCCGGTTGGGCATCGTCACCGCCCAGGTGCTGCTCACCCACGACGGCCTGGAGATGCGCGACCGGTTCCTGAACGCCCTGAACACGTTCCGCACCCTGCTCTCCTGGCGGGCGGTGCCGGTGGTCAACGAGAACGACACCGTGGCCGTGCAGGAGCTGGTGTTCGGCGACAACGACACCCTGGCCAGCCTGGTGCTCAACGTGGTGGAGGCCGACCTCCTGGTCAGCCTGACCTCGGCCCGCGGGGTCTTCGACCGCAACCCGGCCGAGCATCCGGACGCCGAGCCCCTGGCCTGCATCGAGGACATCGCGGACCTGGACGTGGAAGGGCTGTGCTCGGGCAAGACCGCGGACGGCTCCGGGGGCATGTACGCCAAGCTCCTGGCCGCCCGGCGCGCGGCCCAGCTGGGGGCGCCCACCCTCATCCTGGCCGGCCGGGAGCCGGGGGCCCTGGTCCGGGCCTTCAACGGCGAGGACCTTGGCACCTGGGTGCGGTCCGGGGGGAAGAAGATCTCCCGGCGCAAGTTCTGGATGGCCTACAACAACAAGCCCGCGGGCACGGTGGTGGTGGACGAGGGCGCGGCCGCGGCCCTGCGGGACCGGGGCAAGAGCCTGCTCCCCGCCGGCATCCGCGGCGTGGACGGCGATTTCGGCCAGGGCGCCCTGGTGCGCATCGTGGACCAGGCCGGCTCGGCGGTGGGCGTGGGCCTGTCCAACTATGCGGCCGGGGACCTGCGGCGCATCATGGGCCGGCACAGCTCCCAGATCGAGGCGGTGCTCGGCGGCTGCGCCTACCCCGAGGCGGTGCACCGGGACGACCTGCTCCTGGACGCCGCCATCTGAAAAGTTTCCCCAGTTTCCGGGAGGGTTCGGGCGAGGCCGGGATTTCCGCCCCGCCGCCCTTCCCTTTCGGGCCGCATTTGGTGTAGTCCTGGAGCAAAGGCCCGGACTCCACGCCCGGGCCGCAGAGGCAGCACGCAGCGAGGATATCCGTGGAGCGCCACATCAGGGTCCTGGTGGGTGAGCCGCACCCCCCGACCCAGGCCATCATCAAGAAGATCCTGGCGGACAACGGCTACGGCAGCGTGGTCACCGCCGCGGACCCCGTGGCCGTGGTCCAGTCGGTCAAGCGCGGGGACGCGGACGTGGCCCTGCTCGACTGGAAGCTGGTGGAGCCGGGCAACTACAAGCTCCTGGACGACATCGTCCTGGACCGCCGCAGCTTCAACCTGCCCATCCTGCTCATGGGCGCGGGCGCGCCCATGACCAAGGTGGAGGAGGCCCTGCGCCTGGGCGCCCGGGACTACCTGAACAAGCCCTTCACGCCCTACGTGCTCATGGTGCGGCTGGAGAAGGCCCTGTACGGTCCGCCCAAGTCCCGCAAGGAGGCCGAGGCCGGGGCCGCGGCGTCCGAGGCCGCGCCGCCCGAGGGGAGCGCTCCCGAGCCCGCCCTGCCCAAGTCCGAGGCGGTGCAGAAGGAGGAGGCCCGGGCCCGGGCCACCTTCCTCAAGGGGTACGAGTCCCTCCGCCTGCGCAAGTGGGACAAGGCCATCTCCCTGTTCGCCGCGGCGCTCAAGCTCCAGATGCTCTTCCCCGAGGCCTACAAGGGCCTGGCCGAGGCCTTCCGGGGCAAGGCCGACCTGGAGCGCTCCAGCCAGTTCATGGGCAAGGCCGCCGAGACCCTGGTCTGGCTGGACCGGCACGAGGAGGCCGTCAGCCTCTACGAGCACGCCCGCAAGATCGACCCCCACGCGGTCAACCCCTTCAAGACCGTGGCCGACCACCTCAAGGAGCAGAAGAGCCCGCAGGAGGTGGTGCGCCTCTACGAGCGAGCGGCCCGCGCCGCGCCCAAGGACCCCGACGTGGCCGTGGCCCTGGCCCGGGCCTACGTGGAGACCGGGCAGCAGGAGCGCGCCGTCCGGGTGCTCCAGCCGGTGCTGGCCGAGAGCGAGGTGCCCGAGGACCTCAGGGGCATCTTCCTGAGCATCGTCGGCGAGGACCGGCTGAAGGGGAGGAAGCTGGAGGTGCTGGACGCGGCGGGCGGGGGCGACGGCCAGGAAAAGCGCCGCGCCCTGCGCGTGCCCCTGGCCGACTACGCGGCCACCATGCCCCGGGTCGTGGAGAACTTCCCGGTGGTGGACCTGTCGGTGCACGGCATCGGGTTCAAGCCCTCGGGCGAGAAGTTCGAGGTGGGCCAGGAAGTCACCTTCGACCTGGTCACCATGGGCGACTCCCGGGCGCGCAAGATCAAGGCCGTGGTCCGGCGGGTGGGCCTGGTGGTCATCGGCTGCGAGTTCGTGGGCCTCACCCCCAAGCAGGCCGAGGCCATCGCCAGCATCCTGCCCAAGAAGGCCGTGCCCGGGGCCGAGGAGGAGTAGGGCGCGCCTGCCCCTTCGGCCACTCCGCCAGTGTCGGCGGGTCCGCCCCTCCCTCGAAAATTCCTCAGTATTTTTGAGAGAACTACCCCTTCACCCACTCCGCCAGGGTCGGCGGGTCCGCCTCGCAGGCCGAGGGCGGCTTCCACATGCAGGTCGCCGTGAGCTCCATTCCGCTGCGGATGATGGACACCGGCCGGTCCGAGGACACCACCACCACGCATACGTCCTCCCGCCCCGCGGTGAAGCGCAGGGCGGAGTTGTAGCGCGCGCCCCGGGCGCGGTCCTCGCCGGGCACGCTCCGTCCGTCCAGCAGGCAGGCGAAGCCGCGCAGGGTGAGGTCCGGGCGCAGGTGCAGGGCCCCGTCCAGCCGGGCCAGGGAGCAGGCCAGGGACAGGCCCTCGGGGTCGCGCAGATCCAGGGGGGCCTCCAGGCCCTGGCCGGCGATGGGCAGGGGCTCCCCGGCCAGGTCCACCACCAGGGTGCAGCCGTGCTTGCGGTCCACGGCGCTGTGCACCAGTTGGGCCACGATCTGGAACAGCTCGTGCTGGGTCTCCAGGTCCAGGGCCGACTCCAGGAGCACCTCCTCGAACTGCACCAGCTTGGCCCGTCGGGTGGAGGAATGGAAATTCCCGTCGGAGAAGCTGCACACCGGCTCGGCGTCCAGGTGCAGGAACCCGTGGTTGCCCCGGAAGTCGGCGAGCAGGGTGGCCGGGGGCAGCTCCGGCGCTCCGGCCGCGTCCCCGGCGGCGCCCTCGGCGGCGCCCCCGGCGATGCCCCCGGCGATGCCCCCGGCGATGCCGAGGATGCGCCGGCCGTCGGACACCAGCACCCGGGGCGCGCCCTCCACCGCCTGCAGCAGCTTGCGCACGTGCTTGGCCCGCTCAAGGTAGGGCTGCTCCAGGTCCGGGAAGCGGACGAGGAAGCGCACCGCGGCCAGCTGGCCGGGCTCCACGAAGGCCAGTTGCCCGCGCGGCCAGCTTCCCTCCTCCAGGGTCTTGGAGATGGAAAGAACCGCGTCCAGGATGGGATAGACCCGCAGATGGGTGTCCGGGCCCAGGAGCTGGTTGCGCAGGTCCACGATGTGGTCGCGCACCGCGTGCACCGCGTAGCCCTGCAGCACCGTGCCCGCGGTGTTTATGGCCAGCTGGCTGGGCGCGGCCAGGTTCTGGGACATGAGTCCGGCCGCGAACTCCAGCCAGCGGCTGGTGGGGCCGGTGCTGCACAGGTCCGGATGATGCTCGGTGAACCAGGTCTGGGAGAACACCGCCTGGGCGAAGCAGCCGTAGGAGAGCAGACCCGAGAGGGAGAGGGACGGGGCGGAAATCTGCTCGAACTGGCGCAGCATCCGGTGGTCCGGCGCCCCTTCCCGCCAGGCCGGGGTGTCCATGAAGAATTCCTTGAGCCTGGGCTCGTGGCCCGAGAGCAGGCACAGGGGGTCGTAGACCCGCAGCGGGTCACCGGGCTCCACGGCGTAGATGAGCGCGGCCCGGCTGGCCTGCGAGAAATGGGACAGGCCCTCGCGCAAGCCGTCGGCCACGTGGAACACGCACTGTCGCTGCACCGCCCTGCTCACCATCCGCACCTCCCCAGGCTCGGGACGCCGCCCGCATCCGGCCGTCCGGACGAAGGCTAGCCTTTCGGGCGGAAAATCTCAAGGAATTGCGGCGGGGAAGCCTTTTTCACGGAAATCCGCTACAGTGGTCTGACTTTTTCCTGCGCAGGGAGGGCCGCATGACCCCGGACAAGGTCCGCGACTTCATCGCCGAGCACGACACCTTCGCCCGGCATCTGGACATCGAGCTGCTGGAGGTGGGCGAGGGCCGGGCCCGGGCGCGCATGCCCCTGGACGCGCGCCACGTGAACGCGCTCAAGATCGCCCACGGCGGGGCCGTGTTCGCCCTGGCCGACCTGGCCTTCGCCGCGGCCTCCAATTCCCGCGGCGCGGTGGCGGTGGCGGTCAACGCGTCCATCACCTACCACGCCGCGGGGACCGGACCCTTCCTTGCGGCCGAGGCGCGGGAGCTGCACCGGAGCCGCCGGCTGGGCAGCTACGAGGTCCGGGTCACGGACCACGCCGGCGCCCTGGTGGCCACCTTCAACGGGATGGTCTACCGGAAGAAGGAGCGGGTGGGGGAGGCGGGATGAGGAGGAGCCCGCTCCGCGGGAGCCTCACATCCTCCGCACGATCTCGTGGTGGTTGACGAAGAGGCGGCTGACGTAGTTGACCGTCTCCTCGAAGCTGGGGATGCGGCCGTAGGGGCCGTAGACCGGGCTGTCGTCGGCGGTGGAGGCCAGGCCCGCGTTGTAGCCCGCGGCCGCGGCCACGATGTTGCCGCTCCGGGCCCGGAGGTTCCTGGCCAGCATGAGGGCCATGGCCCGGATGGGCTTGGAGTAGGTCACCCGCTCGTCGAAGCCGCGCAGGTAGTGCAGGTCGTCCTCGCTGAAGATGTCCCGGCCCGCGAAGTTGGCCTCCAGGTAGCCCCGGAAGTTCCTGCGCGCCTCCTGCACCTGGCGGGAGAGCGCGCCCTCCTTGTCCATGGCCGCCACGTACTCCTTGGCCTTGGCCAGCTTCCCCCCGGAGATGAGCGCCTTGAGCGCGGCCAGGAGCATCTCCTCCTCGTTCTCGATGAGGGCCCGCTTGGCGCGCAGGGCGGTCTTCCACTTCTCCCGCGCGGTGTAGTAGCGCCGAATCTCGCCGGCCATCTCCGGCAGCTTGTGCGGCGGCCGGCCGTGCTCCTCCCGGTCGCCGGCGGTGAGCATGCCGAAGTCCCGCGCCGTGGGCGCTATGAACTGGCACACCCCCACGGCAAAGGCGTGGGACACCGCGAACTCGTAGAAGAAGCTCTCGGCCATGATCTGCCCCATGACCCAGGCCGGGTCCACCGGGTAGACCTCCCGGGCCCGGCGCACGCCGTCCAGGATCCAGTAGGCGATGTTGTGGACCCGCTTGTCCAGGTCCACCTGGGACAGGGGCTTGCCCCACACCGGCAGGGGGCGGCTGGCGTAGTGCTCGCGCACGAAGTCCAGGGTGGCCAGGGCCAGCCGGTCCTGGTAGGAGCGGGCCGCGTCGCCCTCGATGGGCGGGGCGAAGCTCGGGGGCACGATGACGTTGACCGGGGTGGTCCCGTTCACCGCGGCCCGGGCCGGCGCCGGGGCCAGGAGCCCCAGGGCCGCGGCCTGCGGCGCGAGGGCTGCGGCCACCGCGGCCTTGAGCAATCGTCTGCGGTCTTGGTCCATGGTCGAGGATGCTAGCACACTTTCCGGCCGAACGGGAGGGCGGCCCTTCCGGCGAAAACCGGGGAAAAACCGAGAGCGGTTCCGATCCTGGGCCTCCTGCGCCCCGGAGGCGGCCCCGGACGGCAGAATCCGGCTACAACCCGAGGGCGAAGCCCGCGCCCGAGAGCACCAGCACCAGGCGCTTCACCACCTCGGGGTCGAACCCGCCCTTTTCCCGCTCGCTCATGACCCGCAGGGCCTGGTAGGGGGTCATGGCCTCGCGGTAG
>JBFMHA010000104.1:0-5514 GCA_040753075.1 Thermodesulfobacteriota bacterium
AGGAGCAGAAGCATCCGCGGCCACTGCCGAGCCGCGAGCAGGGCCAGCCCGGCCAGGGCCGGGACCAGGACCCAGACGCGCCCCACGGTGATCTCGGCCAGGCCGGCCAGGCCCACGGCCTTGAGTTCGCCGATGGTCGCGCCCACCTGCATCGGGGCCGCCTGGCGGTGGACGACCAGATCCAGGTGCGCGGCCGCGGACTCGAAGAACCCGGCCAGGAAGCCCGGCGCGGGCAGGGTGTGGCGCAGGGCGAAGAGCCCGGCCAGGGCCAGCCCCCCGGCCAGCAGCGCGGCCTTGGCCAGCCGCTCGGGCCGGGACGAGGGCGCGACGATGCTGGCGGCATAGGCTCCGGCGAACCCGGCGGCCACCGGCAGGGCGCTGGACCCCCACCACCAGCGCAGCAGGACCAGGCAGGCGGCGGCCAGGCCCAGACAGGCCCAGCGCCGCGCCCCGCCGCCCAGTCCGAAACGCAGCACGGCCCAGCCCGCCAGCAGCACCAGGGGAGCGATCAGGCAGTCGGTGTCGAAATAGCCCAGGTTGGAGCGCGCGTGCCAGTAAGGCGCGGCGCATGCCAGGAGCGCGGCCAGCAGCGCGCCTCCCCGGGACAGTCCCAGTTCCCGGGCCAGCAGGGCCACGGCCGGCCCCAGGAGCGCGGCCAGGACCGGCGGAATCCAGAAGGCCGTCCGGAGCAGGTCCGCGCCCAGCAGGTCGGACGCCTGCAGGGCCAGGAAGGACAGCCCGGGCAGGGCGAAGCCCGGAGCCCCCACCCGCTGCGCCGCGTCTGCCAGGTAAAGGTAATGGTAGCCGTCGGCCGCAGTGAGCAGCGGGTTGCCGGCATGGTCCAGAAACTGGGAATTGCCCAGCACGAAGGCTAGGTCGTCGGCAAAGAGCAGGGCCGCGGCAAGCCCTGCCAGCAAGACCACTGCCCACCAGGGCAAGTCAGGCAGGCGCAGGGGGCGGCGCGACGCCGCGGGGGGCGAGGGCGATTCCGGAGGCTTCCGGTCCGGGCGGCGGGAACGCTTGCGGCTCACGGCGCGGCATCCTCGCGGGGGGAAAGGGGGTATCGGCGGGCCCGGGCCCCGGCGTACACCTCGCGCAGGGCCGCGGCCACCCGCTCCATGCGGAAATGGGCCGCGAAACGCTCCCGTCCCGCCGCGCCCAGGCGGGCGCGAAGCCGCGCATCCCGGGCCAGCCGGTCCAATGCCCTGGCCAGGGCCTCCGGGTCGCCGGGCGGAACCAGGAGCCCGGTCTCCCCGTCCCGCACCACGTAGCCCGGCCCGCCGCCGTCCACGGCGCTGGCCACGCAGGGCTTGCCCCGGGCCATGGCCTCCAGGAGCACCATGCCGAAGGCCTCGCTGCGCGAGAGCGAGGGCAGGCAGAGCACGTCGCAGGCCGCGTAGCAGGCGCTCACCGCCGCATCGTCCAGGCCCCCGGCCAGGAACACCCTCCCCGCCAGGCCCAGCCCGGCCACGGCCCGCTCCAGGGCCGGCCGCTCCTCGCCCTCGCCCACCAGGCAGACCGAAAACTCGGGGACCAGGGCCGCGGCCCGGCAGAGGACCTCAAGCCCCTTGTAGTGGCTCAACCTGCCCACGGCCAGCACCTTGAGGCCAGGGGCCGCGCGCAGAAAGACCGCAGCCGGATGCTCCCGGCCCGCCTCGCCAGGATTCGCCGGTTCGGCCAGGCCCAGAGGGACCACCCGGCACTTGTCCCGGAACCGGGCCAGGGCCGGACTGGAGGCCAGGTACTGGGGCGAGGTGGCCACCACCGCGTCGGCCCGGCGCAGCATCCAGCGCTCCAGGCCCCGCCAGGCGGCCAGGAGCGCGGCCGAGGGCCGGCGCTCCGGGGGGAAGGACACGTCCGCGTGCCAGTGCGCCACCAGCGGCGCGCGCAGGTGCAGGAGCAGGGGCCAGAGCGCGGCCGCATTGGGCGCGTGCAGGTGCAGCACGTGGGGCCGAAAGAACAGGGCCGCCTGGATGAGCCGCAACGGCAGGCCCGGGGCCACGGGCGCGTAGCCGCCCGCGACGAAGGCCACCTTGGAGCGCACCACCGTGAGGCCGGGTTGCGCATCCTCACGGCCGGCCGGAGCCGCTCCCGCGTTGGCCAGCACCAGGACCCGGTCCCCGGCCGCGGCCTGGGCCATGGCCAGGTCGCGCAGGAAGGTCTCCATGCCCCCCCGGTCCGGAGGAAAGAACTTGCCGCAGTGGAGGATGCGCATGGATTACTGCCCGACGGCCCTTTCCGGAGCCACCAGCCACACCCCGCCGGCCACCGGATCGCGGTACAGGGGCGCGTAGCCGGACACGCCCTCGCCCAGGGGGGCGTAGAGCAGACGGAAGGCCAGGGTGTCGAGGAGCTCCCGGGCCACGAAATAGACGAGCCCCTCCTCCCGGTAGACCACGGCCGCGGCCCGGGCCGCGGGGTCTGCCGGATAGCGGGCGATGCCCGCCGGCCGCACGTCCACCACCTCGGCCACCTTCAGGCTGGCCCGGTCCGCCCGCCGGGTGAACACGCCGCCGGCATAGTCCACATCAAAGGCCGCCAGGGACTGCCGGTCCACCAGCTCCGCAGGCGCGCTCCCCGGCCCGCGCAGGGTTTCGGTCCCAAAGGTGTACCACCAGTAGGCCAGGTCGATGGTGTTGCGGTTGAGGTACAGGCAGACTTCGGGCGTGGGCTTCAGGTATTCTGACGCCTCCCCCTCGGCCAGGGAGGAGGCCAGTATCTTCCCGGCCTTGGCCGGCCCGCCGTGCTGCGCGACCAAGGCCTCAAAAGAGGCCATGCCGCGGCCGGCCAGAAAACGCATCCAACGCGCGGCCAGGACCGGATCCGGGGCGGCCAGCGGAGCGGCCAGGGCGCGCACGCTGGCGTCGGTGGCCAGGCCTCCGTCGGCCACGGTGCGGCGCTCGGCGAAGTATTGCAGAAAATATCCGTAATCCCACCAGGCCCAGACCGTGGCCCCGGGGTTCGTCCCCTCCTTTACCGCCTTGGCCAGGGGCAACTCACGGGAGGTGATGGGCGGCTCGCTGTGCCAGGCCAGATTGCGGGCGAACGAGGGGACGAGCATGATCGCCAGGACCGCCAGAACCGCCCCCCGGGCCCAGGCCCTCTCCCGCACCCAAGCCACCCTCTCGGAAAGCAGGACGAAGAAGTACCCGTACCCCAGTCCGTACAGGGGCGGGGTGAAGATCATGAACCGCTGGGAAAACACGCTGGCCGAGGCGAAGACCAGGAGCGGCAGGAGGAACAGGGCGAAGCGGCGGCGGATAGCGATGAGCGCCAACAACCCGATCTCCGCCGGGAGCAGCGCGCCGGGAAAGGCCGCCAGGTCGAGGAACACCGAAGACGGAAGCTGCGGGACGAGTTCCTGGATGGAGCCGCCCACGGCCGCGGCCTGCCCCCCGCTCAGGATGAGCCGGACGTGGGCCACGATGGTCTGAAAGGCGTCGATCCCGGTATGCGCCGCCCCGAAGAACTCCAACACCAAGGACACGCCGGCGGTGACCATGACCACGAGCAGGACAAGCTTGAACCAGCGCTCCCAGCGAGCCGACGGGACCGGGAAACTCAGGGCGTAGGCCAGGAGCGACAACCCGCAAGCCACCGTGGCCCCCTGCGGCCACCACCAGAAGAACAGACCCATGACCGCGGCAAAGGCGGCCAGCCAGGCGACTCCCCAGGGGCTGCGACGCATGGTGAACAGGTAGAGCATGAACGGGGCCAGGAGCATGAACACCGGGTTCAGGCAATCGGTGTCGAAGAATCCCAGGCAGGTGCGCGAATACAGGTATAGGGCCGAGGAGGAGGCCGCCGCGGCCAGGACGCCAAGCCAGGGGGAGCCCAGCAGCCGGCCGCAGAGCCAGAATACGGCCAGGAGAGTGGCGGCCAGGAGGGGGGGAAGGAGGAAGGCGGTGAGGTCCGGTTGCACGCCAGTCGCCATGGCGCTCCCAGCCGCCAGCAAGGAGAGCGCCGCGGGAGTGGCCGGGCGGCCGTGCGAACGAAACTGGTCCCCGGTCCCATAGGCGCCGTTCACCACGTCCCGGGCATGGCGCAGGTAGTAGTAGCCGTCGTACTCGTGGAGCAGGGGGTGATCCGGCTCGGCAAAGAACTGCGCAGAGGACTTGAGGTGGCTCCAGTCGCCCCAGTACATGCTCAACGGAACCACCAAAAAGAGAAACCAGGCGAGGGGGAGCGCCCAGTGGCTCTCCTGGAATAAATCGGCCAAGGATGCTCGGCCCACGGGGTTGGGGGCGCCCTGTCCCTCGGTTCTCCCTTTCGGCTTTTTCATCGCAACCTGGGTATGCGCACGGCCGGTCTGCGTCAAGGCCCCGCTTCGGCTAGGCAAAATGTCCGGCCTATGTGACCTTTCCCCCGGTGGTGTTGCCCCCGCTAAACCGGACACTCGGCAGTTGCCAATGAGCGGATGAACTCGCGGGGAGCTTTCATCCGCAGCCCCTTGTGGGGATGCCTCTCGTTGTAGTCTTCAAACCAGTCCGCCGGTTGGCCGAGCACCGTCCGGGCGTCGGGCCTGTCCTGCACGTAGACGTAATCACGCTTGAAGGTTCTCACGAAGGCCTCGGCCATGCCGTTGCTCTCCGGGCTCCTGACGGGAGTGACGCGGCCCTCGGAGACCATGAAGCTCAGGTGGCCTTGGTTGGTGATGCCCGAGATCATGTTGCAACTGAACCGGTTGCCGCTCGCCTTGACCACCGGGGGCTTGCCCTTCACGCCCCAGGTCCGACCCACGGCGTGGTCGCTGCGCAGCCCCATCTCGTCGCCCCAGTAGATGCGCGCTCCGACCTCCTTGGCCTGGCGGCGGATGGCGGAGTATTTGGTCTGCAGCCAGTAGCGGACCTGCGCCGGATTCTGCTCGTAGGCGCGGCGGACCGGCTTTTGCGGGGAGAAGCCCCAGGTGCGCAGATAACGCCCGATAGTCGAGAGGGCCAGACGGATGCCGAACTTGCGCTCGATGAGCGTGGCAACGGCCCCGCGGGTCCAGAGCATGAAGGGCAGCCTGAGTTGGTCCGGGTATCTGCCGCGGACTTGGCGGGCGACCCACGCGGCTTGGTGGCTCTTGAGCCGCCCGCCGCCCTGCGGCCGTCCCTGGGGCTTGGCCTTGAGGGCGGCGGGGCCGTCGGCGTGGTAGGCCTTGAGCCATTTCCAGATGGCGACCCTGGAGACACCAAAGATGGCGGCCGCCTCGACCCGGGTCTTGCCGTCAAGGACCGCCTGCACCGCTCGCATACGGATGCTTTCCTGGGCCGCCGGGGGAAGCTTGCGAGCATCGTCGACGACCATGCTCAAGTGCTATCACAGTGAAGAAATAATACTAGCCCGCATATTTCACGAGCGCCCCCGGGAGGCTTTCTCGGGGGCGTTTTTGCGTTTTGGTCGCGGGAGTGTCCTTCACACGACCTGCACTTTGCGGCCGAGGGGGCCTTGCCGGCGGCCAAAGGCGGCGTTCGGGCCCCGAAGGCCGTTTTTCGGGCGCACTACTCCCTGGGATGTTCTGATGCAGGG
>JBFMHA010000105.1:0-4848 GCA_040753075.1 Thermodesulfobacteriota bacterium
CCCCCTTTTTCCAAAAAGGGGGTTTCCCTCCCCTCTCGGCTTCTTCTAGATATCGATGAGGTGAGCTTCCAGGGTTTGGACGCCGAAGCTCCTGGCCTCGTCGGTGTCGCCAATGAAGATGTCGA
The DNA here is from genome assembly GCA_040753075.1 of Thermodesulfobacteriota bacterium. GTDB lineage: Bacteria > Desulfobacterota > Desulfovibrionia > Desulfovibrionales > Desulfovibrionaceae > UBA6814. The sequence goes on from JBFMHA010000105.1 coordinate 126, forward strand.
TGTGGTTGCGCTTGCGTTGGGCCATGAGGTCGCTGATGGTGAACACGCCCAGGCCTTTGATGTAGATCTTCTTGCCGAACACCCAGCCGCTGTCGAACAGGTCGCGGGAAACGGCCACGGTGCCGGGCCGGACCCGCTCGTTGCTGGCGGTGTGGTTCGGCGTGTCGTCGGTCTCCTCGGGCCGCGCGCTGTAGGCGGTGACCGTGACCGTCAGCTTGCGCTGCAGGCTCTGGATGCTCTTGTGGTTGAGCACGATGAACTTGTAGAACAGGCCGGAGAGGTCCTCCTTCTTGGCCAGGGCCAGCTCCACGTCCGCCAGGCGCTCCTCGTATTCCGTCGCCTTGTTGCTGAGGTCGTCGATGGTGCGCTGCTGCTCCAGGGCCAGGGCCGCCAGGAACCCCAGGAAGAATACCGCCAGGATATTGCCGAAAAAGCGCATGGATACCGCCTTGGTGACAGATTTGAGCAATCCGCGCCGCTGGTTTCCCATTGTCGGCTGTTTTTAGCAGGAACCGGCTCTCTTGTCACCCTGCGGCGCTCTTTTGGCAGCCGCCTCACCCTCCCTGCCACAGGGCGCGTCCGCCCTTGATCCGCAGCCAGCCCAGGGGCAGGCCGCGGAAGTAGAGGCCGGCAGGATCGGGAAGCCCGCCTCCGGACACGGCCTGGCCCGAGAGCAGCCGGCGCAGTTCGGCCGGCTCCTGCGCGTCGTATCCGGCCCCCGGCGCGAAGGGCCGCAGGAGCGCCCTGGCCCGGGGCTCGGGCAGGAAGCGCCCGGCCTTGACCCGGCCCAGGGGGCATCCTTGCCAGCGCAGGCCGTCGGGCAGGCGGGCGGTCCCGGCATGGAGGAAGAACACCCGCTCCCCGAAGGCCGCCGGCCGGCCCGGGGGCAGTTGCTCCCAGGCCGCCGCCGGACAGGAGGCCAGCTCCCCGGGCGAGAGGTCGCGGCCCAGGGGCGGGAGTTCGGCGGCCGGCTCCGGCGACTCTCCCGGAGCGGCCGGCCGGACGAAGGCCGCCAGGAAGAAGCCCTGGCCGTCGCCGCCTTCCACGCGCAGCACGCCGGGGGTGTCGGGCCGGACGGGCTCGCGCAGCTCCACCCCGGGGGGCGGAGACAGGGGGACCGGGGCCAGGCCCAGGTCCTGCGCGGCATAGGCCGCCTGGTCCTCGTTCTCCGCCGGGTTGGTGGTGCAGGTGGAGTAGACCAGCCGGCCGCCCGGGGCCAGGAGCCGCGAGGCCCGCGCCAGCAGCCGGCGCTGCAGGGACGCCAGGGGGCCCACCTTGTCCTCGCGCCACAGGCTGAGCACCTTGGGGTGCTTGTCCGCCGTGCCCCAGCCGCTGCAGGGCGGATCCAGGAGCACCCAGGGCCAGGCCGCGTCGGGCAGGGGCGCGTCCTCGCCGGCAAAGGAGCTGGTGGCGGCGTTGAGCGCGCCGGTGCGGGCCAGGTTCATGCGCAGGGTGGCCAGCCGGTCCCGGGTGGGCTCGTTGCCCAGCACGAAGCCCTGCGGCCCCACCAGACGGGCCAGGAGGCCGGTCTTGCCCCCGGGGCTGGCGCACAGGTCCAGGCACGTGGCCCCGGAAGCCGGGGCCAGGGCCAGGGGCGGCAGCATGGAGGACCGGTCCTGGATGTAGATGAGCCCGAAATGCGCGGCCAGGGACGAACCCAGGGCCGAGGGCTCGCGGATGAGGGCGTAGGCCCCGTCCCAGTAGGGTTCGGCCGCGGCCGCGAAGCCCTCGGCCGCCAGGAGCCCGAGCACCCGGGCGTCGTCATCCGCAGCACAGCACAACCTGAACCAGCGCTTGGCCACCTTCCACCTCCGGCCCCTTCCATACTTCGGGCCGGCCCGGCCCGGCAACCCCGGCCGCTTTGACACCGGACCCGGCTCCTGGCAAGGTGCCGGCCGGAGGCCGGGACATACCCTTTGCCTCCCCTGCGCGAAGGTGCTAAACACACGCGACGCCGCTCCCGGCGGCACGTTGCACCCAAGGAGTCCGACATGATCCGTCCCGCATATATCGCGGCCTTCCTTCTGGCCGCCCTCCTGCTCATCCCCGCATCCTCGCCGGCCGCGGCCGAAGGCCAGGTCAAGACCTTCGCGGTCCTGCCGTTCACGGTGAACGGACCGGAAAAGTTCCAGTATTTCGGACGCGGCATCCAGGACATGCTCATCTCCCGCCTGGAGTGGCAGGAGCACCTGGTCCACATCGCCAAGGAGAAGGTCGGCGACAAGATCGCCGCCGCCCCGGCCTCCGACGCCGACGCCGCCTCGGGCCTGGCCAAGGTCGACGGCGACTTCCTGGTCTGGGGCAGCGTGACCATCCTGGGCGACCAGTGCAGCGTGGACGTTCGGGTCACGGAAAAGGCCGGCAAGACCTGGCCCAAGAGCGCCCAGACCACCCTGGCCGGACTCATCCCCTCCCTGGACGCCATCGCCCGCGACATCAACGCCGAGATCTTCCAGCGGCCCCAGGACAAGGCCCAGCAGGAGGCCAAGAAGCAGGCCGCGGCCCCGTCCAATCCCGACATCGTGGTCAACGAGAGCCGCGCCGACCAGGTCTACCTGAACCCGCAGTTCCGCTACGAAGGCGGCGACGACAGCCCGGGCCGCTGGCGCAGCCCGGCCCTGCCCTTCACCTCGGTGGGCTGCGTGGTCGGCGACCTCGACAGCGACGGCAAGAACGAGGTGGTGTTCATCGACAACCACTACGTGCGCGCCTTCGAATACAACGAGCGCCGCCTCACGCCGCTGGCCGAGATCGCCCCCTCGCCCCGGGCCCAGCTCCTCAACATCAACCTCATCGACATCAACCGGGACGGCCTCCAGGAGATCGTGGTCTCCGCCGACCTGGAAGGCATGCCCGTGTCCTTCGTCCTCAACTACGCCGACCGCCAGTTCAAGGTCGTGGACAAGGACATCAACTTCTACATGAGCGTCATCAAGTTCCCGCCCACCTACAGCCCGGTGCTCGTGGGCCAGCGCCCCGGCTCCGGCGGCAAGCTCTTCGAGTCCACGGTGCACGAGGTGGTGCGCATGTCCAAGGAATACTCCCTGGGCAAGCGCGTGGCGCACCCCGACGGGGCCAACGTGTTCAACTTCGCCTACCTGCCCCTGGAGGGCGGCGACTACAAGGTCATCATGGTCACGGACCAGGACCACCTCCAGGTGCTCACCCCGAAGTTCGAACTCCAGCACGCCACCTCGGACCAGTTCGCCGGCTCCGCCCTGGGCTTCGAACGGCCGGACGTGATCGGCGGCTTCGGGGCCAACCGCAACATGCACACCGTCACCTACTACATCCCCCTGCGCCTGGTGGCCGTGAACCTGGAGCGGGGCCCCAAGCACGAACTGCTGGTCAACAAGGACATCTCCGTGGCCGCCCAGTTCTTCCAGCGCTACCGCTACTTCCCCGAGGGCGAGATCCACTCCCTGTTCTGGGACGGCGTGGGCCTCTCCCTGTCCTGGAAGACCAGGCGCATCAAGGGCTCCGTGGCCGACTACGGCGTGGCCGACGTGAACAACGACGGCAAGCCCGAGCTGTACGTGTGCGTGAACTCCTACCCCGGCCACTCCGGCTTCGGCGAGCGCAAGACCCTGCTCATGACCTACACCCTGGACATGAGCTCCGGCGACGCCACCATCCCCCTGCGGCGCGAGGAATAGTGACCTCCCTGCACCCAGCCCTGCAGAGGCCGGCCCTCCCCGCGAGGGCCGGCCTTTTTGCTCCCTGACCCCGGCCCCCCATGGACGCCAAGACCCCGGTCCAACACCTCACCGTGGCCCCGGAAGAGGCCGGGCAGAAGCTCTCCCGTTTCCTGGAGCGCCGTTTCCCCGGCCTGCCCGGATCCCTCTGGATGCGCGCCATCCGCACCGGCCAGGTCCGCCTCGACGGCAAGCGCGCCAAGGCCTTCGACCGCGTCGCCGCCGGCCAGGACGTGCGCGTCCCGCCCCTGCGCCTCGCCGACCCCGCCTCCCCCGACGCCGCCCCTGCGGGCGGCCTCGACCTGCACCGGGAGCCCGACGGCCTGCTCCTCGTCCGCAAGCCCGCCGGGCTGCCCGCCCACCCCGGCTCCGGGCACGGCGACAGCGTCCAGACCCGGCTCGAAACCCTCTTCAGCCAGGCCCCCTTCACCCCGGCTCCGGCCCACCGCCTGGACAAGGACACCTCCGGCCTGCTCCTGGCCGCCACCACCTACCAGGCCACCCGCACCCTGCACGACTGGATCGGCCAGGGCCGCCTGGACAAGCGCTACCTCGCCTGGGTCGAGGCCGACCTGCCCCCCGGCCAGACCCTCGACCTCTCCGACGCCCTGGCCAAGTCCGGCTCCCCCGGCCGGGAGCGCGTCCAGACCGGCGGCGGCAAGCCCGCCCGGGCCCAGGCCCGCTGCCTCGCCAACCGCGCCGGCCGCTCCCTGCTCGAACTGCGCCTGCTCACCGGCCGCACCCACCAGCTCCGCGTCCAGCTCGCCTCCCGGGGACTCCCCATCACCGGCGACCCCAAGTACGGGACGAAGCGCCCCGGACCCATGCGCCTCCACGCCTGGAAACTCGTCCTGCCCGACGGCCGTATCTTCGAGTGGGTCCCGGACTGGGAAGGGGAGTTCAGGGTCGAAGCAGCGGAGTTGGTGCGGTAGGCCGGGAGGGGGGGGGGGGGGGGGGGGGGGGGGGGGGGGGGGGGGGGGGGGCGGGGGGGGGGGGGGGCGGCCCGCCCCCCCCCCCCCCCCCCCCCC
>JBFMHA010000106.1:0-4813 GCA_040753075.1 Thermodesulfobacteriota bacterium
GTTCGGCAAGAAGCTCCTGGCCCGGCGTCGCTGGGGCGGGGGCCGGGGCGCAAGCGCCCGGCCGGGTTCGCGCCCATCCTGGCCGAGTTCGGCAAGAAGCTCCTGGCCCGGCGTCGCTGGGGCGGGGCCGGGGCGCAAGCGCCCGGCCGGGTTCGCGCCGGTTCTTGCCGAGTTCGGCAGGAGGCTCATGGCCGGCGTCGGCAGGACATGGGGAAAAAAGGAAAAGGCCGGACCGGGCGCGCTGCCCGGTCAGGCCTTGGTTTCTTGGGAAGCCGCCGCCGGCTCCTCCTGGTCCCGGCTGAACGTCTGGGGGCGACCCCTTGCGAAAAGGCGCTCGCGCCTTTTTCGCGTCCATACTTCCTGGTCCCGGCGGCGCTTCTGGGGGGCGACCCCTTGCGAAAAGGCGCTCGCGCCTTTTTGCGCCTACTCGTCCTGGTCCCGGCTGTACTTCTGGGGGGCCAGGTAGATCATGGGCAGGGAGAGCAGGGTGAGGCCGTACTTGACCAGCATGTTGAACACGAAGATCTCCCAGACCACGGCCCAGGGCAGGGCGAAGGCGAAGGCCCCCAGGGCGAAGATCAGGTTGTCCACCGGCACGCTCACCGAGTTGGATGCCAGCACCCGCAGCCACTGGAAGCGGGTGGTCACCTTGCGCACGAACCAGGAGTAGACCTCGGTGTCGGCCAGTTCGCTCACCACCTGGGCCAGGATGGAGGCGGTGACGATGCGCCACACCGGCCCCAGTACCGCGGAGAACTGCTCGCCCAGGCCCCAGGAGGGGTCGGAGGGCACGGACGCGGCCCACATGAGGTACAGGGCCATGAGCAGGTTCACCCCGCCCGCGGCCAGGATCAGGGCTCGGGTGGCGGCCTTGCCCAGGGACTTGTGGGCCAGGTCGCGCAGGGTGAAGGTCACGGGATAGATGAAGGTGCCCATGTCCACGGCCAGGCCGGCCACCACGCCGATCTTCACGCTGGCCACGTTGGAGAGCATCTGGGCCGCCACGTAGGCGGAGACCACCAGCACCTGGGCGGTGAGCAGGCTGCGTGCGCCTGTCTGGTCCTGGAGCGGCGCGGCTGCGGCATCCTGGGCAAGGGTGTCGGACTGCATGGCGAAACCTCGAAAAGGGCTGTCCGGCCGGGGCCGGGACCTGGGCCATACACGGACCCCCGGCCGAGGGCAAGCCGAAATCTGGCCTTCATCTGACTCTCACCACGTCTTCGCGCCGCGGTCAACTTCGGCGTGCATGCCGGGCGGCCCAGCCGGTTTTTTTGCGCCATGTCCCGGCCCATTGCCAATTCGCCAGATTCGTGGGATGGTTGCGAGAATGTGCAAAAGCCGCCGCAGGCGGCCACGACCGATCCGGCCGCCCGGCGGCCAAAGGAGGAGGCATGGACCGCTACGAGACCTATTATCGGACCCTGTATCAGGTGGCCAGGGTGGTCAACTCGAGCCTGGACCCTGCCCGGGTCCTGGGAGAGATCGCCCAGGCCGCGGCCAAGGCCATGGACGCCAATGCCTGCACCATCCGCCTGCTGGACCGCACCGGCCGGATGCTTCTGGCCAGCGCCACCTTCGGCCTGTCCAAGGCCTACCTGCGCAAGGGACCCATCGAGGTGGCCAAGAGCGGACTGGACCGCGAGGTGCTGGCCGGCCAGGTGGTGGCCATCAAGGACGTGGCCTCGGATGCGCGCTTCCAGTACCCGGAGCAGGCCAAGGCCGAGGGCATCCACTCCATCCTGGTGTGCCCGCTCTCGGTGGAGGGCAAGGCCATCGGCGTGCTGCGCATCTACGACAGCAAGGTGCGCGAGTTCGACCCGGCCGAGGTGGAGTTCCTCACCGCCATCGCCGACCTCTCGGCCCTGGCCATCGAGAACGCGCGGCTGCACCAGGCCCTCAAGAAGGACTACGACATGCTGGCGGCCTTCGAGCACCGCATCTTCGAGGACTAGGCGACCGAGAAATAACCCCGGTTTTTTTCTCGATTCAACCCGGAACCGAACGATTTCTCCGCGCTCCAGCCCGTTAGGGCGCGCGGACGCGATGCGAGGAGAAACCATGCTGCGTATCGGCATCAACGGCTTCGGCCGCATCGGGCGCCAGGTGCTCAAGGCCATGCGGCAGTACCACGAGCAGAACATGCAGGTGGTGGCGGTCAACGACCTGTTCGACGCGGCCACCAATGCCCACCTCCTGGCGTACGACACCAACTACGGCCGAGCGCCCTACGATGTGGGCGTGGAGGGCGAGGACATCCTCTACGGCGGCTGGCGCGTCCAGAGCTTCGCCCTGCGCGATCCCAAGGAGATTCCCTGGGGCCAGTTGGGGGTGGACATCGTGATCGAGTCCACGGGCATCTTCCGCACCGGCCCCAAGTGCATGGCGCACATCGAGGCCGGGGCCAAGAGGGTCATCATCTCCGCCCCGGCCAAGGAGGAGGACGTGACCGTGGTGCTGGGGGTCAACGAGGACAAGTACGACCCCGCCAGCCACCGCATCGTGTCCAACGCCTCCTGCACCACCAACTGCCTGGCCCCGGCGGTGAAGGTCATCCACGAGAAGTTCGGGGTGGAGTCCGGGGTCATGTGCACCATCCACTCCTACACCAACGACCAGCGCATCCTGGACCTGCCGCACAAGGACCTGCGCCGGGCGCGGGCCGCGGCCCAGAACATCATCCCCACCTCCACCGGCGCGGCCAAGGCGGTCGGCATCGTGCTGCCCGAGCTCAAGGGCAAGATCGACGGCTACTCCCTGCGGGTGCCCACGCCCACGGTGTCGGTGGTGGACTTCGCCGCGGTGCTCAAGAGCCCGGCCACCACCGAGACCCTGCGCGCCGCCCTCAAGGAGGCGGCGGAGGGCCCGCTCAAGGGCATCCTGGGCTATTCGGAGGCGCCCCTGGTGTCCATGGACTTCAAGGCCGACCCGCGCTCCAGCGTGGTGGAGGCCGAGTTCACCAAGATGCAGACCGAGACCCTGTGCAAGCTCGTGACCTGGTACGACAACGAGTGGGGCTACTCCTGCCGGGTGGCCGACCTGTGCAAGTACATGGCGGACAAGGGCCTGTAGCCCGAGTGTCGACCCATCAAAAAGAACGGCCCGTCCCCGGCGAGGGGGCGGGCCGTTTCGTTGCGGGGGGGGGGGAAGCCTACCTGCCCGGCTCTATCTCCATGTCCGCGGGGTAGGTCACGGTGTAGCCGTAGGTGATCTCGGCCTGCCGGCCCGGGGGGACGTCCAGGGTCCACACCGCCAGGCCGTCCTCCTTCGCGGCGCCGGGCAGGCGCTCCTCCACGGAGATGCGCTGGTCCGCGGTCCGGGGCAGGGCGTCCTCCACGCGCAGGCGCGCGGCCGAGGCGCCCGCGTTGGTCACGGTGAGCCGCCAGTCCCAGGCGTGGGTCTTCTTGTTCCCGAACAGCCCCTTCTCGCCTGCGGCGTCGGTCAGGGTGCGCAGGTCCGCGCTCACCTGGGGGTCCGGACCCAGGAACAGCTCCGCCTCGCGGCCGAACAGGGAGAAGCTCCCCTCGCGCACGAAGACCCGGTCCACGGACCAGGCCGCCCGGCCGGCCGGGTACTTGGCCGGCTCGGCCAGGGCCGCCCGGGCCCGGAGAAAGGCGTGGGCCGAGACCTGGGGCCGCAGGAGCAGGTCGAAGTCCGCCTTCCACTCCGGGCGGCGGATGGCCATCCGCCGGACGTCGCCCGAGCGAAGGGTGGCCTTGCCCAGGGCGTAGCGGTCGAAGAGCCGGCCTTCCTCGCGCTCCGGCTCCGGGATAACGTTCTCGTCGGCAAGGTCCGGGGCCGCGGCCATCTCCAGGGAGAGCGCGGCCTTCTGCCGGGGCAGGGGCAGGGGCTGCGCGGGGCGGATGATCCACTCCCCGGCGGGCGGGGGCTCGGGCGCGCCGTGCAGGGCGGCGGTGGCCAGGGTCAGGTCCGCGTCGGCCCAGTCGCGGCCGGTCTGCTGCCGGATGAGGGCGTCGAAGGCGAAGTCCACCCGGCCCGCGGCGGGACGGGCGTCCAGGGCGTAGCGCGGCTCCCAGCCGCAGTTGCCCACGGTGTAGGTGTAGCGCACCTGGGCCAGGTCCGCGGCCGGGCCGGCGAAGGCGATGGCGGCCTCCCACACGGTCTCGCCGCCGCCGGTGGCGCGCTCCAGCTCCTCGCGCGCCTCGCGCAGCCGGCGCGCCGCGTCCTCGATGCGCCGGTCCAGGTCGGCCAGGGCGGCCAGGGCGGCCTTGAGCCCGGACAGGAGCGCGGCGGCCATGTCCCGGGCCTCGGCCGGCTTGTTCTCCTTGGCCGAGGCCTGGGTGCGCCAGTAGTCCGCGGCGGCCGCGTGCGCGGCGCGTTCGTCGACCAGGGCGCGGTGCTCGCGCTCCAGGGTCTTGACCCGCGCGGCCAGCTCGGCGATGCGGGCCTCGTCGCGGCGCTGCGCCTGACGGAAGGAGACGTCGGCCACGGCGAGGCCCGCGGGCTTCTCCACGGCCAGGCGCAGGGAGGCGGTGGCCGCCGCCGCGGGCAGGGCCAGCCGGCCCAGGCGCAGGCCGCGCTCGCTCGCCAGGGCCAGGGCGGCGGTCTCGGTGACCTGGGCCGAGGCCGGGGAGAGCAGCACGGCCCGCACCGCGCCGGTTGCCGGCTCCCCGGCCCGGGCCGCGGCCGCGGCGCAGAGGATGCACAGGACCAGGGCCAGGATCGGGGCGGCGGTGCGCATGGGGCCTCCTGGGCGGGGCGTTCGGCCCCGCGTGCGGCCGGTTCGTCCGGCCGCGGCTATTTCTTGGTCGTCTTGGCCTTGGGCTTGGCGGCCGGCTTGGCCGGAGCCTTGGGC
>JBFMHA010000107.1:0-4802 GCA_040753075.1 Thermodesulfobacteriota bacterium
CCACAGCCCCGCCCGCCCCCTCGCCGCGACCCCTCGCCGCGACCCCTCGCCGCGACCCCTCATTTAGGCCCTTTCCGCCCTGCTTCTCCGCACCCTGTCAACCCCCATTTCGCGTCTCTTTTCGTCTCTTTTTAGGTCTTTTGTAGGCATTTTTCGACCGGGCCGGTTTTTCCGGGCTAGGGTCCGGCTGTCCTCGGCAGGCGTTTTCCGCCTGCACGGGGACGGCGACGCCCCCGGCGAGGGGGTGGCCAGCGTTCGGAAAGAAAGGAGCCTGACCGTATGGAGACACACCAGAATGACCCGACATCCAAGGAGGTAGTCATGGGAGGCGTTGCAAGAATCTTCACCGGACCGCCCTCGCCGCCGGCGCCGGAGGTGGTGCAGCACCAGCCCCCGGCCCGGGAGGAGCAGCCCCTGGGCAGCGACGAGGAGCGCCGCAAGCGGGCCGAAGAGCGCCGCCGCACCCTGGCCCGGCTGTCCGGCAAGGGCGCGGCGTCCACCATCCACACCACGCCCCTGGGCGCATCCGCCCGCGCCGCAGCCGCCCCGTCCGCGCCCGCCGGCGCGGCGGACGCCGCGGCCAGCCCGGCGGCCCAGCCCCGCAAGAGCACCCTGGGGTAGGCCATGGAAGCGACCAACCGCACCACCCCGGACTCCCGGCCCCGGGCCGGATCCCTGCCCGGCTTCCGCCCGGGCTCCACCGAAGAGGCGGACGAGCTCCTGCGCCGCCTCGGCCGGCTCCAGGACGAGCGCCGGCCCTTCGACGCCATCTGGGAGGAGGTGGCCGAATACATGGGCCCCACCTACCTGGGCTTCACCGCCGAGCCCCAGCATCCCCGCAAGCCGAGGCCCGACATCGTGGACTCCACCGCCCGCCGCGCGGCCAAGGTCTTCTCCGCGGGCATGCTCTCGGGCGCGAGCAGCCCGTCCCAGCGCTGGTTCAGCCTGGCCCTGGAGGACCCCGAGGCCGCGGACCGGCCCGAGGCCAAGGCCTGGCTCCAGGAGCTGGAGCGGCTGTTCACCGACGACCTGCTGCGGCGCGGCTTCTACCCGCAGCAGCACCTGGCCTACCACCAGGCCGGGCTGTTCGGCTGGCAGTGCCTGTACCTGGACGAGAGCCCGGCCCACGGCATCCGCTTCAGCGCCCGGCCCCTGCGCGAGATCTACATCGCCGAGAACCACCAGGGCGTGGTGGACACGGTCTTCCGCGAGTTCACCCTCACCGCCCGCCAGGCCCTGCAGAAATGGGGGCGCGAGGCCCTGCCCGACCCGGTGCGCCGCTGCCTGGACACCCCCCGCGGCCAGGACGATCGCCGCTTCACCTTCCTGCACGCGGTGTTCCCCCGGGAGGAGCGCAACCTGCGCAGCCTGGACCGCACCGGCATGGGCTTCGCCTCGGTCTACCTGGAGCGCGAGTCGCGCCGGGTGGTGGCCGAGGGCGGCTACCGGGAGATGCCCTACATCGTGACCCGCTCCTACCGCCTGCCGGGCACGCCCTACTCCTACAGCCCGGGCACCGAGGCCCTGGCCGACGTGAAGATGCTCAACGAGATGAAGCGGCTCATCCTGGAGGCGGGCCAGCTCAGCGTGGCCCCGCCGTACCTCGTGCCCGACGACGGGTTCGTGGGCCGGGTGAGCTTCGAGCCGCGGTCGCTCAACTACTACCGGGCCGACGGCCGCGGGCCGCACGACTTCGCCCCGCTCAACGTGGGCGGCGACCCGCGCTTCGCCTGGGAGCTCATCGAGACCACCCGCAAGGACGTGAACGAGGCCTTCTTCGTGGACCTGTTCCTGGCCATCAAGCAGCGCGCCGAGATGGGCGCGTCGCCCACGGCCATGGAGGTGTCCGAACTGGCCGGCGAGCGCATGTTCCTGCTCGGACCCATGCTCATGCAGCAGCAGCAGGAGAACTTCACCGCCCTGTTCGAGCGGCTGTTCTCCCTCAAGCTGCGCCGCGGCGAGCTGCCGCCCGTGCCCGAGGCCCTGCGCGGCGAGCGCTTCAAGGCCGAGTACGTGAGCCCCCTGGCCCTGGCCCAGCGGGAGAGCCGCACCCGGTCCATCCTGGCCAGCTACGGCGACGCGGCCCGCATCGCCGCGGCCGACCCCGGGGTCATGGACATCTTCGACCACGAGCAGAACGTGCGGGCCATCATGGAAGGCCGCGGCATGCCCCACGCCGGCATCCGCTCCAGACGCCAGGCGGCCCGCGCCCGGGAGGAGCGCGCCCGGGCCCAGGCCCAGGCCATGCAGGCCCGGTCCCTGGGCGAGCTGGCCGGCAAGCTCCCGGCCCTGGGCAAGGCCCCGGATCCGGGCAGCCCGGCCGCCGCGCTGCTGGCGTCGCTCGGGCTGGCGGGCGGCCTGCCCGGCCCGGCCCCGACCCCCGCGGGCAGGAAGGACTAGGCCATGGACATCGCCAGCCTGGCCCCGGCCCAGTTGTCCGCCCACCTGCGCACGGCCCTGGCCTCGCCCTCGGGCAAGGTGCTGCGGGAGTTCCTGCGCATGCACTGCTTCATGCGCCCCGGCCCGCGCGCCGACCCCTGGGAGGGCGAGGCCCGCCTGGCCTTCCGCTACGGCCGCATGACCCTGTTCCAGATGCTCGAGTTCTACGAGGACCCGCGGAACTTCCCGCCCGCCGACCGGGATTGAGCAGACGCCGGAAGCCGGCGGTTCCGCACGGGGCGGCCCGCGCCCCGCAACCACAACGACAAGACGCCGCCGCCCGCCCACGCGCAGGGCCGCGCGAGACGGAACGCGGCGTCCCGTACAAGGAGCGAGACATGGACAAGACCGAAACGATGGAAGCCCCCGCCGCCCCCTCCTACCCTGCGGACGGACAAGCCCTGGGGACAACTTCCCACTGGCTGGAATCCCTGCCCGAAGACGCGGTCCTGGAGAACCGCGACCCGGGCGGCGCGCCCCTGAGCCTGCGCGAGCACCCCAAGCTGCGCCAGTTCCGGAGCGTGGCCGACCTGGCCCGCTCCTACCTGCACCAGGAGCACGCCCTGGGCCGCAAGGCCCGGGGCCTGGCCGTGCCCGCGGACGACGCGCCCGACGAGGAGCGCGCCGCCTTCGAGCGGGAATGGCGCAAGGCCCTCAGGGTGCCCGAGGCCCCGGAGGGCTACGCCCTGCGCATGCCCAGGGGCGTGGCCCCGGACAACCGGGCCATGCCCTGGTTCAACCGGGCCGCGCACGGGGTGGGCCTGAGCCCGGCCCAGGCCCAGGGCCTGCTGGACCGCTACCACGAGCTCGAGACCCGGATCTGGTCCGACGAGCGCCAGCGCATGGATGCGGAGCGCGCCGAGGCCGTGCGCCGGGTGCACGAGCACTTCCGCGGCCAGGCCGCGGAGAGCGTGGAGCTGGCCAAGCGCGGGTTCGAGACCGCGGCCGGCAGGGCCGGGCTCGACCCGGAGGAGGCCCGCGCCTTCGCCGCGACCTATGGAGACAACCTCACGTTCCTGCGGGTCTTCGCCCACCTGGGGCGGCAGATGCAGGAAGACGGCATGGTGGACGGCTCGGGACACGCGCCCGGCCGCGATGAGGCCATCAGCACCGAAGAATTCTACCGGCAGCTCATCGCCAACGCAGACAAGGAGTAAACCATGGCTGAAACCATCACCGGAACCCTCAGGGACCTGGCCTCGGCCTACGCCAAGAAGCAGCCCAAGCAGGTGGAGCACCTGCTGGAGGACACCAACGTCCTGGACACCGTGAAGTTCGAGCCCGCCTCGCACACCCTCTGGAACGTGTACGACGAGGTCACCGAGGTCTCGGGCGGCGGCTTCGTGGACATGGACGCCCCCCTGGGCGACATGGAGGTGAACACCGAGCTCAAGCGGGTGGACCTCTCCATCCTGGGCGGCAAGATCTTCTGCCCCGAGGACAAGGCCCTGGCCTACGGCGGCCGGGAGTCCTACTTCACCAAGAAGACCCCCAAGATCCTGCGCAAGCTGGGCGTGGACGCCGAAAAGGCGGTCATCTACGACAACCTGCGCCCCTTCGCCCTGGACAGCGGCAACGCCCTGGACGCCGGCGCCGCCGGCGACGCCAACTTCTGCATCCTGGCCGTGCGCTGGGTGGAGGGCGAAACCATCGGCCTGTACTCGGTGGACACCTTCAAGAGGGGCGCGCTGTTCAACGTGACCATGCTGCACAACGGCGCGCTCTACGAGCACCCGACCTCCGGCGTGCTGGGCTACGGCATGCGCTACAAGGGCTACTTCGGCATGCAGCTGGCCAACCCCAAGACCGTGGCCGGCATCTTCAACGTGACCCCTGACCACAAGCCCACCTCCCTCATGGTGGACAACATGCTGGACATGGTGCGCGCCGGCCAGGGCACCTACATCTACTGCCACCGCAAGGCGCTCAGCATCCTGGCCGACGTGGGCAAGGGCGCGGCCTTCCAGATGGGCCCCGGCGACGGCAAGGTCGACCGCCGCATCGCGGAGTGGAACGGCGTGCCCATCATCACCAGCTACAACTTCGTGGACGGGGCCGAGGCCCGCGTGGCCATCGCCTAGTCCGGGAAAAAGGAGGAGACCCCATGTACAAGCACACCCTCTCGGTGGACGGCGAATACCTGGCCAAGGACCAGGCCCTGCCCCTGAACGCCGCCGCGGACGGCAACGGCGTGGCCCTGGACCTGCGCGGGACCATGGGCGGCATCGAGATCGTGGCCCGCGCCGCCAGCGCCCTGTCCATCGCCGACGCCAAGTCCCTGACCATCAAGCTCCAGCACAAGGCCGACGGCGGCAGCTACCAGGACCTGGGCGAGGTGTTCGGGGTGACGGCCTCGGGCGGGG
>JBFMHA010000108.1:0-4723 GCA_040753075.1 Thermodesulfobacteriota bacterium
GGGGCCATCGGCCCCAGACCCCGTTCGGGCGCAGCAAGGACTTATCCAGGCCGCGGGCCGTTGCGCGCGCGGATTCCGGCATGGGGGCAGGGGTAGGCCGAGCGCGCACGGGGTTCCGGGCAGAGGGCCGCCGGCCGCCGCCGTGCGGAGGGGACGACGCCTTGCCCCTGGCAAGGTGGGGCGACCGCATGGTAGGGGAAGGCATGGCGTTGAGGGAAAACCTGAAGCGGCTGGCCCGGGAGGCGCGGCAGTCGAACGGGAGCGCATACCGCTCCCTGGCCTGCGCCGACGTGGCCTCCCTGGCCGCGACGCACGGACTCGCCCCCTGGGAGGTGGAGGCCGCAGCCCTGGACGCGGGCGTGGTCCCCGAGCGCTACGCCCGCAACCTGGGCGCGGTGGGAATGGCTGGCCAGGCCCGGCTGCTGCGCTCCTGCGCGGCCATGGTGGGCCTGGGCGGCCTGGGCGGAACCGTGCTGGAGACACTGGCCCGCATGGGCGTGGGCCGGCTGCGCGGCGCGGACGGCGACCTCTTCGAGGAGAGCAACCTGAACCGCCAGGCCCTGTGCCGCATGGACGCCCTGGGCTGCGCCAAGGCCACGGCCGCGGCCGAGGCCGTGGCCGCGGTGAACCCCTCGGTGGGGTTCGAGGAACGGACCCGCTTCCTGGACCGGGACGGCATGGCCGAGTTGTTCTCCGGCGCGGACCTGGCCCTGGACTGCCTGGGCGGCCTGGCCTCCCGGCCGGCCCTGCGCGACGCAGCCCGGGCCGCGGGCCTGCCCCTGGTCAGCGCGGCCGTGGCCGGCTGGACCGGCTGGGTCTCCACCGTGCTCCCGGGCGGCCCCTCCCCGGTCGACGCGCTGGGCAACCGCTCCGGAGTCGAGGAGAGCCTCGGCTGCCCCGGCCCGGCGGTCCACGCCGCCGCGGCCCTGCAATGCGCCGAGGCCGTGCGCCTGCTCGCCGGCCAGCCCCCGGCCCTGGCCAACAGGATGCTCCTCTTCGACCTGGCCGACATGAGCTTCGAGACGATCGACCTGACATAAGACGACAAGCCGCCGCCAGCCCAGAATAACCCGTCGTTTTTTATGAAAGACCGCAACCCCCCGTGATCCAGGCGAGCCGCCGCCAGCCCCCCAAAAAACGTAGTTTTTTAAAAAGATCCCAACCCGTTGCGATCCAAACGAGCCGCCGCCCGGCAGGGCGGGCGGCGGGTTCAGTTCAGGCGTCCGGTCCGCCCCCTACTCGGGCCGGACCGTGAGCACCGGGATGGGCGAGGTCTTGACCACCCGCTCCGCCACCGAGCCGAAGAGCAGGCGGGAGAGACCGGTACGGCCGTGGGTGCCCATGAGGATGAGGCCGCAGCCCTCGGCCCGGGCCTCGTCCACGATGGCCTCCGGCGCGTAGCCCAGGACCACCTTGCCCGTGGCCCCGGGCACGGCCTTGAAGAACCCCTCCAGGCACTCGCGCATGTCCGACTCGGCCCGGGCCTTGGCCCGCTCCTCGAAGTCGCGCAGCGACTCGTCGGTGATCTCGATGTCCGTGTAGCGCTGCATGGCCGGCGCCACGTGCAGCACCACCACCTCAGCGCCCAAGCCCTTGGCCAGAAGCGCGGCATAGCCGGCCACGATGCCCGTGGCCTCGGAAAAGTCCACCGCACACATGATCTTCCTGATCTCCGCCATGACTGTCCTCCTTTCCCTGTCCGACCCGGAGGGAAGGCCCACAGGCCCCCGCACGTCCCCGGGGCTGTCCGCCGCCCCCGCAGTCCCGGGCCCCTCGGCCCGGGGCGTGAACCGCCGCACCGTGAGCAGGTTGTGGCTCCCCTGCCGCTCCACCCGGCCGCAGACCTTCACCCAGTGCGGGGCCAAGGCCGCCAGCCGCCTGCCCTGCGGCGTATCCAGCACCGCGTATTCCTGTTCGTCGCCGCCGTAGAGCACCGCTCCGGCCTCGTCCCTGCCGCATCCCAGAACGCCGGGCAGCACCATGCCCAGGATCTCGGTCTCGTGTCCGTCGCCGGAGCGCTCCATGGCGTCTCCTCCCGGTTGGCCCGGGCTCCGGGCCCGGGCGAGGCGGCCGACCCATGCCCAGACCGCCTTGTCGCCAGGTACAAAGCAAGGAATGGGCCGCTGCAACACAATGAAATAGCGCCGAATTTTTTCTGGTCTCCGCGGAAGACCGGACTCCGGCGTTCCTCTTTCCCGACCATTGCGCTCCAACCCTGCGGCATGGTAGGAGGAGCACAATCGGAACACCCGGTTCCGACGCCCGAGAACCGGAATCCCGGGGACCGCTTCCCCGGGCCGCGGGGGCGATCATGCGCCAGGTGCTGGTGGGCTCGATCCATGCGGAGTTGGCCGAGGCCGTGGGCCGCGGCTTCGGCCCCGGAGTGCGCACCGACCTGGCCGGCGGCCCGGCCGAGTTCTGGCGGCTGGCCGAGACCGCCCGTCCGGACGCGGTGTTCGCGGACACCGGCTTCCTTTCCCCGCACCACTGCCCCGGCCGGGAGGCCTTCTCCCGGGGCCTGGCCAGGCTGCGTGCGGCCTGTCCCGGCCCGGTGGTGGCCCTGGCCCTCCGGGAACTCGCCGCGGACGGGGTGGCCGCGGCGCGCGCCGGCGCGGACGACTATCTCCTGGCCCCGCCCGACCCCCTGGAAACCGCCTGCGTGGTGGACCGGGTGCGCGCGGTCCTGGGCCAGGACCCGGCCCTGCGCTACGGCCATCCGGCCGGAGCCTCCCCCCTGCGCGCGGCCTCAGCCCGCAACCCGGCCATGCGCCGGGCCTGCGAACTGGCGGCCACCGTGGCCCCCACCATCTCCACCGTGCTCCTGACCGGCGAAACCGGCGTGGGCAAGGACCTCCTGGCCCGCTACATCCACGCCCTGTCACGGCGCGGCGACGGTCCCTTCGTTCCGGTCCTGTGCAGCGGCCTGCCCGACACCCTGCTGGAGAGCGAACTCTTCGGCCATGAGAAGGGCGCCTTCACCGGCGCGGACCGGCGGCGGGCCGGACGCCTGGCCGAGGCCTGCGGCGGCACCGTGTTCCTGGACGAGGTGGGCACCTTCAGCGCCCAGGCCCAGGTCAAGCTCCTGCGGGTGCTCCAGGACAAGGTCTTCCGGCCGGTGGGCGGGGACCGCGACCAGCACCTGGACGCCCGGGTGGTGGCCGCCACCAACCTGGACCTCAAGGCCCTGGTCGAGGCCGGACACTTCCGGCCTGACCTCTATTACCGGCTGAACATCTTCCCCATCGAACTGCCCCCCCTGCGGGAGCGACCCGAGGACATCCCGCTCCTGGCCGTGGAGGCCCTGCACACCATGAACGTGCTGCACCGCAAGGCCGTGGCCGGGATCCATCCCGAGGTGCTGCGGGCCTTTGCCCGCTACCCCTGGCCCGGCAACGTCCGGGAGCTGCGCAACCTCATGGAGCGGGCCTGCATCCTGGAGCTGGGGCCGGTCCTGTCACCGGCCTCGTTCCCCGCGGAGCTCTTCGGCTGCGCCGCGGCCCCCGGGCCGGCCCCGGATGCCGGCCTGACCCTGGCCCAATGCCGGGAGCAGGCCAGGACCCAGGCCGAGCAGGCCTACCTGCGCCGGCAACTGGCCGCGCACCACGGCCGCATCGCGGACACCGCTTGGGCCGCCGGAGTCTCTCCCCGCCAACTGCACAAGCTCATGCGCCGCCACGGGCTGCGGAAGGAAGACTACAAGCCCTCGCGGGGCTGAGGAAGGTTATCCGACCGGCGGCTTGCCCAAATCCGCCGCTTGGGCGATACTGGCCCGAAACGCCCCACGATTCCAGGAGGCGAGCCATGTCCGCACTGCGCAAGGAAGACGGGGCCGAGGCCCTGGTCCAGCTCATGGTCAAGGCCGACGGCCGCACCACCATGGAGGAGATGTCCTCCTACCGGGACGCCTGGTTCTACCAGCGCCGGGTCCGCGGCCGGTTCGACACCCGCACGGTCTTCAACCTGTTCCGCACCTACTCCTCGCCTCAGGGCCTGCTCCGCATCGAGGAGCTGGCCGCGGACTCCATGCGCGACACGCCCAAGGAATACCGCCTGGCCCTGTCCGCCCTGCTCCTGCACGTGGCCAAGAGCGACGGCGCCGTGTCCGGCCGGGAGCTGGGCGTGCTGCGGCGGGTGGGCAACCGCCTGGGCCTCGCCGCGCCTGAGGTGGTGGCCGAGTACCAGCGCACCTACCTGGAGGGAAAGCCGCCCACCCCCATTCCCGAAACCCCGGCCCCCAGGCCCGCCGGCCCGCTGCGCCGGCCGGGCCGGCCCGAGGCCCTGGAGATCCTCTGCCGCCTGGTGGCCAAGGCCGACGGCGAGCCCGACGCCCGGAGCGTCAAGGCCTACACCGCGGCCCCGTTCTACCGGCGCAATGTCGCCGGCCAGATGGACGGGCTCGGCCTGGGAGAGCTGTTCCGGCGCTACGACTCCCCGCACGGGCGCCGCACCCTGGAAATGCTCGCCGTGGATGCGCTCAAGGGATGCTTCGACAGCTTCAAGGTGGGGGCCGCGGCCATGCTGGTGCATGCGGCCAAGGCCAGCGGCGGCATCTCGGGCAACGAGGTGGAGGTGCTCTCCCGCATCTTCACCGGGATGGGCGTGCCCAAGCAGGAGGCCCTGGACGCCTACGCCGCGCACTACGCCGCAGCCCCGGAGCCGGCGGCCGCGACCCCGAAGCCCAAGGACAAGAAGCCCGCGGCCGCGGCCAAGGGGAAGAAGAAGT
>JBFMHA010000109.1:0-4624 GCA_040753075.1 Thermodesulfobacteriota bacterium
CCCTCCCCTCTCGCGCTCTCCCCTCCCTTCCCCCGGAAAACTTTCATCGCGGGCCTTCGGCCCTTCAAGAGGGGTCTTCCGCCGCGCGCTTCGCGGCCCCCTGCCCGGAATCCCGTGCGCGCAACGCCCCGCGGCGGGGTGCGGGGCGGAGCCCCGTCTCTCCCGGCCGGACCGGCCAAATGCCCCCACAGGTTCACAGTTCGCTGGAATCATGGTAGGACTGCGCCAAAATCGGACCTTCAGGACCGCGCGATGAAGAAATCCTGGATGTACGCGATCGGGGCGGCGGGCTTGGCTGTGCTCATGGCGTGGATGTCGGGGGCGCTGACCCCGGGCCGCATCGGGCCGGGCGAGGCGCCGGACCTGCCCCGCCTGGGGCCGGAGCCGGTGGCCGAGGCCCGGGCCGAGCTGGCCGCCATCCCCGAGGTGGCGGAGGCGGTGGGCACGGTGCGGCCGCGCACCGAGATCCAGGTGGAGGCCCAGGTCACGGGCAAGGTGCTCAGGGTGCACGTGCGGGCCGGGGACAAGGTGTCCCGGGGCGACGTGCTGGTGGAGCTGGAGGACCGGGAGTACCGCACCCGCCTGGAGCGCGCCGGGCAGGGCCGGGAGTCGGCCGCGGCGCAGCGCGAGCAGGCGCGGCAGGCGGTGGCCGCGGCCCGGGCCGGCCTGGCCGAGGCCGAGTCCCAGTACCGTCGGCTGCAGGCCCTGCACGCGGACAAGGCCGTGACCGCCCGGGAGCTGGAGCAGGGCGAGGCCCGCTACCTCCAGGCCCGGGCCGGCCTGAACCAGGCCCAGGACGGCCTGGCCGGGGCCGAGGCCGGGGTGGGCCAGGCCGGAAAGTTCGTGGAGGAGGCCCGGATCGGCCTGGACTACGCCACGGTGCGCGCGCCCGAGGCCGGCGAGGTGGTCCGCCGCCTGGCGGAGCCCGGCGACCTGGCCGCCCCGGGCAGGCCGCTGCTGGTGCTCCAGACCGCGGGCTCCCTGCGCCTGGAGGCCTTCGTGCGCGAGGGGCTCATCTCCCGGGCGCGGGTGGGGGCCGAACTGCCGGTGATCATCGGCGCGGCGGGCGAGGCCGGCTCCGGCCCGGTTCCCGGCGTGGTGGAGGAGGTGACGCCCGCGGCCGATCCCGCCACCCGGACCTTCCTGGTGAAGGTGGGCCTGCCTGCGCTGCCCGGGGTGTATCCGGGCATGTTCGGCCGGCTGCAGGTGCCCGCGGGCGAGCGGCGGGCGGTGCTGGTCCCGGCCGGGGCGGTGCGCCGGGTGGGTCAGCTGGAGACGGTGATGGTCCGCGAGGGCGCGGCCTGGCGCAGCGTGTACGTCAAGTCCGGCCGGTCCGAGGGCGGCCGGGCGGAGATCCTGGCCGGGCTCTCGGGCAACGAGACCGTGGGCCTGTTCGCGGCCCCGGTCCCGGGGGCGGGCCATGGCCAGTAGCGAGGCCCCGCGGGGGTTCATCCCCGCCCTGGTGGAGGCCTTTCTCGACACCCGCGCCTCGCTGCTCCTGCTCCTGGCCGGGCTGTGCCTGGGCGCGGCCGCCCTGTGGGCCACCCCGCGCGAGGAGGAGCCCCAGATCGTGGCGACCCTGGCCGACGTGCTGGTCAGCGCGCCCGGGGCCGGGGCCGAGGAGGTGGAGAAGCTCGTCGCCACGCCACTGGAGAGGCTGCTCTGGCAGATCGACGGGGTGGAGCACGTGTATTCCGTGTCGCGCCGCGGCGCCGCCATGGCCACGGTGCGCTTCTACGTGGGCCAGGACCGGGAGGAGTCCCTGGTCAAGCTCATGAGCGCCATCCAGATGCACCTGGACCTGGCGCCGTCCATCGTGTCCGGCTGGCTGGTCAAGCCGGTGGAGATCGACGACGTGCCCATCCTCACCGCGGCCCTGTATTCGGACCGCCACGGGCCGCACGAACTGCGGCGCATGGCCGAGGAGACGGCCGCCCGCCTGTCCGGCCTGCGCAACCTGTCCCGGGTCACGGTGCACGGCGGCCAGCCCCGGGAGATCCGGGTGGAGCTGTCGGCCGAGCGGCTGGCCGGGTTCAACGTCACCGCCCTGGAGGCGCGGCGGGCCCTGGCCGGGGCCGACACCTCGGTGCTGGCCGGCAGCGTGGCCCAGGCCGGCCGCGAGCTGGCCGTGCGCGCGGACTCGTTCCTCGCCTCGGCCGAGGAGGCGGGCCGGGTGGTGGTGGGCGTGTCCGGGGGCCGGCCGGTGTATCTGCGCGACGTGGCCGAGATCGTCGACGGACCGGCCGAGGCCGCCGCCTACTCCCGCATCGGGTTCTCCAACCGCGAGGCCGCGGAACGGGGCCTGGAGCCCGGCCGCGAGTACCCGGCCGTGACCATCGCCCTGGCCAAGAAGAAGGGGACCAGCGCGGTGGACGTGTCCCGGGCCGCGCAGGAGCGCCTGGCCCGGCTCAAGGCCGAGATACTGCCCCCCGAGGTGCGCCTCGAGATCACCCGGGACAACGGCCACACCGCCCAGGCCAAGGCCGACGAGCTGCTCAAGTCCCTGGCCTTCGCGGTGGCCACCGTGGTGGGGGTGCTCATCCTCTTCCTGGGCTGGCGCGAGGCCTTGGTGGTGGCGGTGTCCGTGCCCCTGTCCTTCGCCCTGGCGCTCTTCGTGAACCACCTGCTGGGCTACACCATCAACCGGGTCACGCTCTTCGCGCTCATCCTGTCCCTGGGCATCGTGGTGGACGACCCCATCATCAACGTGGACAACATCCAGCGGCACATCCTGCGCCGCGCCCTGCCGCCGCGCCAGGCCACGCTGGCCGCGGTGGCCGAGATGCTGCCCCCGGTCATCATGTCCACCCTGGCCATCGTGGCCTGCTTCATCCCCCTGTTCTTCATCACCGGCATGATGGGGCCCTACATGGCCCCCATGGCCGCCAACGTGCCGCTCACCGTGGGCTTCTCCACCGTGGCCGCGCTCACCGTGGCGCCCTGGCTCTCCTTCACGCTCCTGCGGCGCTACGCCTCCGGGCCTCTCCCGGCCGAGGCGTCCGGGGACCGGGACGCCGGGCCGGGCTGGCTCGCCCGGGGCTACCGCCGGCTGCTCGCGCCCTTCCTGGACTCCCCCCGGCTGCGCCTGCTGCTCCTGGCCGGGATCCTGGCCCTGCTCGCCCTGTCCGCGGGCCTGGCCCTGCTGCGCCAGGTGCCGCTCAAGATGCTGCCCTTCGACAACAAGAACGAGCTCCAGGTGCTGGCCGACCTGCCCGAGGGCGCGCCGGCCGAGGCCACGGACCGCGCGGTGCGCGCCCTGGAGGACGTGCTCCGCCGCGCGCCCGAGGTCACGGCCTTCACCTCCTTCACCGGCCTGGCCTCGCCCATGGACTTCAACGGCCTGGTGCGCCACTACTACCTGCGCAGCGGCGGGCACGTGGCCGAGATCCGGGTGAACCTGGCGGACAAGGACCGGCGCAAGGAGCAGAGCCACGCCGTCGCGCTGCGCCTGCGGCCCGCGCTGGAGGCCGCGGCCCGGGCGCACGGCGCGCGGCTCAAGCTGGTGGAGACCCCGCCCGGACCGCCGGTGGTCTCCACCATCACCGCCGAGGTCTACGGTCCCCCGGCCATGGCCTACGACGACCTGGTGGCCGCGGGCCGCGAGCTGGCCCGCCGCATGCGCGCCGAGCCCCTGGTCGTGGACGTGGACACCTCGGCCGAGGCCGAGCGGCAGGCCCTGGTCTTCACCCTGGACAAGGAGAAGGCCGCCCTGCACGGGGTCACGGCCGCGGACGCCGCCCGCACCCTGGCCCTGGCCGTGTCCGGCGACGCCCCGGCCAACGTGCACCTGCCCGGCGAACGCCAGCCCCTGCCCGTGCGCCTGGTCCTGCCCCGGGCCGAGCGCTCCGAGGCCGCGGGCCTGGGCCAGCTCCCGCTCCGGACCGCGGCCGGGGGCCTGGTCCACCTGGCCGAGCTGGGGAGCTTCGCCCTGGCCGACGTGGACCAGCCCATCTACCACAAGAACCTGGAGCGGCTGGTCTTCGCCTACGCCGAGATGGCCGGCCGCGCGCCGGGCGAGGCGGTGCTCGACCTCCAGGAGGACGTGGAGCGCAACCCCCTGCCCCCGGGGGTGCGCGTGGAGTGGGCCGGGGAGGGGGAGTGGGAGATCACCCTCACCGTGTTCCGCGACCTGGGCCTGGCCTTCGGCGCGGCCCTGGTGGGCATCTTCATCCTGCTGGTGCTGCAGACCAAGTCCTGGACCATGCCGCTCCTGGTCATGAGCGCCATCCCCCTGACCCTCATCGGCATCATGCCCGGGTTCTGGCTCCTGAACCTGCTCTTCGCCGCGCCCGCGGGGGACTACCCGAACCCGGTGTTCTTCACGGCCACGGCCATGATCGGCATGATCGCCCTGGGCGGCATCGTGATCCGCAACTCCCTGGTGCTCATCGAGTTCATCCAGGACCGGCGCAAGGAGGGCCTGCCCCTGCGCGAGGCCGTGCTGCAGAGCGGCGCGGCGCGCATGCGGCCCATCATGCTCACCGCGGTCACCACCGCCCTCGGGGCCTGGCCCATCACCCTGGACCCCATCTTCTCCGGCCTGGCCTGGGCCCTCATCTTCGGCCTGGCCGCGTCCACGGCGTTCACCCTCCTGGTGGCGCCGGTGGCGTACGCGGCCAGGGAG
>JBFMHA010000110.1:0-4012 GCA_040753075.1 Thermodesulfobacteriota bacterium
CCGCGTCCCACCTCCTGGGCTACGACCAGGCGGGCAGCCTCAAGGCCGTGGCGGCCATGGACGGACCCCAGGAGGGCCGGGTGGTCAAGGTGGTGGACTACGACGCCTTCGGCCAGATCCTGTCCGACTCCAACCCGGCCCTCTTCATGCCCCTGGCCCTCTTTCCCCACTCACCGGCCCTGCCGCGCCGTCCGCCGATGGGGGTGCGGCCGGTCTTCCCTCGCGGCGGGGTTTTGGATAGGGTCCCCGCTCGGAGGAAACGCCAATGTTCCTGGGGATCGACGTTGGGGGCACCCACACCGACGCGGTGGTGGTGGGGCTGCAGGGGCCGGCGGGGCCGCAGGGGGTGATCGCCGAGGCCAAGGTGCCCACGGACCACGACAACCTTCTGCATTCGGTGCGCGGCGCGCTCAAGGCCGTGCTCCGGCGCGTGGACCCCGCCGCCGTCCGCCGCCTGAACCTCTCCACCACCCTCTCCACCAACGCCATCGTGGAGAGCAAGACCGAGGACGTGGGCGTGCTGGTCAGCGCCGGACCGGGCATCGACCCCGAGCACCAGCACGTGGGCGGGCAGTACCACGTCATCGACGGGTTCATCGACCACCGCGGCCACGAGGTGGCCCCCCTGGACGCCGCCGGCCTGGCCGCGGCGGCCGAGGCCATGCGCGCCGCCGGGATCAGGGTCTTCGCCGCGGTGGGCAAGTTCTCCACCCGCAACCCGGCCCACGAAGAGGCCCTGGCCGGGGCCGTGGCCGGGGACGCGGACTTCGTGACCCGGGGCCACGCCCTTTCCGGAGTGCTGGGCTTCCCCCGCCGGGTGGCCACCGCCTACTTCAACAGCGCGGTCTGGCGGCAATACAACGACTTCGCCTGGGCCGTGGAGGAGAGCGTGCGGGACTTCGGCCTGGAGTGCGAGGTGAACATCCTCAAGGCCGACGGCGGCACCATGCCCCTGGAGCTGTCCAAGTCCCTGCCCGTGGAGTCCATCCTGTCCGGCCCGGCGGCCAGCGTCATGGGCATCATCGCGCTCAGCGACATCCGGGAGGACTGCGTCATCCTGGACATCGGCGGCACCACCACGGACATCGCGGTGTTCGCGGGCGGCGCGCCGCTCATCGAGCACGACGGCATGACCGTGGGCTCCTACCCCACCCTGGTGCGGGCGCTCAAGATCCGCTCCATCGGCATCGGCGGGGACTCGGCCCTGAACGTGTCCGCCACCCTGGGCGTGACCGCGGGGCCGGAGCGCAAGGGCCCGGCCCTGGCGGCCTGGGCCCTGGGCGGGGCCACCGCCTGCACGCTCGGCCCGGTGGGCGGCCTGCCCCGGGAGGTGCGGGGCAAGGTCTGCGTGCCCGCGCTCACCGACGCCCTGAACGTGCTGGGACACTGCGCCTTCGGCGAGGTGGAGGCGTCGCGCTCCGGCATCGCCAAGCTCGCGGCCCTGTGGGACATGGCCCCGGACCGGCTGTGCCGCCGCGCCGTGGACTACGCCCTGGGCAAGATCCGCGAGGCCGTGGACGACCTCATCGACGAGATCAACGAGCGGCCGGTGTACACCATCTTCGAGCTGCTCAAGGGCAAGCGCATCAACCCGCAGCGGGTGTACGTCATGGGCGGGCCGGCCGCGGCCCTGGCCCCGCTGCTGGAGAAGGCCCTGGGCCGGGAGGTGGTGCTGCCCGAGCACTACTCCGTGGCCAACGCCATCGGCGCGGCGCTGACCCGCACCACCCTGGACGTGGAGTTGTTCGCGGACACCCAGCGGGGGACCATGTTCATCCCCAGCCTGGGCGTGACCCGGGAGATCCCCCGCACCTACACCTTGCGCCAGGCCGAGGCCGACGTGAAGGCCGAGCTGCTCGCCCATCTGCGCCGCCTGGGCGTGGAGGTGGACGACGGCGAGCCCGAGGTGCTGGAGTCCGGGGCCTTCAACATGGTGGAGGGCATGATGACCATGGGCAAGAACATCCGCGTCCGCTGCCAGGTCCGGCCCGCGGTGGGCAGGGTCTCCGGCCGGTAGGCCGGGGCGCAAGGAGCGACTTTCGTGCTGGAAGCCAAGAACCGCCTGGGCATCGTATTCTTCCCGGCCTTCGACTGGGCCATCTCCGCCACCCATCCCGAGCGGGAGGAGCGGCTGCTCTACACCCAGGACCAGCTGCGCGAGGAAGGCCTCTTCGACATCGACGGCATCACCGAATACAAGCCGGACATCGCCGAGCGCGCCGACGTGGAGCGGGTGCACTTCTGCATCCCCGCGGTGGAGAACGTGTGCACCAAGAGCCACCTCATCTCCGCGGGCGGGGCCATCAAGGCCGCCCGGCTGGTCATGGAGAAGGAGGAGGAGAAGGCCTTCGCCCTGATCCGGCCCCCGGGCCACCACGCCATGAAGGTGGTGCACGGCAACCGCGGGTTCTGCAACATCAACATCGAAGCGGTGATGGTGGAGCACCTGCGCGAGCACTACGGCGTGAAGAAGGTGGCCATCGTGGACACCGACTGCCACCACGGAGACGGCACCCAGGACATCTACTGGCACGACCCCGACACGCTCTTCATCTCCCTGCACCAGGACGGCCGCACCCTGTACCCGGGCACGGGCTTCCCCTACGAGTTGGGCGGGCCCAACGCGCTCGGCAGGACGCTGAACATCCCCCTGCCCCCGGGAACCAGCGACG
Source organism: Thermodesulfobacteriota bacterium (assembly GCA_040753075.1). Taxonomy (GTDB): domain Bacteria; phylum Desulfobacterota; class Desulfovibrionia; order Desulfovibrionales; family Desulfovibrionaceae; genus UBA6814. Next base: position 2,673 of record JBFMHA010000110.1, read on the forward strand.
AGGGGTTCCTGGCGGTCATCGAGAAGATCGTGAAGCCCGTGCTGGCCGACTTCAAGCCGGACCTGGTCATCAATTCCGCGGGCCAGGACAACCACTTCACCGACCCCATCACCAACATGAACTTCTCGGCCCTGGGGTACGCGCGCCTCAACGAGCTGCTCAACCCGGACATCGCGGTGCTGGAGGGCGGCTACGCCATCCAGGGCGCGCTGCCCTACGTGAACCTGGGCATCTGCCTGGCCATGGCCGGGGTGGACTACTCCGGGGTGCGGGAGCCGGGCTTCGACGCGGCCAAGCTGCGCCAGTCGGCCAAGGTCGACGAGTACATCAGCCACATCTGCGACGAGCTGCCGCGCCTGTACTTCGACCCGCCCAAGAGCTCGCTCAAAGGCGAGGAGTACGACGGCTGGTTCTCCCGCACCAAGGACATCTACTACGACACCGACGGCATCAGCGAGTCCCAGGTGGAGGCTGTGATGCTGTGCGACCACTGCCCGGGCGCCCTGAAGATCGAGTCCTGGTCCACGGTGAACCCGCTCTCCCTGTGCGTGGAGATCCCGCGCAACGCCTGCGAGCACTGCCACGGCAAGGGCATCCAGGTCTTCGAGGAGGGCCAGGTCAAGGGCAACTACCGCTACGCGCAGCTCATCAACCGCAAGGACAAGGACTACCGGCAGCATGGGTTCTAGGCCGTAGAGGCCAGGAGGAAGGGGGCCGCGCGGCCTGGTGTTGCCCCCGCGCTTCCGCCGGGTGCGCGGCGGCGACCGTCTGGTGAGCTATGAGCTGCTGGTGGGCGAGGACGGCCGCATCGCGGCCAAGCACGAGAACGTGGCCGGGACCGAGAGCTATTACATCTACGAGTACGACGCGGAGGGCCACCTGCTCCGCGCCTGGCGCAACGGCCGGCTCTGCGAGGAGTACGCCTACGACCCGCAGGGCGCGCGCATCGCGGCGTGGAGCCCCCAGCGCGGCCAGTGGGCCTTCGGCTACGACCAAAGCGGCCGGCTGGCCTCGGCCGGGCCGTGGGGCTTCGCCTACGCCGCGGACGGCAGTCTTCGCGAGGCCTGGACCCCGGACATGTCCTTCTTCCTCACCTACGACCAGGAGGGCGGCCTGTCCCGCATCACCCTGCCCGGCAAGCACGTGCTGCGCAGCGAAACCATCGCGCCCGGCCTGCCCGTGGAGAAGTACATCGACGCCGCGCCGGCCGAGTCACTGTCCTGGCGCAGCCCGCTGCAACTGGCGACGTACCGCGATCACCGCAGCGGGACCCGCATGACCTTCCACTACACCGGCTCCGGCCGCCTGCCCCAAGCCGCGACCGTGCAGACCGCCAACGA
>JBFMHA010000111.1:0-3795 GCA_040753075.1 Thermodesulfobacteriota bacterium
GAATCTCATAGTAGGACAGGTACAGCGACTCCTGCTTCTCATCCTGCCTGCCCAGCGCCATCCCCGCCTCCACGTCAACCGCGTTGGAAGAACCCTACGTGGTTCAATGAGTTTTTCAACAGGCAGCCAAGGCAACCAGGAGTACTCGCATGTCGGATAGCCTTTACCCGGAAGTCATCGACCATGTCCCGGACATCGTGATCAACGATCGCCTGGACATCCTGCTGCTCGAACTGCCCCCCCGCTACTTCCCCATGATGCCCAACGGGCTGGCCCACGTGGCCCGCATCATGGAACGCATGGGCGTGTCCTTCCAGGTCCTGGACCTGAACATCCTGCTGTACCACGACTACCATCTCAACCGGCATTTCAACGGCGACGCCCCGATCCAGACCCCCAGCGGTCCCCTCACGGACAGCCCCTGGGCGCCGGGCGGCATCGACAAGCGCTGCGTGGACCCGCCGTTCCTGGATTACCTGGCCGGGAAGTACGCCCCCATCATCGACCAAATAGCCCAAAAGAAGCCCCGCATTGTGGGCCTGTCCATCCACGGGCACAACCGGCGCAACGCCAAGGCATTCGTGCAGGCCCTCCGGGCCAAGCTCCCCAAGGTAATCATCCTCGTGGGCGGGTACGACTGCGTCTACCCCTACATCGGGCCGCGCATCTTCTCGGAATACGACTACATGGTCATCGGAGAGGCCGAGGGCGTCCTGGAGGACTTGGTCCCCAAGCTGCTGGCCGGCAAGCGGCCCACGGACGTGCCCGGGGTGGTCTCCAAGCACGACTCCAGGGACAGGGTCTTCACCCCGGCCGCCCTGTACACGGACCTCGACGCCATCGCCTTCCCCCAATACGAATGGCTGGACCTGATTTACTACCAGACCCACGACAGGCTGCACAACATCCCCATAGTCACCAGCCGGGGATGCCGCTGGGGCAGGTGCCGCTTCTGCGCCGAGGCCTTCCCCTTCCGCAAGCGCTCGCCCAAGAGCGTGGTGGACGAGATTGAGTTCTTCGCCGCCAGGGGCTGGCACACCTTCCACATCAACGACAGCGACTGCAACGGGGACCCGGACAACCTCCACGACATCTGCTCCGAGATTCTGCGCCGGGGACTCACGGTCCATTTCGCGGGCCAGTTGCGGGTCGACAAGCGCAACACCCTCGAATACATGCGCCACCTCAGGGCGGCCGGCTTCAGCCACCTGCGCTTCGGCGTGGACGGATGGACGGACAAGCTGCTGCATCTGCAGCGCAAAGGCTACAACATGCCCCTGGTCTTCGAAAACCTCAAGAACTGCCACGACGCGGGCATCACCACTGCGGTCAACGTCATCATCGGCATCCCCGGGGAAACCGAAGAGGACATGGACGAACTGGCGGCCAACTTCGCCATCGCCAGGGAACACGTCGACATCGTGGAGTCCATCAACCTGCTCATCCTCTCGGGAGGCAGCGAATACTACCTGCACCCCGAGAAGTACAACATTGTGTTCAAGAAGGACAAAGAAGAGATATACAGGGAATTCCCCTACTGGATTCCCCACGACCTGTGGTATTGTTACGAACCCTTCGCAGACATCGCCACCCGCCAGGCGCGCCTAGTCAAACTCGTGGGCATGCTGCAGGAGAGGAACGTGCCCATGGCCGACTTTGCCGCGTCCATCGCGAAGCAGCGCCTGGACGAAAGGGAAGGCCTGCACCTCAACATCCACCAGACCATGGAAGACGAAAAGCCCATGGGAGAAGAACAGACCGTGGCAGAACAGGACGAACAGACCGGCATCCTGCGACGCCTAGCCAACGGCATCCGGGGCCTGTTCCCCAAGGCCGGCCACTAACCGCCGCGGCGCGTCCCGCCTTCATGTCCCTGCCGTCCCCCCTGCCTCCACGCCCCCTGGTCATGGGCTATCCCCGCATGGGCTTCTCGCTGCTCATCAGCGTCCTCATCTGCCTGGGCCGTCTGACGCCACGGCCGGACTCCCCGCGGACGCGCCTGCTGCGCGCTCTAACCCAGGCCATGGACAACCACGTGTCCAACGCCGTTGTCGGAGTGTTCGCCCGAGCCGGCCTGGCAGGGGACCTAGCCTATAATGCCAATTTCCGCGCCCTGCTGGGTGGACCCAAGTGGCTGCACCCGGACGACCCCTCACGGGCCTGCTTCCGCAAATACATCGGGGTCCGGGGCATGGGCGACATGGCCCTAGTCATGTCCCACCCCTGCCAGGTCCTGAACTGCGACCCCGTGGTCCATTCCCACAGCCACCCCGGACGCTGGCTGGAGCACCCGGCGTTCGCCGGTCACGTCAAGCTGGCCTCGGTGCGCAATCCCGCCGGAACCGTCAGTTCAGCCTGCTTCTCCATCAACGCCCTGGCCAGCGAATACATCCAGCGCTTCCTGCCCCCCGAGCGGGACAACGACGACCTGCGCAAGGACTTGGCCCTGTACAAGCTCACGAACCTGGACTTCTTCCGGGGACTGGTCACGCCCATGAAGGCCTACCTGGAGGAATACCTGGACTGCCGCGACCGATTCGCCGGGACCATGCGCTGGGAGGACCTGCTCACCCACCCCGTGCGGACCATCCTCCAAGTGGCGGAATGGGCGGGCATCGACTGCGATGCCGACTTTGCGGGCCATATCTGGGACGGCCTAGCCTACCGCAACCTGACCGGGGCCCACAGGCACAACTTCCGCCAGGGCCAGGCCAAGACGGACGGCTGGCGCAAGGCCCTGGTCAACGCTCACCTGGACATCCTGCGCCAGGAGGGCATCGACCGCCTGTGCCTCGAACTGGGCTACGGACCCATAGCCGACATCACGGCCGCGGAGCACACCCCGTTCCAGACCTCGGTGCAGCGCCTCTTGGACAAGGGCGAGATCCACGCCGGGCACCTGGACCGGGACCTGTTCTGCTTCGCCTTCAACAAGTCCAACCTGGATTCGTCAAAGTTCCCGTTCCGGCGCTACCCGTGGCGCGCGCATACCCGCATGGAGCGATCGTGCTTCGCTGATGAGGCCTTGCAGAACAAGGTCTGGGACGCGGCCGAAGAGGCCGCCGGGCAGGTGAACGCTGTGTTCCGGACCGTGCTTGACGTGCTCGACGAGGACGGGAACGCCTCCCGGGAGACCCTCCTGGACGCCGTCCAGGCCTCGGACGCGGACCCGGCCCTTCTGGAACGGGCCGTCCGGGCACTTGAGGCCGCCACGGGGCGAGCGGAGCGCGTGCCGCCCGACGCCGGGCGCATCGCCTCCCGCCTGGGCCGACCCGTGCCCCTGGCTTCGTGCGACCCACTTCTGGTGTGCGCCGTGGGCGGGCACAATATCGTCCTGTACGCCGGGGTGTTCTACGCCATCCCCCATGAGACCGGGCCCCTGGACCTGGCCACGGACAGCGTCCTGAACCGCGAGGGTGTCCTGGTGGCCACGACCCTGGGCGAACTGCGCGCCCTGCTGGATGCCCGACCCGGCGGCGCCCCCTAGCCCGCATATTTCACGAGCGCCCCCGGGAGGCTTTCTCGGGGGCGTTTTTGCGTTTTGGTTGCGGGAATGTCCTTCACACGACCTGCGCTTTGCGGCCGAGGGGGCCTTGCCGGCGGCCAAAGGCGGCGTTCGGGCCCCGAAGGCCGTTTTTCGGGCGCACTACTCCCTGGGATGTTCTGATGCAGGGGCCGATGGGGGCGGCTATCCCGGGCAGAGCCGGGCCGCCACAAGCCGGAAAAGCTCCTTGTACGGACAGGCCTCCGAGAGGAGCAGCCGCACCCGGCGGGTGTTCCTGACCACCGCCGCGC
>JBFMHA010000112.1:0-3605 GCA_040753075.1 Thermodesulfobacteriota bacterium
CCTCTCGGGCTCTCCCTCCCCTCCCCCAAAAACGCGCCATACGCCCGGCCCGCCGAAGCGGCGGACCGGGCTTAACTAGAAGATACCCATCTTCCTGCCGCGCGCTTCGCGGCCCCCTGCCCGAAATCACGTGCGCGCAATGCCCCGCGGCCGAGGCAAGGCCTTGCTGCGCCCGACAAGGTCCAGGGGACCTGCCACCCGCATGGGTGGTTATCCCCTGGCGGGGGGTCTGCTCGGAGTAGAATACGGACTCCGAGTGATGCGGCCGGCCACGCCGGAGGCGGGGCCAAGCGGCGCAGCCGCGCTGCTTCCTGGCCGCGCGGCAAGGAGGCGGGGAGCCTCCCTTGCCGGGGTCCGGGGCGGCGCCCCGGCCTTCCTACCCGGCGGTGGCGACCAGCAGGACGTCGCCGTGCAGGTCGGCGGGGGTGGCGGGTTTCCGGTCGAGGGTGAGGCGCAGCACCTGGGAGGCGCAGTTGCGCAGGGCCTGGGCCAGGTGCGGGGCCGGGGCGATGACGCCCTGGGCCAGCAGGGCGGGGCCGGCTTCCAGGGCGATGAAGTTGAAGAGCTTGACCGTGACGGTCCCGGCCGAGCCGGGGCGGCTTCCGGCCGCGGTCTGGGTGCAGGAGATGTCGGCGCGCAGGGCCTTGACCGGGCTGTTGCGGCGCATGGTGATGCCGGCGATGCCGGGCATGGCCGCGGCCAGGGCCAGGGTGTCGCCGGGCCGGACCTGGGTTTCGTCCAGGTCGTCCACCGGGCTGCCGTTGAGGAACAGGGTGGCGACCCGGCTCTCCACGAATTCCGGGTCCAGTCCCAGGACGTCGCAGAGCAGGCCGCGCACGGGCAGGGGTCCGGGAACCGGAATGCCGACCCCGGCGCGCAGCAGCGGGTTCAGGCAGGCGCAGCCCGGCCCGGCCGGGTCGAACGCGACTCGGCACCGGGGTAGGAGGGAAGCGGTGGCGCAATTCTCTGGCGTGCTCATTGTTGTGCCTAACCATGCAGAAAAAAACAGGAGGTTATGATGCCTAAAAAGACATCGCAATGGCGGTTGAAAGGCCTTTTCTAAAGCATAGATACTTGGCATAATTCATGGCATGCATGAGCGTCAACACTGTAAGCTCCGGAGGTTATAGAGCATGAAACTCCTTCGCATCAATACGCAGCAGAGAACCAGTGCGTTTGAGGAGCTCGGGGCGTACGCCGGGCTGGGCGGCCGCGCCCTGACCTCCCGGATGGTGCGCGCCGAGGTGCCCGCCACCTGCCATGCCCTGTCCGAGGACAACAAGCTGGTGATCGCCACCGGCGCCCTGACCGGCACCACCGCGGCCAACTCCGGCCGCGTCTCGGTGGGCGCCAAGTCGCCGCTCACCGGCGGCATCAAGGAGGCCAACTCCGGGGGCAAGTTCGCCCAGATGATGGCCAAGCTGGGCGTCATGGCCATCGTGCTGGAAGGCAAGCCCGCGGCCGACGCCAAGCCCTGCGTCGTCAAGATCGACGCCTCGGGCGTGAGCTTCGCCGACGCCGGGGACCTGTCCGGCAAGGGCGCCTACGCGACCTGCGCCGCCCTGATCGCCAAGCACGGGGAGAAGGCCGGCGTCATGGCCATCGGCCCGGCGGGCGAGAACCTCCAGATGGCGGCCAGCATCCAGTTCACCGATCCCGAGGGCCGGCCCGCCCGCGCCGCGGGCCGCGGCGGCCTGGGCGCGGTCATGGGCTCCAAGAAGGTCAAGGCCATCGTGCTCGACGACGAGGGCTGCAAGGCCGAACCCGTGGCCGACAAGGAGGCCTTCAAGACCGCGGCCAAGCGCTGGGTCGAGATCCTGAACTCCCACCCGGTCACCAGCCAGGGCCTGCCCGGATTCGGCACCGCCATCCTGGTCAACGTGATCAACGAGGCCGGCGGCCTGCCCACCAAGAACTTCCGCTACGGCCGCTTCGAGCACGCCGCGGAGATCTCCGGCGAGAAAATGGTGGAGCTCATCAACGCCCGCGGCGGCAAGGTCAAGGAAGGCTGCCACGCCGGCTGCATCATCCAGTGCTCCCAGAAGTACGTGGACGAGAAGGGCGAATATATCACCTCCGGCTTCGAGTACGAGACCGTGTGGGCCATGGGCGCCAACACCCTCATCAAGGACCTGGACGACATCGCCCGCCTGGACCGCGCCTGCGACGACCTGGGCCTGGACACCATCGAGACCGGATGCACCCTGGCCGTGGCCATGGACGCCGGCGTCATCCCCTGGGGCGACGGCAAGGCCGCCCTGGCCCTGCTGGAAAAGGTCCGCACCGGCGAGCCCCTGGGCCGCATCATCGGCAACGGCGCCGGCTTCACCGCCGCGGCCTTCGGCCTCGAGCGCGCCCCGGTGGTCAAGAACCAGTCCCTGCCCGCCTACGACCCCCGCGCGGTCAAGGGCGTCGGCGTGACGTACGCCACCACCCCCATGGGCGCGGACCACACCGCGGGATACGCCGTGGCCCAGAACATCCTCAAGGTCGGCGGCCACGTGGACCCGCTCTCCAAGGCCGGCCAGGTGGAGCTGTCCAAGAACCTCCAGATCGCCACCGCGGCCATCGACTCCCTGGGCCTGTGCCTGTTCGTGGCCTTCGCCGTGCTGGACACCCCCGACGGGGTGCAGTGCATCGCGGACATGGTCGCGGCCAAGACCGGCAAGCCCTTCTCCGTGAACGACGTGGTCGCCCTGGGCGTGAACACCCTCAAGGACGAGATCGCCTTCAACAAGGCCGCCGGATTCACCGTGCAGCACGACCAGCTCCCGGGCTTCTTCCTCAAGGAGCCCCTGGCCCCGCACAACACCACCTTCGACCTCACCGCCGAGGAGATGCAGGCGGCCAAGGTCGAATAACTCCGACCCGTTCCACGGCGCGGCCGGGGGGCATTGCCCCCCGGCCTTTTTCATGCCAGTCTCCGGCCATGCCCATCACCCTCAAATGCTACGCCACCCTGGCCAGGCGCCAGCCCGCCGACGCCGCCCGCCTGCCCATCGAGGCGGAAGAGACCGTGCGGAGCCTCATGCAGCGCCTGGGCATCCCCGAGGACCAGGTGGCCATCATCATGCTCAACGGCAAGTCCGTGGAGCCCGACGCCACCCTGGCCGACGGCGACCGCCTGGGCCTGTTCCCGGCAGTCGGCGGCGGCTAGCCTGCGGCCGGGGCGCCGCCCCGGACCCCGGCAAGGGAGGCTCCCCGCCTCCCTTGCCGCGCGGCCAGGAAGCAGCGCGGCTGCGCCGCTTGGCCCCGCCTCCGGCGTGGCCGGCCGCATCACTCGGAGTACGCAAATGTTGCACATTCTCTACTCCGAGCAGACCCCCCGCCAGGGGATAACCACCCATGCGGGTGGCAGGTCCCCTGGACCTTATTGGGCGCAGCAAGGCTCTGCCCTGGCCGTGCGGGTTTGCGCGCGCGGGATCCCGGGCAGAGGGCCGGCCGCCACCGGGCGAAGCGTCGGGCAGAAGCCCCCTCCTGAAGGGCCGAAGGCCCGCAATAAAAGTTTTTGGGGGGAGAGGGAGGGAGAGCACGAGAGGGAGGGAGAACCCCCATTTTTGGAAAAATGGGGGTTCTCCCTCCCTCTCGGCCCGCTTCTACGCCGT
>JBFMHA010000113.1:0-3514 GCA_040753075.1 Thermodesulfobacteriota bacterium
GGCGGGAGGGGGCCGCGGGCGGGGACGGAGGCGACGCCCCCTATCGGGATTCTCAAGGGCGCTAGCCCTTGAGCCCCCGGAGGGAAACATCTTGCCCGGACGCGCCGGGCATGGCCGGGAGGCCTGAGGGGGAGAACGGCGGCGGGGAGGGAGCCCCGCGCCGTTCTCGCTTATCGCCTTCCCGGCGGGGTGATCTCCTCTCCCCTGAAGAACAGGCGCTCCACCTTGAGGGGCCTGTCCTTGGCGAAGAAGTCCGGGGCCAGGGCGAGGCGGCCGTGCTCCAGGCGGATGCCCAGCAGCGAGTAGGCCGCGTAGAGCATGCGGGCGGCCGCGCCGGTGTACCAACTCCAGCCGCCGCGGCCCTCGTAGCCCGGGCCGTAGGCGATGCCCGCGGGCTGCTGGTGCGGGGGCAGGCCGTAGCGCACGATCTCCTCGGGCGCGCAGTGGGCCAGGGGCGAGATCTTGCTCCAGACCGTGAAGGCCCTGGCCCGCAGCCGGGCGGCCTCGTCCGGCCATTCCGCGGCCGCGGCCTCGTCCGCCAGCTGGGCCAGGGCGTCCACCAGCCAGGATGAGCCGTGCGAATACTGGCCGCCGTTCTCCCGCACCCCGGGCGGGTACTCGGCGATGCGGCCGGGGTAGGGCGTGGAGTCCTCGTCAAAGGCCGGGGCGAGCAGGAGCACGAGGTTCTCCTTCTCCAGTTCGACCAGTCCGTCCTCCACCGCGGCCAGGGCGGTCTCGAAGTCCGCGGCCCCGGAGATGGCCGACCAGGAGGAGGTGAGCGCGTCGGCGAAGATCATCTCCGCGCCCGCGTCGGTGACGGCCCGCACGAAGCGCTTGCCCCGGCGCATGGCCTCCAGGGCCCGGCGCAGGGAATGGGTCTTGCGCAGGAGGCGCTCCCGGGCCGCTTCGCCCTCCTTGCGGCCGGCCAGGTCGGCGAAGCCGGTGAGCACGTGGTACAGGAAGAAGCCCAGCCACACGCTCTCGCCCCGCTGCCGGGGACCCACGGCCGAGAGGCCGTCGTTCCAGTCGCCGGTGCCCATGCGGGGCAGGCCGTGGCGCCCGCGGCGGCGCAGGGTGAGGGCGATGGCCCGGCGGCAGTGGCCGTACAGGGTGTCCTCGTCCCGGGAGGGCCGGGGGGCGAACACGTAGCCCTCCTGGCCGCGGGGGATGGGCTTGCCCTCCAGGAAGGGGATGCGCTCGTCCAGGATCTGGTAGTCGCCAGTGCCCTTGAGGTAGTGGATGACCAGGTAGGGCAGCCACAGGTGCGGGTCCGAGGCGTAGTTGCGCATGCCCAGGCCGGTCTTGTTCTCCCAGCTCTGGTGCCACCACTGCATGATGTCGCCCTCCGGGAACTGCTGGGCCGCGTGCAGGAGGATCTGCCGGCGGGCCAGGTCCGGGCGCAGGGCGATGAGGGGCAGCACGTCCTGGAGCTGGTCCCGGAAGCCGAAGGCCCCGCTGCGCTGGTTGGGGCCGGTGCGGCCCCAGAGCCGGGCGGCGAGGAGCTGGTAGGGCAGCCAGAAGTTCACCAGGCGGTCGAAGTCCGGCCGGTCGGTCTGCACCCGCATGACGCCCAGGGTCTCGGCCCAGTAGCGCCGGGTGCGGACCAGGGCGGCGAAGGCCGCGGGCAGGGACCGGTATTCCCGCACCAGGGTGGCGGCGGTTTCCGTGTGCCGGGCCTGGCCCAGGATGAGGCTCATGCTCTCCTCGCCGCCGGGCGGCACGTGCAGGGTGCCCACCAGGGCGGCCACCCGGGCCCCGTCGTCGGGCCGGGCCGCGTCGGGCTCCCCGAACTCGACGAGATGGGGGTTGTCCAGGTCCCGCTCCGGGCCGCCCACCACCCGGGAGCGCACGGTCTCCATGGCCTCGGCGGGCAGGCTCATGGCCACGAAGGCCTGGCCCTTGAAGAAGTCGTTCTCGGGGTTGGTGAAGAACAGGGCCTCCAGGCCCGGGAGCTGGCGCACCAGGAGCCTGTCCCGGGTGTCCAGGGGCAGCTCGCCCAGGACCATCTCCAGGTAGGCCGCCACGCGCAGGGTCAGGGGCCGGCGGCCGCGGTTGCGCACCGTGAGGAGCTTCACCTCCATGGGCTGGTCCGGGACCACGAACACCGTGAGTTCGGTCTCCAGGTCGCCCAGCTCCTTGTGGAACGTGACGAAGCCCAGGCCGAAGACCGTCCGCCGCCGGGCCCCGGGCTCCCGGAAGGGGAGGTGGGTGGGCGAGGCGACGCGGCCCGTGGCCTGGTCCTTCAGGTAGATGATCTGGCCCGGGCGCTGGGCCGCGATGCTCTCCAGGCAGAAGGGGGTGAGCGCGTTCTGCTGGGCGTTGGCCATGAAGGAGAACATGGCGCCCGCCTCGGTCACCACCGCGCCGTAGCCCTGCTGGTTGGCCATGACGTGGGCCCAGGGCCGCGGGGGGGAGCCGTGCAGCACCAGTTCGTCACCGCCCGGCGAGAAGGCGTGCTGCGGGGCCGGGGCCGGGGGGGCGTCGCCCGGGGCGCCGAAGCCGTGCAGCCGGCGGGGCCGCTGCAGGGCCGCCCAGTCCAGGTCGGGCAGGGTCAGTCCCAGGTGCTCGGCGATGAGCTCCGCGGCCGCGGCCTCGTCCCGGGCGTAGCCGTCCACGAAGCGGACCTCGACGCTGCCGCCCGGCGGCAGGTCCACCTCCACCCGCAGGCAGGCCGCGGGATCGAAGGGATAGAGCAGGCCCTGGTCGTCGGGCCGGCGCAGGGGCAGTCCCAGGCCGTCGGGGTCGCGCAGGGTGGCGCCTCCGATGAAGTGGCTGCGGGAGTCCTCGTAGGCCGTGAGCCGCACCCCGGCCTCCTCGCGCACCGCGTGGAAGGCCACCTCGCGGGAGGGCCGGCCCTTCGCGGGGTGCTTGGGGCCGTGCTTGAGCAGCCGGTTGCGCGCCAGGAGGGCGGCCAGGGGCCGGACAAAGGTGGAGCCCAGGTGCAGGGTGGTGAAGCTGGGGTGCCGGCGGTAGGCGTCGGGCGCGTGCAGGACCGGCTCCCGGTAGCTGGTGAGCGCCACCCGCCGGGGCTCCGGTCCGGGGTTGGCCAGGCGCACGGTCCAGACCTCCACCGGGTCGTCGGCCGGCACCGTGACCCGGGCCTCGGACCGGACGCCGCGCCAGGTGTGGCCGAAGGCGAAGGAGGTGCGGTCGGGGCGGGCCGAGAAGTAGTCCGGACCCACCCGGCGCATGGGCGACCAGCCCAGGGACCAGGAGCGGCCGGGCTCCTCGGGCTGGGCCGCGAGGTCGGTGAGGTAGAAGAACTTGCCCGCCAGGTGCAGGCGGTCGTCGGGCCGGCGGAAGAGGTCCAGCTCCTCGGCCGGCCGCTCGGCGCTCACCGCCCGGCTGTAGCAGGCCCCGTCGTCGGCGATGGAGAGGGTGTACACGCCGTTCTGCAGGATGCAGGGCAGGCCCGAGGGGCAGGGGCCGCCCCTGTCGGCGGCCGGGGCGGGGCGGCAGTTGTCGCCGGCCTCCGGCCGGCGCCGGCGCAGGGCCGAGATCAGGGCCGCGGCCA
>JBFMHA010000114.1:0-3188 GCA_040753075.1 Thermodesulfobacteriota bacterium
AGCCCTGCGCCCGGACGCGCCTCTCTCGCCCTGCCGAGCGGCAGGGGGACAGGGAAACGGGGGGTCAGGCCGAGCGGCGGTCCCGGCCGCTGCGGCGCTCCTCGTTGCGGCGCTCGTCGCCGCGGCGTTCATCGCCGTCCACGCGGGCGTGGACGCGGCGCTCGGGAAGCGTGCGCCGCTCCACGTCGCGGCGGTCCAGGTCCATGCGTCGTTCGTTGCCGGTGCGGCGTTCCAGGCTGCTCATGGCGACCTCCTTGCGGCCCGGGGGCCGTCTTTGACTGAAGACCTACCTTCCTACTTCAGCACCCGCCGGGAGCTTGTCAACGCCTGGACTGCTTCTCCCGGCTCAGGGGCGTTGCCGAGAACACTCCGAACTCCTGGGTCACGACCCAGTTGTCCAGGTCGAACTGGAGGCCGCCGATGTGGGGATGGCGCAGGAGATCCTGGGCCAGGCCGCGGACCTCCTCCGGGGTGAACTGGTCGTCGGGGCCGCGCAGCAGGCTGCCGGACAGGTAGAGGGTCTGGCCGGTGAAGGAGTAGGAGAGCGTGGCCAGGTCCGCGCCGTTGCGCACCAGGACCGCCTGGGCCTCCTGGTTGACCTTGTACCGGTTGACTTCCGTGTTCATCACGGCCTCCCGGGGGCGTGCGGCAAGGCAGGAGCGTCCCCGGCGCGCCTTGCCGCGCCTGGGGCGATATGATCCGGCAATGCCGTTGTGGGCCGCGCATGGCCCGCCGCAAAAACGCGACGAGACACTAGCACGGCGCGACGGCCGGGGCAAATCCGGGATGGTGGATGGGCAGGGATGCGGGAGAGGGAAATCGGAGGGTAAAAAGGACGAAAAAAGGATTTGCCAGGCACCTTTTTCCAGTTATCCGGATGTGTTCCGCGTTTTCCGCCGGAACATGGTGTGCCTACCGGCAAACCCTCTGGGGCGCCTCGGCGCGCCGGGTATGGGATTCGGAGTTTAACTCCACACGGCCCTCCTGTTGGGTTCTCCCCACTTCAGGTCAAACGGGTCGTGGCCGGGGGGTCTGAGGGTCCCCCAACGACCTTTCCCCTTGGTTGCAGGATACGACTCGGGCAAGGGAAGTCAAGGGGAAAGTGAAGAACTTTTTGGCCGCTCCTGGAGCGGCCTGCGGGGCGTCCGGCCGGGCTTTTTCCTCCCCCGGGCTCGGCCCCCTTGCCGGGTCCGGGATAAGCAGGGGGCCTTCGGTGCGCCGCAGGGGCTGGAACTGCTCAAACTCCCTCGGCATTTCCGCGCCCAGAAGATGGTGGCGGCTGATGCGGCCAGTCATCACGTGGCTTGCGTCGGCTTGGCGAATGCTTGCGTCGTGCGGTATGCGTCTTTCGATTCCGCGCGGCTGGGACGCTATCCTCGCCTGTGCGCCCGACCTTGGCTTTTTCCCTGAGTTGTGATGAATACAGATCGTGGTTCTGGCCTGTCTCCTGGCCAGGACTCGGGGGGGGGCATGCTGAAGCTTTGGGAAGAGGGGCCATCGCCGTCCCGCGGCAGGCCTGTTTCGGACGTCTGCGCTGCGCCTGCTTCGGGCCCCAAGGGGCCTTTCGAGGCGGCCAAGCGGTACATGAAACGCCACGGCCGGCTCTACACCGCCCTGCGCCGGACCTTCTCCCCCCTGCACCGCTGCCGCCCGTTCCACCGCGAACTCTCCCGGGTCATGGACCGCAATCCTCCCGGCCGGGTGGTTCTCAACCTGGGCAGCGGACCGTTCCGGCTGCGCCGCTGCCGGCACGCGGTGAACCTGGATTTCCAGCCGTTCCCCGAGGTGGACGTGGTGGCCGACGTGCTGGCCCTGCCCCTGCGGGACGGATGCGCGGACCTGGTCCTGAACCTCGATCTGCTGGAACACGTGCCCGACCCGCGGCGGCTGATGCGGGAGACGTTTCGGGTCCTGCGGCCCGGGGGCGAGACCCTGGCCTTCATCCCCTTCCTCTATCCGGTGCACCTCGCGCCGGCAGACTACCGCCGCTTCACCCCGCAGGGCCTGGAGGCCCTCTACGGGGAGTTCTCCTCGTGCCGGGTGGGGGTGGCCTCGGGCCCCATGTGCGCCACCCTGCTTGCGCTGCGCGACCTGGCCGCCACGGCCGGGTCCCTGGGATGGCGTCCCATGTACGACCTCCTCTTCGTGCTGTTCTCGGTGGCCGCCGCTCCGTTCAAGGTCCTGGACGAGGCCCTGGTGCGCCTGCCCACCGCCGGGCACGCCGCCGGAGCGTTCTTCGTGTCCGCGGTCAAGTAGCCGGAGCGCCTTGCCCTTTTTCCGGGTCTGGGGCATTGCTGCGCTTCATGAAGACCGGACAACACCGCACCGTCGTCACGTGGATCGCCGCGGCCCTGTTCCTGCTCCTGGCCGCGGGCTGCGCGAAGCAGGCCAGCCGCTCGGACATCGCCGCCACCCTGCGCGAGGACCCGAATCTGGTCCTGGACGTGCTGCGCGAGAACCCCGAGGAGCTGGAGCGGATACTGGTCGCCGCGGCCGCGGCCCGCGAGGCGCGCCGCCGGGAGGCCCGGTTCCGGGAGGAGCTCGTCAACCCCCTGGTCCCGGCTCCGGCCGGCGGCCGGCCCGTCCTGGGCGAGGCCGGCGCCCCGGTGCTCCTGGTGGCCTATTCCGACTTCCTGTGCCGCTACTGCGCGTCCGCGGCCAGGACCGTGCACGCTCTGTTCGACCGGCGTCCCGGGCAGGTCCGCTTCGTGTACAAGCATCTCCCCCATTCCCGGCTCGCGGCGGAGCTGGCCCTGTACTTCGAGGCCCTGGGCCGCCAGGATCCGTCCCTGGCCTGGCGCTTCCACGACGAGGTCTTCGCCCGCCAGGAGGATCTGGCCAAGGACGAGGCGGTCCTGGCCCGGATTCTGGAGGAGCTGGCCCCGGACCGGGACCGGCTGGAGCGCGACCTGCAGGACCCCGAACTGCGCCAGCATCTGGCCGACGACACCGGGGAGGCCGACCGGTTCGGATTCGACGGCGCCCCCAGCTTTGTCCTGGGCGGAGTCTCTATGGTGGGCAGCCTGCCCCTGGCCAGGTTCGAGGAGGTGCTGGACCTGGTGCGCAAGGGGCCGGCGGCGGCCCCCTCCGGAGAATGGGCCCCCTCGGGCGAGGCCACCTGCGCCGACTGCCTGCAGTAATTTCCGGCCCAACGGCCCGTGCGCGGCCCGGGGAGAGGAGCGTCCTCT
>JBFMHA010000115.1:0-2767 GCA_040753075.1 Thermodesulfobacteriota bacterium
CCAACCCGGCCCTCTTCATGCCCCTGGCCTTCGCCGGCGGCCTGCGTGACCGCTTCACCGGCCTCGTCCGTTTCTGTCACCGCGACTACGACCCCACCATCGGCCGCTTCACCGCCCCCGACCCCCTCGGCGATACGGGAGGGGATCACGACTTGTACGACTACTGCGTGGACGACCCGGTGGGCAGGATCGATCCGGAGGGGTTGCGTGAGAAGGCCGCGCAGGGGCAGGACAACCGCCCGCTGGAGCTGGACGAGGACATGCTCCGCATGACCACGGTCGCCACCCCCGCCAACGACTCCACGCACTCGACCATGCCCAACCCTGAGTCCGACTGGTGGCCGGAGGCCGGGTCACAACCGCAGGACGGCGCGAGAGGGCAGGCCGAAGGCGCAGATCAGGAGAGCACGGGGCAGCAGGGGAGTTCAGAACCCGGCGGCCGTGAACCGGGGGAGGACGATCCCGATGACACGGTGTACGTTGGAAGCCGGAAGGCGGATCTCCGCTGGCCATTGAACCAGTTCGACCACAAATGGCTCAGGACGGAGAAATACGAATCCGGCATGGGCCAAGCTCCCAAAGACGGCCAGGCCGACGGCAATGTCCCGGGTGTCGAGGGCAGGTCGGACCGGCCATACGCGCCCACTGAAACCGTTGACCACTCCGGGGAATCCCAGAGGGAAGGCAACCCGGTTCGCTACGAGAAGGTCACGGGCATGAACGTGGATTGCGTCAACGCCCGGATCAAGCCCGGCCAAAAAACCGGTCCGTGGGCGCCCGGCTTCAACGATTGCCACGGGTTTGTGGGAAGCATTCTCCACGATTGCAAGAAGGGGTCCTTTGAAGAGGACTTCCCCTACGAGCCCGACATCAAGCCCAGGAGCAGGAAATGAGGTTTCGCTGGCGATGGCTGGGACTGGTTCTGGCGCTGCTGGTCGGGTACTGGTGGTATGTCCAGACCATTCTAGTCAATCAGGTCCCGGCCATCGCCGGCAAGGGGCTGCACCTGATGCGAGGCCCCGGCCTGGTGCGGATCGTTTCCGATGCCGGGCGGCCCGGTGATTTCTATGCGCAGGGGTGGAAGATCACCCGGTCCAGCGACGGCCAGAAGCTGCACCTGCAAAGCAGGCAGTACAAGGAGGCCCTCATCGTGGCCTGCAACGGGACGGTGCGCACCGTCCCGTTGCCCGGCTTCCCGGCCTGGATTGCCGACGACGACCGGGTGGTGGCCTGGGAGACAGACGACAAGACCATTGATCGGGAGGGATATCCCCGCCGCGTGGTGGAGTTCGACAGCGGTCAGCGCCTGGCTGATGACAGATATCAAAGAGTTGTCATTGACCAGTCCGGTCATTTTGGTATCCTTGTGGTAGACAGGATAACCCCTGGCGGCCATTCCCGCCTCTTCCGGGTGGACAACCCGGACGAAACCATCGGGGACATCCCGTTCAACCGCATCCTGGCCTTGTTTCAGCGCAATTCCGAACTGCTGGTGTTCGCGCTTCCCGATCCGGCCACGAACCCGCAGCCCGGCAGCTTCCTGATCGCAACGTATGCGGTTACCCCGGAAGGGGTGTCGCTGGTCCAGGTGAAGACCTTCGCCAAGCCGTCCGGATACCTGGTGACGGATTCCTGGGACATTTTGGACGTCAGCCCGTGGACTGACGAGATTCTGCTCAGGAACCGGTTCGACCTGCCCTTCGCTGACCGATACTATCTGGCGTCCGGCCAGGGCGAGTTGCTCCGGCGCATCGGAAGGCTGAAAGGGGTCTGGCCGGTATTCTTCCAATGCAACCCGGCGGCTGAGCAGCCTTGATCCCCCTTCTGTCTCGTAACGCATCCCTATCGCCCGCCCTGCCCCCGCGCTTCCGCCGGGTGCGCGGCGGCGACCGTCTGGTGAGCTATGAGCTGCTGGTGGGCGAGGACGGCCGCATCGCGGCCAAGCACGAGAACGTGGCCGGGACCGAGAGCTATTACATCTACGAGTACGACGCGGAGGGCCACCTGCTCCGCGCCTGGCGCAACGGCCGGCTGGCCGAGGAGTACGCCTACGACCCGCAGGGCGCGCGCGTCGCGTCCTGGAGCGGGAAGAACGGCCAGTGGGCCTACGGCTACGACCGGGGCGGCCGGCTGGCCTCGGCCGGGCCGTGGGGCTTCGCCTACGCCGCGGACGGCAGTCTTCGCGAAGCCTGGACCCCGGACATGTCCTTCTTCCTCACCTACGACCAGGAGGGCGGCCTGTCCCGCATCACCCTGCCCGGCAAGCACGTGCTGCGCAGCGAGACCATCGCGCCCGGCCTGCCGGTCGAGAAGTACATCGACGCCGCCCCGGCCGAGTCTCTCGCCTGGCGCAGCCCGCTGCAACTGGCCACCTACCGCGACCACCGCAGCGGCACCCGCATGACCTTCCACTACGCCCAGGGCCGCCTGCCCCGGGCCGCGACAGTGCAGACCGCCAACGACTCCACCTCCTACCTCCTGGGCTACGACCAGGTGGGCAGCCTCAAGGCCGTGGCCGCCATGGACGGACCCCACGAGGGCCGAGTGGTCAAGGTCGTTGACTACGACGCCTTCGGCCAGATCCTGTCCGACTCCAACCCGGCCCTCTTCATCCCCCTGGCCTTCGCCGGCGGCCTGCGTGACCGCTTCACCGGCCTCGTCCGTTTCTGTCACCGCGACTACGACCCCACCATCGGCCGCTTCACCGCCCCCGACCCCCTCGGCGATACGGGAGGGGATCACGACTTGTACGACTACTGCGTGGACG
>JBFMHA010000116.1:0-2458 GCA_040753075.1 Thermodesulfobacteriota bacterium
TTGCCGTGCTCCCCGGCCCGGGCCGCCTCGATGGCCGCGTTGAGGGCCAGCAGGTTGGTCTGCCGGGCGATCTCCTCGATGATGGAGATCTTCTCGGCGATCTGCTTCATGGCCGCCACGGTCTCGGCCACGGCCTGGCCTCCGGCCGCGGCGTCGGTGGCCGACTGCACCGCGATCTTCTCGGTCTGGGCCGCGTTCTCCGCGTTCTGGCGGATGTTGGAGGTCATCTGCTCCATGGAGGAGGACACCTCCTCCACCGACGCGGCCTGCTCGGTGGCGCCCTGGGACAGGCCGCCGGAGGAGGACGAGAGCTGCTCGCTGCCCGAGGCCACGTTCTCGGTGGCGCCCTGCACCTGGCCCACGGTGTCCGACAGCTTGTGCACCATGTCCGCCAGGGACTGGATGAGGGTGTCCTTGTCCGAACGGGACTTGAACAGGATGCACAGGTCGCCGGTGGCCATCTCCCGGACCTGGCCCGCAACCTCGGCCTGGGCCGCGACCATGTTCCCCAGGGACTTCATGAGCGCGTCCTGGCCCGAGCGGGGCGTGAAGTCGACCTCCAGGTCGCCCTTGGCCAGGCGGCCGACCTTGTCCACGATGTCCCTCTCGGCGTGGGCGATGCCGCGCAGGGCGTCGGCCATCGCCCCCATCTCGTCCTTCTGGCGGATGTCCAGGGTGGCGCTGGCGTCGCCCGCGGCCAGCACCCCGGCGAAGTCCACGGCCCGGCGCACCGGGCCGGTGACGGCCCGGGTCAGGACCGTGGCGATGGCCGCGCCCAGGGCCAGGGCCACGGCGAGGCCGATCAGCATCACGGCGGAGGCCGCGGACAGGTTCTTCACCGCCTCGCCGGAGATGTCCCGGGTCTGCTCCATGCCGGCCTGGGCCGTGGCCTTGGCCGCCTCCAGGGCCGCGTCGCCGGCCGCGCCCCGGGCCTTGCCCACGTCCTGGAGCTTGAGCCAGTTGGCCAGGAACGACTCCATGGCCTTGCGGTAGGCCCCGGCCGCGGCCCGGGTGTCGGCGAGCTGCCGGATGTTCACGTCCAGGCGGGTGACGGCCCGGAGCTTGTCGAACGCCTCGTCCATCTTCGCGAAGTTCGGCATGGCCTCCTGGATGATGGCCGGGTCGCGCAGGGCCTGGGCCTTGAAGTTCCTGACCCGGGTGTCGTTGCCCAGGTCGATGACGTCGTTGATGAGGGTGATCTTCTTGAGGCGCTCAGCGAGTTTCTCGGCCCCGGCCTTTTCCGCCATCTCCCGCAGCATGGCCTCGTTCTGGGAGGCGAGGAAGTCGTTGCAGTTCTTCATGTAGGCGCCGGCCGCCGCGTCCATGTCCTTGCGGTTGGCGGCGATGGCGGTGATGAGCCGGTGGGTCTCCTGGACCAGGCTCCGGTACTCGCCGGTTCTGGCCTGGGCCGTGGCCGCCTGCTCCTTGAGCTTGACCAGGGCTGGGTACTTCTCGGCATGCTCCTTGGCTGCGGCCAGGGATTTGCCCACCTCGCCCAGGTAGACTTCGCCCTCCTCCCAGTAGCGTCCCTCCTCGCTCAGGGCGTAGCCGCGCATGGAGTACATGGTCAGCAGCGTGAAGCGCTCCAGGTCGTTGGCGATGTCCACTTCCGGGACGTACTCCTTGTCCAGGCGCTCCGCCCCGGTCTGGACCGTCCTCATGTTGAGGATCGCCATTCCGCCCAGGGCGCAGGTGATGGCGATGAGCAGGCCGAAGCCCAGCCCAAGCTTCACGCCGAGTTTGAGGTCCTTGAACATGACCCACCCCCGTTGGTGAAAGGTTGCCATGCGGCGTCCGCTTTTTTTGCGGAGATTCTCCTGAATGTTCGTTTAGCGGCGGGTAGAGTAGGTGTCAACACATATTTTCGCTATTCGAAATCATTGAAGAAAAGAATATGTATAGGCGAACCGCTGTGTTAAATGCATAGCGGCGCATTCTGCTACGCGTTGGCCGGGAGTGCGGCGACGTCCGGTTCGTCGGGCTATCTTGGCGGATTCATTGATGAAGAATGCCGGGGGTGGCGGCCGCGGGCCATTGCGCCGGCGCAGGGGCGACCGGGGGAGAGGGCGGTCGTCTTGCGGGATGCGGGAGGTCGTCTCCTTCCGGCATGCCGGCCCTCCGGCCCGGCGGAGGGATGCCGGGCGCGGAGGGCCGGGCGCGGATCTAGAACCGTTCGAACTCCTCGTCCCCGTCCCCCGCGGCCATGTCCAGGGCCAGGCCGGCGGCGGCTGAGGCCCGGGCCTGGGGCGGAGCCAGGGCGCCGGCCAGCTTCGGGGAGCTGGCGCGATTCGCGGACAGCATGCGGCCGGCCCTGGCCGTCGCGGCCGCGGGCGCGGCCTTGCGGCCGTGCCCGTTCAGGCGGAAGAAGGCCATGGTCTGCTGCAGCTGCACGGCCTGGGAGGACAGCTCCTCGGAGGTGGAGGCCATCTCTTCCGCGGCCGCGGCGTTCTGCTGGATC
>JBFMHA010000117.1:0-2233 GCA_040753075.1 Thermodesulfobacteriota bacterium
GTGCCCCGGCATCGGTGGGGGGACCGCACTGGGGGCGGCCCGCTTGCGCGGGCCGCCCCGGTTCTATTGCTGTCAGTCCTTGCGGCGCATGGCCAGGAATGCGTATCCGTACCAGGCCGAGTGGCTCTCGTAGAGATCGATCTCGGCCTGCAGCGCGTCGGCCAGGCCCAGGGCCTCGGGGTCGGACGCGTGCTCGGCGCGGAAGCTCTCCAGCCGCAGGCCCAAGGGCGCGTAATACTCGTCGCGCCAGCAGCGCTCCGGCAGGATGAACCAGCCCAGGGTCTGGTATCCCGCGGCCTCGGCCGCTGCGAGGTTGGCCTCCACGCCGCGTATGTCTGGGCATTCCGCGTCCCAGAACTCGCGGCACGGGCGGGGCGGGTCCGGACGCAGCCAGACCGCGTCGGTCACGGCCAGGCAGCCGCCGGGCCGGAGCAGCTTCCGCCAGGCGCGCAGGCCGCTGTCGAAGCCCATGTTGTAGATGGCCCCTTCACTCCACACCAGGTCGAAGGACGCCCCGGGAAAGGGCAGGGCCTTCATGTCCGCCCGCACCGCGCGCACGCGGTCCCCGAGCCCCTGGCTCCGGGCCGAGGCGGCGAGGCGCTCCAGGAAGACCGGGTGGGTGTCCACCCCGGTCACTCGGCCTCCGGTGCGGCGGGCCAGCTCCAGGGTCTGGACGCCCGAGCCGCAGCCCACGTCCAGGATGTCCGGGCGGGGCGGCAGGCCGGCGCACAGACCCAGGGCGCGCGCCGTGGATTGGGCGTCGCCCGGGCCCTGCCGGGGGAGGTCGTTGAAGATGTCAAAGAACAGTCGAGTCAGGCGATCGTCCTGCATTGCAGTGGACTCCTCGTTGCGAGCCGGAGTCCAGCGCGTGCGCCGTTGTCCGGCTCAGAGTGCTGTCGGTTCGGGCTCCCGCGAGGGCGGGAGGCAACAGCCGCGGGTTTCGGGAGCCGGCTCCTGGACAAGATCCTTTTTCATGCAACATGCCCCGTTTCTGGTTGTTCCTCGAAATGATGGAGGTTTCTAGAAAAAACCGGGGAAGCGGTCAAGCCGGTCCGGCCTTTTGCCCGCCGGGCCGTTGAAAACGAAGACTCCGTTTGTTCGCCCTTGACCGTGTCTGCGGCGTGGTTGTACCAACGAGCACAACCTGGGCCTCGGCCCTGTGGAGACAGGCCGGGACGCCCTTGGAGGGGCCATGGGCGACGAGGCGACCACGGAGCGCATCGCGGAGATGGTGGTGGCGGTGAACGTCCTCTTGCGCAAGAAGGGCGGGGCCGGACTGGAGGTGCGCGTGGTGAGGGATGTTGACCGCATGTGGGTGCGCACCGATCTGGTGGAGCCGGACGGGACCCGGCGCATGCGCCAGGAGAGCCCCCAGTTCACTCCGGAAAAGGCCCTGGCCTATCTGCGGGACATGGAGTCGGCCTTGCGCAGGGCCTGATGCGCTTTCCTGGCTCGTTCGCCCGCCAAGCCGGGCCGGCGCTTGACCCTTTTTTCGCAACAGGCGAGAATTGCTCATGTACGTCGAATCGAAAAAGGAATTTCGGGGCTTGTCGGAAGCCGACGTGGCCAAGGCCCTGGGTTCGGGCAATCCCGACAATCCGGTGGCGGTGGAGGTCAAGCGGATGAGCGACGCCATCGTCGCCGCCTTCAAGGCCGAGGTGAAGCGCACCGGCCGCTACCCCGGGGGGATGTTCGCGCTCCAGGCCCGTTGCCCGATCGAGGCCTCGGCCATCAGCGCCGCCTCCGACATCCTGGAAAAGCTCCTGTAGTTCAGCCCCGGGCCCGGGGCCTGTCCGGCCTTGCCCCGCGTGTCCGCGCGGGGTCTTCGGCGTGGGAGGATTTGAACAGGGAGGGCTACTTGGGCTTCTTGTCCCGCAGGATGACCCGGGACACGCCCAGTCCCGCCAGCTTGTCCTTGAGGCCGCGGGTGTCCTCGGGAGCGCCGGTGAAGTTCACCAGGACCCGGTGCCAGGCGCGGCCCGAGGCGTCCACGGTCTTCTCCAGGCTGGAGGCGAGCCCGAGGCCCGCCAGTTTGGTCCGGTACTCCTGGGCCGAGACCGGGTCCGGGAAGGCCGCCACCTGGTACACATAGCGGTAGACCTGGCCGCTGGCGTCCGCGTCCAGGGGCGCGGAGGCCTGGGCAGGGGGGGCGGGGGAGGCGGTCTTTTCCGTGAGCTTGTCCGCCAGGCTCCCGGCGAGGCTGTCCGGGCTCTTGTCCCCGCGCTTGTCCGCC
>JBFMHA010000118.1:0-1777 GCA_040753075.1 Thermodesulfobacteriota bacterium
GACGCGCCCACCTGCACCTGGAGCGAGGCCAGGGCCTCGTTCAGGAAGTCGTTGGTGCGCTTCTCTTCGGCAATGGACAGGTAGCGGGAGTTGAGCGCGGGCAGGCAGAGCAGGCGGTCCAGGGAGGGCTGGACCAGGGCGCGCACGACCGTGCGGCCGATGGGGGTGCGGGCGGTCAGGGGGATCTGGAACGGTCCGGGGTTGCGGGCAGTCTGCAGGCTCACGTCCACCTCGCGGGAGAGGGTTGGGGAACGGTCTCGAACGCCGCCTGGGGCGATTTGTTCCGGGACCCTAGGCCCGGCCTGTTACCTGGCGGGCGCGGCCGGGTGACTTTTTGACGACGTTTCGCCGCCGCCTTTCCCCGCTCCGGACGGGACGGAAACCTCCCTGGTGACAAACCCGCAACCAGTGTTTAGAGTCCAAATCCCCTGCCCCGCCGCCCTTCCCCGACCCGGGCGGCACGGGCCGGGCAATCCGTCCCCAGGTGAATCCATGCCCAAGGTCAAGCCCCTGCCCCCGCACAAGCTGCGTGCCCAGTTCCCCGCGTCCAGGATCCCCTATGCCGACTCCGCGGCCGTCCCCGAAAACGGCAACCTGACGCCGCCCCAGCCCCGGGCCCTCATGGCCCTGGCCCAGGCCCTGCTCATCAGCGACCCGGGCTACAGCGTGTTCGTGGCCGGGGAGCCCAACCTGGGCCGCACCTACCTGGTCAAGGACTTCCTGGCCCCGCGCGCCGCGCGCATGGACGTGCCCCCGGACCTGGTCTACCTGTACAATTTCGACGACCAGGACCGGCCCGGCATCCTGGCCCTGCCCGCGGGCCGCGGCCGGGAGCTCAAGGCCGGCCTGACGGAAGCCATGGATGCGGTGCGCCGCGACATCCCCGCGCTCTTCGAGCAGGAGGCCTTCCAGCAACGGCGCGAGGCCCTGTTCAAGTCCTTCTCGGACTCCCGCGAAAAGGTCCTGAACGAGATGGAGGAGGCCGCCGGGGCCCAGGGCTTCGACCTGGACCTGGACGAGCAGGGCTCCATGACCCTCTACCCCCTGCTGGAGGGCAAGGTGGTGTCCGAGGCGGACTTCGAGCGCCTGGACCCGGCCCTGCGCAAGTCCCTCAAGTCCCGCTCGGACCGCATCCTGGAGGACATGACCACCTCGCTGCGCAGCCTGGGGGCCAAGGAGCGCGACTACCGCAAGAGCCAGCTGGACCTGGAGAAGGCCGCGGTGTCCGGGGTGCTGGCCGAACGCCTGGACCCCCTGGCCGCCCGCTTCGCCGACGTGGAGGGCCTGGCCGAGTTCTTCGCCGCCCTGCGCCAGGACGTGCTGGACAACCTGGACCAGTTCCTGCCCCGCGAGGCCGCGCCCTCCGGCCCGGCCCCGGCCCACGCCATGCCGCACGGGGCCGAGGGGCCGGCCGAGGATTTCTTCGTGCGCTACGGAGTGAACCTGTTCGTGGACAACTCCGCGGCCAAGGGCGCGCCCATCGTGGTGGAGGACCACCCCACCCCGGCGAACCTGCTGGGCGTCATCGAACGCGAGGCCGAGCTGGGCACCCTGTACACCGACTACAGCCTGGTCAAGGCCGGCAGCCTGCACCGGGCCAGCGGCGGGTTCCTCCTCCTGCACTGCGAGGACATCCTGTCCCAGCCCGACGCCTGGGAGGGCCTCCTGCGCGCCCTGCGCTCGGGCCAGGCCCGCATCGAGGACCCGGGCGACGACGACCGCGCCCGCACCAAGACCATCGAGCCCGACCCGGTCCCCCTGGCGGTCAAGGTCGTGC
>JBFMHA010000119.1:0-1594 GCA_040753075.1 Thermodesulfobacteriota bacterium
GAGCGCACCACCAGGTCCACGTAGCTGGGCGGGCAGAGGTGGTGGTACTTGCGCTCCAGCACGGCGCGGACCAGCTTGCGGGCCGTGGCCTTGGGCAGGCCGCGGGTGCGGCCCAGGCCGTCGAACACCAGGTAGGGCGGGCAGTCGTCCCCGGGATTGAGCGGGGTCTCGTAGGCGGTGCCGGCCACGGGCCGGGCCCCGAAGCGTTCGTAGAAGCGCAGGCGGGCGCGGTTCTCGGCCATGAGGGCCGGGTCGCGGCACAGGGCCGGGTCGTCGGGCAGGCACTCGAAGGCCAGGCCCACGCAGCCCAGGGCCGCAGCCTCCTCGCGCACCCGGGAGTACAAGGCCGCCCCCACCCCGCCCCCGGCCAGGCGCGGGGCCGCGGACACGTAGTCCAGCCAGCAGAAGCGCTCGGCCGGGAAGTGAAGCACCAGGGCGAAGCCACGCACCGCGCGGGACGCGCCCTGTTCGGCCACGAACAGGATGGTGCGGAAGCGATGGGCCAGGGGGTCGCGCAGCTTGGCCGGGATGGCCGCCACCTCGGCCTCGGCCGGGAAGCGCTCCCGGATGATGGCCTGGACCGCGGCGATGGCGGCCTTGTCCACGGCCAGCAGGTCGTCGAACACGCGGCGGATGCGGAACATGGCCTTACGCCCTCCGGGCCAGGGCCGCATCCAGGATGCGGGCCACGGCCGCCGGGTAGGGGATGTCCGCCTGCCGGAGGGCCGCGGCGAATCCCGCGTCCGGGGACAGGCAGGGGTTGGCGTTCACGTCGATGACCAGGGGCCGGCCGTGCTCGTCCACCCGGAAGTCCACCCGGGCGTAGCCCCCCAGGCCGAAGGCGCTCCAGGTGCGGCGGGCCAGATGGGCCAGGGAGTCCAGGAGCCCGTCGTCCGTGGCCGGAAACTCGAAGCTGCGCACGGTGCCGGCGTAGTCCTCCGAGGCCTCGTCCCACTTGGCGTCGTAGCCCACGATCCGGGGCCGGTCCGGGGCGAAATTCTCGAAGAGCATCTCCGCGATGGGCAGGACCTGGGGGCCGTCCGGGGAATCGAGCAGGGCCACGTTGAACTCCCGGCCGGGCACGTACCCTTCCGCGAACCACTCGCCCCCGTGCCGGGCCGCGGCGCGGTCCAGGGCGGCCAAGAGCTCGGCCGGGTCCCCGGGGGTGAGCACGCTGGCATCCGAGAGGCCCGTGGACGCGTGCTCGGTCACGGATTTCACGATGAGCGGCCCCCCGGGCAGGGGCGCGCCCCGGAGCAGGGCGGCCCGGTCGGTCCAGGCCGGGGTGGGGATGCCGTGCGGGGCCAGGGTGCGCTTGCCCAGGACCTTGTGGTTGGAGAGCAGCACCGCGGCCTGGTCCGAGCCGGTGAAGGCCAGGCCCAGGTCCTCCAGCAGGGCCGGGGCCAGGTGGATGAGGCGGGCGTTGCCTTCCACCGACTCCACCAGGTTCACCACCGCGTCGGGCGCGGCCGCGGCCAGGTCCTTTGCGGTGGACGGGAGGTCCAGGGAGAAGTCGGCCCGGGCGGTCACGTGGCCCAGTTCGGCCAGGGCCTGGGTGAGGGCCGCAGCCTGGGCCAGGGTGTCCAGGTCGTCC